>JBGCDV010000006.1:0-317218 GCA_045105735.1 Sulfitobacter sp. | reverse complement strand
TTGCCATGAGACTTGGGAAAATAGGGAGCCAGACGTGCCATCTGCACGTCATTCAGCCAGAAAAGGTCGCTCATATCACCGCTCGATTTTCGACCCGTGAATCACGACGCATGGAGAAAATCAATGGGTCCTGACCCTAATCGTCTGGGGGCGCGTACTCAAGATGACCAGCGGAGCTTGTGCGGTGCATAAGCTGCTCTCGCAAGGTGGTCGCGACAAAAGATCATAGTCCACTGAACCGGTTTTGGCCGAGACCCGGTTGGTAACTGTGACGAACAGGACAGACTACGCTGTTCAATTGCGCCAAGGGTTGTGAGATGTGCGCTGCCACTAAGCCACACTAAAAACAGGTAAATTCCGCTACCCGCAGCGCTCGCTGCGAAAAAAACGAAAATAAATCTGAACCGGGAGGGGGGGGCTCTGCGTATTGCTTTGACAATCCAAAAGGGAGACACCTATGAACATTGTCGAGATCGCATCCGGCTCGGAAGACTTCAACCTGCTGGTCCGGGCGCTCAGCGCTGCAAACCTTGTCACAACGGTTCAGGATGCAGACGGCATTACCGTTTTTGCGCCGACCGATGCCGCCTTCACCGCTTTGGCCCAAAGCCTGGGTTTTGACGGCGACGCATCAGATGAAGGCGCGGTTTTTGACGCTATCGTCGGCGCGCTCACCGATCTTGGCAATGGGGACCCCATTCCGCTTTTGACCGATATTTTGCTCTATCATGTTTCTGTTGGCGTTCAGACGCAGGCTGAGATTGAGGCGTCTACGTCGATTGAGACGCTCCTGGCGGACGCGACAATCATGCCTGCGGACGGTGCATTGGGCGACGGAGAGCCGGACCTCTCAGACCCGCGCATTGCGACCCCGGACATTATGGCCGACAACGGCATCATTCAGGCCATCGACGCTGTCCTGCTGCCCATCGACGTGCCGGGCAACACACCGCCGCCAAACATTGTTGAGATCGCGTCAAATTCCGACGACTTCAATTTGCTGGTCAAGGCGCTGGTTGCCGGGGACCTTGTGACCACCGTGCAAGAAGCTGAGGATATCACCGTTTTTGCGCCCACGGATGCGGCGTTTACTGCTCTTGCGCAGAACCTTGGCTTTGAGGGCGATGCAACCGACGAAGACGCGGTCTTTGATGCGATTGTCGCGGCCCTTACCGATCTGGGCGGCGGTGATCCGATCCCGCTCTTGACGAATATCCTGCTGTATCACGTCTCCGGCGGTGCCAAGACGCAAGAAGAGATCGAAGCCGCCGACAGCATCACGACTTTGCTGGCTGACGCCTCGATCACACCTGCGGACGGTGCGCTTGTGGATGGGGAGCCTGATCTGGCGGACCCGCAGATTGCAACCCCTGACATCGCAGCGTCCAACGGTATCATACAGGCCATCGACGCGGTGCTCTTGCCCATCGATGTGCCCGGTAACTCGCCCTCGATCACCGGGATTGTCGCGGCAAGCGGGGATGGCTTTGACAATGACAGCAGCGATTTTGACATCCTTCTGGCGGCGGTCCAAGCCGCTGGCCTTGCGGATGCGCTTGACGCGGCAGCGGCGGACCTGACAGTCTTTGCGCCCACAGACGGCGCGTTTATTGCAACGGCTCAGGCGCTCGGCTTTAGCGGCGATGATGAAGAAGGGGCGTTCGCCTTCATGGTCAGCGCACTCACGCTGCTGAGCGCGGGCAGTGATCCCATCCCGCTTTTGACCACAATCCTGACCTACCACGTCAGCCCAGGGACAAAAGACGCCGACGCGGTGCTGGCTGCTGACACGTTGCCAACGCTGGCGGGCATTGATCTGGGTGTGGATGGTGCGTCGCTGGTTGACGGCGATCCAGATCTGCCGAACCCTAACATCATCGCAACCAACATCAATGCGTCCAATGGCATTGTTCATGCACTCGACGGTGTGCTGATCCCGATTGATATTCTGCCCACCAACGGCGCGGATGACGTGGATTTCATCATCGCGGATGACATGGACAACATGATCGACGTTGGTGACGACAATGATTTTGTCTCCGCAGGCGGCGGCGATGATGACGTGACAGGTGGTGCCGGCAATGACGTGATCGTTGGTGGTGCGGGCGTGGACACGGCAAAATTCGCCGGTGACCTCAATGATTATGCGATCCAGATCGCGGGCCAGACGGTCACCGTGCAGGATACGGGCCCCGCAGGCACCGGTACCGATACGCTCAACACTGTGGAGTTTCTTGAGTTTCGCGATGGCAGTTCCTTTGTCGCGGATGGCAAGATTGATCTAGGCGTGCTGCAGGGGGCTGCAAACGTCTCTGGCGCACAACTAGAGACCCTGACCGAGCTTTACGTCGCCTACTTTGATCGCGCGCCGGATGCCTTTGGCTTGCTCTTCTGGGCCAATGCACTTGATGAGGGTGTGTCATTGCGCGAGGTGGCAGAACTCTTTTTCCAGCAACCGGAAACTCAGGCAAAGCTGCCCGATACACTGACGGCTGCGGAATTTGTCGATCTGGCCTACAGCCACGTGCTGGAGCGAACGGCCGATGCAGAGGGCCGCGCATTCTGGATCGAAGCGTTGGAAAGCGAAGGTGTGTCGCGTGCGGAATTCATGCTGGAGCTGATTGCGGGCGCACGGGCCAATGACGCCGCCGCCGCGGACGTGCGCACCATCGAAGACAAAGCTGACATTGGTGTGTCTTATGCGCTGATCAACGGTCTGACTAATGCGACGAATGCGGATTCTGCCATGGACGCCTATGAGCGCGACAATGCCGCAGAGACCCTGCAAACTGCGCAGGACCTGATCAATGGCTTCGCGAGCGCTGCAACAGGCGGTCAGGAAGTCACGGTGCAGCTGGTCGGCATCGTCGATGATCCCTTCGCCGTGGCATAGCACTGGTTGACGTGACCCGTAGCGAGTAAAATGAGTACAACATCCCCGCCAGAAATGGTGGGGGTGCCTGCATTACAGACAGGCCATGAGCAAAGCGCGGGTGTTTTGCTCAGTCATCTCAACGGGATTGCCGCCCGTGCTCGGATCACTCAGCGCGCCCGCGACAATGCGATCAATATCGGGGTTCTCCACCCCCAATTCAGTCAGCGTTTTCGGAATGCCAAGCGACGCGTTCAACTCATCCACAAAAGCGCAAAACCCGTCAAATCCGCGCTGTATGCTCAGGTAATTCGCCGCCCGCGCGAGCTTGCTGCGGATCTTGGGTTTGTTGAATTGGAGCACTGCAGGCATGCAAACCGCGTTGGTTGTGCCGTGGTGCGTGTGGTGCATCGCACCGATAGGATGGGAGAGCGCATGAATGGCCCCCAGACCTTTCTGAAACGCGGTGGCCCCCATCGCTGCTGCCGACATCATATGCGCCCGCGCCTCAATGTCTGAGCCATCCGCATAGGCGCGCGGCAGGTACTCCTTGACCAGCCGCATCCCCTCCAGCGCCATGCCCTGTGACATCGGGTGATAATGCGGCGAGCAGAAAGCCTCAACGCAGTGGGCAAAGGCGTCCAACCCCGTGCCTGCGGTGATGAAAGGCGGCATGCCCATCGTCAGTTCCGGATCACAGATCACTACCGAAGGCAGGAATTTGGGGTGAAAGATGATCTTTTTCTCTTCCGTCACCGAATTAGTGATCACGCTGGCACGGCCCACTTCTGACCCGGTGCCAGCGGTTGTGGGCACCGCAACAATCGGCGCGATGGCATCGGCATCCGCCCGCGTCCACCAATCACCAATGTCCTCGAAATCCCAAAGCGGTCGGGTTTGCCCGGCCCAGAACGCCACCAGCTTGCCCAGATCAAGGCCGGAGCCGCCGCCAAAAGCCACCACGCCGTCATGTCCACCGTCCCTGAACGCCTTTACCCCGGCTTCGGCGTTTTTCTCGTTTGGGTTGGGGTCTACGTCGGCAAACATAGCGCGGCCCAGCCCCGCGTCCTCCAGCAGGTCCAGCGTGCGGGTGGTGATCTCCATCCCGGCAAGGCCTTTGTCCGTGATCAGCAGCGGTTTTGTGATGCCCGCGGCGGCGCAGGCATCCGCAATTTCAGAAATGCGTCCCGCCCCGAAACGGATGGCGGTGGGGTAGGACCAGTTGGCGGTGAAGGTCATAGGATCAGGCTTTCGTTTGGTTTTTGTGGTGGTCAGGGCAGGGGGGATGTCAGGCTTATGCCCGCTCAAACCCCCGCGCGATTTCCCAGTCGGTGACGACGCGGTCGAACTCTTCCTGCTCCCATGTGGCACAACGGGTGTAGTGGTCAATCACATCATCCCCCATCGCGGCGCGCAGAAAGGCGGAGCCACGCAACGTCTCAGTCGCCGCGCGCAAGGTTTGCGGTATGTCCTGCGCCTTGGCGTCCTCATAAACATCGCCGCGCGTCGGCGGGGCGAGCGTCATCTCATCCTCGATCCCCTTGATCCCGGCCGCCAGCATGGCCGCCTGCGCGAGGTAGGGGTTCAGGTCCGACCCGCCGATGCGACATTCGACGCGTACGCCCTTGGTCCCGTCACCACACAGGCGGAACCCGGCGGTGCGGTTGTCTACGGACCAGACCGTTTTGGTCGGCGCAAAGGTGCCTTTGGCAAAGCGTTTGTAGCTGTTGACGTATGGCGCGAGGAAAAATGTGTAGTCCGGCGCATAATGGATCAGCCCGGCCATGTAATGCCCCATCAGCTTGGACATGCCCAGATCGGCGGATGTGTCGTAGAACGCGGGCTGACCGTCTTGCCACAGCGACTGATGCACATGGGATGAACTGCCCACCTTGTCGTGGTGCCACTTGGGCAGGAAGGACGCCGCATGGCCCTGCTGCCAGGCGATTTCCTTAATGCCATGTTTTGCAATCGTGTGGTGATCCGCGCAATCCAATGCGTCAGCGTAGCGGATGTTGAGCTCTTCCTGCCCCGCTTCCGCTTCACCCTTGGAATTTTCAATCGGCAGCCCGGCGGCAAAGAGGTGATTGCGGATGGGCCGCATCACATGCTCCTCCTTGGAGGTCTGCAGGATGTGGTAATCCTCATTGTACCCGCTGATCGGCGTCAGATCGCGGTAACCGCCTTTGCGGATTTCATCGAAGGACTTCTCAAAGAGGAAAAACTCCAGCTCTGTCGCCATCATCGCGTCAAAGCCCATAGCCTTGAGCCGCTTGACCTGTTTTTTCAGCATCGCGCGCGGGTCATGGGGCACAGACGCATGGGTGTGGTGATCCAGAATGTCGCAAAGGACCATCGCAGTGCCCTCAAGCCACGGCATGGGCCGTATCGTGCTGAGGTCCGGGGCCATGATGTAATCGCCATAACCCTTTTCCCAGGAGGAGGAAGCATAGCCTTCCGGCGTCGCCATCTCCAGATCGGTGGCCAGCAGGTAGTTACAGCAGTGGGTTTCCTTAAAAGACGTCTCGCAGAAATTGACTGCGTGGAAACGTTTGCCCATCAGCCGCCCCTGCATGTCCACAAAACAGGCCAGCACGGTGTCAATCTCACCCTCGGCTACCGCCTTTTTCAGCGCATCAAATGTCAGGGTCGCGGTCATGGGGTATGGTCCTTTTCAAAGGGCAGATGCCCCCGCCGCAGCGGGGACACCTGATGTCGTGTTTGCAGGTTTACTCGAAGTTGTACGGCACGCCAGCCTGATTGATCACGCTGTTGTACTCTTTGAAGATGTTGACGATCTTCTGGTGCACTTCACCTTCTTGCGCGACTTCCTCCCAGAACTCCTTGGCCGCGTTTTCGACCTCGGCCCATTCACCCGCAGGCACAGAACGCAGCGCAAGCTTGTCCCCGTTGGCGCGCAGGGCCGCTTCGCCGCCCCAGTACCATTGATTGCGATAAGTATGGCCGGCTTCGGTCCCGGCCATCACAATGGCCTTGAGGTGCTCGGGCAGGTCGGCCCAGCGTTCTTCGTTCACGAACCATGATCCGATCCAAGCGCCTGAGATGTTGTTGGTCAGGAAGTAGTCCGTCACATCGGCCCAGCCTACGGTGTAGTCTTCGGTGATGCCGGACCACGCCATCCCGTCAAGCTCGCCCGTTTGCACCGCAACCTCGGCATCCTCGTAAGGGATGTTCACCGGCACCACGCCGAACTTTGACAGGAAACGGCCCGCAGTGGGGAAGGTATAGAGCTTGAGACCATCAAGGTCCGCCACGGAAGTGATTTCCTTTTTGGTGTTGAAATTACAAGGGTCCTGACCGGCCGCAGAAAGCCATTTCACACCGACCTTTGCGTATTCCTCTTCCCAGATTTCCTTGAGCCCGTATTGGTTAAAGAGCACTGGCACATCGAGGATATGCTTGGTCGCAAAGGGGAAATATCCGCCAAACTGTTGCAGCGGGGTGGGCGATGCCATGGAATCATCGTCCGAATGCACGCCGTCAATCGTGCCACGCTGCAGCGCCTGAAACAGCTCTCCGGTTGGCACAATCTGGTCGGCATAGAAAAGCTCAATCTCAAGCTCGCCGTTTGCAGCCGTGTTGATGTAGTCGATCACGGGCTTGGTCACATGTTCGCCCAATGCAGCACCGGCATAGGTCTGAAAGCGCCATTTGAGCGCCTCCTGCGCCCGTGCAATGGACGGCGCTGCCAATGTCGCGGCCCCGGCGAGGCCTGCGTTGCGGATGAAATTACGTCTTGTCGTCATGGGTCTTCTCCTTGCTTCATGAAATGCCGGTTGCTCCGGCTTATGGGGTTATTTTCCGTACACGTAATTCGGCAGCCACAGCGCAATCTGCGGAAAGATCATCACCATCGCCAGAGCAAAGGCCATCACCAGCACAAAAGGGGTGATCGAGGTGTAGATATCGCGCAGTGAAATCTCGGGTGGGGCCATGGCCCGCATCAAAAACAGGTTGTAGCCAAAGGGCGGCGTCATATAGGCGATCTGGCAGGTGATCGTATAAAGAATGCCGTACCAGACCAGATCAAAGCCCAACGCGCCCACCAGCGGCACGTAAAGCGGGGCCACGATGACCAGCATAGCGGTGTCATCCAGAAACGTCCCCATCAGGATAAAGCTCAGCTGCATCAGGATCAGGATCACCCAGGGGCTGAGGTTCAGCCGCTCGGTAAAGAGGCTCTCAATCGCCTTCACTGCCCCCAATCCGTCAAACACCGCGCCAAAGGCAAGTGCCGCCAGAATGATCCACATGAACATGCAGGTGATGCCCATCGTGTTGCGCACGGAATTTTCAAAGACTTCGCGCGTCATCCGTCCCTTGAGCACCGCCGCCAAAAAGGCGGCCAGCGCACCAATGGCGGAGCTTTCCACCAGCGACGTCCAGCCATTGACAAAAGGCACCATCATCACCGCGAATATCACCAGCGGAAGCAGGCCGGCCCGCAACAGCCGCAGCTTTTCGGCGCGGGGAATATCGCCGCGTTCCTCAATGCTCAACGTGGGGCCCAGCGACGGATTCAACCGGCAGCGAATGGCGATGTAGGCGATGAACATGCCCGCCATCATCAACCCCGGTACCACACCGGCCAGCCACAGCTGGCCAACAGGCTGACGCGCGATCATCGCATAAAGGACGAGGACCACCGAAGGAGGGACGAGTATCCCCAGAGATGACCCCGCCTGAATGACCCCCGTCACCATCCGCTTGTCATAGCCGCGCTTCAAAAGCTCCGGCAGCGCGATCGTGGCCCCGATGGCCATGCCCGCCACGCTCAGCCCGTTCATCGCGGAAATCAGAACCATCAGCCCAATCGTCCCAATCGCAAGCCCGCCACGCAGGCCGCCCATCCAGACGTGGAACATTTTGTAAAGGTCATCCGCGATCTTCGATTCAGAGAGCACGTAGCCCATGAAAATGAACATCGGCAGGGTCAGAAGCGGATACCATTTCATCAGCTTCATGGCGGCCGCAAACCCGATGTCATAGCCGCCCTTATCCCCCCAGAGCAGCAAGGCCGCGACCACGGCGACAAAACCGATGGCCCCAAACACCCGCTGCCCCGTCAGCAGCATCAGCATCATGGTCGAGAACATGAGCGTGGCGATCATCTCATAGGGCATCAGGCGTTCTCACCCCTCAGGGGGGGGAGTGGCGCGCCCCGCAGCCGCAGCACGTCTTTGAAAAACTCCGACAGACATTGCAGCAGCATCAGGAAGAACCCGACAATCATCACTGTCTTGATCGGCCACATATAGGGTCGCCAAGCTGAGGAAGACTGCTCCAGTCGGTTGATTTCTTCGGTGCCGATCAACACGCCAAACAGGTAGGAAAACGGCGCGTCTTTCCAATAGCCCAGCGAATAGGCGGTGGAACTGACCGCGCCATAGAGCAACACGCAGAGATAGAAGATCAAAAAGCAAATGGTGATCATGTCAAACCACGCCTTGCGGCGCACGGACCAGCCCCCATAGAGCAGATCCATCCGCACGTTTGAACCCAGCTGGATCGAATATGGCCCGCCAAGGATATAGTACCCCACCATCACGAACTGTGCCATTTCCAGCGTCCAGAGGGTCGGCAGAAAGAACGTCTTGCTGACCGACGACCACAACAGAATGCCCATCAGGACAAAGATCCCGTACATCGCGATCCGTCCTATCCGGTGGTTCACGGCGTCCACGCCGCGGATGTAGCCCCGCATCACGCCGTCCATGTGGCACCCGCTATGGCTTGGGTAAGCCACCCTGCAATCTGGGCCGCCATCCGGTCTTGAGCCGCGGGCGTAGCGATCAGATCATTGCGCACTTCAAGCATCACATTGGGGTGCCCCTTGGGCGTGGCATGTTCGGCCACGGTATGTGTGACGCCATCTTGCGGCCCATAGGGCTCATTGCGGCGCACAACGTGGTCGGTGTGGGCGGCAGCGCAGCTCAGCATCGCGTCGACCAGCCGGGTATCGGCATCATGCAACAACCCAATTTCAACCTCGCGTTGTTGCCCGTGATAGATCGGGGTAAAGCTGTGCATGGTCACAAGGATCGGAGATTTTGCTGCCTCCAACGTCTGCGCGACCGCGTTCCGGAAGGGCAGATAATAGGCGTCATGGCGGGTTTCGCGCTGGGCCGCGCTCAGGTCCACATTGCCGGGGATGTCAAAAACCTCACTGCGGGCAGGCATTGCACCCGGATGCCCCGGTGGGCGGTTGCAGTCATAGACCAGCCTTGAGATGCGCGAGGCCACCAGAGCTGCATCCAGCCGCTGCGACAATCCTGTCGCCACGCCAAGCGCACCGGGATCCCATGCGGCATGGGAGGTTAGCACATCGCCGCTCAGGCCAAGGTTGTTCAGAGCGGGCGGCATATAGGCGCTTGCATGTTCACAAACCACCACGATGGGGGAGGACCCCGCCGGGTTCGTCACCTCAAAAACCGCGTCGCTGCTTGCGTTTTGCACCTGATCCATCACATCCCCCAGCCACAAAACTCTTGCCATGGGCAGATTCTGTCAACACAATTGTGAAAAATTTATCACACACGTGCATCTGGTGATAATTTTTTGCGCAAATGAAGGACGGCTTCATGTCAGGTGAACTGCTCACCATTTCGGACCGCATCCAGGCCAAGCTGGATGAATTGACCCGCGCAGAGCGGCAGCTGGCCTTGTCGATCCTTGAGAATTACCCTGCTTCCGGTCTTGGCCCGCTGACGGCCTTGGCCAAAGACGCAGATGTTTCCGTGCCCACCGTGGCGCGTATGGTGCAAAAGCTGGGGTACAAGGGCTACCCTGAGTTTCAGGCTGAATTGCGGGAGGAATTGCGTGCCAAAGCCTCCGGCCCGATTGCAAAACACGACACATGGTCAGAAGCCGCCCCCGAAGGCCACATGCTGAACCGGTTCACGGATGCGGTGATCGGCAACATCCGACACACACTGGGCCAGATCGACCCAAAGGCATTCGATGCCGCTTGCGCGCTGGCGGGCGACCCGGCGCGGCACCTCTATATCGTGGGCGGGCGGATCACCCATACGCTGGCCGAGTATCTGTTTTTGCACATGCAGGTGATCCGCCCCAACCTGACCCATGTGCAATCGACCTCAAATTCGTGGCCCCACTATCTGTTGAACGCGGGCGAGGGCGATGTTTTTGTGATCTTTGACGTGCGTCGGTATGAGAACAACACGCTCAAGCTGGCCGAAATGGCCCATGCGCGCGGGGCTGAGATTATCCTTTTCACGGACCAATGGCGCTCTCCCGTGCACCAGCTTGCCACGCACAGCTTTTCCAGCCGGATAGTCGTGCCTTCTGCGTGGGACAGTGCGGCAACCACGATGCTGCTGCTTGAGACGATGATCGCCTCGGTGCAAAACCTCGACTGGGAGGTGACAAAAGCGCGGATGGAAGAGCTGGAGGACATGTTCGACCGCACCCGGCTCTTTCGGAAGTTTACGTAACCTCGGTAATGGAGCCCCGCCCGAAATCAAGGCTGCATGCAGCCGCCGGGCAGCGCCAGCCCCTCTCACTGGCTGGTGCTTTGTCTGACGCAAGCGCACTGCTGTGAAGGGCGGGTGTGTTTGGCTGCTATAAAGTGCCATTCGGTCAACGAAGAAGCACCACCCCAGAGGCTTTCACTGCCCGGCGCATGTCGCTCTATGGGTTTACCCGCCGCGCAGACATCTGCCGTGTGATCCGCTGACGCCGAACAAACGCCACCACGAACACTGCCGTCAGGATCAGGATGATCGTCGGAGCAGGGGCGCTATCGAGCCAGAAACTTGCATAGGTGCCCAGCAGCATTGAGGCCATGCAAACCACCACTGACACCCAAAGCATCCGCTGAAAGGTGCGCACCAGCAGAAACGCAATCGCGCCGGGTGCGATCAGTAACCCGATGGCGAGGATTAAACCGGCCGCCGACAGGGTTGCCACAATTGTCAGCGACAGCGCCGCCAGCATGCCGTAGTGCAGCCACCCGACACGCAAGCCCGAAGCCTGTGCCTGCGCCGGATCAAAGCTGTGCAGCAGCCAGTCGCGCCACTTCACCACCAGAACACCGCCCACACCAAGTGAGATAAGACCCGCGGTCCAAAGCTCAGCGGCATCCACACCCAGCATGTTCCCAAACAGGATGTGATCGAGATGCGCGTTGGTCTCAATCGAGACATAAAGCACGATGCCCAGCCCAAACATGCCCGAGAACACAACCCCCATGACCGTGTCCTGTTTCACACGGCTGTTCGTCGCCAGATAACCGGTGGCCACCGCACAGGTCATCCCGGCGGCAAAGGCGCCAAGGATCAGGGGAAAGCCAAAGATGTAGGCGATCACGATGCCCGGCAGCACGGCGTGGCTGACAGCATCTCCCATCAGCGCCCAACCTTTGAGCACCAAAAAACACGACAACAACGCGGTGGGCACCGACACGATGATTGAAATCAGAAAGGCATTCTGCATAAAGCCAAACCGAAAGGGCAGGGTGAGCGTCTCAAGATCCATCACGCGCCCTCTGGCCCCTGCAGCAAGGCGGCGCGGGCCTTGCGTTTGGCCGCTAAAATGCCATGCTTGGGTGCAAACACAAAGGCCGCAAGGAAGATCATGGTTTGCAACACAACGATGATCCCGCCTGTCGCCCCGTCGAGGAAATAGCTCGCGTATGCCCCGACAAAACTGGTTCCCGCACCAATGACAACGGAAGTCACGATCAACCGTGGAAACCGGTCGCACAACAGATAGGCCGTGGCCCCCGGTGTCACCACCATTGCGATGACCAGAAACGCGCCCACCGTCTGCATCGCAGCAACGACACATGCGGACAGCAGGATGAAAAATATCGCCTTGAGCAGGTGAGGCCGCAGCCCAATGGTGCGCGCGTGGTTTTCGTCAAAGAAGGTGACCATCAGGTCTTTCCACTTTGCCAGCAACACCGCCAGCGACACAAAACCAATCAGCGCCAGTTGCAGCGTGTCCTCTGGCGTGATGGCCAGAATGTTGCCCATTGTGATCGTCTGAATGGAAATCGACATGGGATTGATGGATACGATGAAAAGGCCCAATCCAAAAAAGGATGTGAAAATCAGCCCGATGATCACATCGACCTTCAGCCCTGACCGCTCCGACAGAAACAGCATGGCTCCCGCAGCCAATCCGCCTGCAATGAACGCGCCCAAAGCAAACGGCAGGCCCAGCATATAGGCCCCCGCCACCCCCGGCACGACGGAATGAGAAAGCGCGTCACCTATCAATGACCAGCCCTTGAGCATCAGATAGGCAGACAGAAACGCACAGACCCCACCCACCAGCGCCGAGACCCACATCGCGTTGGTCATGTAGTCGTAGCCAAAGGGTTCCAGCAGCACCTCCATCAGCGTTTCTGATCCGTGCGTTGGGTCTTGTCGCCGTATTGCACCAGAGGGCGTTCATCATCGGTAAAGATCGTGACGGAGCGCGCGTCTTCGTCGTCATGCAGCGCATCACCGCCTAGTGTGAAGTGGCGCAGCACCCCGCCAAAGGCCTCTTCGAGGTTCTCGCGGGTGAACGTCGTCTCGGTCGGCCCATGGGCCAGCACCGTGCCTTTGACCAGCACCGTGCGGTCGCAAAACTCTGGCACAGAGCCAAGGTTGTGGGTGGAGACCAGCATCACCCGTCCTTCGTCGCGCAGCTCCTGCAACAGCGCCACAATCTGCGCCTCCGTTTGCACGTCCACACCCGTGAAGGGCTCATCCAGCAGGATCACCTGACCATCCTGCGCCAGCGCACGGGCCAGAAACACCCGTTTGCGTTGCCCGCCTGACAGCTCGCCAATCTGACGGTGGCGAAAATCTTGCATGTTCACGCGGCGCAGCGCCTCTTCTACGGCGGCAAGATCCACCTGCCGGGGGCGGCGCAAGAACCCCATGTGGCCATAGCGGCCCATCATCACCACGTCTTCGACCAGCACCGGAAAGGCCCAGTCGACTTCTTCGGATTGCGGCACATAGGCCACCAGATTGCGTTTGAGCGCTGCTTTGACGTCCATGCCAAGGATGGAGATGTCGCCCTTCGCGGCGGGCACAAATCCCATGATCGCCTTGAACAGCGTGGACTTGCCGGCACCATTCACGCCGACCAGCGCGGTCACCGTGCCGCGCGGGATTTCAAAGCTGGCGTTCCAAAGGGCGGTGTGCCCGTTGCGGTATGTCACCGTCACATCGCGTGCCATAAGCCCCGGTTGCGCGGTGCTTTGCTCAGCTGCGGTGGGTGTGGTGCGTTGCAACATAGGCGCTCCGGTCAGTTGGTTGCGGCGGTCAACCCGTTGGCCACCGTCGTTGCAGTGACCCGCAACAGATCAAGGTAGGTCGGTACGGGCCCATCATCCGCGCTGAGGCTATCGACGTAGAGCACCCCACCGTAAGCGGCACCGGTTTCCCGCGCGACCTGTTTGGCAGGGGCGACATTGACCGTGCTTTCGCAAAAAACGACTGGGATGTCATGCGCGCGCACCCCGTCGATGACGCCGCGCACCTGTTGTGGTGTGCCAACCTGATCGGCGTTCATCGGCCATAGGTAGAGTTCCTGCAGTCCGAAGTCCCGCGCAAGATAGCTGAATGCCCCCTCGCAGGTTACAAGCCACCGCTGCTCCGGTGGGATCGCCGCAATCGCGTCGCGCAGCGGTGCGATGGTTGATTTCAGTTCCGCTTTGTAGCCTGCCGCATTGGCCGCGTATGTCGCGGCATTGTCGGGGTCCGCCTCGGACATCGCTGTTGCGATGTTGTCAATGTAGATCAACGCATTCTCCAGCCCCATCCACGCATGTGGGTTGGGCTTGCCCTCATAACTGCCTGCCGCGATGGAGATCGGGTCAATGCCGTCGGTCAACGTGGCGGCGGGAATGTCTTCGAGATTGCTCAGGAACTGCTCAAACCACAGCTCAAGGTTCATCCCGTTCCACAGGATCAGGTCCGCATCATAGGCCCGGACAATGTCGCGCGGCGTCGGCTCATACCCGTGGATCTCTGCGCCCGGCTTGGTGATGGAAACCACCTCTGCGGCGTCGCCGGCAACATTTGCCGCCATATCGGCCAATACGGTAAAGGTTGTGACCACTTTCATCTTGTCGTCTGCGGCTGCGGCAGGGATGCTGCCCATCACAAAGGTCAAACTGGCAAAGGCGGCGTAAGCAATGGGGCGGAACATGCATGTCTCCTGTCAGTGATTGCGGTATGATCTCTAGATGCAAATCATTCGCAACAAAGTCAATCCTTAATGCGAATAAGTCGCATCTAGCTGTCGAGGTATGAAGGTCAAGGAGGTCACGGATGCCACTGACAAAACTCAAACTGTTCTTTGTCATCGCCGTGGTTTTTGTCGCGGGTGTCTGGTGGGTTCAGAACACACAGTTTTTGGCGATTGACCGGTGTTTGGACGCGGGCGGGTACTGGTCTTATGAGCAAAGCCGCTGCGCAGACTGATGCAGGTGCATATTGCAAACCCATTGACAAGGGGGGTGCCCTGAGGCCACCTGCTTGCCGAACACCCAAGGAGGACAAACCATGATGAAAACCCGTGCCGCCGTCGCCGTCGAAGCTGGCAAACCACTTGAGATCATGGAGGTAAACCTCGAAGGGCCGAAACGCGGGGAAGTGTTGGTGGAGATTAAGGCCACTGGCCTGTGCCATACGGATGAGTTCACCTGTTCCGGCGATGATCCCGAAGGGATTTTTCCTGCCATCCTCGGCCACGAAGGCGCAGGCGTTGTGCTGGAAGTTGGCGAAGGGGTCACGACGCTGGAACCCGGTGACCATGTGATCCCGCTTTACACACCGGAATGCCGTGAGTGCGAGTACTGCCTGTCTGGTAAAACCAACCTTTGTCAGAAAATTCGCATCACCCAAGGGCGCGGGCAACTGCCCGATGGCACCACACGGTTTTCCATGCTCGATGGCACACCGATCCATCACTACATGGGCTGCTCAACTTTCGCCAATCACACGGTTGTGCCTGAGATCGCGCTGGCCAAGGTCCGCAAGGACGCGCCGTTTGACAAGATTTGCTACATCGGGTGCGGTGTGACCACGGGCATCGGTGCCGTGATCAACACAGCCAAGGTTGAAATCGGCGCGCGCTGCGTTGTGTTCGGTCTGGGCGGTATTGGCCTCAACGTCATTCAGGGGCTTCGGCTTGCCGGGGCGGATCAGATTGTCGGTGTGGACCTCAACGATGATAAGGCCGAGACCGGCAAATATTTCGGCATGACCGACTTCGTAAACCCATCCAAAGTGGGCGATGATCTGGTGGGCCATCTGGTTGAGCTGACGGGGGGCGGCGCTGACTATTCCTTTGATGCGACAGGCAATACCAAAGTGATGCGCGACGCGCTGGAATGCGCGCACAAAGGGTGGGGCGAGAGCATCATCATCGGCGTGGCCCCTGCCGGTGCCGAAATCTCAACCCGTCCGTTTCAGCTTGTGACAGGCCGGGTCTGGCGTGGCACTGCGTTCGGTGGTGTAAAAGGCCGCACGGACGTGCCCAAGATTGTTGACTGGTACATGGACGGCAAGATTGAAATCGACCCGATGATCACACACAAACTGACTTTGGATGAGATCAACCACGGTTTTGACCTGATGCATGAGGGCAAGTCGATCCGGGCAGTGGTTGAGTTTTAATCAGGCGCAAACGCGAGCGCAGACACCATTAAATGCCGCAGCTGCGCGTCAAAGGCGCGGCTGCCGGGGGCCGCGATACCTTCAAGCTTCAGGGTCTTTTCGGCCATTGCAAACCCCATGAGCACGCTCATGAAAACAGCCGCGCGGCTGCGGTCGCCCAACACGTCTTCCAGCTTGGCCTGCATGCCATCAGATTGTGCGGCGCGCACCATCTCTCCCACTTCGGGGTCAGTGGCATTGGTCTGGATGAGCTGAAGCACCGAAGGGGTTTCCCCCCCGCGCGGAGCATCTGCAAACATCTGCATGACCAGATCAACCAGCGTCGCTTCGTCAGGGACATCGGGCACTTCAAACGCACCCGCAAGCGTTGCCTCAAAGAGCCCCAGCTTGCCCCCGAAGTACCGGGAAATCAGCGCCACATCCACACCCGCCCGCTGCGCGATCTCACGCAGAGAGACGCTGGAATACCCGCGCGCCCACAGCAAAATCTTCGCCTCAGTCAGCAGTTTTTCGCGCGTCGCGATGGCCTTGTTCATCGGCGGGATTTTACGCAAACAGATATATTTGTCAACAAGTGTTGACTTGTGATTTCAGGGCGATATTTGATAAGTCAACGCACGTTGAATTCTCGAAGGAGAGTACCATGAAACTCAGGGTGAACGGAACCGATCACGAAGTTGATGTCGAAGATGACATGCCACTTTTGTGGGTGCTGCGCGACGCATTGGGCATCACCGGGCCCAAGTATGGATGCGGCATTGCGCAATGCGGGGCCTGCACGGTGCATGTCGACGGTATCGCGGTGCGCTGCTGCCAATTGGCTGCAGCAGACGTCGATGGCGAGATTACCACCATCGAAGGCCTCGGGACACCGGAGGCCATGCACGCGGTGCAGGCCGCATGGGCCGAACATCAGGTGGCGCAATGTGGCTACTGCCAGTCAGGCCAGATGATGCAGGCCGCGTCGTTCCTTGATCTCAATCCGGAACCCACCGACGACCAGATTGATGCAGCGATGAGCGGGAACCTCTGCCGTTGCGGAACCTACCCGCGCATCCGCGCTGCGGTGAAAACCGCCGCTGTGCGTCTACAGGGAGTTTGACCATGGGACGTATGCGCACCATTGCACGACGCAGCTTTCTGGTTGGATCTGCGGCCATCCTCGGTGGGGTGGCTTTTGGTACCTACATGTACAAACGCGATCTCGCCAACCCGCTTGAGGCGGGGCTGGAACCGGGGGGCGCGACTTTCAATCCCTTCGTCAAGATCGACGCTGAGGCTGTGACGTTGATCACGCCCCGCGCTGATGTGGGGCAGGGGGCATACTCGGTGCAGGCCCATCTGATCGCTGAGGAACTCGACGTGGACCTCGGCGCTGTTCGCATTGAGCCGGGTCCGCCTGATCCCGCCTACTACAACGGCGTGGTCGCGGCTGAGGGCATGCCGATTGCTGCAACCTCTGAAAGCCTGATGGCGCGCACGGGGCGCGGCGCGGCGGACGTGGTGGGCAAACTGATGGGTCTGCAACTGACGGGCGGGTCTTCAACTGTGCCCGATATGTACGACCGTCTTCGGGTGGCCGGGGCGGTTGCCCGTGAAACCCTGATTGCAGCCGCTGCGCTGCAAACGGGAATGGACGCGGCATCGCTCAAGACCGAAATGGGCGCGGTGGTCCTGCCGGATGGGACCCGGATCAACTACACTGATTTGGCCGCAACAGCAGCGGAGGTGGATCCGGTTGAAACCGTGACGTTGCGCGACCCCGCCAAATGGCGGCATCTTGGCAAAGAGCATATGCGGACTGATACCCTTGCCAAGTCCACCGGGACGCAGGACTACGGCATCGATATGAAAATGGACGGTATGGTCCATGCCACAACCCGCACCAACCCTGCGCTGGGCGGTGGCATCAACGGTTTTGACGCGATGGAGGCAGAAGCGATGCGCGGTGTGCAGGCGGTGCTGCCGATTACAGGCGGCATTGCGGTCGTTGCCGACAACACATGGCGCGCGTTTCAGGCGGCACAGGCCGTTGCATGCGACTGGGGGCCATCGCTCTATGTCGGCGATACCGATGCACAGTTTGCAGCCGTCGCCGCGTCCTTCACCGAAGACAGGCAGGACAGCCAGTTCAAGGATGAGGGTGACGTCACCGCCGCGCTGGAAGCGGCTGATGCGGTGCTGGAGGCGGAGTACCGCATCCCCTATCTCGCCCATGCGCCGCTTGAACCGATGAGTGTTGTGGTCAAACTCTCTGACGGGCGGCTCGACATTTGGACGGGCACCCAGATCCCGCGGTTCATGCAGCAAGGGGCCGCAAAACTGGCCGGGCTGGATGCAGAACAGGTCCATGTGCATGTGCTCATGTCAGGGGGCAGCTTTGGGCGGCGGCTGGAGGATGATTATGTCCGGCAAGCGGTTGAGATTGCTGTGCAATTGCCTGATACACCGATCAAGATGGTCTGGAGCCGCGAAGAAGACATGACCCATGACTTCCCGCGCCCGCTTGCCATTGCGCGCGCGCGCGGAGCCATTTTGAGCGGTGCCGTTGACGCTTTTGACCTTGGCATCGCGGCACCTTCGGTCACTGAATCGTCATTGGGCCGATTGGGGCAACCGGCCATGGGCCCGGACGTGGCGATTGTCGCGGGCGCATGGGATCAGCCCTTTGCCATTCCAAACTACCGTGTGACGGGATATCGGGTGCCGGCGATGGTGCCGGTCTCCTCATGGCGTTCCGTAGGGGCGTCAGGCAATGGGTTCCTGCATGAGACATTCTTTGATGAGCTCTGCCATGCGGCGGGGGCGGACCCGCTGGAAGAACGCCTGCGGCTGTGCAACCACGACCTATCGCTCAAAGTGTTGGAGGCGGTAGGCGAGATGTCAGACTGGGGCAGCGATCTGGGGCCAAAGCGTGGGCGCGGGCTGGCCTTTACGCTGGCCTTTGGTGTGCCGACTGCACAGGTGGTGGAGGTCACGGACACAGACGACGGCATCCGCATCGACAAGGTCTTTGTTGCGGCTGAGGTGGGTCGGGTCCTGGATCCGGTGAATTTTGAAGCACAATTGTCGGGCGGCGTGATCTGGGGGCTGGGCCATGCCATGAACTGCGAGATCACCTATGCCGACGGCGTGGCCGAACAGGACAACTACCACGCCTTTGAGGGGATGCGCCTGCATCAGACGCCGCACATCATGGTGCGCGGGCTGGAGAACGGCGACAAGATCAGAGGGATCGGGGAGCCGGGCGTGCCGCCAGCGGCCCCGGCCCTTGGCAATGCGATCTTTGCTGCAACGGGCACACGCATCCGGGAGCTGCCGTTTTGGAACACAGTGGATTTCGTATGAGGCGCACGCTCATCGCTCTGCTCTTCGCTGGGATGGCACCGGCGCTCGCTGCCCAGACTGTCACGCAGGAGGAGGGAGTGGCCGCCTGGGACAGGATTTATGCCGTTGCCTCGCATCCGCGGTGCAGCAATTGTCATGTAGGTGCTGGCAAAGAGCCGATGTGGGACGGTTTGGGATATGGTCCCGATCGCGTGCACGGGATGGGGATCATGGCAGATGAAAGCCGCATTGGAGCTGAAAGCATTCCGTGCCGTGCCTGCCATGTGACAAGCAGTCGGCCAAATGCGGTGCCGCATGCCCCACCGCATATCGAGGATGCCTGGCGGCTTCCGCCGGTTGAACTGGGGTGGCACAAGGCGGGCAGTGGGGATCTATGCGCACAGTTTCGCGACCCGGAGAGGATGGATGGGATGGAGATTGCTGATCTGGTGGATCATGTCCAATCCTCACCTTTTGTTGCATGGGGGTTCAACCCCGGGGGAGGCCGATCTGCACCCGAGGGCTCCGTCTTGACGCTGGCGGCGGACCTGCGTCTTTGGGGGGCGGCGGGACGCCCTTGCCAATGAGGCGTCTCAGGCGACGTTATGCTACGGTATATAAGGCCAAAGAGAGGGAGGCACGGCGCGTCCCATTGGTGTCGGTGCAGCCGCTATAGCTTGAAGGTTTTGGCGTAGGATTCGCGCAGCACGTTCTTTTGCACTTTGCCCATGGTGTTGCGCGGCAGGGCGTCGACCACCACCACTTTGCGCGGGCATTTGAAGCGCGCAAGGTGCGTGCCAAGTGTTTCAAGGATGGCGTCTGTATCTGGCGCGCCCCCTTTGGCGGCCACAAGGACGGCCAGCGGGGCCTCTCCCAGATCTCCATGGGGCACGCCAATGACGGCGGATTCAAGCACGCCGGGTTGATCATCAAGGATCACTTCAAGCTCTTTTGGATAGATGTTGTAGCCGCCCGAAATGATCAGGTCTTTGCCACGCCCGACGATCTGAACATAACCCTGATCGTCAATCAGGCCCAGATCACCGGTGATAAAGAAACCGTCCTCGCGCAGTTCAGCAGCGGTTTTTTCGGGCATTTGCCAGTACCCTTTGAACACATTTGGGCCACGCACCTCGATCACACCGATCTCCCCCTGGGGCAATGTTGCCCCGGTTTCGGGAGCGGTCACTTTCAGGTCCACATCCGGGAGTGGGAAACCCACCGTACCGGCACGCCGCGCGCCGTCATAGGGGTTGGAGGTGTTCATGTTGGTTTCAGTCATGCCGTAGCGTTCAAGAATGCGGTGGCCTGTGCGGGCCTCAAACGCCTTGTGTGTTTCCGCAAGCAGTGGGGCAGAACCGGAGATGAAAAGCCGCATGCCCGCTGCCAGTTCTTTGGTGAAACCCGCATGATCCAGCAGCCGGGTGTAGAACGTGGGCACCCCCATCAGCGCCGTGGCGCGGGGCATCTGTGCAATCAGTTCATCAACATCGAGTTTTGACATGAACACCATCGCACCACCCGAAAGCAACATCACATTGGTCGCGACAAAAAGCCCGTGCGTGTGAAAGATCGGCAGCGCATGCAGCAGCACATCTGTTGCGGTGAACCGCCATAATTGGGTGAGCGTGCGCGCGTTGCTCAACAAATTGGTCTGCGTCATCATCGCCCCTTTGGAGCGCCCGGTCGTGCCTGACGTGTAGAGGAAGGCCGCCAGATCATCGCCATCGCGCGGGACGGTCTCAAACGTGGTCGCCGCCGCGCTTGCTTTGGTGGCAAGGCTCCCCCCACCTGCCGGATCCAGTGTCTCTAACGCGGCGTCGGCATCCGCGGCGACGGTTGCGAGGCTCTCCGCTTTGGACGGATCGCAGATCAACAGCCGCGCGTCGGAGTTGGATACGAAGTAACTGACTTCGGCCGCGGTGTACCCGGGATTAAGCGGCAGAAAAACAAAGCCTGCCTGCACACAGGCGGCATAGAGCGCCAGTGCATCGGGCGATTTTTCGATCTGCAACGCCACGCGGTCGCCCGCCTCCAACCCGCAGTCCCGCAGGGCATGGGCCAGTTGCGCGCTCCGTGCCAGAAATTCCGCATGGCTGAGCGTTGTGCCATCAGCCAGATGCAGGAACGGAGTTTGCTTTCCGATGTGCTGGCCGAAGAGGGCGTCATAAAGCGGATTGGCCATGGGGGCTCCTTGGGATGGTCAGTTCGCATGGACTTTGAGCGATGCATCGCGGCGCGTAAAGGGGGATGCGTTGTCTCGCCTCTTGACCCGCGCTAGGCTGCACTCCAAACCGAAAAAGGAAATCAGATGTCCCGCCTCTCTTCACTCCAAAATCGCCTCAAGGCGCAGTCGATCGACCTCCTTGCGCTTGGACCCGGCGCGCATCTGGAGTGGCTGACGGGCATGCACCCGCATGGTGACGAACGCCCCTTGCTGCTTTGTGTGACACCGACGGATGCGGCATTCCTAATGCCTGTGCTTGAGGCAGAGGCCGCGCGTCCCGGTACGGACCTGACCTTTCACACATGGGCGGATGCGGATGGGCCGGCGGAGGCCTTTGCAACGCTGCTCGCAAGCCTTGGGGCTGGCAACGCGCAGAGCATCGCTCTGGATGAAACCATGCGCGCCGATTTCGCCGGTCTGGTGCAGGATGCGCTGCCCGGTGCCACGCGGCAATTCGGAGCGTCCTCTGTGGGGGCGCTGCGGATGCGCAAGGATGCCGATGAATATGCATCCCTCAAGAAAGTCGCGCTGGTCGGGGATGATGCGATGCGTGCCGCGTGGAACCAAATGCGCGTCGGCATGGCAGAGCAAGAGGTCGCAGAGATCGTGCGCGATGCATTCAGGGAAGCAGGGGCGATCCCCTTGTTCACCATCGTGGGTGCAGGCCCGAATGGCGCGTTCCCGCATCACCAGACCGGCGCGAGCACGCTCAAACCTGGCGATGCTGTGGTAATGGACATCGGCGGCGGGTTGGGCGGTTATCCCAGTGACATGACACGCATGGCGTTTGTGGGCACGCCACCGCAGGGCTACCTTGAGGCGCACGGCGTTGTTGAGGCGGCCGTGCAGGCCGCGCTTAAGGCCGCGAAACCCGGGGCGCGGGCGCATGAGGTGGATGATGCGGCGCGCGGCGTGATTGCCGATGCGGGTTTTGGGGATGCATTCGTGCACCGCACGGGTCACGGTCTGGGTGTTGAGATACATGAGCCACCCTACATCACGGCGACTTCGCAAGTGGTCCTGGAGGAAGGCATGGTATTCTCCATTGAACCGGGGATTTACTTGCAAGGCAGGTTTGGCGTGCGGTTGGAAGACATCGTGATCCTGCGTTCGGATGGTGCCGAAATTCTATCAGAATTGCCGCGCGATCTCTTTTTGATTGACGCGTGACCCAAGGATGGGCCGATATCCCGCCTTAGGGGTTGCCATGGCGCTTGTGTATCTTTTTCACCAACAGGCGGGGGCCTTTGGGCAAGCGGGGCTGCTGACCCTTTAGCAGCCTACTTGCCCCGCAGGCCGGGCAAGCTACCCTCCATCCGTACCCAGAGGGCCGACCATGTCGATCAACACCATACCTATTTCAGCGGGCCGTGCGCTTGACGTGTTGCGGACCGGATTTGCCGCGCAAGCCCGCGGGGAAATGACAACCTCGTGGATGTTGCATGGCCGCCCGGGCATTGGCAAAACCGAGATTGTGCAGCAACTCGCAGGCGAGGTTGGTGCGCGGCTCTTTGATCTGCGCCTGACCACAATTGAGCCACAGGACCTGCGCGGTCTGCCGTTTTACGACCACGACACAAAGCGCACCATCTGGTATCCTCCCGAAGACCTGCCGGATGACACGGCAACGCCTGCCATTCTCTTTCTTGATGAGCTTACCGCGGCCGCACCTGCCTTGCAGCCCACGGTTTATGGTCTGCTGCAGGAACGCCGTGTGGGTCAGCATGCCTTGCCCGCCTCCACCTTTATTGTCGCGGCAGGCAACACCGTAGAAGATGGCGCGATTGCCTATGAGATGGGCACGGCCCTCTCGGACCGGCTGGTGCATTTGTCGCTGCGGGCCGAAGCGACAGATTGGATCGAAAGCTATGCCGTCGCGCGCGATCTGCACCCGGCGGTTACGGCTTTTATCCGCACCCGGCCTGATATGCTGGACACATCTGAGGATGCTCTGCGCAAGGGACAGATGATCGCCTGCACGCCGCGCTCCTGGGCGCGGGTGAGCACGCTGATGAAGGCCGTGCCAGACAAATCCCTGCGCGACGTCCTGATTGCGGGCACCCTCGGGGATGCAGCCGCGGCAGAGTTCATTCTGATCGCCGAAAACGTCGCCGCCACGGTTCAGGCAACTGCGATGCTTGAGGCCACGGGTCGTGACCGCGTAGAAATGTATCCCGCCAGCCTGCACGGCCTGACCGCGCTGGTCTATGCACTGGTCACGTTGACAGATGCGCGCACGATTGGGCCCGTGATCGATGTCATGGCAGAGATACGGCAGCTGGCGCAAAAGAGCCGGAACGCGGCCTTTTCCAGTCTGCCTTTGGGGGAACTGACAACCTATGGCTTTGAGCTGTTGATCGACAAGTCACTGGGTCTGGGGTTGCAAGAGGCCTTTCGCACCTCCGCAGCCTACGCCGACTATGCGGCAGAGCGTGACGCCGCTGCACAGTTGTGAGCAGCGCGCCGAGTGACCAGCACAGCATCCGTGCAGGCCCTGCGTTGCGGGCGCTCGCCGAAGCGGACCCGGCCATCGCGGCGCTTTCGCTGTGGTGCCGCCATAGGGACGGGACAGCCACCCGCACCACGGGCGACCTGATCACCTATGGGGCGGATTTCACCAGCCTTATGCCGCACGAACAACAGGGATTGGCCGCGCATCATATTTTGCATGTCGCGCTGCGCCATCCCGCGCGGCTTGCTGCTCTCAAGCAGCGACTTGAAGGTGGTTTTGATACAGACCTCTATAACCTTGCCGCTGATGCCGTAGTGAACGAAGTGCTCTTGCAGGCCGATCATGCGCTACCCCGGCCCGCTGTGCGGCTGACGGAACTTTTGTCTCGCGCGTTGGGGGAAACGCCCAGCGGTTCTGAGGCTTTGTCAGAATGGGACGTTGATCGGCTCTATTTCGCGCTGGCCAAAGCGGCGGACGGGCAGGGCGGGGCGCAAGCGGCGGCGCAGGCCTATGCCGTCTCGCAGGATTTTGACGCAGACCTTGACCCGGCACCGGGAGCGGCGGATGCGGCCGGCGAGGCAGAGCAGGCCGCACGTTGGCAACAACACGTGACACGCGCGCTGGACGCCGGACGCACCGCTGGGCGTGGCATTGGTCGCATGGGTCATCTGCTGGCGGACATCAGCGCACCGCGCGTCCCTTGGGAGGTGCTGTTGCGGCGTTTGCTCACCCAAGCGGTCACTGTTCTGCCCCAGCCCAACGCCGGGCGTCCTGCACGACGTTGGATTGCCGCAAGTGCGCAGGCTCTGCGCGCGGGCACCCGGCAGCCGGGTTTTCAGCCCGGCCAGCGCCCGCTCACCGATGTGCCACGTATCGTGATTGGGCTCGATGCCTCCAGCAGCATCGACGACGCCCGTTTGACGCTGTTTTGGGCAGAGGTGACAGGGATCGCGCGGCGCATGCGGGCGCAGGTGCATCTGTTGGTTTTCGACGACGCCATCCGCCACCGCCAACAGCTTGATCCCGGTGAAACGCGGTTTGACCTGCCCGCGTTGCCGCGTGGCGGCGGCACTGCCTTTGCGCCCGTGATCGCAGAGGCGCAAAGGTTGGATGCCGCAGCGCTTGTGATGCTGACCGATCTGGAAGGGGAGGCAGGGCCCCCGCCGCGCGGCATTCCGGTGTTTTGGTGCGTGCCCGAGCCCGGCACGCTTGAGGTGCCTTTCGGGCGGTTGATCGACATGACGGCATAGCGGCTCAGGCGAGTGCCGCTTCAAGGCGCGCATGGGCTGAAACCGCCTTGGCATTGAAAGTGGTATCGCGCAAAAAGGAGTTTTGTGCCTGATTGATCCGCTGCAACAAGCGCTCGTTCAGCGATCCTTGAAACAGCCGCTCTTCGATGAGGTGCCGCTCCTCCTCGTTCAGCCGCAGCACCTCTGGCCCGTCTTCGGACTGTACGGTGACGTATGTTATCGGGTGCAGATGCCACAGCTCCGACTGCTCCACCACCAGATGCAGCACTCCCGCGCGCATCTCGCGCCGCGCGGCGATCCGGGTCAGAATATCGCGGGATTGTACTTTGAGCAGATCAAGCCCCCGCGCGGCCTCTGCGGCGTCAATGAGGTCCGCGCGCCGTTTGGCCGGCACGCGGAGCAGACGCATCTCAACCCACCAGATCAGTGCGATCATCAGGATCGGGGCCTGTGCAATGGGCAGCGCCGCCACATTCCACAGCGCACCAATTGCGATAAGCGGCGACAGCGTCAGGATGTAGCGCACCGCCTGAAATTCCACCAGTTGCCGCATGAACCCGCGAAACCCCAGCGGGGCCTTGGGCCAAACGGTCACGCGCCCAAAGAACTTGCGTGGCAATTGGCGCACCTTGAGGATGGCAGGATTGCGCACAGTGTCATGGGTTACGATCAGCATGTGTCGGACATAGCGCGCGCCAGCCCGCCTGACACCCTCGCGTTACTGCAATGCCTGCGGCAAAAATAATGCGATCTGCGGAAAGGCGATCAGCGCAAAGGCCATCGCAAGCATCGTCAGGCAATAAGGCAGCGCGCCCAGCATCACCTCGTTCAGCGACCCAGACTTGCGCGCGCCCTGCACCACATAAAGGTTCAGCCCAACAGGCGGCGTAATGAGCGCCATCTCAATCAACACGATCATCAGAATACCAAACCACACCACGTCATAGCCCTGCGCCACGACCAGCGGCACGATGATTGGAATGGTCACAACCATCAGCGACAGCGTCTCGATAAAGAACCCCAGCACGATATAGAGCACAACAACCACAAGGATCGTCTTGAGCGGTGTCAAACCGAGCCCCGTCATGAATTCGGTCAATTCCCGGCCCAGCCCGGCAGAGGCCAGTGTGAAGTTCAAAAACGACGCGCCAATCACGATGAGCATGATCATCGACGTGATCTTGACCGTGCCCGTGAGGCTTTGCGTCAGCATGTCCCACGATACCCCGCCAAAGGCCAGTGCGATGACCAGCGCCCCCGCGACGCCGACGGCTGCGGCCTCCGTTGGGGTGGCCCAGCCCAAATAGATGGAGCCAACGATAAGTCCAAAGAGGATCAGGATCGGGATCAGGTCAATCAGCGCACGCAGCATTTGCGGAAAGGGGAAGGTCCTCCGCGTGCCGCCCAGATCAGGGCGCAGCGTGCAAATGATCGCTGTCACCCCAATGAACGCCAGCGCCAGCCCCAGACCGGGGATCAGCCCGGCCAGAAAAAGCTGCGGGATCGAGGATTGCGTGAGGAACCCATAGACAATCAGGTTGATCGACGGCGGGATCATAATGCCCAGCGTGCCGCCCGCCGCAATGGCACCGGAAAACAGCTTAGGATCATACCCGAGTTTTTCTGCTTGTGGCATCGCGACAGTGGCGACGGTGGCCGCGGTCGCCACGGATGAGCCGGAGGTGGCAGAAAACATCGTCGCGGTCGCCACATTGGCGTGGACCAAACCACCGGGCAGCCAGCTTACCCAGCGGTCCAATGCGGCATAGGTCCGTGTCGCCACGCCGGAGCGTACCAAAATCTCTCCCAGCAACACAAAGAACGGGATCGCGATTAGCGTGGCGGAGTTTGACGAGGACCAGACCATGTTGCCCAACCCCCGCGTCAGCGGAAAGCTTGAGAAGAACGTATCAATGCCAAAGCCCAACAGGAAAAGCACAATCCCTACTGGGATCGACAGCGCCAAGAGCCCCAAAAGGCCGACAGAAACATAACCGATCATTGCAACGTATCCTGTTCTGCAAAGGCCCCGGCAAAGCTCTCTGTCTCTGCATGGCGTTTCTTGACCAGCAAGCTGAGTGCGGCCAGCGTTGTCAGGCAAGAGACGATGGCAAACCAGACCCATCCGGCAAACCACGGCAGCTGTACCCAGGCCAGCGGTGTCTCAAGCGGCGTGTTTGCACGCGATCCATTGGAAAGAGAGCGTGACACCACCGGCCAGGCCTTGATCGCGATGGTTACAATCACACCCGACATCACGATCATGGAAAAGACGTCAAAGAGCGCGCGGCCAAAGCTCTGAAACCGGGTGCGCATCAGGTCAATGCGCACATGCCCCAGCTCCAGCAACGTAAAGGCCATGCCCCATGAGGTCGCCAGCGCCATCGCATAGCCCGCGATCTCTTCGGTGCCGCCAAAGGAGGTGCCGATCTGGCGCATGATGATGTCACCGAGGATGAAAGCTGCGCATGCAAGCAGGCCAAAACCCACCACGAGGGCCACGCCTCGGTTGATGCGGCGCAGCGTTGCGATCATTTGCAGTTCCATGTAGCTGTTGCCCCCTGACAAAATCAAATGCCTCCATGGGGTGGTCCGGTCAGGATCACGCCATGGGGCTTGTTGTTTTAGTTGATGGTGACACCAACCACTTTGCCAACACTGTCGTTCCAGCGCGCGGCCCAGTCACCCCCGGCGCGCTCTGCCCATGCGGGCAGCACTTCACCGGTCAGAATGTCGCGCGCGCGGGTGAAATCAGCGTCCGAAACCTCAACCAGGGTCATCGACCGGGCGTCGCCCGCCGGGCAGTCACCGTTGCCGGTCAGGCAAGCGATGTCATTGACCAATGCATCCTGTGCGCTGTCCCATGCAGGGTCTTCAAAGCCGGATTTGACCTGATCAGTGATCAGCGTCTGTGTCTCATCATCAAGGCTGTTCCACTTGTCCATGTTCATCGCGGTGACGACTGAATCCCAGCCTCCCAGAGGGATCGGCAGCAGGTGCGTGGACACTTCCCACCAGCCCGCAGAATAGCCTGACCCGGCGCCGGTCACCGCGCAATCGACAACCCCGTTCTGCAAGGCCCCCGGCACTTCGGAGAAGGACACGTTTACGCCTTCCGCCCCCAAAGCCTCCAGCAGCTTTGCAGTCATCCGACCGGAGGCGCGGACTTTCAGACCCTCCAGATCGCCCAGATTGGCAATCTCATGGTTGCAGAAAACAACCTGCGGCGGGTAGGGCGCGATGGCCAAAACATGCGAGTTGAACCGGTCACGGTAAATATCCGACACCATCGGCCGTGCGGCGTCCACCATCGCACGGGCCTCATCCGCAGTCAGCGCCAGCAACGGCACATCTAGCCCTTCAAGCTCGGGTGCATCCGCAACGGCATAGTCCGCCACGGTCATCGCCACGTCATACACGCCCTGACCCAGCAGCGGATAAATATCCCCCAGCCCGAGGCTCATCTGGTTGTGCGTCGTCAGCTCCACCGTCAGCTTGCCGCCTGCAGCAGCAGGCAGCGCCTCACCCCAGAAAGGGGCCTCATATTGCTTGTGCAGTGGCAGGCTGGACCAACTGCCGACAACGGACAGGTTCTCCGCCATCGCGGGTGCGGCAAGTGCTGTGGTGGCGGCCAGAATGGAAAGTGCTTTTTTCATGTGTCGATACTCCTTGTTGGTCGTGTTTTCATGTTTTCAGAATTGTTGTTTCCGCATCCTCAGCCACATCCGAGATCAGCATATGACCCGGCGCATGGGTGATGCAGAGCGGCAGTTGAGCGTCCAGCAGCACGTTTTGCGGCGTGACACCGCAGGCCCAATACACAGGCACTTCGCCTTGATTGATCGTCACCGCTTCGCCCCAATCAGGTGTTGCGAGATCTGCGATTCCAATGTCTCCGGGCGCACCGGCCGCGATAGGGGCCCCATGCGCCTGCGGGAATTTCGCGCTGATGGCGCGCGCCTCTTCAACTTGCGCTTCGGGGATGGGCCGCATCGTGACAACCATTTTGCCGTGAAACGGGCCCGCGGGTGCCAGATCAATATTGCTGCGGTACATCGGCACATTGCGTCCGGTGTCAATGTGGCGCACTGGAATGCCTGCGCGCAGCAATGCGTTTTCAAAGGTGAATGAACAACCCAAGGCAACCGTCACCAGATCGTCCTGCCAGATGTCGGAAACATCCGTCACCTCCGCATCCAACCGCCCGTCACGGAATACCCGGTAACGCGGCACATCGGTGCGAATGTCGATGTCATGGCCCAGTGTAGGTAACATCGGATTGCCGCTGTCGCCGACCCCGACCAAGGGGCAGGGCTTGGGGTTGCGTTGGCAGAACCGCAGGAAATCCAGCGCAAACCGCTCCGGGAGAATGGCCAGATTGCACTGAAGCTTTCCTGCGGCAAGGCCCGCCGTGTGCCCTGCATAAAATCCACTTCTGATCGCTGTCCGCACCTGTGATGCGGACCGCTTCTTGAGATCGGAATGGGTGACAGACGTGTCGTTCATGCAGGCAGCCCCTTGTTGCGGCACCAGCATCCCAAACAGAATGTATTTCTTCAAATTATCATTATTGATCAACCGCGATAAATTGAATGGATGTTATTTCGGGTGGGATTTGTCCCATTCGATCGCCACGTCACGCGCAATTTCTGCACTGGTTGCAACAAGAAAGCTGCGCGGCTCTGACAGATAGGACGCGGTAAAGGCCAATGGCTGCGGGCGAAAGCCGGGGTCAAATTCGGTGATCTGCCCCGCGCGCAGAAAATCCTCGGCCAGCGCACGGGGGTAGGGGCCTACGGCGATTCCCGCCGCAATCATCTTGAGGCTCGCAGAGAGGGAGGCAGAGGTGAACACGCGCAGCTTTGGCCCGACGCGCCGGGTCAACTCCGACATCAGCTCGCGGTAAGGACGTGTCTGACTGGAATATGAAATCACCGGGATCAGGCTGAAATCTGTCTGCGGGTTTTGCGTCGATCGGTACCAATGCAGATCAAAGGGCGGCAGCGTCACGTTCTCAACAGAAAATTCCGATACCGGTCCCATCAGAAAGGCCAGATCCAACCGCCGTTCCAGCAGCGCCGCCCGCAGGTTCAGGGATATATCCACTGTCAGGTCCACATTCACCCGAGGATAGCGCTCACTGAAAGCCTTGAGGAACTCTGGCAACCATGCCTGCGCCACCGTCTCAGAGGCACCGACGCGAAACAGTCCTTCCGCCTCTGACGGGTTGGCAACGCGGGCTTTGATCTCTTCTTCAACGAACAACATTTGTTCCGCATAGGACAGTAGCAGCGTGCCATGTTTGGTCAGCACCAACGCGCCGGGACCACGTTCAAACAGCGTGACCCGCAGCTCCTCTTCCAATGTGGCAATCCGGGTGGACACCGCTGGTTGCGACAGATGCAAACGCTCCGCCGCTTTGCGAAAGCCCCCAAGGCGCGCCACCCAAAGGAAGGTGCGAATTTGTTCAAAAGTCATAGGCTTTGATAATGTGGATCAGTGCGCTCGAAAAGTGATCAATTCAGGTAATCGCATCGCCGGGCATGATCACTCCACCTTCCAAGACCTCTGCATAGACGCCCATATCGGAATGCCCATATGTCTCATTCAGTTCTTTTGGCACATCTATATCCCGTTCACCGGTTTCCAGATTGACCTGCGTCGCAGGGCAGCGCCGGGTGCGTTGAACCAGTTTCAACGCTACATCCCCGATGCGCAAAACCTCTCCGATCATCTTCAATTCGTCAAAGGCAGGCATCCCGGAAAACAGAATGTTACCCCGAAACCGAGCGGGGCTGATCGGGTAGCCGATGGTGTCCGCAAAATGGGCCACGCTGTCGATGTTGATCAAAGAGATTGCGTTCATCATCTCAGGCGACACAACAGAGACATCGGTGAAACGATGCGGTGCCGCATTGTGCAGCGTCGGCACCATGTCGGCGTCATACCCAAGCGCATCTGCGATGCTCTGCGCAGCCTCAATGCAGCCTGCGTCCGTGCTCAGGTCATGGGTTCGGGTGAGGCCTTCCTGCGTGATGCGCAGCGTCTCGGCGTCCGTATCAAAGCGGGTATCCAAGAGCGCCAGCCCTGCATCTCGCGCCAGCACGACGAACTTGCCTTTGGGCAGGGGACGGGGGTTTTCAGGATCGAACCCGCTGCCGGGACGGCCAAACCCGAACACTCGGTCCAGCGGAAAGCCTTGACCGGGGCGCAAGGTCACCTGGTCCAACGCCTGTGCGCTGAGCCCTTTGATCGGATAGTGAAAGAGCGCTTCGACCTTGGCTGACATCTGAAGATTTCCCCTCATTTTGGTGTGGTGGCGCGCCGATGAGTGCGTTGCCGCGTGACTATATCTGCGGATGACCGAAAAGAAAGAAACCACGGTCGGGCATGAACGAGGTTTCATCGTTGCGAGATATTGGTTGAGTTTAAGTTATATAAAAACAACGGCTTAGGGCCGAATTTGCAAAGAATGAGGGGCGCACCTCAAAAAACCTATAGACGTGAGGGGCGTACCTCAAATAGCGTCATACCTGTCATTGCGACGATTCGACCGCCGGGGAGGGCGGGCGATTCCACACTGGGAGGAAACACCAATGAAGAATTTGAAACTGGCATCTGCCAGCGCCTTGGGCATTGCGGCTGCATCCATTGCAAGCACTGCGCAGGCCGAAGATCTGACGCTCTGCTGGGCCGCTTGGGACCCCGCGAATGCGCTGGTTGAGCTGAGTAAAGAGTTTGAGGCCCAGTCCGGCCATAACATGAGCTTTGAGTTCATTCCGTGGCCCAATTTCGCCGATCGGATGCTGAACGAGCTCAACTCAGGTGGCAAACTGTGCGACCTGCTGATTGGCGATAGTCAGTGGATCGGTGGTGGCGCTGAAAACGGTCACTACGTCAAGCTGAACGATTTCTTCGACGCTGAGAAAATCTCAATGGACGACTTCGCGGATGCGACGGTCTACGCCTATTCGACCTGGCCCAAAGGCACGCCAAACTACTATGCGCTGCCTGCGATGGGGGATGCAAACGGCTGGTTCTATCGCAAGGACTGGTTCGCACGGGACGACATCCGCGCGGCTTTCAAAGAGGAAACAGGCCGCGAGCTCGGAGAGCCTAAAACACAAAAGGAAATGCTGGAAATCGCCCAGTTTTTCCAAGGTCGCGAGATTGATGGCAAGACCGTCTATGGTGCCGCCATCTTTACCGAGCGCGGCTCTGAGGGGATCACGCTGGGGATCACCTCTGCGCTCTATCCATGGGGGTTCAAGTATGAGAACACCCCCGGCAAGTACGATATGGACGGCGCTGTGAACTCTGCCGAAGCTGTCGAGGCGCTGGAGTTCTACAAGGAATTCTACGAGACTGCGACACCGCCGGGATACACCAATTCCTACATGGGTGAATCGCTCGACGCGTTCAAATCCGGCCAGGTCGCGATGGCGATGAACTGGTTTGCGTTCTTCCCGGGCCTTTATGCTGATCCAAACACCGGCGGGGACAAGATCGATTTCTTCGTGAACCCACCGCAAAATCAAGCGGGCTCCACGCTGGGCGGACAGGGCATTTCGGTTGTGGCCTATTCCGACAAACAGGACGCCGCACTTGAGTACATCAAGTGGTTTGCGCAGCCTGATGTTCAGGCCAAGTGGTGGGATCTGGGCGGCTACTCCGCGCACAACTCGGTCCTGAACGATCCGGGTTTCAAAGACAGCGCGCCATTTGCCGGTGACTTCCTTGAGGCGATGGGTTCTGTGCAGGACTTCTGGCAGGAACCGGCCTATGCCGAACTGCTTCTGGCGATGCAAAAGCGCATGCACGACTATGTGGTCGCCGATCAGGGCACCGCACAGGAAGCGCTTGATAAGCTGGTCGAAGACTGGACCGAAGTCTTTGAGGACGAAGGCAAACTCTAAGCGAACGAGGGTGGGGCACTGCCCCGCCCTATACACCTGCCACCAAGGTAAGGTGGGGCTTTGCCCCGCCTCGCCACGGGAAAGATCAGCCTCATGTCCGACACCCCCGCCGATATTGCCGCCAAGGCCACACCGCCCCGCGTGGCACGCAAGATCAAAGGCCTGAGCGACCGCGCCATCGCGTGGATATTCGTCGGCCCCACGATCTTTTTGTTGCTGGCGATCAATATCTTTCCGCTGATCTGGACGATCAGGCTCAGCTTTACAAACTTCAAGGCAAACCGCCTGAACCGCGAACCTGAGTGGGTCGGCCTGCGCAACTACGAACGCATCCTGACCGACAGCGACATCTGGCTGAACATGCAGGCCACGGCACATTTCTTGTTCTGGACGATTTTCTTTCAGGTGCTGATCGGCTTCACGCTCGCCTATCTGATCAACAAGAAGTTCAAGGGCAACGATCTTTGGACCACCATCATCGTGCTGCCGATGATGCTCAGCCCAGCCGTCGTCGGTAACTTCTGGAAGTTCCTCTACCAGCCGCAGATTGGTCTGTTTAACTACATCATCGCGTTTTTTACGGGCAAAGACCCGTCCAGCTTTGAAATGCTGGGCTCTGTTGATCTGGCTCCGTGGTCCATCGTGATCGTGGACACCTGGATGTGGACACCTTTCGTGATGCTGATCTGTTTGGCAGGTCTGCGCTCCATCCCTGACTACATCTATGAAGCGGCAGAGGTGGATCGCGCGTCCAAGCTGCGCCAGTTCTTTACGATTACGATCCCGATGGTACTGCCATTCCTGATGCTTGCCGTGCTGTTTCGAGGGATCGAGAATTTCAAGATGTTTGATCTGGTGGTGCAGCTCACGGGCGGCGGACCCGGCTCCGTCACGGAGCTGACGTCGATCAACCTCAAACGCGAGGCCTTTGAGAAATGGCGCACCGGCTATGCGTCGGCCTATGCGATCATCTTGTTTGTCACGGTCTTTGGTCTGGCCAGCATCTACGTCAAGGCGCTGAACAAGGTGAAGGAACGATGACCCGCGCACCCACACTCCGCATCTTTTCTCGCAAAATATCCTCGGGGGGAGGCGCCAGCCGGGGGGCAGACAGCCCCCCTCCGCCCTCACATCCAAAAACAGGCATCCGACCATGAGCTTCTCCGTCACTGAACCAAGCCAACGCTCCAAATGGTTCGCAGGCACGCTTGTGATCGTTTACGCGCTGATCACCATGCTGCCGCTTGTCTGGATCATGCTGACCGGGTTCAAATCGCCCGCCGACGCGATCAGCTATCCGCCCAAGGTTGTGTTTGACCCCACACTTGAGGGGTACGTAAACCTCTTCACCACACGGACCCGGCAAACCGATGACTTCCTCGCCGCGAACCCGCCCCAGACGTGGTACGAGGAAATCGTGCGCCAATATGACATGGTCATCGCGGGGCCCTCAAAGTTTGGTGAGCGTTTTCTGAACTCCGTCATCATCGGCTTTGGCTCAACCTTCTTGTCCATTTTTCTGGGCACACTGGCGGCCTATGCCTTCAGTCGGTTCAAGATACCCCTTGCCGACGACTTGTTGTTCTTCATCCTCTCGACGCGCATGATGCCCCCCATCGCCGTCGCGATCCCGATTTTTTTGATGTACCGCCAGCTCGGCCTCTCTGACACGCACCTCGGTATGATCTTGCTATATACGGCAGTGAACATTTCGCTCGCGGTCTGGCTGCTCAAGGGGTTTATCGATGAAATCCCGCGAGAGTACGAGGAGGCCGCGCTGATCGACGGCTACACACGGTTTCAGGCGTTTTACAAAGTTGTCCTGCCACAGGCTGCCACCGGCATCGCCTCCACCGCGATCTTCTGTCTGATCTTTGCGTGGAACGAATACGCCTTCGCCGTCCTCTTGACCTCCGGCACGGCTCAGACGGCACCGCCGTTTATCCCGACCATCATTGGCGTAGGGGGGCTCGACTGGCCAGCGGTTGCAGCCGGTGCCACGATCTTCCTACTGCCGGTGATGATCTTCACCATCTTGCTGCGCAAACATCTGCTGCGCGGGATTACATTCGGAGCGGTGCGCAAATGAGCAACTTTTTCACCGGCCTGCTGCGCCTCAAACGTGGCCCCTGGGAGATGCTGGCGACCATCCTTATCGGTCTTGGGGTGTTCATGCTGATGCAGCCCTTTGCACTCTGGCTCTACACCTATTCCTTCATCGTCACGCTGGTGGGCACCGTCATGTTCATCATCGTGTCCCACTTTAAGGATTGACCCCCGTGGCCCAGATCCAGATCAAAAATGTCCGCAAGGAATTTGGTGATTTCGTCGCCGTCCGCGAGAGCAGTTTCACCATTGAAGACGGCGAGTTCTTCATGTTGCTCGGCCCCTCGGGATGCGGCAAAACCACCACTCTGCGGATGATCGCCGGGCTGGAGCTGCCAACCTCCGGTGAAATCTATCTCGACGGGGAAGAGATCAGCCAACTGCCCCCGTCAAAGCGCGATATTGCCTTTGTTTTCCAGATGTTCGCGCTCTATCCGCATCTCAACGTCTACAAAAACCTGAGCTATCCTCTTGTGTCTCAAGGCATGCCGCGCGCGCAGGTGCGTGCCAAGGTGGATGAGGTTGCGGGCATCCTTGGGATCACTGATATCCTCAAGCGTCCCGTGGGCGGGCTGTCAGGCGGCGACCGACAGCGCGTTGCCCTTGGCCGGGCCATCGTGCGCGACCCCAAGGCCTTTATGATGGACGAACCTTTGGGCGCGCTGGATGCGGAATTTCGCGAGCACATGGCCGAAGAGTTGCGCGCCCTGCATGACCGCATGAATGCCACCACCGTCTATGTCACCCACGATCAGCTTGAGGCAATGCAGATGGGCGACAAGATCGTTGTGATGAACAACGCCGTGGTCGAACTATTCGGCACCCCGCAAGAGATCTACGACAAGCCCGCCACCATGTTCGTCGCTGACTTCATCGGTTCACCTTCGATGAACTTCCTGCGGTTTGACGGCAGTGTCGGGGAAGGGGCCACCTCGGTGGCGCTTGGCGGTCAACTCCACGCTGTGCCTCAACAACGGCAGGGCGCCAGTGGCAGCATGGTCTTTGGCGTCAGGCCAGAGCACATCAGCCTTAGCGACGATGGTGCCTACCGCGGTGAGGTGATCGCGACGGAATATCTGGGCACCACGCAGATCATCACGCTCGACACCCCGAACGGAGAGCTGAAGGCGCGGATCGACAGTGCGCAGGTGGCTCGGGTCGGAGAAAAGGTGGGCCTTGGTTTCGAGGCCCCCAAGATTACCCTGTTTGACGAAGCCAGCGGCCTCGCCTTGCGCTCCGAACTCAACGAAGGGGTGCTGTCTCATGGCTGAGGTCGTTCTCAAGAACCTGTCCAAGTCTTACGGGTCAGACATCGGCGTTCAGGATATTTCCATGACCATCCCTGACGGGGCGTTTGTCGTGTTGCTGGGGCCTACCGGGGCGGGCAAGACGACCACCTTGCGCCTGATTTCAGGGCTTGAGAAAGAGGATCAGGGCGAGGTCTGGATTGGTGGCCGCAATGTCGCCGGAGAGACGCCCGCGCAACGCGATGTGGCAATGGTGTTTCAGCAGTATTCGCTCTATCCGCACCTCAGCGTGCGCGACAATCTGGCCTTCCCGCTGAAATCCCCGATCCTGAAAACGCCGCAGGCAGAAATAGACCGCAAAGTGGCTGAGGTCGCAGAGGTGCTTCAGATCAGTCACAAGCTGAACAACAAGGCGACGGAGTTGTCCGGCGGGGAAATGCAACGCGTTTCCATCGGACGGGCGCTGGTCCGTGATCCGGCGATCTACCTGATGGATGAACCGCTCAGCTCCCTTGATGCCAAGCTGCGGACAGACCTGCGGGTGGAGCTGAAACGCATCCATGCAAGCCTTGGTGCGACGCTGCTTTATGTCACCCATGACCAGATTGAGGCGATGACGATGGCCACCCCTGTCGGCGTGCTGGATGAGGGCAAGCTGGTCCAGTTCGGCACCCCGCGTGAGATTTATGAAAACCCGGATTCGCTCTATGTGGCGAGCCGTCTGGGTCAGCCGCGTATCAATCTGTTGCCTGCTGGTGTCTTTGGGAATGTGCCTGCCGGGACCGATCAAATCGGTTTGCGGCCTGAACATATCAGGCAGGGGGATGGCAAAGACGCAGAGATCCAGAGGGTCGAACATCTGGGCGATCAATTGCGCCTGCATCTGGTACTTGAGGGTCATGCGATTACGACGATTGCCGATCCCGATCGAGACTATCAGGCGGGCGCACATATCAAAATTTCCCCGCAAAACCCGCTTTGCTTTGACGCCAGCGGCAACCGCATTCGCTAGGAGGACGCCATGAGCCAATTCATCAACGCCAAGGAAACGCTGGTCACGGATGCCATCGACGGCCTGCTGGAAACCTCCGGCGGCGCGCTCACGCGGCTGGACGGCTATCCGCATATCAAGGTGGTCGTTCGAAGCGACTGGGACAAATCAAAGGTCGCGCTGATCTCCGGTGGCGGCTCTGGGCATGAGCCTGCCCATGCGGGCTTCGTGGGCGAGGGGATGCTGACCGCTGCGGTCTGCGGTGAAGTCTTTGCATCGCCTTCCGTCGATGCGGTGCTGGCAGGCATTCTGGGGGTGACAGGGGATGCAGGCTGTCTGCTGATCGTCAAGAACTACACCGGGGATCGTTTGAACTTTGGCCTTGCGGCTGAACGTGCGCGGGCCTTCGGCCTCAAGGTCTCGATGGTGATTGTGGATGATGACATCGCATTGCCAGATCTGCCGCAACCGCGCGGGGTGGCAGGCACGCTCTTTGTGCACAAGATCGCGGGCGCATTGGCGGCCTCAGGCGCTGATCTTGAAGTGGTAACGGCGGCGGCGAGCAAGGCCATCGGCACCATGGCCTCCATCGGAAAATCGCTCGACACCTGCACCGTACCGGGCTCCGCCAAGGAAGACCGGATTGCGCCGGGCATGGCGGAGCTGGGTCTTGGCATTCACGGCGAGGCCGGCGTGCAGCAGGTCGCCTTTGAAGGTGCGCGACATGCCATGGATCTGGTGCTGGAAAAACTGGAACCAAAGATGACCGAAGGGTCCTATGTGGCGCTTTTGAACAACCTCGGCTCGACCACACCGCTTGAGATGAGCGTGCTGGCCCATGAGCTTGCCACCTCAGACCGCGCGGTCAAAATCAAATACATCATCGGACCGGCCCCCCTGATGACATCGCTCGACATGCACGGGTTTTCGGTTTCGATCCTACCTGTGGACGCCGACAATGAGGCAAATCTTGTCGCGGCGGTTGGTCCTGCGCAATGGCCGGGCATGAACGCGGTGGTGGCGGCTCCGGTCCGTCCTTTGCCGGATGGTCTCAGCCCGATCAAACCGATCCCTTCAGCAAATCCGCAAACCCATGCCCTGCTCACTCAGTGCTGTGACCTGCTGATCGCGGCGGAAACCGATCTAAACGCGCTTGATGCAAAATCTGGCGACGGCGATACCGGGGCGACGCTGGCCACAGCGGCAAGCGCGCTCAAGGGTGCACTGGATCGGTTGCCGCTGGCAGACCCGACACAGCTATTCCGCGCGTTGGGCGATGAATTGAGCCAGACAATGGGGGGGTCTTCAGGGGTGATCCTCGCCATTTTCTTTGGCGCGACGGGCGATGCCTGCGCAGGCGGTAAACCTGTGCCCAAGGCGCTCTTGACGGGGTTGGAGCGGATTAGCGAAGTGGGCGGTGCCTCAAAAGGCGACCGCACGATGATCGACGCGCTGGAGCCTGCGTTGCAAGCCCTCCCCGAGAGCATTTCCGCCGCAGCCGTCGCAGCCCGCGCCGGGGCGGATGCCACAGCAAAAATGGGCCGCGCCAAAGCAGGCCGAGCGTCGTATGTGCCAGAGGAAAACCTGTTCGGCCACAACGATCCCGGTGCCGAAGCCGTTGCACGCCTGTTTGAAGGGCTGGCCCAAACTCTCTAGTCGCCAAAGGACCATATGAACCAAGACACCGATCTGCATCCAACACCCACGATCAACGACATTGCCCGTGTCGCGGAAGTCAGCCTTGCGACGGTTGACCGGGTATTGAACGCACGCCCCGGTGTGCGCGAAAAGACCGTGAAAAAGGTCAATCAGGCGATTGCTGATTTGGGGTATGTGCGTGATACGGCAGCGGCCAATCTGGCGCGGGGGCGGATCTATAACTTTGTCTTCATCCTGCCCTCAAATGACAACGAATTCCTCACCTTGCTGGAAGGACAGATTTCACAGCTGGCCATCGCAATGCGCCATGAGCGCACGCGCCTTTCCTTTGTCAGGGTTGCGGCTTTTGACCCTGTGGCTCTGGCCGAAGCGGTGGACGCGATTGATGCCGCAAAGGTGGACGGTGTCGCAATTTTTGGGCCTGAAACCCCCTCAGTGCGCGATTCCGTGGCGCATCTGAAGGCCAATGGCGTGACGGTGGTGTCCTTGGTCGCCGACATCCCAAGTTCTGAGCGGGATCACTACGTTGGTGTCGACAATGTTGCCGCTGGTCGCACCGCAGCACAGCTTTTGGGGCGGTTCCTGGGCCCGCGCGCCGGTGCTGTTTTGGTGCTCACAGGCTCGATGCTGGCCCGCGATCATCTGGAGCGGCGGCTCGGCTTTGATGAGGTGATGGCGCGAGATTTCCCACAACTCAAAGTGCTTGCGTCGCTCGAAGGGCGGGATGACCCGGATTTGATTGAGCGGTTGCTGCCCGGCACGCTGGCAGAAGCACCCGAGATTATTGGTATCTACTCTTCTGCCGCCGGGAACGAGGGATTGCTGAGGTTTTTTGCGACCCAAGCCCCCAGCACGCGTCCTGTCGTTGTCGCCCATGAGCTGACACCGCTGTCGCGCCGCGCCTTGGGAAACGGGATGTTTGACGCGGTCATCTCTCAGGACTCTGGCCATTTGGTCCGGTCTGCCGTGCGGGTGATGCGCGCCAAAAGCGACAACATGCCGATAAACACCCCACAGGAACGCATTCGCATCGACGTCTATCTCAAAGAAAACATGCCACCCTGAGGTGGCTTCAGACCGGGAGGAAAACACATGAAAACCATACAAGGTCCTGCGCTGTTTCTGGCGCAGTTTGCAGGCGATGAAGCGCCGTTCAATTCATGGGACGCGATTACCAAATGGGCGTCGGAGTGTGGCTATAAAGGTGTGCAGGTGCCCAGTTGGGATGCGCGCCTTTTCGATCTGGCAAAGGCAGCAGAGAGCAAGGACTATTGCGATACCTTCAAGGGGCAGGCGGCGGAGAACGGTGTGGACGTGACCGAGCTCTCGACCCACCTGCAAGGCCAGTTGGTCGCCGTGCACCCGGCCTATGACACCGCCTTTGATGGCTTTGCCGACCCGTCGGTGCATGGCAACCCGGCAGCGCGGCAGGAATGGGCCGTGGACCAGGTGATGAAAGCAATCTCCGCGTCGGCCAATATGGGGATCAAGAACCATGTGTCGTTCTCTGGCGCGCTGGCGTGGCCCTATGTCTATCCGTGGCCACAACGTCCCGCTGGCCTGATCGAGACGGCCTTTGATGAATTGGCCAGACGCTGGCGACCCATTCTGGATCACGCGGATGAAAATGACGTGAACATCTGCTATGAGATACACCCCGGTGAGGACCTGCACGATGGCGTGACGTTCGAGATGTTCCTGGAGCGCGTGGACAACCATACCCGCTGCAACATGCTCTATGACCCCTCGCATTATGTGCTGCAATGCCTTGATTATCTAGATAATATCGACATCTACAAAGACCGGATCAAGATGTTCCACGTCAAGGATGCGGAGTTCAATCCAACGGGGCGGCAAGGCGTGTACTCCGGGTATCAGCCTTGGGTGGACCGGGCAGGGCGCTTCCGCTCTTTGGGGGATGGGCAAGTCGACTTTGGCGCGGTGTTCTCCAAAATGGCAGCGAATGACTTTGACGGCTGGGCTGTGGTCGAATGGGAATGCTGCCTCAAACACCCCGAAGACGGCGCGCGCGAGGGGGCAAAATTTGTCTCCGACCACATCATCCGCGTGACGGAACGCGCCTTTGATGATTTTGCCGACGGCGGCACGGATGAGGCGGCCAACCGCAAAATGCTAGGCATTGGCGCATAACAAGCCGCAACGCCCGGCTATGGCGTCGGATGCCTCCGGCGGGGATATTTAGGGAGAAAAGATGACAAGCCGTTCTACACAAGATCTTGCGTTTGGAGAAGGTGCGGCTTCCGGGGTATCTTTTCTCTGCAAATATCCCCGCCGGAGGCATAGAACCTCAAAAACGTCGGGTTGGTTAATGATTTGTTCAGATCAACTCTACAATTGTACACGTGCGGTACAGGCAGGGATGCCGATGACCGTGAGAGAAGATGCACCTCGTTCTGTACCCAGTGCGGGGTGTTTCCATTTCTTAAAGGACAACTCCTATGAGCAGAAGAATTCGATTGGGCATGGTCGGTGGGGGCAATGACGCCTTTATCGGCGGGGTGCACCGCATCGCCGCCCGCATTGATGATCGCTATGAATTGGTGGCGGGGGCGTTGTCCTCCACGCCTGAGAAGGCCCGCGAAAGCGGCGAGGCGCTGGGCTTGCCGCGCATCTATGACGATTTCAGACAGATGGCGATCCGCGAGGCACGGTTGAAAACAGGGATTGAGGCGGTGGCAATTGTCACACCCAACCACGTGCACTATGCCGCTGCGCGCGAGTTCCTCAAGCGCGGCATTCACGTCATCTGCGACAAGCCGCTGACCTCCACGCTGGCGGATGCGAAAAAGCTTGTAAAAGCTGCCGAGCAATCCGATGCGCTGTTCATCCTCACACATAACTACACCGGATATCCGATGGTACGTCAGGCGCGCGAGATGGTTGCGGGTGGCGAAATTGGCAAGATCCGTGTGGTCCAGGTGGAGTATCCTCAAGACTGGCTGACCCAGCATGAGGATTTCAAACAGGCTGAATGGCGCACTGATCCTGCGCGGTCCGGTGCGGGCGGCTCCACCGGAGACATTGGCACCCACGCACACAATCTCGCACGGTTTGTCACCGGGTTGGAGGTCGAAAGCCTTGCCGCTGATCTCGATGCTTTTGTGCCGGGTCGGCAAGTGGACGACAACGGCCATGTGATGCTCCGGTTTGAGGGCGGTGCCAAGGGCATGCTGTGGTGTTCGCAGGTTGCACCGGGCAATGAAAACGCGCTGCGCATCCGGGTTTATGGAGAGAAAGGCGGCCTTGAATGGGCGCAGGAGGACCCGAACTATCTCTGGCACACGCCCTTTGGGGAGCCCAAACGGCTGATCACGCGCAACGGTGCTGGGGCCGGAGATGCGGCGGCACGCATGAGCCGTGTTCCGCCCGGCCATCCCGAAGGATACCTCGAAGGATTTGCCAATATCTACGGTGAGGCCGCGGCCGCGATCACAGCGCGGCGCGATGGGACGCCGCTTGATCCTGCGGTGATCTATCCCACCGTGCAGGACGGTCTAAAAGGGGTTGAGTTCATTGACGCTTGCGTACGTTCGTCACAACGCAACGCGGCTTGGGTGAAACTCTAAGGCAACGGCGCGCGTCAGATGCAGCGCCCGCCGTCCACTTCCATGCAGACACCTGTGATCATGCTCGCCTCGTCCGAGCACAGGTAACATGCGGCGTTGCCCATATCCTCGGGCGTGGAGAACCGCCCGATGGGGATCGTTGAGAGGAATTTCGCGCGCATTTCCGGTGTGTCCTCGCCCAGAAAACTTGCCAACAGCGGCGTTTCCCCGGCGACGGGGTTAAGCGCGTTGACGCGCACACCTGCGGGAGCAAGCTCAACCGCCATGCCTTTGGTCGCGTTATTCATCCAGCCTTTGGAGGCGTTATACCAACTCAGCCGGGGGCGCGGGCTGACCCCGGCGGTGGAGGCAACGTTGAGGATCGCGCCAGCGCCCTGCGCCTTCATCAGTGGTACGATGCTGCGCGCGGTCAGATAGACGGATTTGGTGTTCACGGCGAGCACCTTGTCAAAATCGTCTTCCGTGACGTCTTCCATCGCGGCGGGCAGGTGGGTCACGCCTGCGTTGTTGACCAGAATGTCGATGCGGCCAAAGGCGTCCAATGCGGCTTGTGTCATCGCTGCGACATCCGCGCCATTGGCGACGTTGGTTTGCGTGGCGATCACCTTATCGCCCAGCTCTGCCGCCAGTTCCCGCGCAAGGTCGATGTTCAGATCCGCGATCAGAACGCGCGCGCCTTCCGCCACGAATTTGCGCGTGATCCCCGCGCCAAATCCTGAGGCACCGCCCGTTACAATCGCTGATTTTCCGTCCAGTCTCATACCGTCTCCTATCCGTGCAGGGCTGCCACTGTTTTGAGGGTGGAAAAGCCATAGAGCGCTTCAAACCCCTTTTCGCGGCCATGACCCGACAGCCCCGTGCCACCAAAGGGCAGTTCCACGCCGCCGCCCGCGCCATAATTGTTGAGGAAAACCTGTCCCGCGCGCAGCCGTTTGGCCAGCCGCATTTGCCGCGCCCCGTCGCGCGACCAGACGGAGGCCACAAGGCCGAACTGCGTGCCGTTTGCGATGCTGACTGCTTCTTCTTCGCTGTCAAAGGGGATCACAACCTGCACCGGGCCAAATATTTCGTCCTGTGCGAGACTGTGATCCGGGGTGACGTTGGCAAAAAGTGTCGGGGCCACGTAAGCTCCCCCGCTGGGGGCGTCGGCGATAACCTCGCCGCGCGCGGCCACTTCCAGATCATGGCCCTTGGCAAGGAATCCTTCGACAATTTCCTTTTGCCGGGAGGAGACCAGTGGCCCAACATCCAGATCATCCAGCGCGGGCCCCGCGCGCAGGGCGGCATAGCGCTCTGCCATGCCTGACAACACCTCGTCATAGCGCGACCGGTGCACAAGAATGCGCGAAGAAGCGGAGCAGGTTTGGCCGGCGTTCTGGATACCTGCATTTGTTAGGAAGGGCAGCGCGGCCTCCACATCGGCGTCCTCAAACACCAGTTGCGGGGATTTGCCGCCCAGTTCCAGCGTAACGGGCACGACATGTGCGGCGGCTGCGGTCTGGATCAACTTGCCCACGCCAACCGACCCGGTGAAAGAGATATGGTGCACGCCGGGGTGTGCCGTGAGTGCCGCACCAGCCTCCGCTCCCAATCCCGGCACCACATTCAACGCGCCGTCAGGCAAGCCCGCGCGGTGTGCCAATTCGACAAAAGCCAGCGCGGTCAGACATGCTTCTTCGGCGGGTTTCAACACAGCCGCATTGCCCATGGCAAGGGCCGCTCCGACCGAACGTCCGATGATCTGCATCGGGTAATTCCACGGGATGATATGCCCGGTCACCCCATGCGGTTCGCGCAGGGTATAGACGGTGTAACCCTCCAGATAAGGGATCGTCGTGCCGTGGATTTTGTCCGCAGCCCCGGCGTAGAATTCCATATAGCGCGCAAGTGCGATCACATCTGCCCGCGCCTGTTTCAGCGGTTTGCCGACATCCATCGCTTCAAGCTGCGCCAATTCTTCGACATTCTCCAACACCAGCACGCCGATCTTGTGAAGGATGCGCCCCCGCTCAAAGTTGGTGAGCCTGCCCCAAGGTCCCTGTAGGGCCTTCTGTGCGGCGGTGACAGCGTGCTCAATATCCGCAGTCCCACCGCGCGCGATCTCGCACAGTGTGGTGCCGTCAGAGGGGTTGCGTAGTGCGATCCCGCTGGTGTCCTCCGGCGGGACCCAAGCCCCGCCAATGAAACACTTCGATGCATCCAGCCCGAGCGGTTTAACCGTCATTTTGTCCCCCTAGTTCCCGTAGGCGATCGCAGGCAGCCAAGTCACCAGTTGCGGTATCTCGAACACGATGAAAAGACCCAAAAGCTGCAACAGGACAAAGGGGATCACACCGCGATAGATGTTGCCCAGTGTGATTTCAGGCGGGCAAACACCTTTGAGATAGAAAAGCGCAAAGCCGACAGGTGGCGTGAGGAACGAGGTTTGCAAGGTCACCGCAACGAGGATCGCAAACCAAACCACGGATGGGTTGTCGATGACGCCATAACCGTCGATCGGAATATTAAGCCCAATCACGACAGGCAGCATCAGCGGCATGATGATCAGCGTGATCTCGATCCAATCCAGCAGGAACCCCAGCAGGAAAATGATAAAGAGGATAAAGGCGATGACCATGTAAGGGTTGTCGAAGGAGCCCACGATCATATTCTCAATGATCTCATCCCCGCCATAGAGCCGCAGGACGTAGGCAAAGAAATTCGCGGTGATGAAAATCCCCACGATGTAGCCTGCGGTATTGAGGGTCTGGCGCATCACGTCTTTGAAAACGGTCAGGTTGAGCTTGCGGTTGAAAATCGCCAGCAACATCGCGCCAGCAGCCCCGAGACCGGAAGCTTCGGTCGGTGTCGCAAAGCCGAAAAAGATGGAGCCAAGCACCAGCAGGATCAGCAGCATCGGAGGCACAACCGACATGACCACGTCGATCACGATTTGCATGGTCACTGGTTCACGGTCTGCGGGCAGGGGCATCGCCTTGGGATTGATCAGCCCGTAAATCACGATGAAAGTGATATAAAGTGCGCCCAGCAACAGCCCCGGAAAAAGCGCACCCATAAAGAGGTCACCCAGCGAGATGGCAAGCTGATCCGACATGATCACAAGCATGATCGAGGGCGGAATGAGAATACCCAACGTGCCGGAAGCCGCGATGGTGCCGGTGGCTACGTTCTTGGAATAATCCTGCTTCATCATCGTGGGCAGGCCCATGACGCCCAAGAGCACAACGGAGGCACCGATCACCCCGGTGGAGGCTGCAAGGATGATACCGATCAGCATCACAGAGAGGGCAAGCCCCCCGCGCAGCGCGCCAAAGAGCACCTGCATTGAGCGCATCATGCGCTGTGCAACGCCGGATTGATCCAGCATCAGTCCCATGAAGATGAACATCGGCAGCGCCACCAGAACCGGGTTCTGGATCGTACCGCCAAAGAACCGACCCGCATTCGCAAAAAGCTTGCGATAGGCGATGCGGGTTTCATCATACTCAATGTATTCGTTGATCAGCGCCTTGTTGGGGTCCAGCACAAACTCCGCCAGCACGATGAAAACCAGCGACACACCGACAAGGGCAAAGGCCACAGGGATGCCGCGAAACAACATCCAGATGAAGACCCCAAACATGAGCAGCACAGCCCACTGGTTGAGGTCCATGAAGGAAATCAAAGAAAGCAATTGCATGTATCAGGTCTCTTTCCGGCGGTTCAGAACCGTCAGCAGGACGATCAGGGCAATCACTGCGACAAAGGAGATCAGCAGTGCATAGTCAAAGAAGGGTTCGCGCGTGATGCGGCGCGGCTTGATCTCGGAATTGGTGAGGTAGATCACCCAATAGCCGATGTAATGAACAACCCGCCAGCCGATGAACACGGCGGTGGGAAAGCCCCAGAGCAGTTGTTTGTCCCAGGTTGTTGCGCTGATCTTGGACAGGTTCCGCTTGAACACGGCCCATGCGGCCAGACCGCTCAGCACAAAGAGCACGGGCATGGTGAGTTTCAGGGTCCACACATTATGAAGACCATTGGGGCTCGAAGAGCCTTCGCGCGCGACCACAGAAGCCCATGCATAGTGGATCAGCACGTCCGCCATCAGCGCAATGAAAGGCAAAAGCAGCCAGCCGATGGCCAAGACTTCGATACGGGCCTTTTTCGCGGTCGAGAAATTCTGGTGCAGGATGTCGACCCGCACATGGCTGTTGGTAGTGATCGCATAGCCAAAACCCGTGAGCATGGCAAAGCCGTAAATCCACCACTGGGCATCATCAAGCCAAGCCTGGTTGTGACCCGCGCCGCGCAAAAAGACCTGAGAAACAATGGCGATCATCAAAATCGGAAAGGCCCAGGCAACCACGTTGCCGACGTTGATCATCAGGCGGTCCATAGGTCCGTGATGTTCACGGCCCTTTTCCCCCGGATCGGTGATCGCAAGGACCTCTTCGACGTCAGGTATGTCATTGATGCTCATTCTTGCCCCCTCAACTCGCACATGGCGAACGGCACCCGGAACCACCGGATGCCGTTGTGTTCTTTTCAACCGGGTTTAGCGGCTGCGTGGCAGATAAATGTTCTGCACCCAGGTTTTGTATCCTGCACGGTATTCCTGCAGGTCATCCCAGGTCTTTTTGAAGTGTGCGTCTTCTGCAGCCAACTCGGCCGCAACCTCTGCCCATGCGGCTTCAAACTGGTCCAGCATTTCAGTTGGCCACTGTTTGATGGTCACGCCATTCTTTTCCTGATTCTCAACCATCGCGGCAAAGTTAACCGCTTCGCCCTCGGCCAGTGAGGTTGTCACATTGGCAAGGCAAGCCGTCTCTACCTGTGCTTTGGCCAGATCGGACATGTCTTCCCAGACGTCGATGTTGACCAAGAGTTCAAAGATTGTGGACGGCTGGTGCCAGCCGGGGAAGTAGTTGTACTTCGCAATCTTGTGGAACCCCAGCCGTGCGTCGATGATAGGCATAGAGAACTCAGTCGCATCAATCGCGCCACGCTCAAGTGCTGGGAAAATATCGCCCGCCGCAAGCAGCGAAGTGGACACGCCCAGACGCTGCATCACTTCGGCACCAAGCCCAAAGAAACGCATGTTCAGACCCTCAAGGTCGGCAACCGAGTTGATCTCATTCTTGAACCAGCCGGAGGTTTCTGGCGCGATCACACCGCAGGGCATGACTTTGACGTCATAGCCAGCCTGATCATACATTTCCTGCCAGAGCGCGGCACCGTCGTCATAAAGGATCCAGCCAAGAAATTCGCCAGCTTCAGGCCCAAAAGGCACCGCTGCAAAGAGGGATGCGGAGGGGATTTTACCCTGCCAGTAGCCCGATGTCGCAAAGGCGGAATCAACAGAACCGTTGGACACCGCGTCCAGCGCTTCGAGCGTCGGAACCAACTTGCCGGGATCAAAGTGTTCAAAGTTCACTTCGCCGGAGATTGAGTTGATCCGGTTCACAAAATCCACGGACGTGGTGCCAAGGATCGGCAGGTTTTTCGGGAATGAGGATGTCATCTCCAGGACTTCCTGCGATTGAACGGCACCAGCGCTCAGTGTGGCCGCGATTGCTGCGGCTCCTAGGTATTTCTTCATGATATGGTTTCCTCCCATGGAAAATTTGGTCTCGTTGTTTGGCGTGAAGGCGCTGGACCAGACGCAGTCACGTATCTTTCTTGGTCAAAGGCAGTCTGCTTTGACGGTCGCGTTGGCCTCCCCTCCATCGCACCGGGTGGGGCACTTGCCCCTACGTCAGAAACTTAGGGCTATCTCTGCTGCATTGGCAAGCTCTTGTTCGGTCTGACCCTTTTGTGCGCAAGGGCCCTCTTGCCTTTGGCCTTGGCCCCGGGCGGGCCGCGCAGGTCTGAACATGCGCATGGAGTGGTAGAAAACAGCGCGCAATGCCTTCAAAGGCGAGACCGGCGCTTTGATCTGATCGGTTGGGACAGGTGGCCCTTTTGTTCGCTCTCAACGGAAACTGGCAGAGAGTACGTACCTAAAACAGGCATAACGCACCGACAGCGCAATTGGCGCTTACGTGCTTTTGCAGGAGGTGGGGTAGGACGAGGCGGCAGAGATTCGCACAAGCCACTGACTTCATGCGCCCTTAGGCAGCGCAGCCCGGCACACATCCTGAGGGCGAGCTTTGCGGCCATTGCGCAAGGCTCGCCCCGCCATCAAGAAAGTGTCGTTCTTAACGACGGTTGATCAGCCGGGCGTCATAGCAAAACTGAAACGCGTGATCGACAGAAAGGTTGGCACCCGCTGTGCGCAAGGCCGCTGACGTGCTTAATACACCTACAGGGGAGGTGTCGCCGGGGGAGGTGGCAAAGACCACCGGGCCGCTGTTGGATGTTTTGGGGCTGCGCACATAAAGCCGCGTGGTGCCAGGCGCGCCCAGCACATCCATCGCATAGTCAGCCGCAGCACACCACGCCCCGCGTGCGCCAAACTTGCTGGATGATGGCACTGAAAACAAACCGTTCCCTTGTCCTGTCACAACGACGCGGTTTTCGGCGCGGAAGGTCTGGGCAGATGCAGAGGCGGCGCCGAGCGCGAGCGCGGCAATGAGGGCAGTTGAAAAAAGTCGCATGAGATACCTCCTAAGGATCAAATTGGGTTTGGGAACGGGCCAATCCGTCGCCCGCCTTGATCCAAAGTTAGGTCACTTGTGCGCCCATACAACGCACGTCTTCTCCCGATTGATCACGGGAGGGGGAGATCATTGAAAGAAAGCCACCCGGCCCGGCATTCAGCGCATGACAAATGGGTTCGCCATTGGTGCGTCAGAGGTGCTGATCCACGTGGTTTTGGTCCTTGTGTAGTCGTGGATCGCCTCAAGCCCGGCCTCTCGGCCATAGCCCGATTGGTTGAACCCGCCAAATGGCGCGATGGGAGAGACCGCGCGGTAGGTGTTGATCCAGCAGATGCCGGCCTTGAGGCGTTTGGACACGCGATGCGCGCGGGCAAGGTTTTGGGTGAAGACACCCGAGCCCAGCCCGAAAGGTGTCGCATTGGCAATCGCTATCGCTTCTTCTTCGGTGTCAAATGGCAGGAGCGACATGACAGGGCCGAACATTTCCACCTTGAGTGTCTCAATCTCGGTGTCCGGACATTCCACAAGCGTCGGGGCCATGAAGTTCCCCGGTTGCTCCAATGGAGCACCGCCAAAGCGAATGCGCGCGCCCTGTGCGGTCGCCTTGGCCAGTGTGCCCTCGATCCTCAAGACCTGCGCTGCGGTACACAAAGGCCCCACATGGGTGTCTTTGGCCAAAGGGTCACCGACCCGGATGCCTTTGGCTTTTTCACAGATGCGCGCGACCAGATCGTCAAAGATGTGCCGGTGGACCAGCCCACGCGTCCCTGCAACACAGCTTTGCCCCGAAGCCCCAAAGTTTCCGGCAATCAGCCCGTTGGCAGCGCCGTCCAGATCAGCATCGTCAAACACAAGAATCGGTGATTTTCCGCCAAGTTCCAGTGTGGTTACGGCGAAATTCTCCGCCGAGTTGCGGATCACATGGCGCGCGGTTTCCGGCCCGCCGGTAAAAGCAATGCGGTCCACATCCGGGTGACGCGTCAGCGGGATGGCGCAGTTCTCAGCGTCGCCGGTGATGACGGAGACGACACCCGGCGGGAAACCAACCGCCTCGATCAGTTTGGCAAATTCGAACATCGGCGCGGGGGCGATTTCAGATGCTTTCAACACAACGGCACAACCCGCAGCCAACGCTGGCCCCAGTTTGGTTGCGGTCAGGAACATCTGCGCGTTCCACGGGACCACAGCTGCGACGACACCGATGGGATCGCGGTGGGTAAAGACATGCATGTCCGGCTTGTCGATGGGCAGCACCGCACCCTCGATCTTGTCCGCCAGCCCGCCATAGTACCGGTAGTAGTCCGCAACATACCCCGTCTGGCTTGACGTTTCCGCCAGCAGCTTGCCGCTGTCGGTGGTCTCAATCTCTCCGAGATGGCGCGCGTGCTCGGCGATCAGATCGGCCAGCCGGAAGAGCAGTTTGCCCCGTTGGGTCTGGGTCATGTCGCGCCATTCGGGATCGTCCAGCACGCGCCGGGCGGCAGCAATCGCGCGTTCGACATCAGCGGGGGCCGCGCAGGCGAATGTGGCCCAATCCTCACCGGTTGCGGGGTTCTGGCTGGCCATCGTCTGCCCGGCAGCACCGTCGCACCACGCGCCATCAATGAACAATTGGTAATGTGGTAGGTGTTCCATCGGTTTCCTCACTGAAAGGCTGGCATGACGTCGTTGATGAACCGCTCAAGCGAGGCCCGCTTGCGCTCGAAGGGCATGCCGCTGTCGATCCAGAACGAGTATTCGTCATACCCAAGGTCTTCGTATCGTTTGATTTGATCAATGACTTCCTGCGTGGTGCCAATGGTCAGATCACGGTGCATGTTTTCCGGGCTCATCATCTGGTTGGCGGCGAGTTCTTCGTCAGACAGTGCCGCAATCAAGCCCTGCTCGACAGGCCTCTTGTTCTGAAACCATGCACCAAAGTAGCAATAGAACCGCGAGAGTTCCTGAGCGGCCCGGCTCACATCTTCTGCGTCCGATCCGACATACGTATGGTGCAGGAGCATGACCTTGGGGCGGGGACCGGTGTAGCTGTCGCAGGCAGCGTTGAACCGCTGCATCAGCGTCTCGATCTCCTCCATGCCTTGCCAAAGGGGCGTGACCTGAATGTTGAAGCCGTTGTGCACGCCAAATTCGTGGCTGCTGGGGTCACGTGCGGCGATCCAGATCGGCGGGCCGCCCTCCTGCACTGGTTTGGGGGCAGCGGAGGTTGCGGGGAAGTTGAAAAACTCCCCTTCATGCGCGCAATCCCCGGCCCAGAGTTTCGGCAGCAGCGGTGTGATCTCTCGCATCCGTTGACCCGCTTCCCATGCGTCCATGCCGGGCATCAAACGCTCATATTCATAAGAGTAAGCACCGCGCGCCACGCCCAGCTCTATCCGACCATGGGTCATCAGATCGGCGGCTGCGGCCTCACCAGCGAGCTTGACCGGATGCCAGAACGGCGCAATCACGGTGCCCGTGCCAAGCTGTACGTTTTTGGTGTGATGCGCCAGATCCACCAGCGTCATGAAGGGGTTGGGCGAAATGGTGAACTCCATCCCGTGATGTTCCCCGGTCCAAACTGCGCGCATGCCGCCGTCGTCGGCCAACTTGCACAGGTCGATGAACTCCTGGTGCAGCTGCTCGTGCGGCTGGTCCGGCGTCAGGCGCTCCATATGGGCAAAGAGTGAAAACTCCATCGATCAGATCCTTGTGGTTGGCGGGTGAACATCGCCCCGCTCCGCAGAGCCGAGGTAAAGGGCAAAATTGCGCGTCTGCGCTTCGGTGGCGAAGCGTCGCATCATGTCGGCAATCGCAGGGGTGCTGTAGGTGAGCGTAGGCAGAGCCGAAATGGGGATTGGCGTGAGCGCACAGGAAGTCGGCGCAGGCCGTGCTTGCGCCAGATAATAGACATTGTGCTGACCCGCCGCGCGGTCTTCAAAGACAGAATAGGCCTGCCCCAGATGCACAGGACTGCCGAGCGTTTCCAGATGGCTCGACAGATGTGTGCGTTGATGGCTGTGGTCAGCTTGGGCAATCTGCGGTGGCCGGAAACCTTGCGGTGTTTCTTCCAGTCGGACCATGCCTGCGTCCTCGATGAGGGCACCGCAGATCGCGGTGGCGTCGCTGTCCTCCAATGCCGCACGCTCCAACCCGAGGGAGAAATACCGACCCCCAACATAGCCCAGACCGGGTGCGTCGCGGTGTGCCATGCCGCACACCTCACCGATCAGGATGCAGTGGTCTCCGGCGGGCAGGCGATTGTGCGTCTTGCAGGAAAACTGTGCCACAGCGCCGTCGATGACGGGGATGTCGTGCATATCCAGTTGGTGCGGCACGCGGGCAAAGCGGTCGCCTTTGAACCCTGCAAAGGTGTTTGAGATGTCTTCCTGTCCTTCGGCCAGCACGCTGATGGCAAAATGAGTGCAGCTTTCAAAAACCCGGTAGCTCGACAGGAATGCGCCGGGGCAGACCAGCAACAGCGGTGGGGTGAGCGAGACGGAGGTGAACGAATTGGCCGTGAAGCCCACGGGCGTGCCGTCTGCGTCGCGCGCCGTCACAACGGTCACACCGGTCATGAAGCGGCCGAAGGCTTGGCGCAGGGCGTCGGTGTCTGGCGTAGTCATGCTGTGCACTCCTTGGTAAACCGAAGCAGTTGTGCGTTCACATGCGCCGGGTGGGTCATGGGCATCATATGTGCGGCCCCGTCGATGATCTCAGCCCGACCCTTGGGGGCGAGGCGTGCCATCGTTTGCGACATGGCGGGGGTTGAGTTGGGCTCAAGCGCACCGGTGAGGAACAGAGCGGGGCAGGTTAGGTGGGCAAGGGCATCCGGCTTGGGGCCGTTCTCCTGCGCAAAGATGTGATAGGCGGCGCGGTATCCGGCAGGGTCTGCACTGCGCAACCATGCCCCGCAGGCCGTGCGTTCCGCTGAGGCCTGCGCGCCAAACCAACGGTCCAGCGTGCCTGCCGGGTCCGCGACGGTCCGTCCGTCAAGGGATGCGGCGCGGGCCTGCACGGCGGACTGTGCTGTGGCATCGCGCTGATAAATGGCATTCAGCGCCGCCACCCCATACACACGCGACGGGTAGCGCACGGCCATATCCAGTGCGATCATCGCGCCCATGGAGTGTCCGATGACAACAACCGGACCCTGCGTGCTGCGCGCGATGGCATCCGTGTAATCGCGCAGTGTTGCATCTTCGGCCAACAGCGGCGCACCGCCATGTCCCGGCATGTTGACGGCTGTGACTTGAAACGCATCTGCCAGCGCGTCGATCTGCGCGCCCCACGCCTCCGCTTGCAGACCCACACCGTGGATCAGCAGCACAGAAGGGCCGCTGCCCGCCTCAATCATGCTCAGGCCTGCGCGCTCAGACAGCGGCCGGGTTGTCCACGTCATGTCCCAAATCCTTGAGGTCTTGATACCGGTCTCCGATGCGGTGATGCGGGCGCCCTCCCGTGGCAGCGCCCAGCACCACGACAATTTCGTCATCACGTGGCGCATCGGGAATGGCGAACTGAATGGTGAGATAGTGAGACCGCCGCCCGGCGTCGTTCTTGTCCATCAGTGGCACCATGATCGGCGCATTCGCTCCTGCGCGCGTGTTGGTGAAGGCGAGGTAGGATTTTGCGCCCACGGCCTCACGGTAAAAGTTGCCAAAGCGCAGCGTGTGGATGAGGCCGGAGGCATGCTCAATCTCACCGTTCAGCCCGACAACCGCAGCTTTGCCATAGGCCTCGATTACGTCCCCGCCGCCCGCAAGCGCAATCATCCGATTGGTCATCATCTCACCCAGCACGGGACCGTAGGCTTGAATCTCGGGTTTGAGGTCTTCGACATACCGCCCGGCCCAGGGATTGCGCACCACGGCTGCCACCGCGAACATGCGCCAAGGTGTGTCAGTTGCGCGAAACCCTTCGATCAGCACTTCTTCATCGTATGTCACAAGTTTTCGAATCTCAGGCTGCATCGCGGTCTCCTTTGGGTGCTGCGCGACTATCCTTGCGCAGCCCGTCTTGGACAAACGATGAATTCATGTTCTAAGGTATTAGTGTTTCTAATGGCTGAGTTGACCAATGGCGCGTTCCCTTCCTCCGCTCACGTGGTTTCGCGCCTTTGAGGCGGCGGCACGACACCTGAGTTTCACCGCAGCAGCCGACGAGATCGGCCTCACCCAATCCGCGATCAGCCAGCATGTCAAAGCGCTGGAGACACGGTTGCGCGTGGCGCTGTTTGTCCGGCAGGCCCGCGGGCTGACGCTGACGGATGAGGGGCGAAAGCTGCTGCCAAAGGTGGGGGCGGCGCTTGAGGCCTTGGCGGCGGCCACGGCGAGCTTTGACACCGGCCCTGCTGAGGACCTGATCACCATCGCGGCCTCTGTCAGTGTCGCTCAGTGGGTCATTGCTCCTGTGCTCAATTCCTTCACCACGCGCCATCCTGAGGTGCGTTTGCGGTTTCTTAGCGCAATTTGGCCAGACGACTTTCACAGTGCGCAGGCGGATGTCGAAATCCGCTTCGGTTCTGAGCGGCAGGTGGGCAAAACGGCTGAGATGTTGCGGCCCAACCGCTTGATTGCGCTGAAATCGCCGCAGCTTGAGGGCGCGCTGGACCAGCTGCCGTTGATCGAAGCAGTGGGCACATCAGACGGATGGCGTTCCTTTGGCGATCACATCGGCACACCCTTGCAGCCGGAGGTCTATGTGGATTCTTACGGTATGGCGCTGCATCTGGCGGCACATGACAACGGCGTGGCGCTGGTCAGTGAGCTGCTTTCCGGACATGCCCTGAGCCGTGGCACCGTAGTGCGCGCGCATGAAGCGTCGATCCCCTGCAAAGAAGGGTATTTTCTGTCACTTGGGCGAGAAACGCAGAACACCCTTGGCTTTCGTGACTGGTTGCTGGAGCAGATTGCAGGCTAACGGTTGAGGCACAAAGAGGCCGCGCCGATAGCGGCCTCTGAATGCGTGGGCGCTTGTGGCGTAATGCCCAAAACACGTGCTCTGATCTTTGTCCATGTCGCGTTCGAGGCACCCCCTCCGGCGGTGAAAAGGACCTCTGGTGCGGCACCGCCCCGCGCAACAATCGCCGCATAACACTGCGCTTCGATACGGGCGATGCTCTCTAGCAACCCATGCAAGAATGCTACGTCATCTGTGGGCCGCGGGGTCATGCGGGGGGGATGCAAAGGGTCGTTGATCGGAAAACGTTCACCGGGTTGCAAAAGGGGGTAATAGTCCAGCGCGCTGGGCCTGTCGGGGTCGATCTGTGCAGATAACCTGCCAAGGTGCGCGGCGTCGAACATCGACGCCAGTACACCGCCGCCGGTGTTGGATGCGCCGCCAGTCAACCAGACGTCGCCCAGCCGATGCGAATACAGCCCAACGACGGGATCATCGATGCGCGACGCGCTCACGATCTTGATGGCCAGCGTTGTGCCAAGCGATGTCACCGCCGCCCCAGCGCGCAAGGGGGCAGCGGCAAGGAAAGCCGCGATACTGTCTGTGGTGCCCGCGTGGATCACAGCCCTGGAGGAGAGGCCCAGCTCTTGCGCCACCTCCGCGTCGATCTGAGCGACAGGCGCGCCCACGGTATGGGGGTGAGGCAGCAGATCAAGCCGCAAACCCGTCTGTGGGAACCATGCAGGCCAGCGTTCGGTTTCGGGATCAAAACCCAGTTTCAACGCGTTGTTGTGATCGCTTGCCCGGCCCCCGCCAATCAGACGGGCCGCGATAAAATCGGCTTGGTGTAACAGTTTGGTGGCAGCCTTTGCGCCATCTTCGCCTTGCAGCCGCAGGGCGCGGGCCAGCGCGGAATTTGCCCCCTTGGTGATGTGAATGTCAGGCGCGTGGCGTGCAATCTGCGCGGCTTCTGCGTCAAAGCCAGCGGAGTTGTACATCAGGGCGCGGGTCACCGGCCGCAGAGCATCGTCGGTCAGCACCATCGTGCCAGAGGTGCCATCCACCGCAATTGCCGTGACTTCGGACAGGTTGCGCCCGACTTGCTGCAGTGCATCGCCTTGCGCCGCGATGCAGCTTTGTACCGCGCGCCACCATGCCACCGCGTCGATTTGATAGGGGTCCTGCACCTCATGCGGTGCGCGCGCCATGCAGAGCAGCGTGCCGTTTTCATTCAGCACCGCGGTGCGGATGCCGGATGTTCCGATGTCGATGCCTAGGGCGAGACCGCTCATGTGCGCGCGGCCAAAGCCTGCCGGTATTTCTCTGCATCCCAGTTCAGCAGTTCTGCTTCGGCTTGCGTCCCAATCGCTTCGATCGTCCAATCCTCGGGCAGGCGGGACAGACAATCAGACAGGCACCGCACCATCGCACGTTGCGAAGAGGTGGCCCCTTCGCGCAGATAAACGCCCTCGTTCGGCACCAGCAAAGCAGGCGGCGTGCCCTGGTGATCCTGTTGCGGGAGTGCCGGGCCAAGGAAAACGACGTGGTCGGGATAATACGACCCCCCGAGCGCGAGGGCGCAAGCACGCGTTTCAAACGCCATCCAGCTTTCGGTCAACCGCTCAAAACCCGCGCGCGGTGGTCCGTCAGCCAAGGAGGGTAAGGAACGCTCAGGCAAAGCCAGCCTTGTCTCGACCTCTTCCATGATCTCTGCCGTGTCCGCCACCGTGTCCCCACAACAGATCAGGCCGTGATTTTGCAGGATGACAACGCGGGTCTCTGCCGTGGCCCGGGCAAGGATTTCACGGGTCAAGGGAAGGCCTGGCTTGGCGTAGGGCACAAAGATCGCTGGCAGGTCCGCCAGCTTTTCTGCCGCCACTTTGCGTCCCTCAGGGCTGATCGCATGGGTCAGCGTCGCGATGGAATGTGTATGCGCCACCACAGCCCAGTCTAGAGCGGCGTGGAAGGTCGTTTCGATGGAGGGGCGCAGGGTGTTTGCGGGGTCCAGAACAGTTGCCTTGCAACTGCCGTCGCCCGCCCCGGCGGCTTCTGCCTTGGCGGCGTTGCGGTCCACCGCGACAAAAATCGCCTTGTCTTCAGCGTCCGCCAGTTCCGTGCCGGAGGCTTTGATCCACATCACCCCATCTGCCTTGATCGAGGTGTTGCCACCGGGCCCTTGAACCCGCAGGGGGTCTTGACCCAACCGGGCGGAAAGAGCGCGGAATTCGGGGGAAAGCAGGCTGTCCATGGCTACCTCAATTCGGGAAGGGCAAAATTTGGGGCGGCAACACCGGCCGCAGCGGTGAGGCGGGCAATGTCGCGGGGGGCTGTCGGGGGCGAAATGTCGGGCGCATGCACACCACCGCAGATCAGCAGGCTGGCCCAGCCCGCCGCTTGAGCACCCGCAATATCGTGATGCAGGCTGTCGCCCACCATCAGGATTTTCTCAGGTGCGCAGCCAGTGGCCTGCTGCAAAGCCTCGAAAATCGGCAAATGCGGTTTGCCGTAGAGGTGCGTCGTGCCCCCCATTGCGGCGTATCGGCGTGCCAACACACCGGGAGACATGACAAAGACACCATCCCCCCGTGGGGATTTCAGATCCGGATTGGAGCAATAAAGCGGGAGATCACGGGACAAAGCCGTCTTGAGCACAGCGTCGTAGTCTTCCTCTTGGCTGCCGTCAGGCAGGCCCATCAACAAGAGCGCCTCTGCATTTTCCGCATTCGGTGCAATCTTAATCGACCCCCCCTCGGCCCAGGCGGACGCATCGCCTGTATGCCCTTCGATGGGAAACAGACAGCGGGCTGTCGCCTGACCTGCGGCAAAGGCCCGCCATAGCGCTTCGCCCGAGGTCATGATGTGGTCAAAAGCTGCCACATCAAACCCCATTGAGGCGATCCGCGCCGCGTTAGGGGCCGCGCGTTTGCCGGAATTGGACAGGACCGCAAGGGATGTCCCGCTGAGCCCCGCAACCGCATCCAAGGCCTCTCGATAGGGGCGGCGGCCATCATGCAGCACGCCCCATTGATCCAGCACAATCACGTCGAACTGATCTGCGATTTCGCGGATGCTGTCGATTTGACGGGTCATCGCATTACGGTTTGTCAGGTGTCGGCGGGACCAGCCCGGCGATGTAGGCTTCGGCCTCCTCGGCGCTGAGTGCTGGCGCTGACTTGTCTGCCGTACCCGGTGGCATGTCACCGAAATAGAACTGATAGCCGGGGATCACCTGACGCCGTTTGCGCATCGGCATCCCTTCATAGGGAAAGACGTCAGAGCGCGCATTCGCCACCTTGTCGTGGCAGGCAAGAATATAGTCCGCGCGCTTGTCCAGCTCCTCGACCGATTTCCAGCCTTCGTAGGAATTCACAAAACGTGCAGGCACCCAATAGCGCCACTTTTCCGCCGGGTTCGGCTCCATGTTGCGCTCTTGGAAGATCGCATCTCCGGCGACGACGATGTCGCCTGCAGAGGTCGCGACGGTCACGGCCATGTGGCCCACGGAATGGCCGGGTGTGTGGAACATGGTGATGCCGGGCAGCACCTCGCACTCATCCTCAACCGCCTCGAACACGCAACCTGCGTAAGCCGGTTCAATGTCCAGAATGCCACATTCATATGTGCGATAATACAGCGGCAGCGGGTTGTAGGCCATTTCGATCTCGGCCTTTGGCGCGATGTAGCGGGCGTTCTTGAACTGTTTCATGTTCTGCACATGGTCCCAGTGCAGGTGGGTAAAGACGATCGCATCAATCTCATCGGGATGCACGCCGAGCTTTTGCTCCAGATGTTCATGCACCTGCAAACAGCCGCGCTTGTCGCATTTGTGGTGATATTGGGTTGCACGCTCTTCGTCGCACAGGCCTGTGTCGATTAGGATCTTGTGTTCGCCGGTGTCGACATAGTGGCAATAAACGGGATTCCAGATTTTTTGACCCGCAGGCCCTTTCCAGAAGATATAGGTGCCAAGGTCTGCCTCAAGCCAGCCTGTGTTGATCGGATAAATCTTGGTTTCTGCAACGCCCATCGGGTCCTCCACATGCGAGTCGACTCCTTTGTATACAAAAACGACTGAGTGTCTACATTTGAGGGAGAACTTTTCGTTGGATGGCCTATTCGATCACCCATTCACGGCGAGAACACGCATAAAGCTCTCTGTCATGTGTTTGCGCATACCGTCTACGGCAACCTGTGAATCCTCGGAAAAAATCTTGGCCAGCAGGTCAACATGATTGGCGACAGAGGCGCGCAGGTCTTCTTGGGTTTGAAGCTTCTTTGCGCGGAAGGGGCCTGTCTTGCGGCGAAAGTCTGACGCCAGTTCGCGGATATAGGGATTGTCGGTGGCGCGGTAGATCGACATGTGCAGCGCCTCGTTCGCTTTGATGTAGGCGATACGGTCGTTTGCGTCTGCTGCAGTCGCGCAATCTTCCTGAGCTGCTTCAATCTCCGAACGCGCCAGCAATGTCAGGCGCTGATTGGCTAAACGTGCGCAAATGCTCTCTATTTCCTGCATGGCTTCGAACATTTGCGCAAGCTCTTCACGCGAATATTGGGCGACGCGAACGCCGCGTTTTTCACCGGCCACCAAAACACCTTGGGCGGTCAGTCGGCTGAGCGCTTCGCGTACGGGGGTGCGCGAGACGCCAAATCGTTCGGCCAGTTTGGTTTCATCGAGCCGCTCTCCCGGTTCCAGCAGTCCAGCGGCGATGTCATCCAGCAGGGCGGTCTCAATCTTTTGCGCTGTCGATTCGCGGGGCGAGGGGGCAGTGCGCTCCATAAGTGGCTCCTTAGAATATACCGCTGTACCGCTATCTCTATCACGCAAAGCCCATGAAAACCAGCAAAACCGCAGTTCTGGATATTTTTGGTTGCGTTTGTATACAAAGTGATATTCCCTTGCGCCAAGTGAGGGAGTGACGGCCATGCCAGAGATACGGTTGCAAAACCTGCGCAAGGACTATGGCGCGGTAACGGTCATTGAAGACCTCAATCTTGAGATGGCGGATGGGGAGTTTACGGTGCTTGTCGGCCCCTCCGGGTGCGGCAAATCCACCACTTTGCGGATGATCGCAGGCTTGGAAAGCGTGACGAATGGCCAGATCATGATTGGCGACCGCGACGTTTCCCGGCTTGAGCCGAAAGAGCGCGATCTGGCGATGGTTTTTCAGGACTATGCGCTTTATCCGCACATGAACGTGGCGAAAAACATGTCCTTTGCACTGCGGCTGGCGCGGATGAACAAATCCGACATTGAGGCGCGCGTGAGGGAGGTCGCGGCGACGCTCGACCTTACGGCCTATCTGGATCGCAAACCTGCAGAGCTTTCGGGCGGGCAGCGTCAACGCGTTGCAATGGGTCGGGCGCTGGTACGGGATGCGGGCACGTTTCTGTTTGATGAGCCGCTGTCCAACCTTGATGCCAAGCTGCGCGGTCAGATGCGCGCCGAATTGGCCCTGATGTCGCAGCGCATTCGCAAGAACATGATCTATGTGACCCATGATCAAGTTGAGGCGATGACGCTGGGCGACAAGATCGTTGTGATGAAGTTTGGCGAAATCATGCAGGCAGGCACACCCGAAGAGCTGTACCGCAGTCCCGCGAACCAGTTTGTTGCCGGTTTTATTGGTTCGCCCACCATGAATTTTCTGGCGGCGGAGCTGACGGAGGAGGGCGGAGCGCTGATCGCCAAAGGTGACGGATTTGACATCCCGTTGCCTGATCCGCGCAAGGCCAGCCTGCAAGCGCACAAAGACCGCAAGGTCACACTTGGCATCCGCCCCAGCAGCTTTGCCGAAGGGCCCGGCGGTCTGAAAATGCCGGTGATCCTGTCAGAGTACATCGGCGCGCAATCGGTTTTGATCTCCAAGTTGGGGGACCAGCAGGTGTCGATTGAAGTCAGTACCGTTGCCCCGATCAAGGCCGGTGAAACACGCGAATTTACGGTGCAGGGGGATGAGGTTCATCTCTTTGATCCACAAACAGAGGCGGCGCTTTGACGGCCGCCTGCAACCATCTGGGAGGATGACATGAAACACACCAAAACGAAAATCTGGTCCGCGGCTGTCGCGGTCAGCATGAGCTACACGGGTGCCGTGTTTGCGGATGGGCACACAGCGGACGTCTATGCACCCTATGAGGGCACAACGCTGGTTGTGAACTTTCCCGCGCACCCACATTACAATGCCGTGCTGGACGTGCTGCCCGAGTTTGAAGAACAGACAGGCATCACCGTCGAGGTCGATCAACTGCAATACCTCAAGATGCGGGAGCGCCAGACGCTTGAGTTGACCAAGGACGAGGGCGATTACGATCTGATCGCTTACGTGGTCTTTTCCAAGGCGGATTATGTCTATGCCGACCAACTGGAAAACCTTGCCAAATATTTCATGAATCCCAAGCTGGCCAACCCGGCTTATGACGCCGATGACCTGATTGACGGCTATGTGCAGAACATCGGCGTGGCGGGTGGCAAGAAAGGGTATCTGCCGGGGCCAACAGGATCGCTCTTTGGTATCCCCTTCGGGTCGGAGACATCCGTGCTTGCGTACCGCAAGGACATCTTTGAAAAGCACGGCATCGACGTGCCGCAAAACTACGACCAACTGCTCGATGCGGCGTGCAAAATCCCTGAGGTTGAGTCGGGCATGGGCGGCATGGCATCGCGCGCGGCGTCCGGTCACCAGGCCAGCCACGCGTTCCTGTTGCATCTGGCCCCCTTGGGCGGGCGCGTCTTTGACGATGAATGGAACCCGACCATCAACAATGAAGCAGGCGTGGCCGCGGCCAATGCGCTGAAAACCATTGTGGATTGCGGCCCCGAGGGCTCCCAGACCTTTGGTCCGGCAGAAGCGGCAGCCTCTTTCAAGCAGGGCAGCTCAGCCATGTTTATGGATTCCATCGCCTTTGCCGCAGGATTTGAGGACCCAAGTCAGTCCAAAGTCGCAGGCAAGGTGGGCTATGCCCTGCATCCCGAGGGGGTACGCCGGGGCAGCCAGACCGGTGGATTTGGCATCGGCATCCCGTCGAACGCGCAAAACAAGGAAGCCGCATTTCTCCTGATGCAGTGGCTGACCTCCAAGGAAGGGGATCTGGCCGTTGCGATGGCAGGCGGCAACCCCTCACGTTTCTCCACCTATGAGAACGCGGAGCTGAATGCGAAGTATCCGTATTCCGCGACCTTTGGTGAAGCGCTGAAGTATGCCGACCCTGATTGGCGCCCGATCATCCCGACGTGGGGCAAGATCAACGCCGATATCGGTACCACGATGTCTCAGGTTCTGACCGAAGGGCTGGACCCGCAAGAGGCACTGGACGGGGTTGCCGAGCGCGCCCGCGCGATCATGGAAGAGGCTGGGTACTACACCTGGCAGTAACGCCTTTCTCCGTCAGGCCGGTGCAGATTGCATCGGCCTGATCCTTCTTTCCGATATCCGTCCAGAGGCCCCCGGTTCATGAGCACCTCAAGCGCCAATCGGCTGACCCCCTACCTGTTTCTGGCCCCGGCTGGCATCGTTCTGGCCGTCGCGCTGTTCTATCCCATTTGCTATATGATCTACGCCAGTTTTCTGGACTGGAACCCCAGCCAGCGCATCGGCGAGGCGGACTTTGTCGGGCTGCGCAACTACATCAAGCTCTTTAGCGACGACGCCTTTCGCGAAAGCATGTGGGTCACGCTGAAGTTCGCGGGCATTGTTGTGACGGTCGAAATGATCCTTGGCGTTGGTCTCGCGTTGCTGTTGGACCGTAACATTCGCGGCATGTCAGTGCTGCGCACGCTTTTCATTCTGCCGATGATGATTGCCCCCATCGTGGTCGGTCTGATGTGGCGATACATGTATCACCCCACGGTCGGGATATTTAACAAGACGCTGAAATCATGGGGTTTTGACAGCATTCCGTGGCTCTCGGATGGCAACTGGGCCTTTGCCTCTGTGATCATCGCGGATGTGTGGCAATGGACGCCGTTCATCTTCATCCTGTCGCTGGCCGCACTGCAATCGTTGCCGTCCTCGGCCATTGAGGCGAGCAAGATTGACGGGGCCACGGGCTGGCAGCAGGTGGTCTATATCAAGCTGCCATTGATGTTGCCGGTCCTGATTGTGACGTTGCTTTTGCGGCTCATCGACAGCTTTAAGGTGCTGGAGGTGATCCTTGTGATGACCAATGGCGGGCCGGGCTTGTCGACCGAGATCCTGTCGCTCAGGATCAACCGCACCGCGTCTGAGTTTCGCGAACTGGGCGAGGCGGCGGCGATGTCAAACCTGCTGCTGATAGTTCTGCTGATCCTGACGTTTGCGATGTTCATTTACAACAAGGCGCAAGAGGCGCGCGTCGCGCGGATGCGCAAGGTGGAGGAAGAGGCATGAGTACCAAAGTCTACGACCGCCAGAATCCCGCCTTCTATGTGCTGCTGATCTGTCTGGTGGTGATGGCCATTGGGCCGATCTACCTGATGCTTGTCACGTCGCTCAAGCTGAACGTGGATATCATGTCTGACAGCTCCAGCTTGCTGTTCATGCCGACCTTGCGCAACTATGAGACGGCGTTGTGCGATTTCCTGTGGTACAAGCCGGAGCATCTGCGGCGGTGTGATCCAACCTTTGGGCGCGCGTTGATGAACTCCCTGATCATCGGGCTGATCTCAACCGCGATCACACTGATCATCGGGACAATGGCGGCCTATGCGCTCGTGCGGTTCCGGTTCATGGGACGCGATGTGGTGTCGATCTGGACGCTGATGATGCGCATGGTGCCGCCTGCGGTCTTGCTGGTCCCGGTGTTCGGCATCTGGACGTTTCAGTTCAGCATTGATGGCACGCGGGGCGGGATCATCCTTGTCTATGTAGCGCTGAACCTGCCTTTCGTAATCTGGATCTTGCAGAGCTTCATTGTGCAGGTGCCCATTCAATTGGAAGAAGCCGCAAGAATGGACGGGGCGGGACCGTTTGGCGTGTTCTTCCTCGTGGTGTTGCCACTGATCAAGCCGGGCATCGCGGCGGCGTCAATCTTTACCTTCCGGGTGGCATGGAACGAATTCCTCCTCGCCAACGCTTTGGCTGACCGCAACAGCCGAACGGTGCCTGTGACGATTGTGAACAGCCTGACAGAGTTTGACATCGACTGGGGCGTGATCATGGCCACGGGCATGTTGCTGGCCATTCCGCCGATCATCTTCACCTTTGTGGCCAGTCGTCAAATCATCACGGGCATGACCGCTGGCGCGGTCAAAGGTTGATCTTATGGCTGTTTTGTTGCTGGCCACCTACGACACCAAGGCGCAGGAGGCGGACTACCTGATCAACGCGCTGACCGCTTTGGGGGTAGATGTCACGCGCTGCGACATCTCTCTGCGGGCATCCGGCGTGCAATGGTCGCCAGCTCAGAAAGTCGCAGGCATGGCGCGCGCGGTGGACCGCGCCATCGCTGAGATTGCGGAAACCAAGGTCACAGGCAGGCGCATGGTTGTCGCCATTGGGGGTGGGACGGGCGGACAAATCGCGTTGAATGTCCTGCGCTCTTTGCCAATCTCAATGCCCAAGGTGCTGGCCACGACCCTCCCGTTTGATCCCCGCTACATGATTGCGGACACCTCAATTGTGATTGTACCGACGGTGGCGGACCTGTGCGGATTGAATGCGACCACACGAGGTGCCTTGGATCAGGCGGCGGCAATCACGGCAGGGCTTTATCATGCGACGCTGCCCACAGGTGCCGCGTCGGTCCGCAAATCCATCGGGGTGACCTCCCTTGGGGTTACGGGGCCGGGGACGGACCACTTGTGCGATTTGCTGCGCGGGCGCGGAGAAGAAGTGACTGTCTTTCATGCCAACGGATTTGGCGGCGCGGCCTTTGCCCGCTGGGCCAGGGATGGCGCGTTTATGGCCACCGTGGATTACACCCCACATGAGCTGACCCGCTGTTACATTGCCGGGGTGAATGCCGATATGCCGGAACGCTTTACCGCGATGGGGCATTTGCCGCGTGTGGTGTTGCCCGGCGGTGTGAACTTTATCGGCCTGGGGGAAGCGGCATTGATGCCGGAGCGGTTCAGGAACCGCCCGCACTATGCACATTCACCGCTTTTTACCCACGTGCAATGCACGCCCGAGGAAATCAGCCAGTGCGCGGATGTTTTGGGCAGAGCGCTGTCCGAGGCTCAGGGCCCTGTGCGCGTGTTGATCCCAATGGGCGGCTTTTCATCAGAGGACCGCCCCGGTGGCGCGATCGAAAACGCAGCGTTGCGGGCGGTCTTTGCTGAGACGCTTGAGGCGCATGTGCCGCTGACCCGGGTGGATGGACATATCAATGACGCAGCCGTGGCCAAGGCTGCCGCAGACGCGTTGCACGACATAACAAAGGAAGAAGCTCATGCTTGACCCCTCCGACATCGAAGCCAAGAAAGACGCGCTGATCTGGTCCGCGCGGCGATGCTTTGATCTTGGCTTGCAAACCAACGCGGGTGGAAACCTGTCGGTGCGACTGTCCTCGGCTCCGGCGATTGTCATCAAACCATCAGGCGTGGGTTTTGCCGAATGCAGCCGCGACAATCTTCAGGTGGTGCATCTGGATGGTCGGGTTGAACCTTCGGCATTCAAACCATCCAAAGACATGGACTTTCACCTCGACCTTTATCGCATCCGGCCCGACATCAATGCGATTGTGCATTGCCACAGCCCTTGGGCCACGGGTTTTGCAAGCGCGGGCATCGAAATCCCATGCCTCACCGTGCAGACCATCGAAAAGATCGGCCGCATGCCCTTGATCCCGCTGTCGGACAATGGCGGCCCGCAGACCGAAGTTGAGATCAGCCCGGTGTTTCAAGACACCTCCGTGCGTGCCGCTGTGCTTGCCAATCACGGCACCATCGGGGTCGGCAAAACGCTGACGGCGGCGCAATACCTTTCTGAGATCATCGAAGAGACCGCGCATATTGCGTTTGTCCGGGATACGCTGATGGCCGCACATGGCAAGACCGCAGCCGACCTGCCCAGCTTTGGCACCGCCAAGGATGCTCGCGCGGCCCAGACCTGACGCAGCGGGTCACTGGACGCAGCAGGCCGCACTCCTTATCACGTCATGCAAGGGCTGACAGCGGGTCGGCCGCAGGGCTGAGGATGTGCAAGTGATCGTAATCAAAGCAGAAAGCCGCGCTGTTGTTGCTGAGGTCTGTGTGGCTGAGGGACAGGAAGTGCCCAAGGGAACGATCCTGCTGGCCACTGAATTGATGAAAATGCGCCACGACATGCGCGCCCCTGTCAGCGGTATCGTCCGCGAAATCCGCATTGCAGCTGGGCAAGAGCTTGATGCCGGTGATGTGCTGGTCGTGCTGGAGCCTGCAGAGCTTGGCGGTCCTGCTGAGGCCAGTCCAGACACAAGCGGGCCGGCCCTTGGTGAATTCACTGCGCGCATGGCACAATTGCAGGATGCCGCCCGACCTGACGCAGTTGCCAAACGCCATGCAAAAGGTTTGCGCACCGCACGTGAGAATATCGCGGACCTTCTGGATGCGGGGTCGTTTGTTGAGTATGGAGCCTTGGCCGTGGCGGCGCAACGCTCCCGGCGCGATTTGGACGCGTTGCACGCTCAGACCCCGGCAGACGGTATTATCTGCGGCACAGGAACCGTGGCAGGACGCCAAGTCGGGGTGATGGCCGTGGACTATACCGTACTGGCCGGGACCCAAGGGTACTTTCACCACAAGAAAATGGACCGCCTGATTGAAGTCGCGGGGCGGGACGCGCTGCCGATTGTGCTTTTTGCCGAAGGCGGCGGGGGGCGGCCCAACGACTACGACACCGAGCATTTGATGGCTGCGGGGTTGAACATCACGTCCTTTCGCCATTTTGCCACCCACAAAGGTCCGAAAATCGGCATCGCGGCGGGCTATTGCTTTGCCGGGAATGCGGCGCTCTTTGGCGTGTGTGATCTGCGCATTGCAACGCAGCAAAGTTGGATTGGGATGGGCGGCCCTGCGATGATTGAGGGCGGCGGCCTGGGTGTGTTCAAGCCGACAGAGATTGGCCCGCCGCAGGTGCAGGTGGCCAATGGCGTGATTGATCATCTGGCAGAAGATGAGGCCGCTGCTGTTGCCGTGGCCAAGACGGTGTTGGGGTTGCAGGCGGAAGCGGAGCCGCGCCAGAGGGATGAGACCGCATTGCGAGAGGCCATTCCCGCCGACCGTATTCAGGCCTATGACATGCGCGGCGTTGTCGAAACTTTGGCCGATCCCGAAACGTTCACCGAAATGCGTCGTGGATTTGGGCTGGGCATGATCACTGGCTTTGCGCGGATCAAAGGGCAGGCGGTTGGTCTGCTGGCGAACAATCCGCTGCACCTTGGTGGGGCGATTGATGCCGCCGCTGCGGACAAGGGCGCGCGGTTTTTGCAGCTTTGCGACGCATGGGGGCTGCCGGTGTTGACGCTGTGCGATACGCCCGGTTTCATGGTCGGGCCAGAGGTTGAGGAAACCGGGCAGGTCGCCCACGTGTCGCGCCTGTTTCTGGCGGGCGCGCATTTCCAGCAGGCGATGGTGACCGTGATCCTGCGCAAAGGGTATGGGCTGGGGGCGATGGCGATGGCGGGGGGAGGGTTTGACCGACCCAACTATTGCTGCGCCTGGCCAACGGGAGAGATTGGCGCGATGGGGATCGAAGGGGCGGTGCGTTTGGGTCACCGTGCGCATCTTGCCTCGATCGCAGACCCGGTTGCGCGGGAGGCCGAATTTCAGCGGCTGGTGGATGAGATGTTGGCCCGCGGCAAGGCGCTGAACGCGGCCAGCTTTCTGGAATTTGATGCCGTTATTGACCCGGCTGAGACACGCGATGTGATCGCCCGCGCATTTGCTGCCGCGTGCCCCGCAACGCCATCGGGACGCTATCCTGATGCGTGGTAGCGCGCTGGATTTCAGGTTGGAAACCGACGCGTTGCCGCGTAGCTAAGGGGCAAGACTTTCCCGCCAGCAGATGAGGACCGCGCATGGTGCCGTTGCCCCCGCCCACAGCACACAGGTTTGCCCCGGTCAGCAGCTATCAGGCGCAGATGATCACAGCCGCACTTGACCCGGAAACCTCGGCGTATTTCGACCAGCACAAAACGATCCGTTGGGCATTTCGGATTGGCCCCGCAGTGCCCGCCCGAACGCTCAGGCGTGCTTTTGAAAGGCTCACCGCGCGGCACGATTCCCTGCGGCTGAAGTTTGTTGAGCGGCAGGGGCGGTGGCAGGCGGAAATCTTGCCCAAACACGCGACGGGCCTGATGATTGAAGACCTCGCAGGCATGACTCCAGATGCGCAAGAAGCGACCATTCTCGCCCGTGCTCTGGCACCGATGAATGCGCTCAGCGATCCACTTTTTGAGATGCAACTGCTCAAGGGATGCGAGGGGGGCGACGTGGTACTGACCCGCGCCCATCACAGCATTATCGACGGATACAGCATCGCCGTGATGATCGAAGAATTGCTCAAGATCGTGCTGAACATGCCGCTGAGCGAGGCACCGCCGTCTCATGCGGATTTCATCGCCTTGCGCAATCAGCGCTTGGCAGAGCGTGTGGAAGAAAAGGAAGTGTTTTGGCGAGAGCGGCTGCTGCCGTTACCGGCGGATCTGATGCTGGGGCGGACAAAACAGGGTCTTGGACATTTGACGCCTCGAACTGCGGGTAAAACGATCCGCTTGGCCGATATTCTGACGCGCACACAGGCCGCCGCGCTTGAGACACGGGCCAAGGCCACGGGTGTCTCGGCCTATGCGCTCTTGCATGCCGCGTTCTCGGAGACAATGTGCCTGATGGGGGGCGAGGAGCAGGTACTGATCCATTCGGTGCTGGGCCGACAGGACACCGCGATGTCTGGGTTTGTCGGCGCGGACATGCAGCAGTTCATGACCCGCTATGTGTCTGATCCCACGGATATTGACGGTCGTGCGCGCTGGGTGGCGGACCAGATCGCCGAAGGGTCCGCCCAATTGCCCACCCATGCGTTTGCGCCTGAGGGTCTGATCACACAGGCCTTTGCGCAGGCGGATATGGCGCTGATGCGCTTTCATGTGCATATCTCATACCCCAAGGGACGTCTGGCCAATTCTCCCTTTGGCAAACTCTTTGAAAAGGGCCGCGAGGAACGCTTGTTGCTGGGTCATATCACGTTGGAACGTGTGCCACTGCCGGGCGAGAACGAAAGCGAGTTCGAGATTGAATTCCTGATCGGGCCAGACACCAACGGTTCAAACGCCACGTTGATTGCGGATGCTGCGGGATACGCGACGGAAGACATGGAAGCGATTGCGCAGGCTGTAAAAGACCGGCTGGGCCTGAGCGTGCGGTGACGGCAAGCAACCCTCCTGCAAAAGACAGGCGAGATCGGCATGGAGCGCAGTTTTTGTGCAGGAACTCACTTTAAGGTTGTTTTTACACAATAATCTCCCTCGACGGTCCCAATCCTTGCGATTTTTTGGCTGCGTTCCCCTGCATCTGGTAGTATATCTATGGGAATTGTCGCGCTCAGCTGGGTCTTAGGGTGCGAAAGTCCATTTTGGGGGATTGTGACGCAGGTGAAATTTCTGATCTGCGGGCATACGATTTAGAACATGAACATGAACGCCGCAGATGCCGTTGCCGTTGGCCCGGCTGAAAAAATCGCAATTATCGGAATGGCTTTTCAACTCCCGGGCCAGGCCGATACGCCAGATGCGTTGTGGGAAATGCTGTGCGAGCAGCGCAGTGGGATCACCGAGATCCCCAGCGACCGTTTTTCAACCGACAAGTTTTATGACCCAAATCCCGACGCGCTGGGCAAATCCTATACCAAATGGGCGGGTGTGCTGCCGCAGGTGGATCAGTTTGATCCAAAGTTCTTTGGCCTTTCGCCGCGCGAAGCGGCAGGGATGGACCCACAGCAAAGGCTGGTGCTGCAATCGGTCTATGGTGCTGTGGAAGATGCGCAGATGCGCCTTGATCAGATATCTGCCCTCAGGACCGGTGTGTTCGTCGGAGTGTCGCAGTCGGACTACAAGACGGTGCGCGAGTACAATGAGGCGGAGGATGAGAAATACGCAGGCACCGGCTATGCGATGTCCATTGTCGCCAATCGGGTGTCGCATCGGCTGAATTTGCGCGGTCCGAGCTTTTCTGTCGATACGGCCTGTTCCTCATCGCTTGTAGCACTTGATGCGGGCGTGCGGAATTTGCAGGCGGGCACCTGTGATCTGGCCTTTGTGGGGGGCGTGAACGTCATCGCGCACCCGGCGGCTTTCATTGCGTTTTCCAAGGCCGGGATGCTGTCCCCCACGGGTGAGCTTTCCAGTTTTGACAGCGCTGCCAACGGCTATGTCCGGGGGGAGGGCGTGGGCGTTATCCTGCTCAAGCCCTACGCCAAGGCGCTGCGCGATGGCGATCACATTCATGCAGTGATTGAGGCGACGTCCGTCAATCAGGATGGCCAGACCGGCACCATGACCGCGCCCAGTCAGGAGGCGCAAATCGATGTGATCGACCGCCTCTTTGCGGTGTCGGGACGTCGGCCTGAGGACGTGGGCTTTGCGGAGGCGCATGGCACTGGCACGCCTGTTGGTGATCCGATCGAAGCAGGCTCAATCGGGCAGGCTATCGGGCGGCGTATCCCTGACCGCAAGCTCTATCTGGGGTCCATCAAGCCGAACATCGGTCATCTGGAATCCGCGGCCGGTATCGCGGGTGTGATCAAGGCGGTGCTGGCCGTCCAAAGGGGAGAGATCCCGCCAAACCACCGCTTCAAGGAGGCAAATCCGGCGATCCCGCTGGACGCGCTCAATCTTGAGGTGCCGACCCAGACGGTGCCCTTCCCACAGGTGAACGGGCAACGCCGGGCGATTGTAAACTCTTTTGGATTTGGGGGGACCAATGCCTCTGTACTCGTGGCGTCGCCCCCATCGGCACCCAAAAAGGTGGCGGAACAGGCCGAACCAGAGGCTGCACAATCTGCGCCCATTCTTGTCCCGCTGACAGCGGCGTCTCCCGCCGCGTTGAGCGGTGCGGCTGCGGCGCTTTTGGAGGCCCGCCAGATTGGCGCACTTGCGCAGACATCGATCAAAGATGTCGCCGCTGCGCTGGCGGCACGCCCCGCAATGTTCGGGCACCGCGCGGTTGTGATCTGCGAGACGCCTGACGATCTGATCTCTGGGCTGGAGGCGCTTGCCGCTGATGCACCCCCCGAAGAGATGCCAGCACATGTGCGCATAGGACAGGTCAAACGCCCGCCCAAGGTGGTCTTTACCTATTCAGGTCAGGGCAACCAGTCGTGGAACATGGCGCGGGACCTATTGGCGCATGAGCCGGTGTTTCGTGATGCGCTCGCGAAATTCGATGCAGCCTATGCCAAGGCCGCTGGTTGGTCGATCCTCGCGGAGATGGCAAAGGACGAGGCGGACAGCCACATCCACGAGACATGGGTCACACAGCCCGCGCTCGCGGCGGTGCAATATGGGCTGTCGGCGCTTTGGCGGCATTGGGGCGTTGCCCCTGACATGGTGATGGGGCACAGCGTCGGCGAAGTGACCGCAGGTATCGACAGCGGTGGCATGTCGCTGATGTCCGCAGTCAGCTACCTTTCCAAGCGCAGCGTGATCCGGGAACAAATCAGCCGTGCGGGGGCAATGGCGGCCGTGGGCCTGCCCGCCGATGATGTCGCAGCGATGCTGCCTGACAGCGGTTTGATTGATATCGCGGGCCGAAATGGCCCCGGTGCGACCACGATCAGCGGAGAGCGCGCAGCGGTCCTTGCGTTTGTAGAAGAATTTCAGGCTTCCTATCCCGACGCCTTTATCCGTTTGCTGGAAATTGACGGCGCATGGCATTCACATCAACTGGACGAGGCCGAAGACTGGCTCCGCGATGCTGTGGGCGCGATCGAATGGCAACCCCCTCATACGCACTTCCTGTCCACGGTCACGGCCAAACTGGAAAGCCGTCTGGACCTTGACTATTGCTGGCAAAACCTGCGCCAGACGGTCCGGTACATGGATGCTGTTGAGGCTGCAATTGAGTTGGGCGGCACAGTATTTGTTGAAATTGGCCCACACACGACGCTCAAACCCCTAACACTGAGCACCGCATTGCAAACCGGAGCAAACGTCGATGCTGTTGCCTCCATGAGCCACAAACACGCGGATTTGCCGCATTTTGCGGCTGCTGCGGCAGAGCTGTTTGTGTTGGGCGTCGATCTGGATTGGGAAAACATCGTCGGGCCCGCAGACGGGGCTGTGCCACTGCCCGGATACACATGGGACACCGACCGCTATTGGAGCGGGTCGGAAGAAGCGGATCGTGCGCTGTTTGAAGCGCCCAGTCATCCGCTTTTGGGGATGCAGGCGACCGGCCCTGCGCCGCGCTGGACCAATGAGTTTGATTTGCATTCACCGGCCTTTCTGAGTGACCACATCTATGCCGGCGAAGTCCTGTTCCCGGCCGCAGGCTATGTTGATGTGATGCTGGGTGCAGGGGAGGCCTTGTTCCCCGGACAGGTGATTGAACTTGAAAATTGCGCCTTTCACGCGGCGCTTTTCCTCGCCTCAGACAGCAGCGTCCAGATGCAAACCGTCTATGCACCAGACCGTGGGCGCATCGAGGTCAGCAGTCGCACGCGCAACTCCGGTGAGGATTGGATACTGCGGGCGGAGGCGTTCTTGCGCCCGGTTGATGTTGTCTCGCCCGGCACACTTGCCCCGTTAGAGGATGCGCCGGGCGGCATTCACCGCCCCGACACGGTGGCGTTTTATGATATGCTGGCGGCCTCCGGCGGCGTGGCGTACGGCCCCGCGTTTCGGACGATCCGCGAGATGAAAAGCGCAGGCCCGGTGGCCGAAGCCCGTGTCGCATTGGATGCGGATTTTGAGGCTGGTGCGGCACAGCATATGGCACATCCGGCACTTCTTGATGGGGCGATGCAAACCTTGGTTGAAGACCTCTGGGCGCGGGTCGAGATGGGCAGCCATGACACACCCGTTTTGCTGCCCACAGGGATTGCACAGGTCCGGTCCTATGGTCGCTTGCCTGCCAATCTGCGCGTACGCGTTTTGGCCGACCCTGATGAGACGATTGCCGAGGGCAGGGGCCGCATAGAGATTGCGGGTGAAGACGGTGAAATCCTGCTGAGCGTTGTCGGCCTGCAAGCCAAACGCATGCCCAAGGATGCCGCCGTTGATCCCGATGCGGAGCTGCCACCTGACTACATTGTTGAAGAGTTCGAGGCCGTTGAATTGGACCTCTCGGTGGATGACGCAGCGCTTGGCCGCTGGGTTGTGCTTGGCCCGGACGCATCCGAAACAGCCGCTTTGATGGATGCCCTGATCCAAAAGGGCGCGCGACCAGAGCGGTTGGGCCCCGATACTTTGGGTGCTGATATCACGGACACGCTGGCTGATCTGCTGATGGCTGCGGCGGATGAAAATGCACCGGACGAACCCATTGCGGGTGTGGCTTTTGCTGCGACGCTTGGCGGTGCCGCTTTGACAGCGGACAGCGATGCCGATCAGGTCTACGAAGCCGTTCGTGCGCCTGTTCAGATGTTGATCGAAATGGGCGTGGCACTTCATGATGTGCGCGGTCTGACCCATATGCCACGGGTTGTTGTTCTGACGTCGCAGGCGCGGCAGGTCGCGGGGGATACCCAGACAACGGCAGGCGTGGCACATGCGCCGCTTCTTGCCACGATGCGGACAATGTCCTCAGAACTGCCGGAACTTTTCTTTCGGCATATCGATTTGTCTGCAACTGAGATGGATTTCGGCCAGTGCGCTGATGTGATGCTCTGCGACACGCCTGAAACAGAGATCGTGCTGCGGAATGAAACGATGCTTGCCGCGCGGCTCAAATTGCGGGCCCGGAGCGATTTGCCGCTGCGCCGGGTTGAGGCAGGACCAAAGGATGAGACCAACTTTACCGTGACCATGCCGCAGCCCGGCGTGATCGACCGGCTGGACCTTTTTGAATGCGACACAGCGCCGGTGGGGCCGGATGAGGTGCGCGTTCGAATGCGTGCCGTGGGGTTGAACTTTCGCGATATCATGGCGGTCACGGGGCTGTTGCCCGAAGAGGCTGAGGCAGAGCCCGCGTGGCAGAACCTTGGCCTTGAGTTTGGTGCCGATGTCGTCGCCGTTGGCGCGGATGTGCAGGGCTTTAAGGTGGGCGACCGTGTGATGGGCATGGGGCGCAATTGTTTGCAGCGGTTCCTGACCATTCAAGCCGACGGGCTGATCCCGATGCACGACGGGCTGAGCTATGATGCGGCCGCAACGATCCCTTCCGCGTTTGCCACCGCCCATTACGCGCTCAACACCGTTGGCCGGTTGGAGCAGGGCGACAAGATTCTGATCCACGTCGCCACAGGCGGCGTGGGGTTGGCGGCCATTCAGATCGCTCAGGCTAAAGGGGCCGAGATTTTTGCGACCGCTGGCAGCGCCGCCAAACGCGCGGTGCTGCGGGATTTGGGCGTGGCGCATGTGATGAACTCGCGCAGTCTGGATTACGCGGATGAGATCGCGCAGATCACCGGGGGCAAAGGGGTTGACGTGATCCTCAATTCCCTGCCGGGCAGTCACATCGACAAAGGCCTCGGCATTCTTGCCCCCTATGGCCGGTTCCTTGAGATCGGCAAACGGGACGTCTACGCTGACCGGTCAGTTGGGATGAAGGCATTGCGCAGCAATGTGTCCTTTCATGTGATCGACCTTGCCGCGATGGGAGCGGAGCGCCCTGATCTGATGGCACGGCAAATGCGTGATGTGATGCAAGGCCTGCGCGCAGGCGCGCTGGCACCGCTGCCGACAAACACCTTTCCGGTGTCCGACGTGCGTGGTGCGTTCCGGTTTATGTCGCAGGCACAGCACGTGGGCAAAGTGGTCGTGACCTTTGACGAGGACCGCTTTGAGATCCGGGAAGACCGTGCAAAGCCTGTGATCTTCCGCGCCAACGCCAGCTATCTGATCACGGGTGGTACACGGGGGTTCACGCTTGCGCTCGCGGATTGGATGAGCCGTCAAGGTGCGGGATGTTTGCTGCTTGCGTCGCGTTCAGGTCAGGTCGGCGAGGAGGATCGCACCACGGTTGAGGCGATGCAGGCGCGCGGCACTGAGGTGCGCGAGATTGCGCTTGATGTGACCGATGCGGATGCCGTGATGGCCTGCGTTCAAGCCGCCGCAAACGACCGTCAGACGCCGCTTGCCGGAATATTGCACGGCGCAGCGGTGATCAAAGATACGTTGCTGACAATGATCACACCCGAGGTTTTGGAAGACGTCTTGCGGCCCAAAGTGTTGGGCGGTTGGGCACTCCATCAGGCAGAGCGGTCATTGCCGCAGCCCCTAGACTTCATGGTCGGATTTTCCTCCGTGGCGCAGGCAATCGGGTCGCTCGGGCAATCGAATTATGTGGCCGCGAACAGTTTTCTCGACGCTTTGGCGGACTACCGCGCGCAGCAGGGATTGCAGGGGGGCACGCTGGATTGGGGTGTGATCGCGGACGCGGGGTTTGTCGCGCGCGACGAACAACTGGCCAGTTACCTTGAGACCGCTGGTATGGCCGGTCTGCATATGGCTGAGACCGAAGAGGCGCTGGCCACGTTGTTGCGCACCGATGCGCCGCGCTTTTGTTTTGCGCGCGGGGAATGGCAGCAGGTCGGCCGGGCCAACGCCGCACTTGGCCGTGCGCCGCGGTTCCAATCGCTTGTGGCGGGCGGGGCGAAGGACGACAGCGAACTTGCCAAACGCCTTGCCGGGCTGACCGGAGAGGCTTTGGAAAGTGAGATCGCGGCATTTGTCACATCTGCCCTGTCTGATCTGTTGAAAGTTGAGCTGAGTGCCACTGACATCGACATGCCGATGAGTGATGCGGGGCTCGACTCACTGTCGTCCTTTGAGCTCAAGATGCGGCTGGAGGCGGAGCTGGGCATCACCATCATGGTCTCGCATTTCCTCAAAGCGCCAACGATTGCAGAGCTTTCCAAGGTTTTGGCCCAGACGTTCGAGGCAGAGCGCGTGCGGCAGGCCGCTGCAGAGACAGCAGGCCCTTCAGGTGAAGGCAACACAGGTGTGTCGCAAGTTCAGACGCGTCAATTTACAGACGCACAGGTGGGTTGGGTTGCGGCGCATGCGGCGCGGTTTACCTCTGCCGCTGCGGCCATTGCGCTTGAGAACCGTGCGATCCTTGAGGTGCAGGAAGACGTTACAGACAGCGATATCCAGCAAGCCATCTTTGCGCTTTATGAGGATCATCCCCTGCTTGGGCTGACGTGCGACTTACCTCAGGGGGCACCGCCAGACCTGAGCATGGGTGAGGCCCCGCGGCTTTCCAAGCGCCATTTGGCCGCGGATGAGCCGCTTGATTTGCGCAGTGGAGCGCTGGCGCGGATTGCGCGGACAGGTGCCCAAGTGCAGGTCGTGGTGCACCGCGCTCTGGCCGATCGGGCGTCGTTGCATTTGCTGATGGACGCGTTGAAATCCAGGTTGGCGGGCGATGAAGGGGCAGCGCCACCCGATGCGCTGGCCGCACTGTCAGAGCGCGCACATCTGCCCGATACCCCCAAGGGCATGCGCGATATGGCGTTCTGGGACCACTGTTTGCGTGGCATTCCGGGGCCTGTTCCCTTTGCCCGTCGCGCGCGGACGCTTGTGCCAGAGCATATGGGCTTTGATCATGGGAAAGCAGCAGTCGTCGAAGGCCGCTTGAGCGGAAATGCCTCAGAGGCGCAGGTGTTGGAAGCCTATGCAACAGCGCTGCGGCACGCCGACGATCCATGTGGCGATGTGCTCATCGCCTATGAAACCTCTGGTTTGCAGGGTGTCTTTGGGCCCTTCACCGCAACGTTGCCCCTGATTGTGCCAACGATTTCAAGCGATGATGCCGCATTTGCGGATCTGGAACGTAGATTGACGGCTGCGCCGGATCATCTGGCCTTTGATAGCTTTTGTGCGGCTGATGATTTTGCCGGACGACTGCAAGGCGCGGGCGCGCGGCTGCATCAGATCGGGTTTAGCTGGTGTGCTGATGGTCTGACGGAGGCTACGCTACAGACTTATCAGGACGTGCGCCTTGATGTGACGGCTCAGGCTGATGCGCTCATCTACCGATTGATATTCGACGCAGATGTAGTGACGCCGCAGGAACGCGCGGCGATTGTCGCGGCGTTTGAGGCTGGTGTTGAGGCGCGCGATCAAGGTGTTTTGGCAGCGGCAGATACGACGGCTGCGCAATAGCCACGGTGTGAGCGCAGGATTTTTGGCATATCGCCGCCGAAAGTATGTAGGTTGAGGAGGTGGGCGAGCATCAGCGGCCCGGACGATCAAAGATGTCCACATCCTTGATTTTTGCAATAAGAGATTGGAGAGCGACCCATGTACCAGAAAATTTTAGTTCCCATGGCGCTGGACCATGACATTTCCCCCAAAACACTTGAAATCGCGCGCGCCCTTGCCGGGGACTCCGGGAAGGTGATTGCGCTGCATGTGTATGAGGAGCCGAGTGGCACCGCGCTGGCCTATCTTGACGAAGGTACCATCGCCAAGGGGTTTGAAACGGTCCGCCAGTTGTTCGTGGACAAGCTGGAAGGGTCGCGGAACCTGACGGGGGAATTGGTCAAAGGGCATGTTGACCGCACGATCATCGACTACGTACAGGAAAATGACATCGATTGCATCGTCATGGGGTCGCACAGACCGGGGCTGAGTGACTATCTGCTGGGATCGACCACTGCACGGGTGGTGCGCCACGCGCCCTGCGCGGTGCATGTCTACCGTGGGCGCTAGAGCGTTACCTGCTTACTGAAAAAAAACGACGGGCACATCGCTGTCCCCGCCGTTTAGGTTAATGTGATCGCGGTTCAGGAGATCATCTTGAACCCGAAGCGGCGCGATAACGGGTGACCGCCACCGGGGATGACCGATTTGCGGCGGTGTCCGTCAGAGATCAGCTTCATCGGCCAGAACATCCGCGAAATACGGCGGTTGCCGTCGATGACGGAGTGTTTGCTTTTCCTGTTGGAGACAAGTTTCATTGGCCAGAACATCCGCGACATGCGTTTGTCATGGGCCATCAGCGGCTTTTTCGCGCGGCGGGCTTTCAGCGTCGACATCCCAAACATATCCGAGATGCGGCCGGGAGGCTCCAGCCCGGGAATGGAAAAGAACAGCGGATGGTCTTTGAGGATGCTGGGCGACTTCTCCGGTTGCCATGCAACGCCAAAATCGTCGATGACAGCACCGGTTTCAATGGTTTCAAGCTTTGCCAGAACTTCCCGTGTCATACGGGCCGCCCCCAGCGGGCGGTAGCTGGCGGCCACGACCAACACGGCTCTGCCCTCTGCCAGGTGCTTGGCGTAGGGTGCCATCGCAGTCTCATGAACCTGCGCGCGTTTCATTTGGGCTTCGGCCTTGGGGCCAGCGACGATGATCTGTCGATCGCGTTTTGGCATCCCCCTGAGGTTGAGCCGATGAACGGCGGTTTCTGCTTCTGAAACGTCTGGGAACACACGTGTAATGATTATCGTCATGATGCTTCCACTCCCTTGGGGTTCGAATTGTTGATCTCTATCTTGTTTGTCATATGCCGTGCCATGGGCCAGAGGACCAGAATGGCTGCCAGCAGGCTGATCGCTTCAATTGAGAAGACTACATTGTAAGGCGTTGCCACGTCATTTCCAGTCTGGCTTTGCAGACCAACGATCACGTCACGCACAATGCCTGCCAATGCGACACCAATACCTGCCGCACAAGCCTGTGCCGCCCCCCACGCCCCAAGGGCCAGTCCGACACGTTCCTTTGGGGCTGCACGCATGGTCGCGGTGAGCGTGGCGTGACCAAAAAGCCCGGTGCCAAGGCCCACCAAAAAGGTCCCGATCAGAAAGCTGAGCGTGCCGCCGCCCATGGACGCGAAGATGATGAGGGCAAAGCCCGGCAACCCGATCACAGATCCAGTGAGCGCGAGGTGCGTGGGCAGGGTGTCGCCGCTGAGCAGCCGCGAGGCGAGGCCAAACCCCACCAGAGTGCCGCCTGCAAAGAGCGCGGTCAGCTTGGTCGTGTCAGCGACCGACATCCCCAGCGCCTGACCGCCGTAAGGTTCCAGCAGGACATCGGCCATGCCAAACCCAAAGGTGCCAAGGCAGATCACCGCCAAAAGCCGGACAATGCCATTGGTGCGCGCCAGATCGGTCCATGCCTCACGGAAAGGCTGCGGGCGCGCAGCTTTCATGGCGGCAGCGCGGCTGCGGCTGCGGCTTTCTTGTTTCCAAACGGCAATGAGGTTCAAAGCGACGGTCACAACTGCGCTGCCTTGGATGACCTGGATCAAACGTCCGGGGGAGTAGTTCTCAAGCAACGCGCCAAAGATCAGCGCGCTTGCCATCATTCCGACCAGCAGCATCACATACATCAGGCCGACGACCTTGGGTTGATCGGCCTCTTTCACCAAATCTGTAGCTAGGGCGAGGCCAACAGTCTGGACAATATGAACGCCAGCTCCGACCAGCAAGAACGCGAGGGCGGCGGCACTTAGTCCGATCCAGCGGGGCGCATCAACCGCCTCACCGTAGCCAGACAGGACCAAAAGCGCGAAAGGCATGATCGCAAACCCGCCAAACTGACACAATGTGCCTTTCCAGATGTAGGGAATGCGGCGCAGGCCAAGGGCGGAAACATGCACATCCGATTTGTAGCCGATCAAGGTGCGGAAGGGGGCAAACACCAGCGGAAGGGCGAGCATGACCGCGACAAGGGTCGCAGGCACGTTCAGCTCAACAATCATCACGCGGTTCAATGTCCCCACAAGCATGACCAGCGCCATGCCGACCGTAACTTGAAAGAGCGACAGCCGGAACAATCGCGACAACGGCACATCCGGCGTGGCAACATCCGCAAAGGGCAGGTATTTTGTCCCCAGCGCGGCCAGCTTTTGCGTCGCAAATTTCCGGTAGTCGAGCATTTGAATTCTTGAGCTGCTCTCACGCGAGGGAGGCAGCAACCTGTTGTGTGGGGTTTTAGGACTGAGCCTGCGTTTCGAGCTGCAGGCTCAGTCAGTTCTTTGACGCTATTGCGTGATCGTGGTGGGCAGTTGGTCCACCTGATATGACGCTTGCGTTTCGGGCATCTGGAGAATGGCCTGCGCGCTTGTCCCATCGGGCAAGATCACGGTCACTTCCATCCCGTCTGCTGTTGGTGTCGTATACGCCACCTTGGCAGTTTCCATTGCTGTAGCATCCAGCGTTGTCGCTGCTGCTACTTTGTCGCCGGTGCCAAGTGGAACGCCTTGCAGGAAGTCAGCAACCCATGAGGTATTTTTGACCACCTGAAGATGTACCGCAAAAGAACCGACAGCGACTGCACCGAGGAAAATCGGCACGCCAACTGTTGGTGAAACGACAAGCCACATTTTTGCATTGTTCATGGTTTGGTTTCTCCTATCCGAGCCACGGGGTCGCGATTGCGACCAAGAAGTGAGCGATGAGCGCAATGGCCCCGAAAACGCGCGTGCCATCGATCAGATAGCTATGCACTTCTTCAGCTTCTTCAAGCGTCAGTCCGGTAGGCCAGACCTTGTCTTCGTCTGCCATGAGAGTCCTCCTATTCTAATTGGAGGAAGCAAACTTACGATTTGGCATTACTCAACGCTCAAAAAGGAAAATCAGTGTGCTTCCTATGTGCGACATTCTGTCACTCTATGTGTACATCGTCAATGTAAATTAAACTTGACAGTTGAGGGGTTTGGCGACAGCGGATCACAATTCTTTTCAGCCGCACAGGTTTTACGCGCCCATTTCGGGTCTGGCTTGGAAGTCTTTCTTAATATGAAAGGAATCGGTGCAGTATCCAAAGGCGGAATCGCACTTTGGGGCCGGTCAACGGCTCAATCTGGCTGTGGATGGAAACTGCAATGCGCGGATGAGATCCGCACGGCGTCCGCTACATCGCCCGAAACGCGCGCAATGTCGGCACAAGCAGCACAAGCGCGCCGCCGCCCGCGACATAGGCAATCATTGGCGTGGTCTCATAGTTCTGGACCACGACTGCGACCAGGGCCCAGATCACGGCAATCCCGTAAGTGGGGGCGCGGCCCAACGCGCCTTGCACAAATCCTGCGATCACAATCGCAAGCCCCACAAAGATGAGCGCGGCCGTTGTTTCATCTGTCCACCCATATCCCGCGGCCAACAGGCCAAGCGACACGCAAGACGCCGCCGAAAGCCATCCGGCGTAGAGCCCAACAGGCCAGGCGGCCCATGTCTGATCCGCAACCGGTGCCACAAACAGTGCCGCAAGCGCGCTGAGCAGCATCACCCAGATCAGCACGCTGGCCCAGATGGGACTGGCGACCGCGACAGAAAGCCAAACGGTGCCAACCGCAAGCGACAAACACAGCGGGCGACGCATGTCATGCCATTGTCCGTCGTGGCGCGCCTTGAACAGCCCCCATGCCAGCCCGAGGATCAACCAGCCATAGATCACCCCCCAGATCGCAAAGGCGTATCCCGCAGGCTGCACCGGAGGGTCGTCTTGCGGAATGGGGAACTGGTTGGGGTCAAACCCTGAGAAGTCCTGCACCAAAAAAGGCGAGACGGCAAAGGCGATGGCGAGGACCAGACATAGGATCGCAATAGGAGGGCGGTAGGATTGCATCACGTCTCCGTTCATCGATAGCTGACAAACAGGCTAGCACGGGAAAGCGGTGCGTCAAACGGCGAAGGGTCCTGTGACCCTAGCTGAGCAGGCCGTTGGCCCCCAATGTCGTCTTGCCACCAAGATACGGGCCCAGGGCGTCTGGCAATGCAACGGAGCCATCAGCGCGCTGGCCATTCTCCAGCACGGCAATCAGGCAACGCCCGACGGCAAGCCCGGAACCATTCAGCGTATGCACGAACTGCGGCTTGCCGCCATCCTTTGGTTTGAAACGCGCATTCATGCGGCGGGCCTGAAAATCGCCCGTGGTGGAAACCGATGAAATCTCGCGGTAGGTGTTCTGCCCCGGCACCCATGCCTCAATGTCGAAGGTGCGCCGCGCGCCGAACCCCATGTCGCCAGTACACAGGATCACGGTGCGGTAGGGGATGCCAAGCCGCTCAAGGATGTCTTCGGCGCAGCGCAACATGCGCTTTTGCTCGTTGTCACTCTCATCGGGGTGGGTCACGCTGACCATTTCGACCTTTTCGAACTGGTGTTGGCGCAACATACCGGCGGTGTCACGGCCTGCGCTGCCGGCCTCTGAGCGGAAACACAGCGTGTGCGCGGTGTAGCGCTTGGGCAGGGCGGCTTCGTCATAAACCTCATCAGCGGCGGTGTAGGTCAGCGGCACCTCAGATGTGGGCACGAGCCACCAGCCGTTTGTGGTCTGATAGCTTTCTTCGCCAAACTTCGGCAGTTTGTCGGTGCCATACATCGCCTCATCGCGCACGAGGACGGGGGAGTTTACCTCCAAGAGGCCGTTTTCATCTACGTGTGTGTCGATCATGAACTGCGCCAAAGCGCGGTGAATACGGGCCACTGCCCCCTTGAGCATGACAAACCGCGCGCCGGAGGTTTTGGCGGCGGTTTCAAAATCCATGTTGGGGGCGACGCCCGAGATCTCGTAATGCTCCTTGGCGGCGAAGTCGAAGCTAGGGATCTCGCCCCACCGGCTGACCTCAACATTGTCGTCCTCATCCGCCCCTTGCGGGACGTCTTCGGCAGGGCTGTTCGGCAGACGGGCCAACATATCGGTCAGTTGCGCGTCCAGTGCGTTGGCCTCGATGCGCATCACAGCCACCTCGTCCTTCTTTTCGCCCACCAAAGCGCGCAGCCGCTCAAACTCGGCCTCATCGCCGCTGGCCTTGGCTGCACCTACGGATTTGCTGGCCTTGTTCTGCTCGGCTTGCGCCGTTTCAGCGGCTGCAATCTTGGCGCGGCGCGCCTCGTCCAGTTTGAGCACGTCAGACGACATCGGCGCATCCCCACGGCGCGCGAGGGCGGCGTCGAAGGCGGCAGGGTTTTCGCGGATGGCGCGGATGTCGTGCATGGTATGCGTCCTTGGATTGAGTGAATCGCTTGAGGTCGGGTTATGCCTCAAAGCGGCGCGCAGGGGTAGATGTGGAAATGCGTCGCGCAAAGCGGCCCAATCGCCCGCAAATCAGCCCTTTTGCGGCTTGCGCCTGCCTCTCCCCGTGCATAGGTTCTGCCAAACGCCAAGACCGGGTCGCGACAGGCCCGAACTTCCATCAAAAAGGACGTATGCCATGGGTGGTATTGAACAGTTTATCCCTCTTATTCTGATTTTTGCGATCATGTATTTCCTGCTGATCCGTCCGCAGCAGAAAAAGGTCAAAGAACATCAGGCGATGGTTGCGGCCCTGCGTCGGGGCGATCAAGTCGTGACGCAAGGTGGCGTGATCGGCAAGGTCGTCAAAGTAAAGGACGACGGCGAGGTAGAGGTTGAGATCGCAGACGGTGTGAAAATCCGCGTTGTGCAGACCACGATCGCGACTGTCGTATCCAAGACCGAACCGGCAAAGTAACAACCCCACCGCGACCACTGGGAGGGCGCTGAGATGCTTCAGATTGATCTGTGGAAGCGCATTGTCATTGCGCTCACCTGTGCGGTGGGCTTGTGGCTGGCTCTGCCGAATGCGTTTTATGGCCCGGTGGAGCAGCATAACGATGCGGTTGCCGCTATTGAATTGGGCGGCAACACCGCAGAACTGGAAGCGCAGCGTGCGCTTTGGCCTGAGTGGCTGCCCTCCGGCCTTGTGAACCTTGGTCTTGATCTGCGCGGCGGCGCGCATTTGTTGGCTGAGGTCAAGGTTGAAGACGTCTATGCCTCCCGGATGGAGGCGCAATGGCCCGAGGTGCGCGACGCCCTGCGCAGCCTGACACCGGTACGTCGCCAGCAATCTCCGGAAGACGAGCTGCGCGTGCGCCTCAATGATGAGGCTTTGATGCCGCAGGCGATGGAGATCGTGCGCGGTCTGGCCCGACCCATTCCGACGCTGACGGGCGTAGGGGCCAATGACATTGACGTGCGTGGCGATGCGGGTGTGATCATCGTGACCCTGTCGGATGCCGAAAGGCAGGCGACCAACGAACGCACCATGCAGCAATCGCTTGAGATCATCCGCCGCCGGATCGATGAAGTTGGCACGCGGGAGCCGACCATTCAGCGGCAGGGGGCGGACCGTATCCTCATTCAGGTGCCGGGCGTGGGCTCCGCTGCTGAGTTGAAGGAAATCATCGGCACCACTGCACAGCTGACATTCAACCCCGTGGTCAGCCGTGGTTCAGACGAAAACGCAAACCCCGGTATCGGCAACAAGCTGATCCCCTCAATTGATGAACCGGGCGCGTTTTATGTGGTGGAAAGTGCGCCGGTCGTGACCGGAGAAGAGCTGGTTGATGCCCAACCCGCCTTTGACCAGAACGGCCGACCCGCAGTGAACTTCCGGTTCAATACTTCCGGGGCACGCAAGTTTGGCGACTACACGGCAGAGAATATCGGTGCCCCATTTGCCATTGTGTTGGACGATGAAGTCATCAGCGCCCCCACGATCCAAAGCCACATCCCTGGCGGATCAGGCATCATCACCGGCAACTTCAACGTGGAAGACTCCACGAACCTTGCCATTCTGCTTCGGGCAGGGGCCTTGCCTGCGGGCCTCGATTTCCTCGAAGAGCGCACGATCGGGCCCGAGCTGGGCCAAGACAGTATTGATGCAGGCAAGGTCGCCACAATCGTGGCCTTCGTCGCGGTGCTGTTTTTCATGTTCGCCAGCTATGGTCTGTTCGGCATCTTTGCCAACATCGCGCTGATCATCAACGTAGGCATGATCTTTGGTCTGCTGAGCCTTGTGGGTGCCACGCTGACTTTGCCGGGCATTGCCGGGATCGTTCTGACCGTGGGCATGGCGGTGGACGCAAACGTGCTGATTTTTGAGCGTATCCGCGAAGAACTGAAAACTGCCAAAGGCCCGGCGCGCGCAATCTCGCTTGGGTATGAAAAGGCGCTCTCGGCTATTATCGACGCCAACATTACCACGCTGATCACGGCGGTGATCCTGTTCGTCATGGGGTCCGGCCCTGTACGCGGCTTTGCGATCACGCTGGGCTTTGGCATCATCACGTCCGTCTTTACGGCGATCTTTGTGACCCGCCTGATGGTGGTGATCTGGTTTGAACGGGCACGCCCCAAAACGATTGAGGTCTGACATGCGTCTGCGTCTGTTCAAGGAAGCGCCGAATTTCGATTTCTTCAGTCGTTGGAAGCTGTGGCTTGGTATTTCAGCCCTGATGATGGTGGTGGCGTTTGCCTCTTTCATGCTGCAGGGATTGAACTACGGCATCGACTTTCGCGGCGGTACGACGATCCGCACCGAAAGCACGCAGGTGGTGGATGTTGGTGTCTACCGGGAGGCGATTGACGCGCTGGAGCTGGGCGACATTTCCATCACGGAGGTGTTTGACCCGACGTTTCGAGAGGACCAGAATGTTGCGATGATCCGCATTCAGGCCCAGGACGGGCAGGAAGCGGTGACAACTGACACAATTGAAGCTGTGGAAGGTGCTTTGGTCGCCGTGCGGCCGGATATCAAATTCATATCGGTCGAATCCGTTGGGCCAAAGGTCTCCGGTGAGTTGATCCAGACCGCAGCAATTGCGGTGATCGTGGCGATTGGGGCGGTGCTGATTTACATCTGGCTGCGTTTTGAATGGCAGTTTGCCATGGGTGCTGTGCTTGCCCTTGTCCACGATGTGATCCTGACCATCGGGGTGTTCTCGGAGCTTCAAATTCGATTTGACCTTGCGATCATCGCGGCCTTGCTGACCATTGTGGGTTATTCGTTGAACGATACCGTGGTGGTATTTGACCGGGTGCGAGAGAACCTGCGCAAGTACAAGAAACGCGACCTCAAAGAGGTGCTGAACCTGTCCATCAATGAGACGATGGCACGGACCTTCATGACCTCTTTCACCACACTGATTGCCCTCATCGCGCTGTTTGTGCTGGGCGGTGACGTGATCCGGGGATTTGTCTTTGCGATGATCTGGGGTGTGATTGTGGGAACCTATTCCTCCATCTTCGTGGCCTCCGCGATCCTGCTCTACTTTGGCGTAAAGCGGGATTGGTCCAAGCCGGACGCCAACGCCGGGAACCAATACGCGAACATTGATGCCTGATATCCTGCTTGCAGCCCTTCAGACCGAAGGGCTGATCTGGCTGGTGTTGGCAGTTCTTGCGGCGGGGCTGGTGCGGGGTTTCACGGGTTTTGGCTCTGCGATGATCATCATGCCTGTTGCCTCGTCGGTACTTGCACCGGTTGAGGCTGTGATCTTTCTTGTGGCTGCGGAGCTTGTTGGCCCCTTGCCAAACCTACGCGCGGCTTTGAGGGACGGCACCCCATTTGACGTGGGGCTGCTGGCTCTGGGCGCGCTGGTGGCCTTGCCGCTGGGCCTGTGGGGCTTGAGCGTCGTGTCTGGTGACGTTTTCGGCTGGATCGTCTCGCTGTCCGTTATCACGTTGTTGGCGCTGGTGATGATGGGCTGGCGGTATCAAGGGGCGCTGGGCCGCAGGCTGGTGGTCGCAACCGGGGCCTTGGGTGGTTTTATGACTGGCTTTGCAGGGATTCCCGGCCCTCCGGTGATCATGCTCTATATGGCCAGTACGCTCCCGATCTCAGTGATCCGGGCGAACTTTCTGCTCTATCTTGTGGCGTTGGATCTGATGCTGGTGCCGATCCTGTGGCTGATGGATCTGATGGTCTGGAAGATCGCAGTGCTGGGGCTGCTGGTTGGCATTCCGAACCTGATCGCCAATGTGATCGGTGCGATGCTTTTTGATCCGCAGGCCGAAGTGCTTTTTCGCCGAGTGGCCTATATCGTGATTGCGGCATCGGCTATCATCGGTCTGCCGCTGTGGAAAGGATAGGACATGCGCCTGAATGAGATCGTGTTTAATGACGCGCAGCCCATCGAAGGGTATGGTCCAGGCTTTTTTCGCATCGGCGGTCAGGTGATCGAAGGTGCGGTGATCACGGGGCCCAAGGGGACACAAACCTGGGGCGGGCTTGAGGATGCACAGGCTTTGCTGGCATTGCAGGGGGAGATTGACGTGCTCTTTGTTGGCACTGGCGGGGATGTCGCGCATTTGCCGGATGGATTGCTGGATCTGATGCAGGAGGCCGGCATCGGGGTTGAGGCGATGGCGACCCCGGCGGCGTGTCGTACCTATAATGTTTTGCTGAGCGAAGGCCGCCGCATCGCGCTCGCCCTGATCCCGGTGTAACCAACGGCATGACCCTCAAGGCAGAGAAACTGACATTGGCGCGCGGAGGCGTGCCTGTCCTGTCGGGGGTGAGCTTTGCGCTTGAGCCGGGGCGTGCCTTGATCCTGCGTGGACCCAATGGGGCGGGCAAAACGACGCTGTTACGCACCATTGCCGGGCTGCAACCCGCCCTTTCAGGGGAGATTACCGGAGCGGCCGACAGGATCGCCTATGCCGGGCATGCTGACGGGCTCAAGGCGATGCTGAGTGTCCGAGAAAACCTGAGCTTTTGGGCGCAGGTCTTTGGCGGAGCGGAGATTACGGCGGCCTTGGACGCCTATGCGCTGCACCCTTTGGTGGACCGTTTGGCGGGTACTTTGTCCGCGGGGCAAAAGCGGCGTCTGGGTCTTTCGCGGCTGTTGGTAACCGGCTGTCCCATCTGGGTGCTGGATGAGCCGACGGTTTCCCTCGACAAAGACGCAGTTGCGATGTTTGCAGCCGCCGTTGAAGCGCATCTGGCGCAAGGTGGGTCGGCGCTGATCGCTACGCATATTGATCTGGGGATTGAAGCGGAGGTGTTGGACGTGACGCCCTATCGGGCGACCTCTACCTCGCGTGCGGGTGCCAGTGACGAGGCGTTCTTGTGATGGCGCTCCTGATCCGTGATTTGCGCCTCGCTTTGCGGGCAGGGGGCGGCTTTGGCCTTGGACTGGCGTTTTTCCTGATCGTGACCACGCTGGTCCCGTTCAGCGTCGGCCCCTCGCCGCAACTTTTGTCCTCTATCGCCCCTGGGGTGCTTTGGCTGGGCGCGCTGCTGGCCTGCCTGTTGTCACTCGACCGTTTGTTGGCGCTGGACCATGAGGACGGCACGCTTGATTTGCTGCTGACAGCCCCGTTGCCGCTTGAGGCGGCGGTCTCTGTCAAGGCGCTGGCCCATTGGTTGACCACCGGGTTGCCGTTGGTTTTGGCCGCACCCGTGCTCGGTGTTCTGCTGAACCTGCCGGGTGCCGGATACGGCTGGCTTGTGGCCTCATTGGCGCTTGGCACGCCTGCGCTATCTGTGATCGGCACCTTTGGTGCCGCGCTGACCGTTGGGATCAAACGCGGCGGGTTGCTGTTGTCCCTTCTGGTGCTGCCGCTCTATGTGCCGACGCTGATTTTTGGGGCTGAGGCCGCGCGGCGAGGTGCCACGGGGCAGGACCCATCCACTCCGTTGCTGATGCTGGCAGGTATCACGCTTGCCACCATTGCTTGTATGCCTTTTGCAAGTGCCGCAGTGTTGCGCAGGGGGTTGCAATGAATGCTGATAAACGTGGTGTGATTGCGGCGCTTTGCCCATTGAGGCGCGCGGGACAGGGGATTAAGTAAGGCCCATGTCGATCTGGCAATATGCAAACCCGGTCAAATTCCTGGCCCTGAGCGCGAAAGTGCAACCGACCCTTTGGGCGGCGGCGCTGGTCTGCGTTTGCGTTGGGCTGATCTGGGGCTTCTTTGGAACACCAGATGATTTTCGCCAAGGTTCCACCGTCAAGATCATCTATCTGCATGTGCCCTCCGCGTTGATGGCAATCAACGCATGGTTCATGATGCTGATCACCTCGATCATCTGGCTGGTGCGTCGTCATCACGTCAGCGCTCTGGCGGCCAAGGCGGCGGCACCTGTGGGGATGGTGATGACAGTTATTGCACTCGTGACAGGTGCGATCTGGGGGCAGCCGATGTGGGGGACGTGGTGGGCCTGGGACCCGCGGTTGACGTCCTTTTTGATCCTGTTTCTGTTCTATCTGGGCTACATCGCTCTCTGGGAGGCGATTGAGGATCCGGACACGGCAGCAGACCTGACATCGATCCTTTGCCTTGTCGGGTCTGTTTTTGCGGTTTTGTCGCGCTATGCCGTTCAGTTCTGGAATCAGGGATTACATCAAGGCACGTCGATCCCTGTCGCAACAGGGGAACGGTCGGTGGCGGATGTTTTCTGGTATCCTTTGCTGACGTGCATGATCGGTTTTGTTTTGCTGTTCCTCGCTCTGGTCCTTTACCGCACAGGAACAGAGATCCGGTTGCGCCGCACACAGGCGCTCAGGGTGCGGATGGAGCGGGAGGTGTAAATGCCTGAGTTGGGGAAATACGCGGCTGAAGTGCTGTCCGCCTATGCGGCCTCTGCGGTGTTGCTGGCCGCGCTGATTGCGCTCACTGTGCGCCGGGGGCGGGCGGCGCGCGCGGCACTCGAAGAGATCGAAGGGCAGATCAAGCGCGATGGCTAAAATCTCACCCCTGATGCTCGCCCCACCGCTGGTATTTGCGGCTTTTGTGGCCTTGGCCGCCGTTGGCATGTTCCGCGATGATCCCGATGGGTTGCCTTCCACACTTGTCGGGCGTCAGGCCCCGGGCGTGCCGGAAAAGGCGCTTGAAGGCTTTCCACAAGCCACTGCTGAGATGCTGACCTCGGGCGAGGTGACGCTGGTGAATTTCTGGGCGAGCTGGTGCCCGCCGTGCCGCGCCGAACACCCCAAGTTGCTGGAGATGCAGGCGGAAGGGATGAAGATCGTTGGGATCAACATTCGCGACACGCAGGCCAATGCAGGCAAGTATCTGACAGATGATGAAAACCCCTTCATCGGTGTGGGATTTGACCCGCGGGGGCGCACGTCAATCGACTGGGGCGTGACAGCCCCGCCGGAGACCTTCATTCTGGATGGCACAGGCAAGGTGCTGTTTCGCTACGCGGGGCCGCTGGTTGGCAGTGACTATGAGCAGCGGTTTTTGCCGGCTTTGCAGGCGGCGATGGTCGAATAGAGCGACATCGGATTGATTTGCAACAGTAAGCGTCACGTAACGCGTTGAAATCTTTGATTTCAGGCAGCTTTAAGTGGTTCAGATTTTCCGATTCCCGCTCTGACCAGCACCTGCGCGTGATGAGAGTGTGGACGGTATATAAAGCCAAAAAGAGGGGCGGGATGTGCGCCTTATCAGAGCCTGTACCCACCCGAGACGGTGATGGTTTCGCCGGTGATAAAACCCGCCTGATCAGACGCTAGAAAACGCACCACTTTGGCGATGTCTTCCGGCAGGCCGGAACGCCCCAGGGCGGTCATGTCCACGAAGGCTTTGACCAAGTCAGCCGGGCGCGGGCTTTCTGCCCGCTCAATGGCGCCCGGCGCGACGCCGTTGACGCGGATGCCTCGAGGCCCAAGCGTTTTGGCCATGCCGCGCGTCCAGGTGTCCAGCGCGGCCTTGCTGGCGGAATAGCTGACCGCACCCATGGCGGGCAGCACGGCATTTATCGAGGAAATGTTGATCACGCTGGCTCCTCGATTGAGGTGTGGTAGGGCGGCGTTCAGCAGGGCAACGGGTGCGGCAACGTTTACCGCGTGGTTCTGCCCTGTGTCATCGGCATCCATGAGCAGGGAGCCCGCGTTGTTGACCAGCACATCAAGCTGCCCAAAGTGCTGGATCACTTGCGCGATGACATCCTCCGCTGTCCCTTGTTGAGACAGATCCGCCTGCAGGGGCAGCAGGTCTGGATAGATCGCTGTCAACGCATCGGGAGGGGTGCGGTTGTAGGTCAGGGCAATGGTGTGATCGGTCGCGAGGTTTTCGACAATGCCGCGCCCGATCCCGCGTACACCACCTGTAATGAGGGCCACTGGTTTCATGGGCTCTAGCGTAACGAAAAAGGCCCCCGCCGCAAGTGCAGTCGGGGGCTTTGCTGTGACGCATGAAGAGGCGTTACTCGGCCGCGATGGCGTCGCCTTTGGCCAGATCGCGCAGCACGTAATGCAGTACGCCGCCGTGTTCGATGTACTCGATCTCAATCGCGGTATCGATCCGGCACTTGATCATGATGTTCTTGACCGTGCCATCTGCCATCGTGATGGCGCAAGGCACCTCTTGGAGGGGTTGGATCGTGTCGAGACCTGAGATGGAAACGGTTTCCTCGCCGGTGAGACCCAGCGACTTGCGGCTGTCACCGTTTGTGAATTCAAACGGAATGACGCCCATGCCCACCAGATTGGAGCGGTGAATGCGCTCAAAGCTTTCAGCGATCACCGCTTTTACACCCAAGAGCGCGGTGCCTTTGGCTGCCCAGTCGCGGGAAGACCCGGCACCGTATTGTTCACCGCCAAAGATCACCAGCGGCGTGCCCGCTTCCTGATAGGCCATCGCAGCGTCAAAGATCGACGTTTCTGCGCCGTCAGGGCCTTTGGTGTAGCCGCCCTCAACCCCATCGAGCATCTCGTTCTTGATGCGGATGTTGGCGAATGTGCCGCGCATCATGACCTCGTGGTTGCCACGCCGCGAGCCGTAGGAGTTGAATTCACGTGGGGCCACCTGGCGGTCGGTCAGATACTGACCTGCTGGCGTGGTCTCCTTGAACGACCCTGCCGGGCTGATGTGGTCAGTCGTGATCATATCGCCAAGCACCGCCAGCACTTTTGCGTCTTCGATGTTGGTGATCACACCCGGCTCCGGTGACATGCCCTGAAAATAGGGTGGGTTTTGCACGTAAGTGGAGGTCGGCGGCCAATCGTAGGTTTTCTCTTCCGTGGTCTCCACTTCCTGCCATTTCTCGTCGCCCTTAAAGACGTCGGCATATTTGGTCTGGAACGCCTCGCGCGTCACGGTCTGTTCGACCAGTTCGGCAACCTCCTGCGTGGAGGGCCAGATGTCCTTGAGATAAACATCTTTGCCATCTGGTGTCTGGGCGATTGGGTCTGTCGCCAGATTGATGTCCATCGTGCCAGCCAACGCATAAGCCACCACCAGAGGAGGGGAGGCGAGGTAGTTGGCGCGCACATCGGGGCTGATGCGCCCTTCAAAGTTGCGGTTTCCTGACAGCACGGAGGTCGCAACAAGGTCGCCTTCGTTCACCGCTTTGCTGATCTCTGGCTGCAGCGGACCGGAGTTGCCGATGCACGTGGTGCAGCCATAGCCGACAAGGTTGAAACCGATTTTGTCCAGATCTTCCTGAAGGCCAGCGGCTTCGAGATAGGCGCTTACTACCTGTGAGCCGGGGGCCAGCGATGTCTTGACCCATGGTTTGCGATCCAGCCCCAGTGCCGCGGCCTTGCGTGCGACAAGGCCCGCGCCAATCATCACGTAAGGGTTGGACGTATTGGTGCAGGAGGTGATCGAAGCGATCACAACTTTGCCGCTCTCCATCGTATAGTCTTCGCCCTCAACGGGGACCTCCTTGCCCATGGGGCGTTTGAAGGTATCGGCCATTTCCTTGGCAAAGGCCGCTTTGGCGTGGGTCAACGCCACGTAGTCCTGTGGTCGTTTCGGGCCGGAGATTGCAGGCACAATGGTGCCCATATCAAGCGTGAGCGTGTCGGTGTAGATCGGTGCGTAATCGTCGCCGCGCCACATGCCGTTTTCCTTGGCGTAGGCTTCGACCAGCGCGATGCGGTCCTCGTCCCGGCCTGTGGTCCGCAGATAGCGCAGGGTTTCACCATCGATGGGGAAGAAGCCGCAGGTCGCACCATATTCTGGGGCCATGTTGGCGATTGTTGCCCGATCTGCGAGCGGAAGCGTGTCGAGGCCCGCGCCGTAGAATTCAACAAACTTCCCGACCACGCCCTTTTCGCGCAGCATCTCGACCACTTTCAGCACCAGATCGGTGCCGGTGGTGCCTTCCATCATCGCGCCTGTCAGCTCAAAACCCACAACTTCCGGGATCAGCATTGAGATCGGCTGCCCCAGCATGGCGGCCTCCGCCTCAATCCCGCCAACGCCCCAGCCCAGAACGGCCATGCCGTTGACCATGGTGGTGTGGCTGTCGGTGCCCACAAGCGTATCAGGATAGGCAACCTCTTCACCATGCTGGTCTGTGTCGGTCCAAACCGTTTGGGCCAGGTATTCAAGGTTCACCTGATGGCAGATGCCGGTGCCGGGGGGGACAACACGGAAGTTATTGAACGCCTTCTGGCCCCATTTGAGGAAGGTATAACGCTCCATGTTGCGCTCATACTCACGGTCTACGTTCATCTGGAAAGCGCGCGGGTTGCCAAATTCGTCAATCATGACGGAGTGGTCGATCACCAGATCAACGGGGTTCAGCGGGTTGATCTTTTCCGCGTCACCACCAAGGGCCACCAGACCATCGCGCATCGCAGCAAGGTCCACAACAGCAGGCACGCCGGTAAAGTCCTGCATCAGCACGCGGGCCGGACGGTAGGCGATCTCGCGGGGGTTTTTGCCGCCTTTGGCACCCCATTCGGCAAAGGCCTTGATGTCATCCACGGTGACGGTCTTGCCATCCTCAAAGCGCAGCATGTTCTCCAGCACCACCTTGAGAGCGGCGGGCAGATTGGAAAAATCGCCAAGCCCTGCGTCTTGTGCGGCAGGGATGGAGTAATACGCGATGCTCTGATCGCCTGCCGTGATGGTTTTGCGGGTGTTGCTCGTGTCCTGACCGACTTGGATCGTCATAGGTGTGCTTCCTTTGTGGCTGTGGTGGCTACTGGATATTGAGTGCTGAATGCCACCCCATGAGGTGTGGATCAACTGGTATTCGGTGACGTCGCTTCTTTCTTGTATACCATGGTGTACAAAAAGTCGAAACCCCGTACCTCGCGCGTGTTTCAAGAAACCTTGATTGGTTATTTCACATTTAGGGGGCTAAACCAAAGACTACTAACCGGCTGTGAATGGAATCATATGAGACACTTTGCACTTGCGCTTACTTTTGCGGCTTTTGGCGCGATTGCGCCTGCGATGGCGCAAGACAACCCGGTCGTGGTGGAGCTTTATACCTCGCAAGGGTGTTCCAGTTGCCCTCCTGCCGACAAGTTGCTGCATGAATTGGCTGAGCGGGAGGACGTGATCGCGCTCGCCCTGCATGTGGACTACTGGGACTACATCGGCTGGAAAGATCCCTTTGGAAATCCCGCGCACGCGGAGCGCCAGCGTGCCTATGCCGCTGCGGGCAACCGTCGGTCGATCTACACGCCTGAAATGGTGGTCAACGGATCGACGGATATTGTCGGGGCTAAGCCAATGAAGCTTGCCGAAGCGATAGCGGACCATGCGCGCCGACCCAGCAAGGTTGCGCTTGATCTGTCGCGGGCGGGCGAAACGCTAAACATTTCGGCATCCGTCTTGGCACAGGTCGATGGACCGATGACCGTGCACATGTTGCGCTACACGCCGCGTCAGCAGACCAAGATCAAACGCGGCGAGAACCGCGGCAAAACACTGGATTATGCGAATGTCGTCCACGATTGGACCGTTTTGGCAGATTGGGACGGGCGCGCGCCTTTGAGCATGAATACCGCCCTTGCGGGCGACAAGCCGACGGTGGTGATCATCCAGCAGGACAACGCCGGGCCCATTTTGGCGGCAGCACGGCTGCGGTAAGGTTAAACCTCGTCCCCACGCCATCGACGGTGCACCCAGAACCATTGCTCGGGTGCCTCCTTTACACGCGCGGCCAGACTGTCGTTGAGGGCTTGCGTCATGGTTGCTGGATCTGAATGCGGCACAGGTGCTTCCAGCACGGTCTCAAAGCTGAGCCCATCTGCCTGTCTGATCCCGTAAAACGGAATAAGCAACGCATCATAGCGCAAGGCCAGCTCAGCCGCAGAGACAGCGGTGCGCGCAGGTTTGCCCAAGAAATCCAACACAGGTGCAAAATAGACGTGTTGGTCAAAGAGCAGCACCAATTGCCCACCGCCCTTGAGGTGGCGCACGAAACCCGCGGTCCCTTTGCGGCCCTGCGGAAAGACCGGACCGCCAAAGGCCTCCATCGTTTTGACGTAGTGCGCGTTGAAGTAGGGGTTCTTCATATCGCGGTAGAGCCCGCCAATGTCATACCCTTTCGCCACAAGCGCCGCGCGGGTCGCCTCATAATTCCCAAAATGGCCTGTTACCAGCACCACCGGACGGTTTTGAGCCACGGCGTCTTCAAGTGCGGCAGCACCCGGACCTTGGGGGATGTTGTGCGCCATGCGCGCAGGAAAATCGCGCGCTGAGTAGTTTTCGATAAAGGTGCGGCCCACGTTATTGAGGCATTTGCTGGCAATCGCTTCGCGCTGGGCGAGAGGGAGGTCAGGCCAGATCATTTCGAGGCTGCGCAGGGCGCGTCTGCGGTATCCTGCAAGCGGGCCGATCACCCGTTGAACCAGCCATCCAACGCCTCGCACACGCGTGGTGTAGGGCAACAGCAACGCAAGCCGGATCACACCGACGATCAGCGCATTGGTGAAATAGTCCAACGCAGGGCTGCGTTGCTGTACCTCAGCGTCATCAAGGGGCGGTTGTGCTGACATCAGGCTCGGTCAGTTGAAAAAAGGTCCGCCAGACATAGCCCGCAGGACCAAGAGCAACAAGCAGGCTTTCGCAAGCGAAATGCCTTACTCCTCTTCGTCGTCTTCGATGATCAGCAACAGATCGCCGGATTGTTCCATGCCACGAATGGTATCAACGACGCTGGCCATGGCTTCTTCGGCTTCGGCGGGTTTGACCTTGCCTTTGCCTTCAATGTCTTCGCGCAATTGATCCGCCATACGGCCGGACATGTTTTCCAGCACGTAGTCGCGCGAGGTGGCAAACCCTGCGGCCTCTGCGCCTGCGAGCGCCACGATGAGCTGTGCCGGATCCACTTCGCGGATGATGCGCGGAATATCGCGCGGCGCGATGCGGGAGGGGATGTTGCCAAAGGTAAAGATGGCCTTGCGCACGGCATTCGCAAAACCCTGATCGGTTTCATCCAAGCCGGTGAGCACATCATCACGCGTGAGCGATGTAGAGGAGTTGAGGATCGCGCCAACCCGTTCGACGGGGTCCTCATCGAAGGCGCGTTTGGGCTGGGCGTCCAGTTGTGTGGCAAGAGACAGGCCGATGCGGTCTACCGCCTCAGGGGTTACGGCGTTTGTCAGTGATACCGCATAGGTGATCTTGCGCGCTTGGGGGCCGGGAAGGCGGCCCAACAACTCCGCAGACAAGGCCACAGGCAGTTTTGACAACATCACGGCGGCAACTTCGATGCTTTCGTTTTCCAGCACGGGCAGCAAAGCTTCTGGCCCAAGCTCTCGCAAGCGCCCCCATGGGTCGCCAAACTGCCGCACACCCGCTTCTTTGCGCAGACGTGCAGCCGTGTGCGGGCTGATCTTACCATCTAAAGAATCAAGAGCCCCGGCGATACCCGGCGGAAAAGACAGCCCCACCTGATCCAGTTCAGCGGCAAATTCGTCGATCACAGCGCTTAGTGTGTCGCGGTCCACCAGCCGCATTTCGCCCATCTGCTGTGTCAGGCTGACCTGAAGTTCATCCGGCAATTCCTCAAGCGGAATGTCGGCCCCTTCGTTCAGCAGGAGGCGCACAACAATCGCGGCCTTGGCGCGACGGCTCAACTTACGGGGTGCGCCGCCCCCCGATATCTCGGGGAGCGGCGCAAAACCTGTCATCGGCACCATTTCATTCATCTGTGGCAAACCCCCAATTTCCATTGAGTTATGGCCGCCAAAGGTGAAGAAAAGTTGAAATCAGTAGTCGAAAGTCTGACCCGTTGCGATGGCCGTCCGCAGGGAGGCTTCTGCCCATGTGCCGCTGCCGCCGTGCGCGCGGATGGCACGCAGTTGCGCCATAGCCTCGGCCATTTTGCCCTGCTCAACCAGACCCTGACCCATATAGGAGCGGGCCAGCACGTTGGCCGGGTTCACCCGCAGTGCCTGCGCATAATAGGTCATGGCCGCGTCCATGTTGCCCTGCTTACGGTTGGTGAAGCCCAGATAGGTCAACGTGCGGTCATCGTCCTGCGGCATTTGAGCCAGTACAACCTTTGCATCGTCGTAGCGGCCTGCATATGCCAGTTCGCGCAGGTTCTCATAAAGGCTGTCCACATCCAGATTGCTTTCCTGTGCAACAACGCAGGCCTTGGTCTTTTTATCGTAGATCTGGCCGGTTTTGCATTTGGGCTTGGCGGGTTCATTTCCGCCACCACCAGCGGCAAAAGCAGACGTTGCGGCGAGCGGGAGGACGAGGGCAGAGGCCAAAATGAGGGTTTTCATAAATATCTCCTGTGAATGTCATGTCTGAAGGTAGTCTATTCTCTAAACCCTCAAGAGGTGAATTTTATTCAACACGTAACCGTGAATATTGCATTTTTGTTGCAATATATTGTTTTAAATAGAAAAAGCACGGATCATTTCATGTGACCCGTGCTCAAAAAGTACTGTGAAATATGTATATTCAGGTGCTGACAGGCAGGCAGCTGTGTGTTGCGCTGTCATAAGACGTACCAGCCGCACAGGACATCGCCTGCTTCTCTTTGCCGTGGTTGCAGCCCATGGCAAGGCTGATCGTGGGCAGGGCGGTGAGCGCCACAGCAATCGCAAGGGTCTTGATCTTCATGGTCGGTCTCCTTTTGGTTGATTGCTCAAAACTACACCGTTTGGGCAATATTTCAAATGCGAAGGCCCGATCTGCGACAGTTTGTGCGTAAGTTTGTCTGTTTTTTGTGCGTAAGAGTGCGGGGGGGCAGGATGCACACCGAAGGGTTAGCCCCGGCCACACAGGCGTCTTGCCCCCCCGGCGTCAGTCACCAAAGACGCGGGCAAAGATCGTGTCAACATGCTTGGTGTGATAGCCGAGATCGAATTTCTCTTCGATTTCATCCGCGCTGAGCGAGGCAAGGACGTCGGCATCTCCCAAAAGCTCTGTTTTGAAATCCTTGCCTTCTTCCCAGACTTTCATCGCGTTGCGTTGCACCAGTTTGTAGGAATCTTCCCGGCTGACACCCGCCTGCGTCAACGCAAGCAGCACGCGCTGAGACATCACAAGGCCGCGGAACTTGTTCATGTTCGCGAGCATATTGTCAGGGTAGATCACCAACTTGTCGATCACGCTGGTTAAGCGGGACAAGGCAAAATCCAATGTCACCGTGGTGTCCGGGCCGATGTTGCGCTCAACAGAGGAGTGCGAAATGTCACGCTCATGCCAGAGGGCGACGTTTTCCATCGCGGGAACCACGGCCATGCGGACAAGACGCGCCAGACCTGTGAGATTTTCGGTCAGCACCGGGTTGCGCTTGTGTGGCATCGCAGAAGAGCCCTTTTGCCCGGCGGAGAAGAACTCTTCTGCCTCCAGCACTTCGGTACGCTGCATGTGGCGGACTTCAGTTGCGATGTTCTCGATGGAGGAACCCACCACACCAAGCGTGGCAAAAAACGCCGCATGGCGATCACGCGGGATCACTTGGGTGGAGATCGGCTCAGGGCTCAGCCCCAGTTTGGCACAAACGTGCTCTTCGATCGCGGGATCGATGTTTGCAAAGGTGCCGACCGCCCCGGAGATGGCGCCTGTGGCGATCTCATCGCGGGCGTGGCGCAGGCGGGTGAGGTTGCGGTCCATCTCAGCGTAGAAACGCGCGAAGGTCAGGCCCATCGTTGTGGGCTCTGCGTGGATGCCATGCGAGCGGCCGATGCGTACGGTCATCTTATGTTCCAGCGCGCGGCGTTTGAGGGCAGCAAGCAGCGCCTCGACATCCGAAATCAGGATGTCAGCCGCACGGGTCAGTTGCACGTTGAAACAGGTGTCCAGCACGTCAGAGGAGGTCATGCCCTGATGCACAAAGCGCGCCTCATCGCTGCCGACATGTTCAGCCAGATGGGTCAGAAAGGCGATGACGTCATGCTTGGTCACGGCCTCGATCTCATCAATGCGGGCCACGTCAAACTCGACATCTTTGGCTTTCCAGACCGCATCTGCATTCTCACGTGGGATCACACCGAGATCGGCCATCGCTTCGCAGGCGTGCGCCTCGATCTCATACCAGATGCGGAACTTTGTTTCTGGCGACCAGATGGCGACCATCTCAGGGCGGGAATAGCGGGGGATCATGCGGAACACACCTTATTGTGACTGTTTTCAGGCTCCTGCGCGGCATAGACTGCCGGGCGGCGAAGAACAAGCAGGGAGCGGGAGTATGAGGCGAGGGTGGCGCATGATGCTGGCGTTGGTTCTGCCCATGGCGGCTTGGGCAGAAGACGCGGGATGGGAGCCCCTGAGCGGTGCCCAGATCAGTGCTGTATTGACCGGTAAGACACTGGATTACGGCACTCAATGGCAGGATTTTCGTGCATCGGGCCGAACGCTCTATTTCTCGGGGCAGGACGCCTGGGGGTATTGGGGGGTGCGGGGCGACCAGTATTGCAGCATGTGGCCGCCGTCTGACCTCTGGGCTTGTTACGATATGGCGCGCAAGGGTGGTATGGTGCGGTTTATCGGTCAGGGTGGAGAGACCACGGATGCGGTTGTGATGCGGTCCGACGCCGGGGCTCGGTCAGAGTAGAGCCTTTTGCAAGGGGCTCTGCCCCGTCGATCAAAGATCGACTCCCCGCGGTATTTAAGGCCAAAAAGAGGGGCGGTCAGGGCAGCAGTTCGGTCACCACTTCCGAGGCGCGTTCAAGTGTGCGGTGGACCGGGCATTTGTCGGCAATTTCCAGCAGGCGCTGGCGTTGCTCTGCGTCGAGGTCTCCGGTCAGTTTGATGCGTCTGCGCCAGGTGTCGATCTTGTCCCCGCTGCCGGTTTCGGCGTCCTGGGCGTGAACCTTGTCATGGCAGATATCCACGCTCACATGTTCCAGCGGCCAGCCTTTGCGTCTGGCGTACATGCGGATGGTCATAGAGGTACAGGCCCCCAACCCAGCGGACAGAAATCCGTAGGGTGACATGCCGCGATTGGTACCACCATAGGCCAGTGGTTCATCCGCCACGGTGTGATGGTTGGGGCCTGCGTTGATGTCTTGCAGGAACCCGTTTGGATCACCCTCAGACACGCGCACGATGCCTTCGGGTGCACCGGGAGGCGGAGCGGGAGGCTTGAGAGGCAGATAGCGGCTGGCCCATGTGGCGATGACGTCAGCGGCGTATTCAGCGTCCGCCGCGCGGGTGACCAAATGATCTGCGTCATCCAGCGTCACAAAGCTCTTGGGGTGCTTTGCGGCGAGGAATATCTGGCTGGCGTTGTCGATGCTGACGATGCTGTCCTGGGGCGCGTGCAGCACCAGCAGGGCGGATTTGAGCTTGCCGATGGCCGGGGTCAGCTCGCCTTTTGCAACGTCCTCAATGAAGGATTTGCCGATTTTGAAGGGCCGTCCGCCCAATGAGACCTCTGCAACCCCCTTTGAGATAATCTCTGGCAGGGCATCTGCAAAGTTATGTGTCACATGTTCAGGATCAAAGGGCGCGCCAATGGTTGCGACGGCCTTGATCTGGTCCATTTGTGAGGCCGCCTTGAGAACCGCGGCACCGCCCAGCGAATGGCCAATGAGGAGGGAGGGAGGCATGCCCTGATCGTCCAGATGTTTGCAAGCTGCTATCAGGTCCTCAACGTTGGAGGTGAAGGACGTGTTTGAAAACTCGCCTTCAGAATGGCCCAGACCGGTAAAATCAAAGCGCAGCACCGCAATGCCCATGCCCGCCAGACGTGCTGCAATACGCCGTGCGGCAGGAATGTCCTTACCGCAGGTGAAGCAATGCGCAAAAAGCGCTGTGGTCAGATGGGGCCCCTCCGGTACATCAAGTCGTGCGGCGAGCGTACTGCCGTCATGGCCGGGAAAGGTGATGCGCTGGGTTGGCATGGGATGCTCCGTTCTGGGTGATACAAGGGTGGGGTATTAAGGAACCCCTTGCAAGGCATATGACACGTCTCTCACGGGGGCGTGACGTGGATTGGCCAGATGTGACAGCAATTGCGCGTGACGGTTGGGATGTATAGCAAGGCCGGACCCTGACACAGTAAGAGAATGCACAATGGCCCTGCCTCCTAAGTCGACGTTTCATCCTGCAACTCTGGCCGCACAGGCGGGGGGTGCGACAGATCGCCAGACAGGGGGTGTGGTGCCGGCGGTGCATATGGCCACGACGTTTGCCCGCGATGAGGCATACGCCCCGCTGAACGCTGACAATGTCTATCTGCGGTATCACAATGATAACGTACGTGCGGCTGAGGCGTTGCTCTCCAGGCTGGAGGGCGCGGCGGAGACGCGGCTGTTTCCGTCTGGTATGGCGGCGGTTGCCGCGGTTTTCCGGACCGTGGCTGGCGGTGCCAGCGTGGTGGTCCAGCGCCAGATTTACTGGGGCACGACAAAGTGGATACGCAGCTTTTGTGAACGGCGTGGCATTGACCTGCATGAGGTAGAAGCCTCTGACCTCGACGCACTTGCCGGTGTCTGTGCGGTGCAGCGCCCGGCGTTGGTCTGGGTCGAAACGCCGTCAAATCCCTGGTTGCGCGTGACGGATATCGCAGCGGCCGCAGAAATCGCGCATGGTGTTGGGGCGACGCTAGTTGTGGACAGCACGGCCGCGTCTCCAGTGTTGAGCCAGCCCTTGTCTCAGGGGGCCGATGTTGTGATGCATTCCGCGACCAAAGGGATCAACGGGCATTCCGACGTCCTGGCCGGATCGCTGTCCGTTGCTGATCCTGAAACCGAGATCTGGCAGATGATTTGCGAAGACCGCGATACCGCCGGCGCGGTGTTAGGTCCGATGGAGGCGTGGCTGCTGCTGCGGGGGATGCGCACGCTGCCGCTCCGGATGCGAGAGATGTCGCGCAATGCACACGCCTTGGCGGAATATCTGACGGACCATCCAAGCGTGGAAAAAGTGCTATACCCGGGCCTGCCGGATCATCCCGGACATCACATTGCCGCAAGGCAGATGCCCGGCGGCTTTGGTGGATTGCTGTCGTTTGTGGTTAAAGGCGGGGCAGGAGCCGCGCTGCGAACGACGGGGCGTTTGCAGTTGTTTCACCGGGCGACGTCTTTGGGCGGTGTTGAAAGTCTGGTGGAGCATCGCCATACGATTGAACCCCATACCGGCATACCAGAGGGGCTGCTGCGGTTGTCGGTGGGGATCGAGGATGCAGGCGACTTGAGTGCAGATCTGGGGCAGGCGTTGGGGCAATAGGAAAGGTGAGCCGTCACCCTGCGTGCCCATCGCTGGGCACACACGGCCATATCATCCCCCCATCAACGCCTCATCAAGCGGATAGGTCGTGAGGTTCTCAAATCCATCCTCGGTTACAAGCACCTGATCTTCCAGCTTGATCGCGAAATCGCCACCCTCGGCCTGTGCCAGCACTTCGACGCAGAGCACCATACCGGGTTCCAGAGGGTAGTCATACGCGCCCTCAACAGCGTGATCGGGGTAGGCGACCAGCGGCCATTCATCACAAAGCCCGACACCGTGCATCAGGCAGCCGTATTTTCCGGCCTGAAACTGCGCATCCAGCACATGAGTGTTTGCGGACAGTTCCGGGATCATCACACCGGGTTTGAGCATCTGCATGTTGGTCTGAATGTGTTCCACTGCGTGCTGCATGGCATAGACCATATCAGCGCGGGGTTTTTGATCCCCGACCCACCACGTGCGGGAAATATCGACACAAATGCCGTAGCTGCCCACCAGATCGGTATCAAAGGCGACGATTTCGTTGTTCTGGACGATCCGCCCGCCGCATTCCTGAAACCACGGATTTGTGCGGGGGCCTGACGTCAGCAATCGCGTTTCGATCCACTCTCCGCCACGCTTGATATTCTCGGCGTGCAGCACAGCCCAGATGTCATCCTCTGATGTCTGCCCAAGCGGCACCTGCGCACGGGCAAAGTCTTCCATCTTGCGCACAGCGGTCTCGCATGCATGCGAGGCACAACGCATGGCAAGGATTTCGTCAGGGCCTTTCACAGAACGGGACTTTTCGGTGACTTCTTCACCTTCCATCACTTCAAATCCCTGCGCCTCCAACGCGCGCAACCCGTGCAGCATGACCTTGTCCACGGCCAGCCGCATGTTGCCGCCGCCATGCTCGGCAATCAACGCGCGGACCTCATTGGACAGCACATCGGCAGCGACATTCACTTTGTCCCCCCGATCGAAATAAAAAAGGTCCGCACCAGAGCGTTGCTCGCGAACCAGTGGGTTGAATTCGCTCAGGAAAGGAGAGTTCTTGTAGTCCCACATGACCATATAGCCATCGGCGCAGAGCAGCACCGCGCGAAACGGGTTGTGCGTGTTCCAAAGCTGCATGTTGGTGCTGTCGGTGGCGTAGCGGATGTTGAGGGGGTCAAACATCAAAAGCCCGCCATAGTCCCGGTCCACAATATGCTGGGTTAGACGTTCCCAACGGTAGCGGCGCATGGTGGGCAGGTTGGGCAGGAGCAGTCCCGCCGCTTCCCATTCGCCAAAGGCAAGCGGTGAGGGGCCAATCTCAACCCGGTCAGCATTGTTGGGTGTGCCATCCGGCAGTGTAGGGCCGTGACGCGGGTCAATTTTGCGGGTGTCGCGGTAATGTTGGTTCATGTCGTGCCTGTGCGTTCTCTTCGTACAGCTTGCCTGATTCTGCCGCGCGTGAATGGCTGGCGCCGACGCTTTTCGATGTCGTTTTTTGCAAAACGGGGTAGGGTTTGATGATGGACGCCATTTTACAGACCGCTATTCCAGAAGAGATGCAGGCACCCAACACGCTGCCGGGGGTGGCCCCGTGCGCTGCGGACGATTGGCTGCGCGTGGATGACGCCTATGCGGCGCAGATGCGCTACCGCATTGAATTAATGAAGGAAAATATAGGGGATGTGATGTGGACATCCCCGGAGGCGCACCCCGCGACCCTTGAGGTGTTGGACGAAGCGTTGAAACATTTGCCTGCGTTGGGGTTTGGGGTGCAAGAGACTGAGGTCCGCTGTCCAGACGGGCGCGTTGTTTTGCTTGACCGCGCAGCACCGCTGCAAACACTGAGCCATCTGGTACAGGAAGACATCTGTGTTCTGCAAAAGAGCGGTGCGGAGCACGTGCTGACCGCTGCTGCGTTATGCTTTCCAGCCAGTTGGCGGCTAAGGGACAAGGTGGGGCGTCCGCTGACCACCATCCACGATCCTGTACTCGAATATGACGAGAGCATCGCGCGGCGGGTGCAACGATTGTTTGATGGCGTAAAAGCGGGCAAGCCGTTGTGGCGCTACAACAGATTGGGCTATTCGGATGGGAACCTGCATCAGCCATCGCGCCAAAATCAAACTAGGTCGGCGCGGTTCTTGCGTTCAGAAAGGCAGTGCATCCTGCGCCTGCCGCGCACGCAGGCGGTCATTTTTTCAATCCACACCTATCAGGTCATGCTGGAACAGAACCGGGCCACCATCAAGGCGGCCCGGGCCGAAGGTTAAGCCATGTCCAGCACCATATGGGGCTGTCCGTCCGAGGTTTTCTGCGGAGAGACCCCTTTGGACGTGACGGTGGTGTTCACCTGCCGCCGAAAGGCGCTGAAATGCACGGATGTCACCACGTCAATGGGGGCATCAAAGCGCAAAGTGAGCGACCAATAGCCATTGGACGACTGCCGCGCGGCTTTGACATTCCCTTGAAAGGCATGGCCCAGATAGCGCCCTGAGACACGTTGGCCGGGGGTCCAGCCAAAATGCGCTGTCGCTGCCTGCGCGCTGAGCGTGTTCCAGTCCCGCGCGCCCCACTGATGGGCGACGGTTTCCAGCGCCTGAGCGTGGCTCATGTCCTGACCGCGTGCGGCCAGATCGCTGCGCAACCGCTTGGCCTGAGCCTTGAGCGCGTCGCGCGATGGTATGTTTGTTGGCGTCATATCAACACTCCTGCTCGCACGAAGGGTTGCTGGGGGTCCGCGTTGCCCATCAATCGGCGAGATTGAAGGTGTGTTTTGATCTCAGGACTTCACCGGAATGCGGACGGCAGGGGCCTGACCCTGACCGCCATATAGGCATGCCTTTGTGTCTGTGCAAGTTTTGCACCACCGCCGCAGGGCGAGGTGTTGCATTTGAGTATTTTTGGCAAAAAGGAGCAGGGGATGTGGCCTGCTCTCAGGATTGGATCAGCCGTCCACGAGGCTGGCGGCATAGGCGATGGCGCGTTGGTAATTGCCACTGTCATTCCAAACGGACAAGACCTTGAAATTGCGGCTGCCATTGGTGAAAGGCTGCCCTGCTTTCCATCCGTTTTGGCGCAGCATGTTGGCGGCAGAGGCCAGCGCGTCGGCGGCGGTGTAGGGATCTGCGCGTCCGTCGCCATTGCCATCAACGCCGTAGCGCAGCCAGTTGCCGGCAAGAAACTGCATATGCCCCAGTTCACCGGATGGCCCGCCGCGTGTATTGTTTGAGATGATCCCACGATCCGCCATGGTCAACGCGGCAATCGCGTGGCTTTCGAACTTGGGGTGGCGGCGGCAATAGGAGGACAAGGTCACCGCCCCGTCCACGATGGGTGTCTTGCCCAGATAGCCGCCCCAGCTTGTCTCAAGCCCCCAGATCGTCGCAAGCAGGCTTGCCGGCACACCATAGGCGCGTTCAATCGCGGCGAATGTATTGGGGTTGCGGGCAATCTTGGCGCGGGTTTGTTTCACGAAGTTTTGCGCAGAAGAGCCCGAGCGTTTGGCGAGAAACCGTGCCGGGTCGCCTTGCGATACACCGGTCTGGCTTGCAGGATTGGATTCAAACCGCCAGGTGATGCCCGACAATTTGGCCGCATTCAGGGCCTGCAGTCCACGCTGGCCCACACCAGATGCCGCAGCCTGTTGGCCCAGGGTTTGTTTGTAGGCACCAAACGCCCCTTTTTGAGTGATGCATTCAGCAGCAAAAGCCGCGGGAGCGGCCAGCGTGACGGCGACAGCAAGCGAAAGGCGCATTTTCTTGAACATGGTAAGCGGTATCCCCGGCAATATGGTGTTGCCGCAGCTTACCGAGGTTTGCCAGAGGTTCAACGGGGAACCGCATCAGCGAATTTGCAAAAATGGACGTGGTTTATCCTGCCAGGGCCAGAACCCACTGCATTTCCGGCTGGGTTGCTGCAAAGGCGTAGGCGGTACCGCCTGTCAGAATGCCGACACCGACAAAAAACGGGAATGTGAAACACCGCGCTCGGATAGAGCGGCCTTGTTTGCTACGGCCACGGCCTACTTTGGCGGCATTGTCTTGCGTTTCGCCTTTGTTGATCCGCGCAATGCGCTGGTCAAATGATGTGCTTGAAATCGCCATAGCAGTCTCCGTCTCATCCCCGTGGTAACCAATGCTTAGGATTCAGGGCAGAATTGGGGCAGGGACAGGGCGATGATTGGGTTTGTTTGGGATACAAATGTGAAAAGGGCGCCCCATTGGAGCGCCCTTTAGCGTCTATCTGATTGAATTAGCAGCTATAGTACAGCTGGAATTCCATTGGGTGTGGCGTGTGCTCATACGCCTCGATCTCTTCCATCTTCAGTTCAATGTAGCCTTCGATCTGGTCGCGGGTGAAGACGTCGCCTTCCAGCAGGAAGTCCATGTCCGATTGCAATTCCTCCAGCGCTTCACGCAGGGAGCCGCAAACTGTTGGAATGCCGGCCAGCTCTTCTGCGGGCAGATCGTAGAGGTTCTTGTCCATTGCCTCGCCGGGATCAATCTTGTTCTTGATGCCGTCAAGACCCGCCATCAGAAGGGCTGCAAAGCACAGGTAGGGGTTGGCGGCCGGATCGGGGAAACGCGCTTCAACACGCTTGGCCTTGGGGCTCTCGGTCCATGGAATACGCACGCAGCCTGAACGGTTCCGCGCAGAATAGGCACGCAGCACCGGTGCTTCAAAGCCTGGGATCAAACGCTTGTAGGAGTTTGTTGCGGGGTTGGTGAAGGCGTTCAGTGCCTTGGCGTGCTTGAGAATGCCGCCGATATAGTAGAGCGCTTCCTGAGACAGGTCTGCGTATTTGTCGCCAGCAAAGAGCGGCTTGCCGTCTTTCCAGATCGACATGTTCACGTGCATGCCTGTGCCGTTGTCGCCCGCGATGGGCTTGGGCATAAAGGTCGCGGATTTGCCGTAGGCGTGGGCCACATTGTGGATCACATACTTGTATTTCTGCAGCTCATCGGCCTGTTTGGTCAGGCTGTCAAAGATCAGGCCAAGCTCGTGCTGGCAAGACGCAACCTCGTGGTGGTGCTTGTCCACTTTCATGCCCAGACGCTTCATCGTGGAAAGCATCTCGGAGCGCAGGTCTTGCGCTTCGTCGATGGGGTTCACCGGGAAATAGCCGCCCTTGACGCCGGGGCGATGGCCCATGTTGCCCATCCCATACTCGGTGTCTGTGTTCCAGGAGGCGTCGCTTGCGTCGACCTCATAGGACACTTTGTTGATCGACGTGGAAAAACGCACATCGTCGAAAAGGAAGAACTCGGCTTCTGGCCCCATGTAGGCCACATCACCGATGCCCGAGGACTTGAGGTAAGCCTCTGCCTTTTCGGCCGTGCCGCGCGGATCGCGGTCGTAGGCCTCGCCGGTGTCCGGCTCCACCACGGAGCAATGCACGCAGATTGTTTTTTCCGCGTAGAACGGATCGACATAGGCACTGCCGGTATCGATGATCAGTTTCATGTCAGAAGCTTCGATGCTCTTCCAGCCCGCGATGGAGGAGCCGTCGAACATGAAACCTTCTTCAAGGAAATCCTCGTCCACTTGGTCGGAGCACAGCGTTACGTGCTGAAGTTTGCCGCGTGGGTCGGTAAAACGAATGTCGACGTATTCGACGTCTTCATCTTTGATTTGCTTCAAAAGATCCGATGCGCTCATCAGGGTGTTCCTTTTCTTTGAGGTAGAGAGAGTGTTTTACAGGGCGTCCGAACCGGTTTCGCCGGTGCGGATGCGGATTGTCTGTTCGATGGGAGAGACGAAAATTTTGCCATCGCCGATCTTTTCGGTCTTGGCAGCCGATACAATTGCTTCGATTGCGGCGTCTACCTGATCGTCGTCAAGCACAACTTCGACTTTGACCTTGGGCAGGAAATCCACAACATATTCCGCACCACGGTAAAGCTCTGTGTGGCCTTTCTGGCGGCCAAAACCTTTGACCTCGATCACGGAAAGGCCCTGCACGCCAACGTCTTGAAGGGCTTCCTTGACCTCGTCCAGCTTGAACGGCTTGATGATCGCTTCGATCTTTTTCATGTGAAGGCCCTTTTTTTGCGGATGACTCGTGGCTTTTCGCGGTCATTTCATTTTGGATGGGGGGAATCCACACCAGGCGGGGTTTGGCACATGTGGAAAGACAACTACCAGTGGGCTGCGCCCATTTTTCGTGCGAAGCGCCTAATTTTTAATCGAAATTGAATCCGAGGGGCATTCAATATGGCAGAACTGCTGACTTCCGTGCAGATGCGCGCCGTTGAACAGGCGGCCATGGACGCAGGAGACGTTTCCGGATTGGAGCTGATGGAGCGGGCCGGACAGGGCGTTGTGGATGCGATGTTCTCCTGTTGGCCGGAGTTGACGGAACGCGCCCATGCGGCGCTGGTTCTGTGTGGGCCGGGCAACAATGGCGGGGATGGATTTGTCATAGCACGGGTGTTGGTGGCGGCAGGGTGGCAGGTTCGGGTGCATCTCTTTGGTGATGCCAAGGCCTTACCGCAGGACGCCAAGGCCAATCATGACAGATGGGCGGCCGCGCACCCGGTTGCTCCGCTTACACCAGAAGGGGTCTTTGAAGGGCCGCGCCCGGATGTCATTGTGGATGCAGTGTTTGGGATTGGGCTGACCCGGCCCCTGCCAGATGATGTGGCACAGGTGTTGGATCATGGGGCGGCTCAGAATTGGAAACAGTCTCATACCATTCGCAAGGTCGCCGTCGATTGTCCCTCAGGTCTCAATCTGGATTATGGTACGCTGCCGCTGCCCTTGGACGTGCTGGCCGGTGAAGATAATGACGGGACCTGGCCCGAAACGATAAACATCGCGGACCTGACTGTGACCTTTCATGCCCCCAAGCTGGGGCATTATCTGGCGCAGGGGCCCGGCCTGTGCCGGGAGCTGGTCGTTGCCGATATTGGTCTGACCACGTCCGACCCGGAACGCGCAATGCTTGGGTTGCCGCCTGATCCCGAGCGTGTCCGGCTGGTGTCCCCGACATATGCCGGGCGATCCTTGCCAAAATCTATTTGGCCGGGTTCGGCCATCAGTAAACAGCGCGGGATGGGCCACAAATATGACCACGGGCATGTCGTTGTCTTTGCTGGCGGTGTCGGGCGGGGAGGTGCGGGTCGGTTGGCCGCCCGAACGGCGCTGCGGTCAGGGGCGGGGTTGGTGACACTTCTCTGTCCGCCTGCTGCATTGATCGAAAACGCCTGCCACCTCGAAGCCGTGATGCTGCGGTCTTTGAAAAAGCAGCAGGACCTTTGCGACGTTGCTGACGACCGCGTCAGCGCCTTTTGTCTCGGGCCGGGCATGGGGGTGTCAGAGCATACCTCGAACCGTGTGTTGGAGGTTTTGGCGCGGCGCAAAGCAGGGTCGGCGCATCGCGACCCGGCCGTGGTATTGGACGCCGATGCGCTCAGCTGTTTTGCCGATGACCCGGAGGTGCTCTTCAAACGGACCCACGCGCGCACGATCCTGACCCCACATGAAGGCGAGTTTGCCCGCCTCTTTCCCGACCTCTCAGGGCCCGCGCGGCGGAATATGTCGAAGGTTGATGCGGTTCGGGAGGCTGCCAAACGCGCCGGCTGCATCATTTTGCTGAAAGGGGCGGATACGGTGATCGCACAACCGGATGGCGGGGCATCTGTTCACGCAAGCGTCTTTGGGCGGGAGGCACCGTGGCTGGCAACAGCCGGAGCGGGGGATGTGTTGGCGGGGTTGATCGCGGGGCTCGCGGCACCGCATGGCGGTTCCGATCTTTTCCAAGTGGCGGAAGCTGCTGCTTGGCTACATGTGGAGGCCGCACGTGGTTTCGGCCCCGGCTTGATTGCCGAGGATTTGCCAGAGCAGTTGCCAATGGTTTTCAGGGATCTTGGGATTTAGAGCAGAAATCGGAAAATCTGAATCCCTTTAGGCTGCCTAAAATCAAAGACATCAACGCGTTAAGGGATGCTTAGATCGCGATTTCCGCTTTAGGCTGCGTGCAACACCGCGCCGCGTGCCCGCGCGCCATCTGCGGTGCTCAGCTCCAGCCCATCGCAGTAGAGAATATGCGGACCGTCGCAGAAAATCTGGTACAGCGTTGTTTCCTGCATGCCCATATCCGTGATGAACTCTCCGTCCACCAGCGCCCGCGCCGCAACCAGAGCCCGTTCCGAGTTGAACAGCGCCCGTGCACGCCAGTCCCGGATCAGCACCATCTGATCACCCGCCAGATGGGCATCGCGCTCAGGCCGGGTGTGGCCCAGCGATCCAGCCGACAGTGCGATGGTATGTACCTGTCGCGTCGTGCGCTGGATGTGTTCGATTTTGGAAATCCCGGTGTCTCGCGTGATCAGCTTGTCACCTACAGACAAAAACTCAACGGGCATTTCGCCGTCAAGTGTCAGTAGAACTGCACCTTTCACCAATCCCGTGTCCAGCACGGCATAGGGGGTAAATTGGCCCGCACGACGATCATTGCCGTCTACGCGCCCGACCGTTTTCGGCTCCATGGGCGTCACTTTCTTTTTTTAACCTGCTCTGGTTATCCGAACTATATGACAACATCTTGTTAATGTCTTGCCCTTTTTTGGTCTCGCCTATCGCGTGACACTTTGCTAATCAGCGCTGACCGCCTTGGGCGGTTGCGTGCGGGTGTGGCGGAATTGGTAGACGCACCAGATTTAGGTTCTGGCGCCTATGGCGTGGGGGTTCGAGTCCCTTCACCCGCACCACAGTTGCTTTCCAAAGGAAAGCAACAGCGCTCTTTTCGGATTGTCGACAGGCGGCAGTCGTTCTGCAAAAACGATGAGAGCGTCGAGAGGTCTGGGTTTGTCTCCTCCAACGTGTCATCATTTTTTATGAATTTAAATCATATTGTTACAGGATGGTTGTTCAACTTCGCGCTTTCAGCGCCTACGATTAACATGCTGCTGCCTTTGGCATGCAATGTCGCGTGACGCATGAGAGATAGATGCCATTCTTCTCTTTTGGGGGCATTGTTCGGCAAAGAGAACAGGGTGTTCTTCCGCGCTTGGTGGCGGGCGAATTGTCAGCGCTCAATCTTTCAATTCGCAGTTTGGATTTACCGATAGATCAGTCATCTTGACTGCAACAGATGTTTGTCCGCGAGATGATAACCAGCTGGACGCAATATGTGTGCCTGTGTGACCAAACGGTGAAACGTTGCCGATCTCAAGGCCGGTTGCCCACCTGCGCGCGGCAACTCAAACCGCCCTTTACGCAGCAATTTCGCGCAACAAGACAATCAACAGTCTTCGGGCACGAAATTCAGAAAGGTGTTTCCAAACGCCTGTGGATCGGACAGCCGAAACGCGCGTCCTTGCCTTTCATACGACACGCCTGAGCTGAGCAGGCAGGCCTCCAGTTGCGTTTCATCGTGGTAGGTGAGATCCAGAGCCACGATGCTTGGCGCGCCCTCGGCCAGTACAGCAGCCGGTAGCGGGCCGTTGCGTGCTTGGACAGCTGTTTTTGTCAAAATCTGAACTTTGCCATTGGCCGTATCGAAAACCATGCCCCCATCAAACAGACGAGGCGTGCCATAAAGGCCCGAAAACCTCGACGCGAGAACGTCCATGTCCATTTCACGCGCTAAGATCGAGGCCCCCGCGTAGCCGGTCACTGAATTTGGATGTTCAAGCCACGACGGGACATAAATCAATTCAGGGCGGTGTTGCTGGCACAGGAAAAATGACAGGCGCGGAAACGTCCGGTCGGGCAGCAGGGCAAGCGTGGTCTTGGTGCGCCCTTGGTGACCGTCGGGCAGTGTCACGTCGCGGCCAAATTCCAGATGGCCACTGACTTGAAATCCCGCCTGTTGTGCGAATGCAGCGTCAGCTGTGGAGTTGGTGCTGTGCAGCGCTGTCAAAGCCACGCCTTCGCGTTCTTGCAGGTGTTCATAGACATGGCGCCCAAAGCGAAAATCACCAGCAGGCACCTCATCAAGCAGCGTATCGTCGTATATGCCCATGATCTCCAGAAGGCATCCTTGGAACATGGCGAGGCTGGTGCTTGTCCCCCATGGATGTTTGCCAATGGGGGTCATGTTGAACCCAATTGAGATCAGCCGCTCTCGTAAAGCATCGATATCGTGCACGGCGATCAAAGGGTGGTCGAGACCGAAAGCAGCGTTCATGCCATCATTCCTTGTGGTTTTGAAAGGATACTTTTGCCGCGCCCGCCTGGCTTGCTTGGGTGCCGACAACCACGGTACCGGCCGCAACATCTTTTGTCACAATGGCACCAGCCGCGACGTTCGCCGCAGCCCCGACGGTGATGTTGCCAAGGATGATGGCACCAGCCCCAATGACAGCACCATCCCCGATTGTTGGATGCCGCCGCGGGCCGCTGTCAGACAGAGTGCTGCCCAGCGTGACGTTGTGCCAGATAGAAACATCCTGTCCGATCACACACGTTTCTCCCGCCACGAAACCCAACCCGTGATCCAGCCAGAACCCTGACCCGATCTGCGCGGCGGGGTGGATATCGGTGCACAAGGCGCGGCCGAAACTTGATTTAACCGCGAGGGCGAGCGTGTGATCGCCGTCGTACCAAAGCTGATGTGCCACACGGTGCGCCATGACCGCATGCACGCCGCGCGCAAACAGCAGCGTCGCGGCGGCACCGCCCGGCTCAAAATTGCGGCGTGCGGTTTCGGAAATGTCACGGCAGCTTCGTTTGACCAGACTTGGATGAGCGGCATAGATCCGCCGGATAACGTCACCCGGTATACCGGCGACCGATGCCAAGAGCGCCCCCGCGAGGTCAGCAAAGTCCTCAAATCGGCGCGGCTCAATCCCAAGCACCCCCGCGGCGTCTGGGTTGCGGCGCAAGAGCATTTCCGTGTCAGCAACCAAATTCAAATGGCCGTGCCCAAACGGATTATCCTTTTCAAGCATTGTCAGACCCTCGTACGAAAAACCCACGCTTTGACCCGTATATTACGAGACATATCCAAACGCGATCTTGGGGGTCTTGCCACTGTCCAGCCAGACCGATTTGGGACTTGTATACTCCATCAAGGCATCGCTTCCGCTGGACCTGCCAAAGCCTGAGTTAAGCGAGCCGCCAAAGGGTGAGGAAACATGGATGGCTTTGTAGCTATTGATCCAGAAGGTACCGGCGCGCACGGCTTCGGCCACCCGATGCGCGCATCCTACGTCTGACGTCCAGACTGCGCCAGCCAACCCAAACAGAGTGTCATTGGCGATGGCGATGGCTTCTTCCTCGTCCGCAAAGGGGATTGCCGTGACCACCGGGCCAAAGATCTCTGTCTGTGCAGCGTTGGCCTTGTTTCCAAGTCCGGACATCAAGGTCGGCGGAACGAAAAATCCGGTGTCCGGCGTCACAGCACGGGTTCGTATCGTGGCACCCTCACCGCGAGCAGCAGCAATCATTCCGCTGACATGGGCAAATTGGCGGCCATTGCTGATCGGGCCGATCTCTGTGGCCTCGTCCATCGGATCGCCCAGCGTGATATTGTCCATCCCAGCCGCGATCATGTCGGTCAGTTCGGCGTGAACCGATTGATGCACCAGCAACCGCGAACCAGCGACACAGCTTTGACCAGCGCCCGAGAATATCGCCGCTTGTGCGCCAAGGGCTGCGTGCTTGAGGTTCGCATCGCCAAACACGATGTTGGCCGATTTGCCACCCAGTTCCAACACCGCGGGTTTGAGTGCTTGCGCCGCGGCCACCGCAACACGACGACCGGTTTCGGGCGAGCCCACAAAGATCACCTTGCGCACGGCTGGATGCTCAATGGCGGCCTGACCTGTTGTCGGACCTAATCCACACAGCACATTGACCAGCCCCCTTGGAAGGCCCGCGTTTTCAGCAATGAACACCAAAGCGACAGTGGTGAGCGGGGTCAGCTCACTCGGCTTGATCACAACACCATTGCCGGTGGCAATGGCGGGCGCGATCTGCCACCCGGCGGTAAAGATCGGCGCATTCCAAGGGGTGATCTGAAACACCACGCCCAAAGGGTCACGCAGCGTGTAATTCAGATGCCCGCTTGGCACAGGGATCACCTCGCCATGCAGCTTGTCAGCCCAGCCCGCGTAATAGCGGAACATTTCCGCGACCTTGGCCACCTCGACCCGGCAATCGCGGACCGGTTTTCCCGCGACCAGCGCCTCAAGTCGCGCCAGCGGCTCAAGATGTGCGATGACCGCGCGCGCGATATCCTGCATGATGTCCCCGCGCCCGGCCGCTGAATAACCTGCGACCCAGTCCCGCTGCGCCGCCGCCGCCGCATCGCAAGCCTCAGCCGCCAGCGCCGCGCCGCAATCAGGGTATCGGGTCAGTTCAATCTGCGCATAGGGATCTTCGAGCACCACGGCCTCGCCGGCTCCCTCCCGCAAGGTGCCACCTACAAGGCTCTGCACCTTCGTTCCGAGCCCAAGTTCGGCCATCAATGAGACCAGAAGGTCTTTGCGATCAGACATTTTCGGGTGCTCCATATTTGAAGATTTCGTTGAAATCGGCACTGTCTGCCAGCAATTCGCGGCTCGCTTCCCAGATTGCTGCAATGGCCTGTGTCGCGGGCAAATCAAGCCCGCCCTGAGACGCCAGCTTGGTGGCGAGCCCCACGTCCTTGCGCATGAGCCCCATGGTAAAGCCGGAATCGTATGCGCCGTTCATGATCCATTTGGGAAAATTCACCTCGCTGACGCCGCTGCGGCCCGATCCCGCGTTCACGCCTTGAAGAAGGCTCTCCAGCGGGATGTCACAGCTCTCGGCCAGGCGCGCCATTTCGCTGACCAACACCAGATTTGCAGCGCACAGCAGGTTGTTTGCGATCTTGGCCGCATGACCTGCGCCAACGGCACCGACATGAACGGTCTTTGCTGTCAAATCATCAAGCACCGGGCGCAAGGCCTCAATCGCCTCCGCCGGGCCGCCCAAAACCATGGTCATTGTACCTGCGCGTGCGCCGCTTGGCCCGCCACTCACTGGGCCATCAATGAACGTATAGCCCGCAGCCTCTGCCGCGATCCGCTTGGTTGTGTCCGGCTCCGACGTCGATGTGTCCAGAACGATCGTTCCTGCCCGCAGGTGTGGCACAAGGTCGGCCATCACGCGGGCCACGATTTCGGCCTTGGGCAAGGACAGGATGATCCGGTCGCAGTTTTGTGCCAGAACGTCCATGGTTTCACAAACCTTGCCGCCTTTGGCGCCCGCCAATGCGCGCGCCTCGGGCATCGCATCATAGCACTGCACCTCATGGCCCCTTTCCACGAGCCTCTCGATCATCGCGCCGCCCATGGCACCGCATCCAATCAATCCTATCATAATCTGCTCCTTACTCTCATTCTTCTAGTGGCCCGTTGCACGCGGTGCAGTGTCCGGCAACATGCGGGCGTGGTCGTTCTGGGGCGCATCATACAAGGTCTCGGCTTCGCGACATTTGACGATTTTGCCCTGCTTCATTACCGCCACCCGGTGGGACACTCGCCGCACAACGGCCAAGTCATGACTGACAAACAGCCATTGATCGATCTCACCAGTTTTCTCAACCGGCGTGCGGAACCGTCCATCGCGCCGTTCGATGCCGGGGGTCGCGGCGATGAGCGCCCGCGTGTACTGGACGCTGGGGGTGTTGATCACCTGCGCTGTGGGACCAGTTTCAACCAGCTTTCCGTGGCGCACCACCTAGACGCGGTCCATGCTGAAGTTGACATCATCGGTGCCGAAGACTGAGCCGTCATGAAAGGTGACGCTTTCACGGCGCTTGAACTGCCAGGTCGTTGCATCCCCTTGGGAGGCCATGTGCCGTGTCTTCGCCTGAACCGGGGCGGTCAGTGACGTTGAAAAGGCAAAGGCCGCAGCCATAGAAGCGAAGGGTGTTTTGGACATCGTTCTACCCAATTTAGGCCTATTTGATTCTCAGTAGGGTACGTTCATAAGAAGCTTGCGGGAATGGCATCGCAGGGAAGTTATCGTTGCGCTGAGCGCAACACTATCCCGTATTCTTGAAAGCGGCCATCGACCGTGTGATGTGACGTATCAGACGTGTTGCGCCTTCGGGCAGGCGCCGTCCCTGCCGGGTAAGAACCGAGGCCTCGCCCTTGCTGAGTTCGGGGACCGCAAGGCGCTTTGTAACAATGGTTCCATCAGCAATCTCTCGTGTCACCACAAAGGCTGGGAGAACAGTGACCCCCAAACCTTCGCGCACAAAACTGCGCAGCACGGCCAAGGAATTTGAATGCACCAACGCCCGCAACCGGACCCCATGGGCGCTTTCGGCCAGCGAAACCATATCGCCCACGCCAAAGCCTGACTTCAAAAGCGCCGATGGCATCGTCTCAAGCTGTGCCATGGTGACGGGTTCAGACAGGTCAGCCCATTGCGAAGTTGGGCTCACCAGCAAATCCAACGGCTGATTGACCTTTACGGCCGTCTGGATGGCCCGCTCCGTTTGAGCGTTGTATGCAAGCCCGAGATGCGCGCGGTCCGTTCTGACGGCGTGCAAAACCTGTTCGGTAGACCCGGTCACAAGATCATAGGTAAACCCGGGAAACGCCGCCATGAATGACTGAATGGCATTGCCAACAAGGTCACTTATGAACCCGTCCCCAACCGCAATCACCAATTTGCCGCGCCGCATCCCTTTGAGCGCATCAAATTCAGACAGCAGTGTTTCCTGCTCGCTTTGCTGATGTTTCAGGTAGGTCTGCAGGATAAGTCCCGCCTCGGTTGGGCGGATGCCTCTGCGCCCGCGTTCCAGCAGGGCCGTCCCCAGAGACGTCTCAAGCGCTTTGATCTGCCGACTGATGGTTGAGGGCTCCACCTCCAAACGTTCTGACGCGGATCTGATGGATCCTTCTTCACAGGCCACAAGAAATGTCGCTGATTGGACTGAGTCGATCCTAAAAATGTGAACACCCCACCAACTGCAGGTATTGATACAATGCACCTAGACGGTGGTTCGTATCGTTACTAGCTTCTCAAGCTTTCATTGGATAGCCCCAGCGCCGCAGACTTGGAAGTTGGTATCCAACGGTCTTGAGGTGAATCACATAGATTTAAGTCAGAAACGTCCGACGGTGCGTCCTGAAAGGCCCGGTCCATTGTTGATCCGGTGCCCGTCACCATTGCCTGCACTGATCGTCGGGTCAGGTCCAGAGGGCGCGTCTTGTTTCGGAATGCATCAATCAGCCCCTAGCCTCTGAAACGGCCTTGCTCAGAAGTCTGGAGCAGATACCCTGAGTATCAGTTTTCTCTATCAACGGTTCAAAAATGATCAAAAGCCAGATCACACTCAAACAGCTAGAGGCGTTCGCTTTCGTCGTTGATGCGGGCACATTTCGTGCGGCTGCCTCCGCACTTGGAACAACTCAACCAAACATATCCGCACGCATCACCGCGCTTGAAGCTGCGCTCAATGTCACCTTATTGATACGCGATGCTGGGTCTGTGCGTTTAACGGCAGATGGCGAAAAACTGCTCCAGAAAACACGTGAGGTGCTGTGGGCTGGAGAAGCTCTGATTGAAGCAGCTGGCCGTCAGGAGTTGATCGAGGAAACCTTGAGACTGGGCGTGACCGAACTTGTGGCCTGCACATGGTTGCAGGGCTTCGTGCGGTTGATGCGAGAGGCCTACCCCAAGCTACGCATCCAGCTGGAAGTCGATTTATCCACCGCGATTGATGCAAGGCTGATGGAAGGGCAGCTCGATCTGGCGCTTCAAACCGGACCCTTCAAATCGAAGGCATTTGCAAGCGACGCGTTGGGGCAAGAACACTATTGTTGGGTCGTAAATTCAGACCTGATCAAGCGTGTCAGCGCAACGCCCTCCCTGACGGAACTTTTTGATTTAACGGTTCTAACTCATGCAAGGCACACACAGGCGTGCGCCGCTCTGCACAGCCTTGCAGCGCTGCGGGGATTTAGGGGCGAAAGGATTGTTCATTCCAGCGCTTTGTCGGCATGTGTGCCGATGGCGCTTGAAGGGTTGGGCGCCGCGTTGTTGCCTGAACGGCTTGTGGCGGACGAGATTGCAGCAGGTGATCTCCATAGAGTGGAACCTGAATGGGTGCCCGAACCTTTGTCTTTTCATGCACGCTACGCTCCTGCACGTGCCGCCCTCTATGTCGAAAAAGCCGCGCAGATAGCGAAGGATGCAATGCAGCCCCCTTAGATCAATATAACTGATCGGGGTGAAAAATTTAATCGATTTGATTTTTTGGCGCATTTTGGGCCACCTGCATGTGTAACCTACAGCAGGAGCTTGAGATGGCAGCACCTTCCGTTCGCCTTGGCGTTGATATTGGCGGCACATTTACTGACGTTGTCTTGGAAAAGGATGGCGTGCCGTTTTCGACAAAGGTTCTGACGACCTATGCCGCGCCTGAAAACGCGATTATTGACGGGATGCATCAGGTGTGCGCCAAAGCCGGTGTCCACCCCTCAGAAGTGGGGCAGATCATTCATGGGACCACGCTTGCCACCAATGCTCTGATCGAACGGCGGGGGGCCAAGACGGCTTTGATCACAACCGAAGGGTTCCGCGATGTGATCGAGATGCGCACAGAGTCGCGGTTTGAGCAATATGATCTGAACCTCAACCTGCCCGAGCCGCTCTTGCCGCGACACATGCGGTTCACGGTGCCGGGCCGTGTGGATGCAAAGGGGGACATCCTCGTTGATTTGACCCGCGCGGATGTCGAAGCCGTGGTCGACCGGATCGCAGAGGGCGGGTTTGAGAGTATCGCGGTGGGCTTGATCCATTCCTATCTAAATCCGACCCACGAACAACTTGTGCGTGACGTGCTGGCCGAAAAACTGCCCGATGTGTCGGTCTCCATCTCGTCCGAGGTTTCCCCCCAGATGCGCGAGTACGAACGCTTTAATACCGTTGTGGCCAACGCCTATATCAAACCGCTGATGGCCTCTTATCTGGGCCGCCTTGAGGAACGGTTGCAAGGCGAGGGTGTGCAATGCCGCATCTTTTTGATGCACTCTGGTGGCGGGATTATCTCCATTCAGAATGCCGCAGATTTCCCCGTGCGGCTGGTTGAATCCGGACCCGCAGGTGGCGCGGTTTTTGCGGCGCATATCGCCGCGCGCTATGGGTTGGACAAGGTGCTGAGCTTTGACATGGGCGGCACCACCGCCAAGATTTGCCTCATCAAAAACCAGACCCCCAAGACCAGCCGCGTGTTCGAAGTGGCCCGGACCTACCGTTTCAAGAAGGGCTCCGGCATGCCAATCTCAATCCCGGTCATTGACATGGTTGAGATCGGGGCTGGCGGTGGATCACTGGCGCATGTCGATGCCTTGCGTCAAATTCGTGTGGGCCCCGAAAGTGCCGGATCAGAGCCGGGTCCTGCGTGCTATGGCCGTGGTGGCGAACGGCCCGCTGTGACAGACGCAGATCTGGTGCTGGGCAAGCTCGACCCCGAGAATTTCGCAGGCGGCTCCATCAAACTGCACCCCGATGCCTCAAAATCGGCGCTGTCCACCCATGTGGGCGAGGTGTTGGACATGGACGCCGTCGAAGCAGCCTTTGGTGTGGCTGAGGTGGTGGACGAAAACATGGCCAACGCCGCGCGTGTTCATGCGGTCGAAAACGGTGAAGACCTCAGCGAATACACCATGATTGCCTTTGGCGGTGCCGCCCCGCTGCATGCCGGTCGCCTGGCTGAGAAATTAGGCGTTGATCGCCTTCTGGTCCCACCGGGGGCGGGTGTTGGCTCTGCCATCGGGTTTCTGCGCGCGCCCTTCAGTTTTGAGGCCAACCGGTCTGTCTATATGAAACTGTCCGATTTTGACGGCGATCGGATCAAATCCTTGCTGTCCGATCTAAAGGCTGAAGCGACGGGTTTTGTGCGGACTTGCGACGAGGTCAGCCCGATCCTGTCGGAGTTCAAAGTTTACATGCGCTACACCGGTCAAGGCTGGGAAATCCCCATTGAGCTTACAGAAGACCAAGCAATGACGCCGGATGCGGCGACGTTCGAGGCGCGGTTCATCGAGGACTACACCAAGCTCTTTGGCCGTCCGGTTGCGGGCATGGATATCGAGATCACTGTTTGGTCTGTCAACGCGACGACCCCGCCAGAAAAGGTTGCGCGGATGGACGAGACCAGCGGAGGAGCCGTGGCGACACCTGCTGGCACGCGCCAGTTGTTTGACGCGGCATCGGCCAAGTTTCTGGATGCAGATGTGGTGAACCGTTTTGACATGTCTTCCGGCGAACGGGCCGTTGGGCCTGTGGCTGTGGTCGAAGACGAAACCACAATTATTGTACCCGCCAGTCGGGACGCCATCCGCCAGCCTGATGGCTGCATCGACATTGTGACGAAGGGATAAACCAATGGCGCAAGAACATTCAAACGTCGCGTATCAAGTCATGTGGAACCGCCTGATCTCTGTTGTTGAAGAACAGGCGCAGGCGCTGGTGCGCACGGCCTTCTCGACCTCTGTGCGCGAAGCGGGTGATCTGTCGGCAGGGGTCTATGATGTCAAAGGCAATATGCTGGCCCAAGCGGTCACCGGCACGCCCGGACACGTGAACGCCATGGCCGATGCGGTGGCGCATTTCATCCGGCGGATTGGGCCTGACAACATCCATGACGGCGACGTCTATATTACCAACGACCCATGGGAAGGCACTGGCCACCTGCACGACATCACCATGGTCACGCCATCCTTTCACAAGGATGCGCTGGTTGGGTTTTTTGCCTGTACCGCGCATATCGTGGACATTGGCGGGCGTGGCTTTGGCGCGGATGCGCATTCGGTTTATGAGGAGGGATTGTATATCCCGATCATGAAGTTCGCGGATAAGGGCACGGTCGATGAAACCCTGACCCGTATCATTCGCGGAAACGTGCGCGAACCCGATCAGCTGATCGGGGACATCTATGCGCTGGCCACATGTAATGAGATCGGGCATCGCCGCCTTGTCGACATGATAGACGAGTTTGACCTTGATGATTTGAACGGTATCGCGGCCTTCATCCTCGATAATTCCCGCCGGGCCACAATTGAACGCATTGCGGCTCTGCCGCAAACCTCCGCAACGGGCGAGATGACGATGGATGGCTTTGACCGCCCGATTACTCTGAAGGTCAAGGTGAGCGTTGAGGGCGACAGGATCGTGTCGGACTTCACCGGCTCGTCCGGTTTGGACAAGAAGGGCATCAACTGCCCGCTGGTCTATGCCAAGGCCTATGCCTGTTACGCGCTCAAAGTGGCCATCGCGCCGGAAATCCCGAACAATGCGGCGTCCCTGGCCCCGTTCGAGATCGCAGCGCCAGAGAACACAATCGTCAACGCGTTGCATCCCGCACCTGTCGCGCTGCGCCACATCGTGGGGCACTTCGTGCCGGATGCGGTTTATGATGCGTTTGACAAGATCGTGCCCGGTTTGGTGCCTGCCGAGGGTGCAGGCTGCCTTTGCAACTTCCAAGTGTCTCTGCGTCCACGCACAGATGCGCCAGCCCCGGCAGGCGCGCGGCGGTCCGAGGTTCTGACCTTCAACTCGGGCGGATCAGGTGCGCGGCCAGAACACGACGGCCTGAATGCCACCGCGTTCCCGTCTGGCGTGATGACAATGCCGATCGAGGCAACCGAACACGCAGGACCCGTCATCATCTGGCGCAAGGAACTGCGTCCTGACAGTGGCGGTGCCGGCAAAACGCGCGGTGGTCTTGGCCAATACATGGAAGTCGGCGCGCAGGAGGGGCATGAGTTTGACATTCAGGCGATGTTCGACCGCGTTGATCACCCCGCGCGCGGCAGACGCGGCGGTGGGGCAGGGGCCGCCACGACCATCGCCAGAGATGACGGTGCTGCCATGAACGGCAAAGGCAAACAGTTCGTGGCCCACGGTCGCCGGGTCGTCATGGCCTTCCCGGGGGGAGCGGGCTACGGGGACCCGTCTGAGCGCTCCATTGATCTGGTCAAACGCGACCTTGCTCGAGGCTATATCTCACAAGAGACAGCCGCCAAAGACTACAACCTTTCGGCAGCAGATATCGCCGATGTGCAAGCCGCCGTCGCACGAGGAGACACGCTATGAAGAACCAACAGCCAAAAAATATGTCTTACGACGTTGTCATAATTGGGGGGGCCATGATGGGGGCCTCCGCCGCCTGGTTCTTGTCTAATGACGCGGATTTTGACGGCACGGTTTTGGTCGTGGATCGCGATCTTACATATGAAAACACGTCCACCATGCACACCAATTCTTGCATGCGCCAACAGTTCTCGGGCGAATTGAACGTGCGGATCAGCCAGTTTGCAGCGGATTTTGTCAAAAACCTACCACGCTACATGGGCAACGATGACCGTGTGCCGGATCTGTCGATCCGCTCGTTCGGGTATATGTATCTGGCCGACACCGAAGGCTTTGCTGATGTGTTGCGCGAAAGTCAGCAGGTGCAGTTGGCCGCAGGTGCGGCGACCCAATTGATGACCCCCGACCAGATCAAGGCGGCTTATCCGTTCTACAACGTCGACGACATCGTCTTGGGCTCGATCAATCTGGTCGACGAAGGGCTCTGGGATGCAACTGCCGTCTTTGATTGGTGGCGCAAATCAGCGCGCGAACGCGGCGTCGAATACATCGAGAACGAAGTTGTCGCAGTCAACAAGAACGCGGCCGGCACAAGCGTTGAAAGCGTCACACTGAAATCAGGTGAGGTCATTGCCTGTGGTCAAGTTCTCAACGCATCTGGCCCGCGTGCGGCCGCAACCGCGCAAATGGCGGGCATCACAGTGCCGGTTGAGCCACGTAAGCGCTATTCATGGATTTTTGCTGCCGAGCAGCCGCTTGACCGCGATCTGCCGCTGACCGTTGATCCGTCTGGCGTTCACGTGCGTGAAAACGGCGGGCGCACCTATCAGTGTGGCGGCCATTCTGACATCGATCCCGCTGTCGATCCTGATGATTTCATCATGGATCACAGTATCTGGGAAAACCACATCTGGCCGATCCTTGCCACGCGCATTCCGCAGTTTGAAGCGATCAAGGTGCAATCCGAATGGGCCGGGCACTACGCCTACAATACCTTCGACCATAACGCGATTTTTGGACCTCATATGGAGGTCGAAAACTTCTTCTTCCTCAACGGGTTCTCCGGTCATGGGTTGCAGCAGTCCCCTGCCATGGGGCGCGGCACTGCGGAGATTATGGTGCATGGCAAATACCAAACCCTCGACATGACCCAGTTCCATTTTGATCGCATTCCCGCAGGCCGCAAGATCATCGAAAAGGCGATCATCTGATGCAACTGGCACGCAACCCCTTTACCCAGGCGCTGGCGGCTGGCGACAAGCAGATCGGGATTTGGATCAGCCTGTGCAGCAATTTTGTGGCAGAAGTGACCGCCCCCGCCGGATACGACTGGGCGTTGATCGACATGGAACACAGCCCCAACGACTATTTCAGCGTCTTGGGCCAGTTGCAGGCATTCGCCGCAAGCGACACCACAGCCATTGTACGGGTCGAATGGAACGATACGGTTGCGGTAAAGCGCCTGCTTGATCTCGGCGCGCCCGGCATCTTGTTCCCGATGATCCAATCGGTTGAAGAAGCGCACAAAGCCGTCGCCGCAACCCGCTACCCGCCCCACGGCGTGCGCGGCGTATCAGGTGCGACGCGGGCCACTAAATTCGGCCGCGTCACGGATTACGTGTCACGTGCCGAAGATGAAATGACGGTCTTGCTCCAGCTCGAAACACGTGCCGCCGTTGAACAAGCCGAGGCGATCAGCGAGGTTGAAGGTGTCAGCGGCATCTTCTTCGGACCTGCTGATATTGCCGCAGACATCGGTAAGCTTGGCAAGCCGATGGACGCAGACGTCTGGGCGCTGATCAAGCCCGCCGCACAAAAGCTGATCGCTAAGGGCATGCCTGTTGGCACGCTGGTGATGGACCCGGTTTTCGCACCCGAGCTGTTAAACGAGGGCTTTACCTTTGTGGCCTGCGGCACCGACGCGAGCCTGTTGGCAAAGGCCTCTGATCAATTGCTTGCATCGGTAAAAGGGGGCTTGGTGTGAAATTCGCCTCCTCCCGCCTCGGTCCTGTCAAACCCTCTGCTTCTGCCTGGGTCAGTCAAGCCGCCAAAGAAGCCAAGGCGCGCGGTGAAGACGTGATTGATCTGGGCTTGGGTGAGCCTGATTTTGACACGCCTGCCCATATTATTGAGGCCGCACATCAGGCAGCTTTGCGGGGCGAAACACGATATCCCCCAACCAACGGCACGCTGGCGATGCGTCAAGCGGTTGTAGATAAGTTGCAGCGCGAGAATGCCCTGAGCTACGCGGTGGACGAAGTCATCGTGTCCAACGGCGCCAAGCAGGTGCTGTTCAATGCAATGATGGCTACGATTGAGCAAGATGATGAAGTGCTGATGTGCGCCCCGTATTTCGGGCAATATAAAGACATCGTGCTTATTCTTGGCGGGCAGGCCACCGCGTTGAAATGTCCCGCTGAAAACGGCTTTCGTTTGACACCGGACCAACTTAAGGCAGCGATCACGCCAAAAACACGCTGGATCATGCTGAACCTGCCGTCAAACCCTGCCGGTGCGGTCTATTCCGACAATGATTTGCGGGCCTTGGGTGCGGTACTTGAAAAGCATCCGCATGTGCTGATCCTGTCGGATGAAATCTATGAACACATCCTGTTTGATGGCCGAAAGTTCTTATCTTTTGCGGCTGCCAACCCGTCGCTGAAGGATCGCACGCTGACGGTGAACGGCGTATCCAAGGCCTATGCCATGACTGGCTGGCGTATTGGTTATGGTGCGGGCCCAAAGCCGTTGATTGCGGCCATGACAAAGGTGCAAAGCCAGATTTGTTCAGGTGCCTGTGCGATTGCCCAAGCTGCCGCCGCCGCCGCACTGAACGGTCCCCAAGACGACGTGCGCGCGTTTTGTCAGGCATTTCAAGAACGACGCGATCTGGTTGTACGCCGTGTGGCGCAGATCGACGGCCTGACGCTTGATCCACCCGGCGGTGCGTTTTACGGCCTGATCGAGTGCGCAAATCTGATCGGTGCGCAGACGCCGACAGGTAAGACGCTTGCCGATGATGCTGACGTCACGGCTTACATTCTCCAAGACGCGGGCATCGCCGCCGTGCCTGGCAGCGCCTATGAGCTGTCGCCTTTTTTCCGTATCTCAACCGCCGCCTCAATGGATGTTCTGGATCACGCGATGGACCGAATCGCTACATCCGTTGCCAAACTCAAAAGAAAGACCTGACTGATGAAAAAACTTGTTCTGACGGGCGCTGCTGGCCGTCTTGGGTCCTACCTGCGCGAACCTATGTCCAAAATGTGTGATGCGCTGGTGTCCACCGACATCGTTGACGATATCGGCGCGCTTTATCCGGGCGAAAGTTATGCCAAAGGCGATCTGGCCAGCCTTGAGGATATGATGCGTGTGCTGGAAGGTGCTGACATGGTCGTTCACATGGGGGCATATGCCGATGAAGGGCTGTTTGAGAAACTCCTTGGGCCGAACTTTGTGGGGGCCTACAATATCTGGGAGGCGGCCTATCAAAACGGCCTCAAGCGGGTTGTTTATGGCAGCTCCATCCATGCCGTCGGGATGCATCCCAAGAACGAATTTATCGGCACGGATGTGCGCCACCGCCCTGATACGTTCTACGGTCTGGCCAAGTGTTTCGCCGAAGACCTCGGGTCGATGTATTGGGATAAACGCGGGCTGGAAAGCGTTCACATGCGTATCTTGTCCTGTGCGCAGGTCACCAATGCCCGCGCGCTTGGATCGTGGTTGTCCTACGATGATCTGATCCAACTTGTGCAGCGCTGCATCGAAACACCCGTGACCGGCTTTTCGGTCGTATACGGCGTGTCGGGCAATGATCGCGTGCCCGTGGACAATGCGAAAGCCAGCTTTCTGGGATACCGTCCCAAAGACAATGCCGAACAATTCGCCCCCGCCATTTTGGCCGAAACCGAACCGATGGACACCCAAGATCCCGGCAACATGTGCCACGGCGGGCCGTTCGCGGCAGTCGATCTGGGCAACAGCGGCGTGGCCACGATGAACATCATCGACGACACCAAGAAAACCTGAAGGGGAGACGACAATGTCTGACGTAAAAGTAGCACTAATCACCGCTGGCGGGTCCGGTATGGGCGCAGACAGCGCGCGCGCCTTGGCCGCCGATGGCTTCAAAGTTGGAATCCTGTCGTCTTCCGGCAAAGGTGAGGCGTTGGCCAAGGAACTTGGCGGCATTGGCATCACTGGCACCAACAAGTCGGACGAGGACCTGCAAAAACTGGTCGATGCGGCGATGGCTCATTGGGGTCGCATCGACGTGCTGGTGAACTCAGCCAGTCACGGCCCGCGCGCCCCTGTCCTGGAACTGACAGACGAGGACTGGCATGAGGGGATGGAAGTCTATTTCCTCAACGCTGTGCGCCCGTCGCGTTTGGTCACCCCGATCATGCTAAAGCAAGGTGGCGGGGCCATTATCAACATCTCAACCTTTGCGGCGTTTGAGCCAAACGCAGTGTTCCCGACCTCCGGTGTCATGCGCGCTGGCCTTGCGGCGTTCAGCAAACTGTTTGCCGACAAATACGCCGCCGACAACATCCGCATGAACAATGTGCTGCCGGGTTTCGTCGATAGCTTACCCGAAAAGGAAGAATTCCGTTCCATGATCCCGATGGGGCGTTACGGCAATTCCCTGAGCGAGATCGCCAGCGTGGTTGCGTTCTTGGCCTCGGAGGGTGGTGCCTACATCACAGGTCAGAACATTCGCGTGGATGGTGGCATAACACGGTCCGTTTGACGCCGGCAGAACCAACAAGGGGTGTGCCCTGATCCTGTTCCTGCTTTCAGATTTGCAGATCAATTGATGTTCAAGGACAGGATCAAGCAGCCAAGGTCAGTGATCGTGCTGGTCGCGCCAGCACCTCATGTGCCCCAGCCAGTTTTCTGACGTCACCCGCATTCAGACACCGACGCGCCCGCGCGCCATAGGAGGCGTCAATGTCGTTCAGAAGACCGGGGATCAGGGTGATGATCTGAAGGCGTTCCACCCAACTGAGCAGCGTCAACCCATAGCGCCCGGGATAAAAGCTTTCGACGTGCAGGCCGTTTGCCGTCAACACTTCGTGGCGTGGGGCCATCAACTTATGATAGCGGACCAGCCGCTTGCCGTTCATCTGGCGGATGCCCTTGCGCCCCAGAAGTCCCTTTGCTGGGCCCAGTGCCTGCCCGGCATCGGTCGCAAACAAAATCCGGTGTTGTGGTGAGACGATGAGATCAGTTGCAGGGCATTCCGGCCCCAGACTGTCGCGCTGGATCAGTATGGGCTTTTGCTTGTGCGGCTCTGGCCCGAAGGTCAGCGTCCGTGCACCGGTCCAGATCAAAGGTTGTGGGCCGCGATCCAGTGTCATTACCAGATCACCCGTGCGCAACGCCTCGACAGGGCGCGCGCCGGTGGGTGTTGCGATCATTGTGCCGGGGGCAAAGCAGACATATTCGGAATAGGTGAACACCGGATCGCCATCTGCTTCGACAGGGGCTGGGCTGAATTCGAGAACCTCATAGCTGCGCCCCGCCACCAGCGGCATTTCAGAGAGTGTATATCTCCCGTTCGCATCCCCACCATTCACTTCGAATTCCACGACGGTGAACTCGTCCCCGGTGACGGTATCGCGGATCAACCAAGATTCCCTCGCAAAGACACCCCTACCAGTCGAGGTCAAGCCGCCGATCGAAACATCGGCGGTTGTCGTCTCCTCGTCACCTTCGTCTTGGAGAACTTGGCCCCCTATCCCAGCCTCATTGTCTGTGATTGATGCCGTGCCGGTCGGGGTGGCCGGGCCGGTATAATTGAAGAAGTTACCAGGGGTATCGACGAAACCGTTGTCGGTGCCCGGAGAGCCATCGTAGAATTTTACATCAAAGGTCGGCATTGCGACGTCCAATTAAGCTGCAAGGGGCGAGTGCTCCGAAGATAGCTGCGCCTTGCTTTTTCTCCTGAGCTGCTCTGTCCGAGGTTTTCTAGCGACAGAGGAATAAGGTTTTGTTACCCCGGAATGACTTTTCTGAAGGGGATTGCCACGCAGCCATCCGGACCTTGTGAATGTGTGCACTCCGCCTGCGGATGTTTTTTCAAAAAGCGCCATCACGTCAGTTCGAAAAGCCCATTTCAAGCGACAGCAAGCGAAAGCCCACCGGTTTGGGAAATGAACGCCGGAACTCAGCCAAGATCCGCTGAGGCTGATGCCGACCGCAGCAATCGAAACGATCAGCCAAAAGAGGCCCGCCACACCACCTAATCAGAACAAGGAGCCGTTTGGCCGCGCGGGCTCTTTTCCCCTATGCAGCGGAGAACCTCAAAGAGGTGTTTGGATGTCAAATCTCCTGACTAAGAGGTTGATTTTTTGTGATTTGCCTTGGCTTGACCAACACTGCGCACGAATTTTTCCCTAAAATATGTGTCTTAAGAAAATGCGGATGGAACGGTTTAGGGTCCGCAAGCGTTCCTCTTCACCGGGTGGTATGCGATAGGAACCCCCAACTTTCATCTCAAAGGGATCCGTGGATGGGCAAACGCGCATATCTTTTCAAGCTGCTGCAAGACGTCCGCGCAAGCTATTGGTTCTTGCCGATGGTTTTGGTTTTTGTGGGCCTGACCCTCGCGATCGTGATGGGCTGGGTTGACCGCAATCCTGCGGTATTGCCCTTTGATCTGCCCGCGAGCCTTTTGGACACACAGGCCGATGGCGCGCGCTCCACGCTCGCGGTGATTGCGCAATCGGTGATCGGTGTCACAGGTGTGATGTTCTCCATGACCTTGGTGGCCGTCTCCTTTGCATCCGGTAACTTTGGCCCGCGTTTGATTGGCAACTTCATGCGGGACCGTGGCAACCAGCTTAGTCTTGGCATTCTGATTTCAACTTTTGTCTACGCGCTTGCCGTTCTGCGCACGGTTCAAGATAGCAACGATGGGGATATTGCCCAATATGTACCGCACTACTCATTGCTGATGGCGCTGCTGCTGACGTTGATTTGCATTTTTACGCTGATCTATTTTGTGCATCACGTCCCCGAGACCATCAACGTTTCCCGGATTTCCGCAAGCATCGGCACCTCGCTTGAGGCAAAGATACGGCAGTTGATCGACGCGCACGAGGACGCAGGCCCACCCCTCCGCATACCAGAGCGAACACCAGAGCACGTTGTGAGGTCTGACCTGTCTGGCTATATCCAAACTGTCAATTTTGACCAACTCGGCACGCTTGCCCAAAGCAATGATTGGCAGATCGAAATGGTCAGTGCCATCGGCGCGTTTGTGACCTGTGAGACACCGGTTTTTCATGTCTGGAGCATGGCCCCTGTGACCGAGGCTGATCATGCGCAAATTCTTGCATGTTTCGCGGTTGGGGCGAGCCGTACCGAGAACCAAAACCCGACTTTTCTTGCCGAACAACTTGTGGAAATGGTCGCGCGCGCGCTGTCACCGGGGGTGAATGACCCCTATACCGCGATTGATTGCCTGAACCGTCTGAGTGCGGCGCTGATGGTTGCGGTCTCGTACAAGGACGGGCTGCAAGCCCCGGCGCACTCGCATGTATCTTTTCCACACCTCACCTTTGAACGGCTGTTTGCATCGACGTTTCCGCTGTGCAGACAATATATCAAACCCGACGCCGTCACGTTGGAACATGCCAAGGGTCTGTTGCGGTTTCTGGCCCAACACGCCGGGGATGAGGAAAAGCTGCGCATTCAGGCGGAGATTGATCTGCTGAATGCGAACCACTGAGGAACCAAACATGTGATCGCTGGTGGGAGATGTGCTGCAAACACAGGGAATGGGGTTGGACTAACAAGGCACGGAAGTGACGATGATCTCGCGCTGGAGGCTGGCCAAGCGGACGGAACCAAAGCCCTGAAATTGAGTTCCAAAGTGCGCAAATCGTGACATAGGCGCGGGGGCAGGGGGGCGTCTGCGTGACTTTGGCGCTGGTCCGGGAGCGGCGCACCCGTCCCAAACCAGCCCTCGATCATCGCCAGCGTGCCCCCTGAACGCTCCGCCAAGGGTATCCGGCCGCCTCTGGCCTATTCCACTTTGATCAGACGCCGGGACAGGACCTTTTTGTTGGTCACGTCAAGGATGCGCAATTCGTACGTGCCGGGCTCGTCGGGCATGGTCACATCAAGCGTTGGCGCGTCGGCCATCTTTTGCGCAGACAGCCACGTAAAGATCGCCTGATCCTGCCGCGCCAATGTGATGCGTTGGTCTGCCCCGTCGCTGTCGCTGCTCCAGCTGACAGCGATCGTGGCCCCAACAGCCGCCGTGTCAGGCGCGCTCAGGCTTGCTCCGGTGTTCAGCGCCACGTCAGCGCCCAACACCTCAACCATTTGACTGGCCAGCACGCGGGGTCCTTCACGCAGGATGTAGCGGACTTCGTAATGGCCCGTTTCCTCTGGAGCCTTGAAGTCGCGTTCTGATGCGTCGCGGACCTGTCCGTAGCTGCCATAGGTGTTTTCCGGACTGCCGGCAGGGACAAGTGCGATGTAATCCTGCGCGCTGACCGTTCCTGTCCAGGTGGCGCGGATCGTATCACCTATGCGCACCTCTGCTGGCGCGCTGACGGTGACCTCCGGTTCGGTGACCTCGACCATCGCGGTAGCGATGGTCTTGTTGCCCTCGCGCAGGACATAGCGCAGCTCATACATGCCCGGCACCGCCGGTGCCTGCACCGCGGTGCTCGTTTGATCGCGCACCTGCTTGTAGTTGCCAAACTTGCCCTCATCGGTGCCCATCGGCACGATGTTGATATAATCTTGCGGGCTGACGGTGCCTGTCCAGCTGGCGTCAAACATGCTGCCTGCGATGATGGTTTCCGGTGCGCTCACAGTCACTTCGGGCTGCGTGACCTCCAGTGGAACTGAGGTGATCGTCTTGTTGCCCTCCCGCAGCACATAGCGGACCTCATAAAGCCCGGTCTCTGAGGGGGCCTGAATGTTCCGACTGCTGTCACCCTTCACTTGTATATAGTTGCCGAACTTGCCCTCATCGGCACCGACAGGCACGATGTTGATATAGTCTTCCGCGCTGACCGTTCCGGTCCAGGATACTTCGAACTTGCTGCCCGCAATGGCGATGTCCGGGGCTGTAACTGTCACCTCGGGTGCCGTGACTTCGATCATGGCGGTCGCCAGCGTTTTCGCCCCTTCCCGCAGGATGTAGCGCAACTCATAAATGCCGGGGGTTGCGGGGGCGCTCAGCTTGGCGGTTTCCGCATCGCGCACCTGCTTGTAGTTGCCATACTCCCCTTCGGGTGCGCCTGCGGGCACAATGGCCACGTAGTCATGTGGATGAACTGTGCCCGCCCATTGGACGTCAAAAGCGGCACCGGTGGTCACCATGTCCGGACCTGACACTGTCACGCTGGGCGCTGTGATCTCAATCGTTTGGCTGGCGAGCGTCTTGTTGCCTTCGCGAAGCAGATAGCGGACCTCATACATCCCAGTGGTGGCCGGGGCTTTGAGACGCCCTTCGGTGTCGTCGCGCACCACAAGGTAGTTGTCAAAACTGCCCGCATCTGCACCAAGGGGCACAATGGTGATATAGTCCTGAACATTGACTGTACCGGTCCAGCTGACGTCGAAATCAGCACCGGTCAGCGCGCTTTGCGGTACGTCCAATGTGACCTGCGGGTCCGTGACCTCAATCTGTCGGGCAGCGACAGTGCTCTTGTCGATGCGCAGCACATAGCGGACCTCATACAATCCAGGATCGGCAGGCGCGCGCAGGCTGCGTGTGCTGTAGCTCCCCACGCCCTGATAGTTTCCGGCAGCCCCGACATCCGCGCCAATCGGAACAATCGTGACATAGTCGCGGGTGTTGATGGTCGGGGTCCAGGAGACATCGAAAGTCGCCCCCGTCTGGATGCTGTCAGGTGCAGTGAGCGTGACCTGGGCCTTACTCACGTCAAGCGTGTCTTGGCCCAACGTCTGTTTGGTGTCGCGGCTGACATAGCGGATTTCATAAAGCCCCGCGTCGCCCGGCACGGTCAGGCTGAGTTCGGTTTTGTCACCGACGCCCTTGTAGGACAAAAAGGTGCCCGCGTCGCTGCCGGCTGGCACGATATTGATGTAATCGCCGCCCTCCACCGTGGGGGACCATGTGACGGTGATATCCGAACCACCCACGGCGGTTTTGGGACCTGTGACAGTGACTTGCGGGGCTTGGGGTTCCGGCTCTGGCGCGGGTTCCGGTTCTGGTGCCACGGCTGCGACAGTGGTGCCGACGGTGCTCAATGCCGCACCAAGCTCAGCGGCGTTCCCGGCCGAAATGTACTGCCCGCCCGTGTTCTCGGCGATGCACGAGAGCGAGCTTGCATCCGCATCGCCCCCCAGACCAAAGCCCACGACATGCGCGGTAAAGCCGACGCCGCCCTGTTCCAGGGCGGTCGCAAGCGCGCAAGGATCTCGCTCACAGCTTTCCAAACCGTCCGAAATGAGAATGACGGTGGCGGGCTGATCCTCGTATGACAGCGCGCGGGCGGCTTGTTCCACCGCGTCGGTGAGGGGTGTCTTACCCGTTGGAGTGATCGCCCCTATCCGGTCAAGGATGCTCTGACGGGACTGCGCGCCAGCCTCCACCAGCACTTCGATATCGCCGCAATCGCCCCGGCGGCGGTGACCATATGCCATCAAACCCACGTTGCGTGTATCTGCCCAGTCGCCCAGCAGGTTTTCCATTACATTGCGGGCGATCTCAATCTTGGCGGTGCCGTCGATCTGGCCCCACATGGAGTTCGACCCGTCAAAGACCACCATCACGTTTTCCTCTGCCTGCGCCTGTGCGCCGCCAAAGATGGCTGCGGTCAAAAGGCCCGCGCGAGCAATGGGTCTTAACATGGCAAATCCTCTCAAATGTAGTGGGTTCAATGCGGCAATAGAAACATGAGAACCCCGGCAACGCCAAGGGCAAAGCACCAAAATCCGCGCAATGCCGCACCAACCGGGGGTGTGACCGTTACCTGCTATACGCCGGATCAGGCGGCGGACAGCGCGGCCTCGGTGTCGGGCGCGGGCTTGCGGATGCACAGGCGCAACAAGGGCGGAACGGTCAACAGCGTCAGGAAAGCCGACATCGACAGCCCGCCCACAACCACAGCGCCCAGCCCGCGATAAAGCTCTGATCCCGCGCCGGGAAAGACCACAAGGGGCAGCATGCCCATGACGCTTGTCAGGGTGGACATGAAAATCGGGCGGATGCGATTGCGCGTAGCCTCTTCGATGGCGTCCACAGGCTCCATTGCGTCGACACGCAGGTGGTAGAGCGTTTGATGCACAATCAGGATGGCGTTATTCACCACGATGCCAACCAAAATGATGAACCCCAAAAGGGTCAGCATATCAAGGGGTTGCGTCTGGAAGGTGTTGAGCAGGGCCAGCCCGCCAACCCCGCCCGCCGCAGCAACAGGCACTGCGATCAAGATAACAAGCGGCAGCACAAAACTTTCGAACAGGATCGCCATGACCAAAAATACGATGATCAACGCCACCACCAGATTGATCTGAATGGCCGACCAGGTCTGCGTCAGCTGATCTGCGGTACCGGACACGCTGAGCCGAACGTCGGAAGGAATGCCCTGATCTTGCAGCGTTTGAACCACCTCGCGTTCCAGAAGGGACACAGCGGCCTCAAGCGGAAGCGCGTCCGAGGGGCGGACCTCAAGTGTGATGGTGCGCAGCCTGTCGCGATGCCGGATTTCGGTGGGACCGGCGGTCAGCACCACATCAGCGAGGGCTGAGACCGGCACAATTTGACCGCTTGGGGTGACAACCGGATAGTTGCCCACGTCCTGTGTGCGTGCAGCCAGGCTGATGGAAGGGTCGCCCTTGAGCACCAGATCAACCCGTTCGGCCCCCACGGTGATCTCTGCCACCCGCAGCCCGTCGTTGAAGGCATCCACCGTTGCGGCCAGCCCGGAGGTATCAAGCCCCGCATCCGCCAACCGCAACCGATCCGGCACCAGCCGAACCTCCGGCGCGCCAAGCTCAAGCCCCGGGATAGGTCGAAACTGATGCCCCTCCGCGCGCGGTAAAATACCCGCCACAAGGCCCGCAGCGCGGCCTGCCACGCCAAGGATTTCGTTCAGATCCTGACCAGAGATGTTAAGCTCAATCGCGCGCCCACCGCCCACACCGCGCCCAAAGAGCGAGGGTTGGGTCATAAAACCAAAGGTGCCCGGCTCTGCAAAAATCGGGCGGCTGAGCACCGGGATCAGCTCACCGGCGCGCTGGCTGTCGACGGCGGCGGCCCCGACAAAGGAGTTGCCGGGCGTCGCCACAAAAAAGAAGTTTGCAATCGTGGGCGTGCCGTCTGGCGTCTGGGGCTCAGGTGCTGCCTGCCAAAGCGGTTCAGCCACCGTTTCGATGCGTTTGGCGATGGATTGGGTCGTCTCAAGGTTATACCCCGGCGGCGGCAGGATGAGGCCGAACACCAGATTGCGGTTGCCTTCAGGGAGGTACTCAAGCCGGGGCAGAAACGCGATACTGGCCAACGCCGCGCCCCCGGCGATCAGCCCAACCATCAACAGACCCAACAGCCGAAACCGCACAGTCAGGCGCACGTAGGCCATCACCGCCCAGCGAAAGGCCCCCGCCAGATGGTCGATCCCCCACAGCCGCAGCGGCTTTTGATCGCCCGCGCGCAACAGCCTGCTGGCCAGTGCCGGGATCACGGTCACCGCCACCACCAGCGACAGCAGAACGGACACAGAAATCGCCACTGCGATATCGCGAAACAGCTGCCCGGCTTCCAACTCCATGATCAGGATGGGGACAAACACGAGCACCGTGGTCAAGGCAGATACAAGGATGGCACCCCAGACTTGCTTTGCCCCAAGATAGGCCGCCTCGCGCCGGGAATGCCCGGCCTCGCGCAGGCGAAAGATGTTCTCCAACACCACAATTGCGGCATCAACGATCATCCCCACCGCAAAGGCGATCCCGGCAAGCGAGATCACGTTCAGCGTGCGCCCCGAAACCGCCATCACCACAAAGGTCGCCACAATGGAGACAGGGATGGCCAGCGACACCACCAGCGTCGCCCTTGGTGATCTCAGGAACAGCATCAGGATCAGTGCGGCCAAGGCACCTCCGATCCAGATGTTCTGCGTCACCAAAGAGATCGCCCCGTCGATGTATATCGTCTCATCATAGACTTGTTCCATCTCAAGCCCGGCGTCGGCGACCGGGCCGACTTTGAGCTCTGCGAGAACGTCACGCAGCTCTTCCATCAGGGTAATCACATTGGCCCCGGCCTCACGCACCACATTAAAGGCGAGCCCCGGTTGCCCCTTGAACCGCAGCCTTGAGGTGGGGTCCTTGTAGGCGAAAGCGACCTCAGCCACATCCGCGACACGCACCCGGCCTGTCCCTCCGTCGCCCGCAGAAGAGCGCAGCACGACATTGCCCACGGCATCGGCTGTGTTCAAATTACCTTCTGTTCGGACCACATAGCGGCGCTTGCCCTCATCCACGTCTCCGGCAGAAATCGAAATGTTCTCCGCGCGCAGCACGCGCACCACCTCCGGCACAGTCAGCCCGTAGCGCGACAGGCGGCGGGGGTCGACCACCACCTGCAGTTCACGGGTCACCCCCCCAAAGACATTGACCGCTGAGACGCCTTCGATCCGCTCGATGCGGTCTTTGAGGACGTCCTCCACAAAGTCGCCGTAACTGGGCAGATCGCGGGAATTGTCCGGGGCCGCCGTCAGCAAGACCCACGCCACCGGGCTGTCGTCGGACCCGGAGGTATTGAGCGACGGCTGGCTGGCCTCAGCGGGATACCCGCTGACCCGGTCCAGACGGTTGGACACCAGCAAAAGCGACTGCCCCATGTCGGTGCCTACGCCAAACTCTAGTGTGACCTCTGCCTGACCGGTGCGCGATCTGGAGGTCATGATCTCAAGCCCTTCGAGCCCGCGCAGGGCTTCTTCCTGTGGGTTCACAATCTCGCGTTCCACTTCGGAGGGGGCAGCACCGGGCCAAATGGTCTCAACCACGACAATCGGTTTACGCACGTCCGGGGCCAGCTGAATAGGGATGCGGGACAGGGCGATGAGGCCAAAAAGAACGGCGATCAGCACCGCCGCGATAACGGCGACCGGGCGGTCGATGGCAAAACGGATCAGGTCCATCAGAAGCCCTCAACCACGGTCGGCAAAATATCCTGACCGGGGCGCAGGCGTTCATTGCCGCGCACCACCGCCATGTCGCCGGGGGCAAGACCGGACACAACTTCGTAGCGGTCGCCCAAAGCCACGCCAATGCTCACCGGACGCGGCTGCGCTTTGCCGTCAACAGCGACATAGACGATCCAGCCCCCTTGGGACTGCACGAGCGCGTCCTTGGGCACCGACAACACCTCGCGGGGGGCACCAATGGGGATCTGCACGGTCAAAGCTTCGCCTAACGCAATGTTGTCCATCTGACCCAATGCAGGTGCCGCAAGGCGCACAGGTCTTGTCCGTGTTGCGGCATCTTCGAGGGGCAGGATGGCACGCAGCTCCGCTTTGAAGCCTGTCCCGTCAGCGGTTATCGCATCAATGCTCAGTCCCGGGCGCAACCCGCCCACATAGCGGCTGGGCACGGCGGCCTCGATCTCAAAGCTCTCGGTATCAAGCAAGCGCAACACCGGCGTTCCTGCCTGAATATAGGCCCCCGGAATCGCATCGACCGAGACAACGACGCCGGAAAACGGCGCGGTGATGCGACTGCGGGCAAGGCGGTACGTGCTCTCGGCAAGTCGGGCCTGACTGGTTTCCAGCCGCGCTTGCGCTTCTGCCAGTTGCGAGCGCGCCTCCAGCACATCGGCTTGCGCGTCATCAAACCTGCCCTGACTAAAGGCGCTGGATCCGCGCAGCGCCTGCGTGCGCTCAAACACGGTTTCGGCCCGTTGCAGCCGCGCCCGCGCGGTGGTGATGCTGGCGTCCGCCTCCGCCAGCTCAGCCCGTGACTGCGACACAAGGATGTCGAGCAATTCGCGGTTCAGCTCAATCAGGATATCACCCTGCGCCACCTTCGCGCCGGCCAGCACATGCACCTTTTCGACGTTGCCTGCGACGCGGCTTGCCACGGAACCATCCCGCGCGGTGGCGACATCGGCAAAGACCGGCACGACCTCTGTCAGCTCGCGCATGGCGACTTCTTGGACGCTCACCGGGGAGGCGCGGTTTTGGGCTGAAACGCCAAGGGGACCGGTCAACAAAAACACTATGCTTAGGGCAGCAATTGAACGCATTGGGGCCTCTTTTCTCATGGTCGGACAGCTAGCGCGTTTTGCACATAATCAATGGCGGGGCTGGGTGCGTCGCAGATTGGCCTTCCCGCCCAATGGGGCTTTGTGCGTGCACCTGTCCCCGGATTGGCCCAATGCCGCCACACTTCTGCCGCCATAGGTTGCGATGGGGTAAAGGGAGCAAGAGGTGGCACCATGAAACTGATCGTCCAAATTCCGGCCCTGAACGAGGAAGAAACCCTCGCGACAGCAATTGCGGCCATACCGCGCCAGATCAAGGGGATCACCAGCGTCGAAGTCCTCGTGATTGACGATGGCTCTACCGACCGCACGGTTGATGTCGCCTATGAAGCCGGTGCCGACCATGTGCTGCGGATGAGCAGCCATGTAGGACTTGCCCGGTCGTTTCTGGCAGGGATCGAGGAATGCCTTGCGCTTGGTGCCGACATCATCGTCAACACCGATGCGGACAATCAATACTGCGCCGATGACATTCCCGCGCTGATCGCACCCGTGCTGGAGCGGCGTGCACAGATCGTTGTGGGTGCGCGCCCCATTACCGAGATTGAGAGCTTTTCCCCGATCAAGAAGGTCCTGCAACGGCTGGGCAGCTGGGTTGTGCGTCAGGCAAGCGGATCGGACATTCCCGATGCGCCCAGCGGGTTCCGGGCCTATGCACGTGATGCCGCAGCGCGTCTTTGTGTGGTCAACACGTACACCTACACGCTTGAAACGATCATTCAGGCCGGACGCAAGCGCATTCCGATGACGTCCGTCCCGGTGCGGGTGAACACGGTCACACGGCCCTCACGCCTCTTCCGCGGCATCCGGCAGTATATCATGCGGTCGGTCAAAACGATCCTGCGGGTGTTTGTGATCTATGCGCCATTGCGGTTCTTCTTCACGCTTGCGGCGATTTTTGCACTGCCCGCCGTCGCGGCGGTGGGGCGGTTCCTCTATTTCTACGCCACCGATGGCGGGGCGGGGCATGTGCAGTCGCTGGTCCTGTCGGGCGTCTTGCTGGCAATGGCGACGATCCTCTTTGCCGTGGGCATTCTGGCCGATTTGATTGCGGCAAACCGTTCGCTGCTCGAAGACATCCGCGCCCGTGAGTTGCTGCGCGGCCCGGTTCGGGCACCACGCGCCCAGCCCAACCTGCGCACGGTAGAAAAGGTAGAGATTGCCGATGCATCCTGACGCAGCATTTGATGCTGCGGGGGCAGCGGGGCAGCAAGGCAGCGACCACATCCTTCGGATTGTGGTCCGTTTCGCTATTTTTACAGCCCTAGCGGCAATGGCTGTGATGGCCTTTACCCGCAACGTGAACTGGGATGAGTTCTACTTCCTCTCGCATGTGCACGCGCATCTGGACGGGCGTCTGGACCGCCCGTTGCAGACGTTTTTTGTGCATGGCTTTGGCTGGTTGCCGATGGTGTCCGGCCATGAGGTTGATCAGATCACGGCGGCGCGGCTGGTCATGCTGGCGTTCTTTGTCGGCACCTGTGTGTCGATCCACCGGATTGCCGCCAAGCTGACGGATGTCTCTTCGGCGGATATGGCCGTGCTGGCCTTTGTCACTGCTGGTTTTGCGATCCCGCATGGGGGCAGTTTCCGTGCGGATCCTATGGCGGCGAGCCTGCTGATGGCCGCGCTTGCGCTGATGATGACGACGCGGATGGGACTGTGGCAGAGTGCTGCGGTCGCGGTCCTCAGTGCGCTGGCACTGCTTGTCACAGTGAAATCGGCGCTCTACCTGCCGGTCTTCCTTGCCGCGTTGCTCTGGCGATGGCCGGAGCGCGGCGTGGTCTTGCGGTGTCTTTTGGCGGGCGTGTCGGCGCTTGCGCTCGCGGGTGCGCTCTTTGTCTGGCATTCCACGGGTATTGTGGCTGTGCAAGGAGCGTCAGATAACCTCAGCGAAGCGGCACGTGTGACCTTGGGGGGCAGTGGGCTGTTGCCGCGGCTGCCAGAAGTGTCGCTGTGGGCGTTGTTTAGCATCGGCGGCCTTTTGCTGGCCGTGGCGGGCATTGTGCTTGCGCCCCCGCGTCGTTTGCAAATCGTGCTTGTCCTCTTTGCCGCGCCGCTCCTGACCGTTGTGCTATATCGCAACGCCTTTCCTTATTTCTTTCCCTTTGCGGTGCCTGCGCTGATGGTCTGCGTGGCTCTTGGCGCGCAGGCCCTAAAGGGCAGCCTGATCTGGAAACTTGGCCTTGTTCTGATGCTCGCTGGTGGGGCGACACAGACTTTGCGCGCCTACGCCGAGGACAACGCAGCACAGCGCACGACCATCGCCGAAGTGCACCGTCTGTTTCCGCAATCTGTATCCTACATCGATCAGAACGGCATGATGGCCAGTTTTGAACGGCAGGGTTTTTTCATGTCCACATGGGGCATTGCGGTCTACCGTGCGGCGGGCAAGCCTGTTTTTGGCAAATTGATTGCCGAGCACCAGCCGCCACTTTTGCTGGCCAACCGCGATGAACTCTACCTTGCGATGCGTCCCGAGAGGGACAGCGGCGAAACGCTGGGCCTTTTGGCTGACGACGCAGAGGTGCTGCGGGCCTCTTACGTGCATCATGCCGGGGTGATCTGGTTGGCTGGACAAGAGAGTGTGCTGAACACAGGTCAAGCCACGATGAATTTACCCTTCGCTGGCCGCTACCGGCTAGAGGCCGAAGGGCCAGTCACTGTCGATGGCACCGAAATGTCCCCAGACGAGGTGCGCCGCTTTGATGGTGGCCCCCTCGCGGTCACTGCCCCCGAGGGCACCAAAGTGCGACTTATCTGGAACACTGCGCCGGGGCTTGCACCAAAGCAATTGCCCGAAACTGACCTCTATGCTGGATTCTGGCGGCTATGACCCAGATTGCCGCACAACTTTCCCCGATGGCCGCACCTGCGCAGGCTGCAACAGATGCGCCTTTGCGCATTTTGCTGTGGGGAACCTACGATCTGGGTAAGCCACGCACCCGCATTCTGCGCGATGGTTTGGCCGAGATTGGCGTCGAGGTGACGGAAATCCACGCCGATGTGTGGTCATCTGATGCAGACAAAAGCCAGCTGAGCCGGGGGCAAATGATACTGCGTCTGCTGCAGTTGCTGATCGCCTACCCGATGCTGATCCTGCGGTATCTGCGCGCGCGCCAGCATGACGTGGTGCTGGTGCCCTATATGGGGCAGTTTGACGTGATCGTGCTGTGGCCCTTTGCCAAGCTGCGCGGGAAACCTGTGGTGCTCGACCTCTTTCTGTCGCTTTATGATACGGTCGTGCAAGATCGCAAAATGCTCAAGCGGGGCAATGTGTTGGCCAAGGTTCTGAAGGCAGGGGAACGTCTGTCCTGTCGCGCCGCGGATCGTGTTTTGCTGGACACGCAAACCCATGCCGCGCGCATCGCGGCGCTCTTTGATCTCGACCCCAAGACGGTGGACGCTGTGCCCGTGGGCGCAGAGCCCGGTGCCTTTGCCAAGGTGCCTGCGCGGGTGCCCCATGAGGGACCGACACGCATTCTGTTCTACGGTCAGTTGATCCCGCTGCACGGCGTGGAAACCATCCTTGAAGCGGCCTTGTCCGAGCGGGGACGCGCGTTTGAGTGGCACATCATTGGTAGCGGACAGGAGTTGCCGCTGGTCGAGCAGGCCCTGAGCGCCACAAAGGCGGATCACATCACATGGGACCGCTGGGTGCCTTATGAGGATCTTGCCCATGCGATTGCGCGCAGCGATGTCTGCCTTGGCATCTTTGGCACATCCGAGAAGGCAGCCTCAGTGGTGCCCAACAAGGTCTATCAATGCCTCTTTGCGGGCCGCCCGGTGATCACAGGCGACACGCCCGCGTTGCGCGAAATGTTCGCGACACCTGATCCCGCGTTGCAACTGGTGAATATTGCAGATCCCGATGCCATCCTTGATGCCGTCGAAGCGCTTGAAACATCTGACTTTCCATCCATGACAACAGAGCAGTTGAAGGTGGCAGCACCTTCCAAAATCGCAAAGAGCCTGTGCGCCAAGATCGCGACACTGGCCGAAAGGACGTAACCCATGACCATCGAACAGACCGCAGATCACATGCCGCAGCCGACGCCCGATGTGGTGCAGCACCGTTTCTATGGCCCCGCCATGCCCGCGCTCAATTGGGTGCCGGCACCACGCTACCTGATGCGGCGCGACCTGCTGTTGCGTATCTTTGCCGGGATGAAACCTGGTCGGATGATCGAATACGGCTGTGGGGCAGGGTCGCTCCTGACGGAGCTGACCGCACAGGGATTTGAGGCGCTGGGCGTTGATCAATCCCCCTCCGCTTTGCGCCTTGCGCGCACGCTGGCGGCTGATGATCCGGCGATGGACGTGGCGGCCACGGATGCGGAAGCCGCGCCCGAGAGCTTTGACTATCTGACCGCCTTTGAGGTGCTGGAGCATATCGAGGATGATCACGCCGCCCTGGCCGACTGGTCGCAATACCTGCGCCCCGGTGGCACACTGGTGATTTCCATGCCAGCACATCCGCACCGCTGGAACGCGGCGGATGAATGGGCGGGGCATTTCCGCCGTTACCGCCGCGAGGACATGACGGCGCTGGTCGAAGGGGCCGGGTATGAGGTGATGGATATTCAGAGCTATGGCTTTCCCATCGCCAACGCGATGGAGAAATTCGGGGCAAAGATCTATGCCAGCCAGACCGCCGGAGACGACCGGGCGGAGATGGACATCACCGACCGCACAGAGGCCAGCGGTACAGACCGCAAGCTGCTGACGAAACTCTGGCCGATCTACAGCGCCTTACCTGCCGCGCTGGCCTTTCGCGCATTGCTGGGGTTCCAGCGGCTCTTCACCAAAGGGGATCGCGGCATCGGGTATATCGTCGTGGCGCGCAAGCGCTGACATGGGACGCGCGGTTCGCATCCTCGGGACGGTTCTCGCGCTTGGATTTCTGGGCGCGCTGATCTGGCGGCAATTGCCGCATCTGCCGCCGCTGGCGCTTGGGTCTCCAACTCTGTGGGCTGGGCTTGCGCTGGCGTGGGTAATGTACGTGCTGTCGCAACTTGCCGCGTCTGAGGCATGGCGCAATATCCTGACGCTTTTTGGCGTGGCGCTGCCTGCGGGGTTGGCCCGAGGGCAACCAATGGTCAGCCAGATCGGCAAATACATCCCCGGCAATGTGGCACATCTCATTGGCCGGGTGGCCATTGGGCGGCGTGACGGCGTTGCGGTCCCCGTTTTGGGCGCTGCCATGCTGATCGAGGTTGGCGTCACGCTGGCGGTGGGTTTGGGTGTTGCAGGCCTGTTGATGCTGATCTGGCCTGATTTTATCGGCACTTTGACCGCTGACCTGCCTGATCTGGCCACGCGATCGGTGCCTGTCGCCATCGCAACGCTGCTGATCCTTGCGATCGGAGTGGGCACGGTCCTGATCCGCGCCCGTCTGCGCGCGCTCGACAGCCCGCGCCCCGCGCTGCGCCGTCTGACCCAACCGCTCGGCCTGCATCTGGCGAGCTTTGCGATCCTTGGCGTTTCCCTCTGGGGGGCGGCCTGGGCGGTGGACGCGGCAAGCGCGCCGGGGTTGATCACCTGTACGATGATCTTTGCGTTTGCATGGGCGGCGGGGTTTGTCATGCCGGGCGCACCGGGGGGTATTGGCGTGCGTGACAGCATCATTGTGCTGGGCCTCGCGCTCAGCATGGGGGAGGGCACGGGCCTTGCCGTGGCACTGCTGCACCGCGCGGTTTCTGTACTGGGGGATGTGACCACCTTTGGCCTTGGCTGGTGGATGCGCAAAACCGCAACCACCCCAGATGCAAACAATGGACCCAAACCTGCCGTATTGGCGCCGAATTGATCGGCCATTCCGGGCGCGAGGCAGAATAGCAGGGGCACACCATGGTTGATATCAATATCACAGGCCAGTCGACGACAACCGCCGCAGCACCGCTGCGCAGCGGTGAGGTCAAATACCTCGGGTTGGGGCTGATTACATTTGTGGCGATCGTCGTGCTGTCGGCATGGCGCAATCAGGCGATTGACTGGGAAAGCTTTCTTCCGGTCTATGGTTCCGCCCTTGGTCTGTTGGCCATCGGCATATACATCCGCATATTCAAAGAAGCGGCGCGGTTTTCCGCGCTGACCATCGCACTTGCGGGCTATGCGCTTTTTGGTGTGTCGATGGGCATCGTCTTTCACATTTTCATGCCACGCCCTGAACCTGTTCTGGATGAATTCCTGCTGCGGTTTGATCACTTCTTTGGCTACCATTGGCCTGATGCGGTTGTGTGGCTTGCCACCGAATATGCATGGCTCGGCAAAACGCTCAGCTATATCTACGACAGCTCTTTTGCGCAGCTGATCGGCGTGATCGTGGTGCTGGCCGCAACGGGCCGGACGCAGCGGCTGGACCTGTTGCTGCTCACCGGCATGATCGGTCTGATCCTTACATTCGTCGTCTGGCAGCTTTTCCCGAACTTCAGCATGGGCATCCACTACCCGATCCCGTCTGAGGCTGAAAATGCAATCCGCCTCGTAACCAACACGGCCTACGGTGAGTTGCTCAAGGATGCAGCATTGAACGGCATTCCGGTGATTTCAAACGGTGGCATGCTCGGGGTTGTCGCCTTCCCATCGTATCACACTGTCATGGCGTGCCTCGTTGTCTGGTTCTTGATTGGCACAGTGGCGTTCTGGCCCGCCGTGGTGATCAACATCGCGATGATCCCGGCAATCCATATCCACGGTGCGCATCATATCCTTGATTTCATCGGTGGCGTTGCGGTGTTCTTTGCCGCGCTGTGGCTGTCCGCACAGATCCTCAAAGAGTGGTCCGGGTTCAGGCCGCAAGGCTGATGTGACGGGGACGACCCCTTTTCCGATCCCCACGCCCGGTAGGTTCTCCCGACCGGGCGTTTTTGTGTTCGTGGCCCGTTCTCTGGAACCTGCGGCAAAAAACCTGTGACGGATCACCATTTCCCCCTGTCAAAGCCCGCGCACCGGCATAGCTTGGTCAGACAAGGGAGGGCACCGTGCTGCTTGACGTTACTGCCGTGGAAAAATCATTTGCCGATGCGGATGGCCCTGTGCCGGTTCTGCGCGGCGTGTCGTTTCGGTTGAACGCAGGCGAGACGCTTGCGCTGACGGGCGAATCCGGCAGCGGCAAGAGCACGCTTTTGCACATAGCCGCCGGGTTGGAGGCACCGGACAGGGGCAGCGTGTCCTTGGCTGGCACAGACCTGACGCAGCTTGACGACGCTGGGCGCGCGGCCCTGAGACGGACCGAGATTGCGTTGGTGTTTCAGCAGTTTAACCTGATCCCCTCCCTGACTGTCGCCGCCAACATCGCCTTTCAGGCGCGGCTGGCGGGCAAGGACGACGCGGCGCATATCCAGCGCCTCACCGATGCACTTGGTTTGCAGGAGCAGGTAGGCAAATACCCCGAAAACCTGTCGGGGGGGCAACAACAGCGGGTCGCGATTGCCCGCGCGCTTGCGGCACGGCCCAAGCTGTTGCTGGCGGATGAGCCGACAGGCAATCTGGATGAAAAGACAGGGGCGCAGGTGCTGGATCAGATGATGGCATTGGTGGCTGAGACAGGAGCGGCCTTGATGGTGGTGACCCATTCGCCGCAGGTGGCCGCACGCATGGACCGTCAGATGCACCTGCGCGGCGGACAGATCGCATGATCGCGACATGCCTGACGGCGCTCTTTTCACATTGGCGGCGCAACCCGGTACAGCTTTTTGCCTATCTTGCAGGCTTGGCCTTGGCCACGGCCCTGTGGTCGGGGGTGCAGGCGATCAACGCAGAGGCGCGTGCGAGCTATGATGCGGCGGCGGCGACATTGGGGGAAGGGCAGTATGATCAGTTGGTGCCGCGCCAAGGTGCCAGCATTCCGCAAGGCACCTATATTGCACTACGCCGCGCAGGCTGGCTGGTTTCTCCCGTTGTCGAAGGGCGCGTGGGCGAGGTGCGGTTGATTGGCATTGACCCTGTGACCTCTCCCAACGGATTTGATGTGCTGCCGCAGGGGGATAGGTTGCCGGTGCTGGACCTTTCGGGTCCGGCGCAGCTTTTTGCGAATGAGGAAACAGCGGCGGCCATGGCGGTGGACGCACAGATCATCCTCAGCCCGACCATCGCACCGGGGGTGGCCTTGGGGGACGTGGGCGTCGTGCAGCGTGTCCTTGGGCGGGATGACCTGTCGCGGCTTGTGGTCCTGCCGGAGCAACCGGGCATTCAGCCAGAGTTGACCGCGGTGGCACCCGACCTGCGGCTGCAACCGGCGCAGCAAACCGCAGATCTCGCCCAGCTTACGGACAGTTTTCACTTGAACCTCACCGCCTTTGGATTGCTGAGCTTTGCCGTTGGTCTGTTCATTGTGCACAGCACCATCGGTCTGGCTTTTGAGCAAAGGCGCGGCATGATCCGCACCTTGCGGGCGCTCGGCGTGCCGCTGCGCCAGCTCATCGTCCTGATCACCGCAGAGATGTTGGTGCTGGCGGCTGTTGGCGCGGGGCTGGGCATCGTGCTGGGATACCTGATTGCGGCCCTGCTGCTGCCTGATGTTGCCGCCACGATTGAAGGTCTTTACGGCGCACAGATCGCGGGCACGTTGCAGGTGCGTGCCGCCTGGTGGGCGTCAGGCCTCGGCATCGCCCTGCTGGGCACGGCGGCAGCCTTGAGCAGCCGCCTGTGGTCCATCGCACACATGCCACTGCTGGCCAGCGTCCGTCCGCGCGCTTGGGCGATGATGTCCAGCGGCAAGTTACGGTTTCAGCTATATTGTGCACTGGCATTGCTGCTGTCGGCTGCGGCGCTTGCCTTGGCCGGGCAGGGGCTAGCCGCAGGCTTTGCGCTGCTGGGGTGTTTGCTGATCGGGGCTGCGCTGCTCTTGCCGGTTGCGGTGGCTGGCGTGCTTGGCCTGTTGCAACGCCGCGCGCAGGCCCCGCTCTGGTCGTGGTTCTGGGCCGATACACGTCAGCAACTTTCAGGTCTCAGCCTCGCGCTCATGGCGCTTTTGCTGGCGATTTCGGCGAACATTGGCGTGTCTACGATGGTTTCCAGCTTTCGACTGACATTTGTCGGTTTTTTGGATCAGCGGTTGGCCCCTGAGCTTTATATGCAGGTGGAGGATGCGGCGGAAAGTGCCGCACTTGCAGCCTATCTGGATGCAAATGTGGATGAGGTTCTGCCGCTGCGGTCTGTGCAGACGCAGATCGCAGGCCAGCCTGTGCGGCTGATGGGCATCCGTGTCGGTCCGACTTACCGCAATGATTGGGCGCTGTTGGAAGAGGCACCACAGGCGTGGGACCGCGTGCGGGACGGACAAGGCGTGGTGGTCAACGAACAACTTGCCCGGCGCGCGGGCCTGTGGGTCGGGGACAGGCTTGAGGTGGCCCCGGATCTGACGCTGCCTATTTCCGGGGTGGTCGGCGACTACGGCAACCCCAAAGGACAGGTGATCCTGTCAGAGACACTGTTTGCGACGCTGCATCCCGACATTTATCCGCGCCAGTTTGGGGTGCGCACCGATGACGCGCCCACCTTGCGCGCGGCCATCACGCAAGCTGTGGGGCTGCCGCAAAGTGCAATGATCAATCAAGCGGCGATAAAACGAATTTCGCTTGATGTGTTTGAGCGAACCTTCACGGTCACGGCTGCGCTCAATGTGCTCACGCTTCTGGTGGCGGGTTTTGCCATCTTGATGAGCCTGCTGACGCTTGCCGATTTGCGGGTGCCGCAGCTGGCCCCCGTCTGGGCGCTGGGCCTGACCCGGCGCAAGTTGAGCCAGCTTGAGTTGATGCGCGCGGTGGTGCTGGCGGCATTTGTGTTTGTGTGCGCGTTGCCCTTGGGGCTGGCATTGGCATGGGTTTTGCTGAGTATCGTGAATGTTGAAGCGTTTGGCTGGCAATTGCCGATGTTCCTGTTTCCATTGGAATATGTGCGGCTTGGGGCCTATGCGTTGATCGCCGCTTTGCTGGCCGCTCTCTGGCCTGCTTGGCGGTTGGGCCGCACGCCGCCGTCGGCTTTGCTCAAGGTGTTTGCAAATGAACGCTAGGCTCTTGATCTTCCTGTGCCTTTGGCCCTTGAGCGTTGCGGCGCAGGGGTTCTCTGGCCTTGGCACAACGGCCGATGGATTTGCCACGCCGCAGCCTGATCCGGCGTTTGATTTCCCGGCCGATCACGGGGCGCATCCCGACTACAGGATCGAATGGTGGTATCTGACGGCCAATCTCAAGGGGCCGGATGGCACGGATTACGGCCTTCAATGGACACTTTTCCGCTCCGCTTTGGCACCGGGTGAGGGGGAGGGGTGGCGCTCCCCTCAGATCTGGTTTGCACATGCGGCGGTCACAACACCCGAGCGGCACATGGCGACGGAGCGCTTTGCGCGCGGCGGCATCGGGCAGGCGGGGGTGACAGCAGATCCGTTTCGCGCATGGATTGATGAATGGGCGTTGGAGGGGGAAGCCTTTGACAAGATGACGCTGCGCGCAAACGGGCCTGAATTTGCCTATGACATGGAGCTTTTGGCGCAAGGGCCTTTGGTATTTCAGGGCGCGCGCGGATATTCGGTGAAATCCGCAGAAGGGCAGGCGAGCTATTACTATTCACAGCCCTTTTTTGAGATCAGCGGGACGTTGCGTCTGCCGTCGGGGGATGTGCCGGTCAGCGGCTCTGCATGGCTTGACAGAGAGTGGTCCTCGCAACCTTTGTCAGAGACGCAGACGGGATGGGATTGGTTCTCCCTCTCCTTTGATGACGGGTCCAAGATGATGGGTTTCCTGCTGCGTCAGACCGATGGCAGCACATATAGTTCGTCCACATGGATCGACCCGGACGGCAGCACGAAGCCGTATGGAGATGGCGCATTTGCGGCCACATCGCTGGCGCAGACGGAGGTCGCCGGACGGCAGGTGCCGACCCGCTGGCAGGTTACACTGCCGCAGCGCGGTGTTGATGTAACGGTTGAAGCAATGAACCCAAGCGCTTGGATGGATTTGACAATTACCTATTGGGAAGGCCCGGTAAAGGTGACCGGCAGCCATCAGGGAAAAGGGTATTTGGAGATGACGGGCTATGAGTGACCCAAACGACCTTGCCGCGTTTCTGGACACCGCATGGCGACATCTGCGGCGCGGTGTGGCGGATGCAAAATCGCCCGCGCGCTACCCGACATTTGCGACCACCGGACCAGAAGGGATGCCGCAGGTCCGCACCGTGGCGTTGCGTGGCGCGGAACGTTCGGCAGCTACGGTGGAGGTGCATACCGACGTTGTGGCGGACAAGGTCACGGCGCTGCGTACGCATCCGCTGGCCTCATTGCATGTATGGTTGCCTCGCGCGGATCTGCAAATCCGGCTGCAGACCACGGTTGATATCCTCCACGGTCCTGAGGTTGAGGCGCAGTGGGCGCAGGTTCCCGCGGCATCACGTGTGTCTTATGGCACGGCACCCGATCCCGGCACGCCGATTGATCACGTCTATGCCTACGAAAAGCCGGCAGAGCGGGCGCGGTTTGCCGTGCTGCGTTGCCGGATTGAGCACATTGACCTTGTCCATCTGGATACCCGCCACCGCCGGGCGGTTTTTGTCCGGGCGGACGGATGGCGCGGCACCTGGGTCGCCCCCTGAATTGCATCTATGGGCTTCCTACGGGTAGTGTCGGGTAGCCCTCAGCCCGAAAGGACACCCCATGGCTCTCTCCGATCAGACCCCGCTCAATTCCGGCTTTCACGCCAAAAGCACTGCGGGCGAGGTGATGGAAGGCATCGACATGAGCGGCAGGACCGCGATTGTCACGGGGGGCTACAGCGGGCTCGGGCTTGAGACTGTACGGGCACTTGCCGACAAAGGGGCCAAGGTGATTGTGCCCGTGCGGTCTGAGGCCAAAGCCCGCGAAAATCTGGCCGACGTTGCGGGCGACATTGAGACCGCGGCGATGGATTTGGCTGATCTGGGGTCGGTCCATCGCTTTGCAACGCAGATGCAGGAGGCGCTGACGCAGCTTGATGTGTTGATCAACAATGCTGGCATCATGGCCTGCCCTCTGGCGCGCGTTGGTCCGGGCTGGGAGGCGCAGTTTGGAGTGTGCCACATGGGGCATTTTGCGTTGACCCAAACGCTGATGCCTCTGTTGGAAAAGGCAGGCGATGCGCGTTGTGTCGCGCTGTCTTCAACGGGGCACAAAATTTCGGGCATCAAATGGGATGACGTGCATTTTGAGACGGCTGAGTATGACAAGTGGCAGGCCTATGGACAGGCAAAGACGGCAAATGCACTCTTTGCCAATGCGCTGTCGCGTCGGATGAAAGGGGCTGGCGGGCATGCGTTTTCGGTCCATCCGGGTGGCATTTTTACGCCTTTGCAACGGCATTTGCTCAAGGAAGAGATGATCGCGCTGGGCTGGCTGGGCGAAGATGGGGAGCCATCAGAATTGGCCAAGGCGGGCTTCAAGACGCCGGAGCAGGGGTGTTCGACAACGCTGTGGGCTGCGACCTCTGCGATGCTGGCGGGCAAGCCGGGGGTCTACTGCGAAGATGCGGATGTTGCGGCAGCGACCGATCCGGAAAGCCCGATGGCCCGGTTCAAAGGCGTCAACGCCTATGCCTGCGACGATGCAGAGGCGGAAAAGTTGTGGGAGATGAGTGAGGTTTGGCTGAAAGACGCTTAACCTTCGCGCCACCAGTTTTCGATCTCTTCTGATGTGATCCGCGCGGCAAGGCCAAGGCCGACCAGCGTTGTGGTCTGTTCTCCCTCCGCCGGGATGACATCGACGTTCTTGCCGACGACATGCACTTCGACAGGACCGCCGTCTGTGCGCACAAACCCTTTGAGGCGGAAAAGGTGCGCAGGACGGGCGGCGAGCTTTTGGTCGAGGGCCGCGCGTGATAGGGTATCATCGCGTTGATGCTGCCATGACGCGTAGACCGCATGTCCCTTTGCTGTGCCAGCGCGGGGTTTGGGCAAAACGTTCAGCAGCAGATCGGCGATAGAGCCATCGGCCAGATGTTCAGGCAAGGCCACACCCTGCGCCTCAAATGCGGCGACAAGCGCATCTGAGGGTGCATTTACCTTGGTCAACACTGTCATATCCGCCGCCTTGATCTGTTGCAGGACCTGCGGGGCTATCATTTCGTCCGCCAGCAAAGTGGTGATGTTCTGTCCATCCACCAGCGTCACGATCCCAGCATAGCTCATCTCAGGCTCTGCGATCGCGGCCCCTGCGATGGCCATCGGGTCGGCAATGCCGCTGGCCTCAATGATCAGGTGATCGGGGCGGGGGCGGCGGTCAAGGGCATCGCCCAACGCGATATAGAGGTCCGCGCCCATGGTGCAGCAGACACATCCATTGGTCAGTGCGATCACATCCTTATCCTGCCGGGAAATCAGGGCCTCATCAATATTGATGGCCCCGAAATCATTGACCATCACCATCAGGTTCAACCCGTGGTCTTCGGCCAGCAGGCGGTTGATCAGCGTTGTTTTGCCCGCGCCCAGATACCCGCTGATCACCGAAAGCGGGAGCCGTTTCACACCAGAGCCACTTCGCCGCCGCAGACTGTGCCGCGCACCTCAACGTCTTTGAGCGCTTCGGGTGCGGCCGCGCGCGGGTCACTGCCCAACACGGCGAAATCGGCGTATTTGCCGATCTCGATGCTGCCAATGTCCGCGTCCATCTTGAGCGTCACAGCAGCGCCCATCGTGATCAGGCGCAACGCTTCTTCGACGGTGATTTTGCGATCCGGTCCGAGGGTCTTCCCGCTCATTGTCTGACGGTTCACGGCGCACCACGCAGTGAAAAGCGGGCCGAGCGGCGTGACGGGTGCGTCAGAGTGCAGGGCGACCATCGCGCCTGCGTCCAATGCGGCACGGGCGTCATTCATCCGCTGCGCATGGGCTTCGCCCAATGTGAGTTCGGCGTGTTTGTCCCCGAAATACCAAAGGTGATTGGCAAAGACGTTCACGCAAGTCCCCATCTCAGCCGCGCGGCGGTACATGTCCGCGCCCATCATCTGACAGTGTTGAAGGACATGCCGTGCACCGGGCCATGGGTGTTTGCGCTTTGCGGCCTCAAGCGCGTTCAGGGATACTTCTGCCGCTTCATCGCCATTGACGTGAATGTGCATTTGCACCCCTTCGCGCTGCATCGTCTCGCAAATAGCAAAGATCTCCTCTGGCGTTGTGTTCCACAATCCGTTGGGCTGCCCGCCGACGTATCCGGGCCATTTCACCCGCGCGGTCCACCCTTGGATTGAGCCATCGGTCATGATCTTGACCGCCCCCAGCCGCAGTTTGTCGGTAGAGCGCGCTTTCATCTCAACCGCACGCTCTGCGATGGCCTGCGGATTGGCCCCCGTGGCGCCAAGGGCAGGGACAATGCGCACGGCGTATGACGGGTCATTTGTGACGCGAATCATGGTTTCAAGGTCTTCGGGTTCCATGCTGGAATAGAGGTCGGTGACCGTGGTCACGCCCGCGCGTTTGCAGACCTCCGCATAGCTGAGCATCGCGTCCTCGCCTTGGGACAACGCGCGGGAATCAAGGCCAACGCGGCGCATCACTGGGAACATCGCGGCCATTTCCTGCAACTCGCCCGTGGGCTGACCATCCGTGCCTTTGAGGACACCTTCGAGGTTGGAGGCGGCGGAATACTGCGCCTGTTCCAGTGCAACAGAGTTCACACACATCAGGTGGAAATTGGAGAACAGCACCGCCACGGCACGGTCACCTGCGATGGCATCCAGATGGGTCTTGTTCAAACGCTCTGTTGGCAGAAAGATTGGGTCGAACCCCCATGCGATCAGCGGCTCATCGGGACCAAGGGTTTTGACATATGCGCTGAGCCGTTCAATCACCGCGTCGATGGTGGTCATGCCTTTGTGCAGGTTGCCTTGCGGGTCAATCCGGTCGTGGTAGCCGGCATAGGCGAAATCCCACATCTTTCCGGCCATCATATGCGCGTGCCCTTCGACAAAGCCGGGCATCAAGACGCTGTCCTTGAGGCTGTCGTCCCGCGTAACCTCGCCCCATTGATCCGCGCAGTCCGCGCCACCTATCGCCAGAATGCGGCCCTCCTTCACCGCGACATGGGTGGCTTCGGGCAGGCCGGGGTCCATGGTGATGATCTTGCGGGCCTGAAAGAGGGTAATGGCTGACATGGGACTTCCTTTGTTTCTGCGCTGACCCTAGGTCGAGCGGCAGGGGGTGCGCAAACGAAAACGGCCCCCCGATCTGCTCGGGAGGCCGTTGTCATGTCATGTCAAAAGGGTCACGCGAGATCGAAACGATCTGCGTTCATCACCTTGGTCCAGGCACTTACGAAGTCTGCAACGAATTTGTCCTTGGCGTCCGCGCTGGCGTAGACCTCTGCCAGTGCGCGCAATTGCGAGTTGGAGCCAAAGATCAGGTCCGCGCGTGTTGCTGTGCGGGTCACATCACCGCTGCTGCGGTCAGTGGCCTCAAAGACTTCTTGTTTGTCATCCGTGGCCTTCCATGTGCAGGTCATGTCGAGGATGTTGACAAAGAAATCATTGCTCAGCGTTCCGGGAGCGTCGGTAAAGACACCATGCGATGTGCCGGCATAGTTTGCGCCCAACACCCGCAGGCCACCGACCAACACGGTCATTTCCGGCGCGGTGAGTGTCAGAAGCTGCGCACGATCCACCAGCAGTTTCTCTGTCGGCACGGAGAAATCCACGGCCAGATAGTTACGGAAGCCATCCGCGCTCGGTTCAAGCGGCTCAAAGCTTTCTGCGTCCGTCTGGTCCTGGCTGGCATCCGTGCGGCCCGGTGTGAAGGGCACAGGGACATCGTGCCCTGCAGCTTTGGCTGCCTGCTCAACCCCAACGCCACCTGCCAACACGATCAGATCAGCAAGCGAGACCTGCTTGCCCCCTGAAGCGGTCGCGTTGAAATCGGCTTGCACGGCTTCAAGCGCCGCGAGCACCTTGCCCAACTTGGCTGGTTCGTTGATTTCCCAGTCTTTCTGAGGTGCGAGACGAATGCGTGCACCATTGGCCCCCCCGCGGTGGTCGGACCCCCTGTAGGTGGAGGCAGAAGCCCATGCGGTTGAGACCAGTTCAGAGACGCTGAGCCCGGTTGCCGCGATCTTGTCCTTGAGCGTTGCCACGTCGGTGTCGTCGACAAGTGGGTGGTCAACAGCCGGTACCGGATCCTGCCAGATCAGATCTTCGGCCGGGACTTCCTTGCCCAGATAGCGCGCCTTGGGGCCCATATCGCGGTGTGTCAGCTTGAACCACGCACGCGCATAGGCGTCTGCGAACTTTTCTGGATTGGCGTGGAAGTCTTTGGAAATACGCAGGTATTCGGGGTCCGTGCGCATTGCCATGTCGGCCGTGGTCATCATCGGCTGGAACTTGCCCTCACCTGTCGCGGCATCCGGCACGGTGTTGGCCATGTTGTCGCCAACGGGCTTCCACTGGTTTGCACCTGCGGGGCTTTTGGTCAGCTCCCATTCCGTGCCCAGCAATGTGTCAAAGTAGGACATGTCCCAAGTGGTCGGTGTCGGTGTCCAGGCACCTTCGATCCCTGAGGTTGTGGTGTGGATGCCCACGCCGCTTTCGAATTTGTTGGACCAGCCAAGGCCCATCTCTTCGATGGCGGCACCCTCGGGTTCGGACCCGACAAGCGTCGGATCGCCCGCGCCATGTGCCTTACCAAAGGTGTGACCACCCGCGGTCAGCGCAACAGTTTCAGCGTCGTTCATCGCCATCCGGGCAAAGGTATCGCGGATGTCATGTGCGGAGGCCTGTGGGTCGGGGTTGCCGTCCGGACCTTCGGGGTTCACGTAGATCAGACCCATCTGCACAGCGGCCAGCGGGTTTTCCAGATCACGATCGCCGGAGTAGCGACTGTTTTCGCCACCAGATACCTCAAGCCATTCTTCTTCGGAGCCCCAATAGATGTCCTCCTCTGGTTCCCAGATGTCCGCGCGTCCACCTGCAAAACCAAAGGTCTTGAACCCCATCGTTTCCATCGCGACGTTGCCGGTCAGCACCAGCAGATCCGACCAGGAAATCTTGTTGCCGTATTTTTGTTTGATCGGCCAAAGCAGGCGGCGTGCCTTGTCGAGGTTGCCGTTGTCAGGCCATGAGTTCAGGGGCGCAAACCGCTGCGCGCCGGTGCCTGCACCACCGCGACCATCGCCCGTGCGGTATGTACCTGCCGCATGCCATGTCATGCGCACAAACATCGGACCGTAGTGGCCATAGTCTGCGGGCCACCAGTCCTGCGAATCCGTCATCAGCGCAGCAAGGTCGGCTTTCAGCGCGTCCAGATCGAGGCTTTTGAACGCTTCGGCGTAGTCAAAACCAGCATCCATTGGATCACCCGCCGGGCCATTCTGGTGCAAAATCTTGAGGTTAAGCTGGTTGGGCCACCAATCCTTGTTGGTGCGTGCATCGTGTGTGACGTGCTTAGTGCTGCCGTGCATGACAGGGCATTTGCCGCCCGCTTCGTAATCGTTGCCGTCCATTGGTCTCTCCCGATCTGGTGAATTTGGAATCGTTATAACAAGGGGCCGCAGTAATTATAAGTTGGATTTTCTAATGACTTTGATAACCTGAAGTTATGGAAAATATCACGCTGAGACAGCTACGTTACTTTGAAGCGCTGGCGCAACATCGCCACTTTGGCCGCGCCGCTGAGATGCGCGGGATATCGCAGCCTGCCTTGTCCGTGCAGATCAAAGAGTTGGAAGAAACCCTTGGGACGCCACTTTTTGAACGTACGGCGCGACAGGTGCGGCTGACCTCTTTCGGGGAGGGTTTTGGCGCGAAGGTACGCGATATTCTGCGCAGTGTGGATGAGCTTGAAGACTTTGCCCGCGCCGCGCAGGGACACTTAACAGGACGGTTTCGGCTGGGTGTGATCCCCACCATCGCGCCATATCTGCTGCCCGGGCTGATCGGTGATCTGGGGCGGTCGCACCCCGGCCTTGACCTGCATGTTCGCGAAACTCTGACCCCAAGATTGATAGAAGAGCTTTTGCGTGGAGAGCTGGATACGGCCATCGTTGCTTTGCCTGTGCTCGAACCTGCTCTGGCGGAACTGCCTTTGATGGAAGAGAATTTTGTTTTGGTCCGTCCCGAACAGGATGCGGCAAAACCTGCGCCCACGGGCGAGGACTTGCGCCAGATGCGGCTGTTGTTGCTTGAAGAGGGACATTGCTTTCGCGACCAGACACTGGCCTTTTGTAACGCCCCCACGGCGGTGCCGCGCGATGGACTTGATGGCAGTTCGCTGAGCACTCTGGTGCAGATGGTGGGGGCGGGTATCGGTGTGACACTGATCCCGGAAATGGCGATAGACGTTGAGACCCGATCGGCGGATGTGTCCTGCGTTGCTTTTGGGAACCCTCAACCGGGGCGTACCATTGGGATGATATGGCGCAAATCGAGCCCGCTTGCAGGTGCATTTGCAGAAATCGGTCAGGTCGTGCAGCGCGCGGCGGCCCCCTTACAGAAGGCTGGCAGGTGTTAATCCGGTTGTAAGACATGCGGTTTTAGAAAGGCGAGCATTGTATCATGGCGATTTGCCGCTGAACTCAAGGAAAACTTCATGTCTGTCACGCTTGAAACACCCTCACGGGTCCATCCACTGCGTAGCCTCTTTTTCAAATGTACCCTGATGGTTGCCATCTGCGTCGTTCTGGTCGTTACCATCATCGAAGTGCGCAACATGCAGACGATGATCACCAGTGTTGAGCAGAGTATCGCCGCACAGGCGGAAAAAGGTACCGGCATCCTGGGGGCACAACTTGGTGGTGCCGTGAGGTTTGGCAACACCGCAGAAGTCGAAAAGATCATTTCCGAGGTAACAGACGGATTTAGTGAAGGATTGATCGGTGTCGTCGTTTATGACGTCGCAGGCAATGCTCTATACGAAAGCGATGCGCTGTCCTCCCTCGGGGCTGGGCGAACGGTTTTGTCGGGGCTTTCTTCGCAGGCAACGGCCACTGGTGCTGCTGTGACCACGCCGGATGGCATGGCGCACGCGGCACTTGTGCGATTTGGGAACAGCGATGAAGTTGTGGGGTCAGTTGCGACGCTCTGGAACTCTCAGTCAGCGGTCGCCGCGCTGGAACAAGGTCATTTCAAAACGATGATCGTCGGCTTCGGCGTCTTCCTCGTGGCGCTGGTCGCTGCAGGTGGATACCTGCTGACACAGATGTCGCGACCCTTGGTCCGTCTCGAACAGGCGATGCAGCGGATTGCAGAAGGCGACTACGATATCGCCGTCCCATCGACCACGCGGAAAGATGAAGTAGGGCAGATAGCGCAACGTCTTGATAAATTTCGCGAAACACTTGCTGAGGCGGATGCTTCAAAGATCGACACCATTTTCAAGAGCGCTGCATTTCAAGGGTCTTCTGCGGCAATGATGATCGTAGATGAGCGCGCGCGGGTAACATACGCCAACCCATCCTGCGAGAGCCTGCTTGGAGACTTAGGGGACGACCTGTCGGACGTCTGGCCCGGGTTTTCAGCGCAGTCCCTGATCGGCGCTGATCTGCAGGGAGTGCACCGTCTTGAACCCATGCTGGCGAGCGCTTTGCGGTGGTCAGATACATCCGATGAAGCTCGTTGCAACGGGCACATTGAACTGGGGATTGGCAAACGGGTTTTCAGCGTCACGGTAAATCCTGCCGTTGATTCGCAAGGCAAAGTGTTCGGTGGGATTGTTGAGTGGGCAGACCGAACCGAAGCGCGAAGTAACGCAGCGCTGGTAAATGCCATCGATAAAGGGCAGCTCCGGTTGGATTTCTGGGCTGACGGGGCTGTATGTGATGCGAATGAGAATTTTTTGCGCATGATCAATGGCGCAGTTTCGGATACGGCAAGGTGTTCTCTCAAGCGCATGTTTGCAAACAACCTTGAGCAAGATCCAGATGGCAGTAAATTCGCCAAAGCGGTCCTTGCAGACGAAACTCCTGCAGGTCGTTTCGCAGCGTATAGTGTGCATGCGGATCAGACATTTACAATTGAGGGCAGTTTCAGCGTGTTACGGAACGAGGCCGATGACGCCGAAAGAGTGATCTTCATCGGCGCTGACGTGACAGCGCAACAAGCATTGGAACAAAATGCGAAAGAAGAGCGCGCTGAGATTGCGCGCGAGCAAAAACGTGTCGTCGACCTGCTGGGTCGTTCTCTGAAAGACCTGTCGGACGGCAAACTTGACAGTGCCATAGAGGAGAGCTTTCCTCCAACTTACGAACAGCTGCGCAGTGATTTCAACACAACGGTTGAGTCTTTGCGGCTGGCGATTTCTGCGGTGATGCACAACGCTGACTCAATCCGGAATGAGACATCGGAAATCACAACCGCTGCAGATGATTTGTCGCGCAGAACTGAGAAACAGGCAGCAACCCTCGAAGAAACGGCAGCTGCATTGGACGAGCTGACAGTGTCCGTGAAGTCGGCCGCTGAAGGGGCCGATGAGGCATCGAAGATGTCCGAAGAGGCGAAAAGGAATGCGGAGCAGGGCGGCGAAGTAGCCCGCCAGGCTGTTGTCGCAATGGATGGGATCAAAACCTCGTCTCATGAGATTTCCAAGATCACCAGCTTGATCGATGACATTGCCTTTCAGACCAATCTGCTGGCATTGAATGCCGGTGTTGAAGCGGCACGGGCGGGCGAAGCTGGCCGGGGTTTTGCGGTGGTCGCGACCGAAGTGCGCGCCCTTGCGCAGCGATCCTCGGATGCCGCGCGGGAGATCAATGAGCTGATCAGTTCGAGTGGCGATCAAGTGCAGCAAGGTGTTGATTTGGTTGATCGGACAGGCACAGCACTGGCGTCGATTGTGACTTCTGTGGCAGAGATTTCAAACCGTGTGTCCAACATCGCTGGGTCCTCTCAGGAGCAATCCAGCGGGTTGGCTGAAATCAATACAGCTGTGAACGAGCTTGACCACGTCACCCAACAAAACGCGGCAATGTTTGAAGAAACGACCGCTGCCAGCCATGCGCTTACTTCGGAGGCGGATGCTTTGGTGACCGCTGTTTCGCGTTTCAAAATGGAAGGGCTTCAAATTACGGCGCGCAAACCTGCACAAGCGCCGCCTCTTCCACCTGTGCCAGCAGCGCAGCCGGTGGCCGCAAGTGCCACACATGGCAGTGCCGCCGTTGATCTTTCAGAAGAGCTGCATGCAGATGGTTGGGAAGAATTTTAGGGCCTTATGACACTCAGATCTTATCATCGACGCCAGTTAAAAATCTGCAGATCAAGTTCGTTTGATGCAGAAAGGGGCAGTTTTGGCGAAACCTCCGTTTGGCGTTGCGCATTTTGGCTCTGAAATCCCAGATTTCCGCGTGAAATGATGCTGTTTTCGCGGCCTAATCAGAGCGCTGGAAACAAATTCGTCGCGGGCAGGTAACAAAAGGTGGACGTTCGCAAGCCCGTGGCCCCAGATCCAAAGAGCACGCCTAGGGCGGACTACGCGCGGGTACCTGCGAAACGCTCTTGCCAACTCTCGCGGTCCTCGTCGGTGATCTTTGCAAAAAGCACTTCCGGCACTTCAAACGCATGGCCTGCTTTCATCTGAGCCAATGCCGCCGCAACATCACCGGGCCATTCTGCATCGCTCAGGTGCATTGCCTCCAGCATGCTGCGAGAGGCCGCGGGGATAAAGGGGGCGGAAAGAACCGCGTACAATGGGATCAGGTTGAGGGCGAGGCGGACCTGCGCTGCGGCTTTGTCTGGATTGGTCTTGAAGGCGGTCCACGGGGCTTCAGCCTGCAAATACTCGTTTCCTGCTGCCCAGATGGCGCGCAATTCTTGCGCTGATTTGCGCACTTCAATGGCGTCCATGTGGTCTTGATAACGTGCGACCCGTTCCGTGAGATCGGCAATCAAAGCCTCCTCAGCCGGGCCATAATCTCCCGCTTCCGGCACCGCTTCGCCGAATTTCGAGCGGCAGAATTTTGTGATGCGGCTGACAAAGTTCCCCAGGACATCTGCCAGGTCCTTGTTCACCGAAGCCTGAAAGCCCCCCCACGTAAACTCTGCATCGGATGTCTCGGGCGCATGGCTCAGGAGCCACCACCGCCAATAGTCAGCCGGCAAAATCTCAAGCGCCTGATCCATGAACACCCCACGCCCGCGGGAGGTCGAAAACTGGCCGCCATCATAGTTCAGGAAATTGAACGATTTGATGTAATCGACCAGCTTCCAGGGTTCCCCTGACCCCATGATCGTGGAGGGAAAGCTAAGCGTATGGAATGGCACGTTGTCCTTGCCCATGAACTGGGTGTAGCGGACGTCATCGGCCCCTTGATCGGTGCGCCACCAGCGGGCCCAGTCTGTCCCTTTGCCCGCGTCTTCCCATTCTTGCGCGGCGGCAATGTATTCAATCGGCGCGTCGAACCACACATAGAAAACCTTGCCCTCCATGCCGGGCCAATCCGCATCGCCGCGTTTGACCGGTATGCCCCAATGCAGATCACGGGTGATGCCGCGGTCTTGCAACCCATCGCCATCATGCAGCCATTTCTTTGCGATGGAGGTGGTCAGCACCGGCCAATCGGCCTTGGAGTCGATCCACGCATCCAGTTTCTCTTTCATCTGACTTTGGCGCAAAAACAGATGTTTGGTGTCGCGCATTTCCAGATCGGTGGATCCTGAGATCGTGCTGCGCGGATCAATCAGGTCAACCGGGTCCAGTTGCTTGGTGCAATTGTCGCATTGATCCCCGCGCGCGCTGTCAAATCCGCAGTTGGGGCAGGTCCCCTCAATATAGCGGTCAGGCAAAAACCGCCCGTCCGTATTTGAATAGACCTGTTGTTGAGTGACTTCTTCGATCAGCCCCCGATCGGCCAGAACACCCGCGAAATGCTGCGTGAGTTTGTGGTTCTGAGCAGAGGATGACCGCCCGAAGTGATCAAAAGAAAGCCCAAACCCTGCCGCAATCTTCGCCTGAATGTCGTGAAGTTCGGCGCAGTATTCCGCCACGGGTTTGCCCGCTTTGGCCGCCGCCAGTTCTGCCGGCGTGCCATGCTCATCGGTGGCACACAGAAACAGCACCTCATGCCCGCGCGCGCGCAGGTATCGGGCGTAAAGGTCAGCAGGAAGCTGGCTGCCCACAAGGTTCCCCAGATGTTTGATGCCATTGATATAGGGGATGGCGGATGTGATCAGATGGCGGGCCATGGGCATTCCTTTGCACGGGTCTTGGCCTGACATAGACGAGGCATGGCGCAGGATCAATCAGGCCTGCGATCAGGTTTGCCCTTGTCCCGTTCTTTGCGCAAAAGGCGCCCAATGGTGAAAGAGGTCCGTGGCGCGTAAACATACGGGGTGCGATCCCGGTTGGTGGGCCGGGCCCGCATGCGCGACAGGCCAAAGACCACCAATGCCCCATGCCCGGCCGTGATCATCAAAAACAATGCGCCGGGACCGTAGAGTTCGATCAGAACGGAGGCCGCATAGGGCGCAAGGATCGCCCCCGATGCGAACCAGAACATAAGCGCGGCGGACAGCTCAACCCGTTCCTCACTGCTGGCAAAGTCATGCGCGTGGGCGGCTGCTACGGAATAAATCGGAAAGGTTGTCAGGCCAAACAGTCCTGCCGTGAGCATGATACTCATCGTGCCCAGCCCGCTGGCCAGCACGGTCACGCCGCAACTTGCCATCGCCGCCACCGACAACCAGATCAACACCCATCGTCGGTCAAACTTGTCCGCGAGCCACCCGACAGGGAACTGGGCCAGCGCACCCCCCAACACGAAGGCGGACAAGAACCATGCGATTTGACCCGCGCTCAACCCCACTTCTTGTCCATAAATTGGGCCGACCATGCGGAATGAGGCACTTGATAGGGCCGCGACAACCACGCCAGCCGCCGCAAGAGGAGAACGATCGACGGCAAGGCGGGGGCGCAAACGGGGGGAGGCGGGGGTTTCAGGTTGTTGGATCGTGGTCAGGGTCAGCGGCAATAGGGCAGCGCAACAGCCAATGGCCAGCAGGTTATAAGATACATAAGAAGCAGGGGCCAAGACACCGACAATCATCTGTGCGCCCAGTGATCCGCTCATATCGACCACCCGGTAGACGCCCATTGCCCGCCCGCGTGTCTCATTGGTGACTTTGGCCTGCAGCCAGGCCTCAATCACGGTGTAGCACCCAGCAACACACAAGCCCGACGCAACCCGCATCAGAGCCCAGGCATAGGGGTCCAGAACGATCATATGTGCCATCAATCCAATGGCACCCGTTGCTGTAAAAGCAGCAAAGGCGCGGCTGTGACCGACCGACCCCATAAGGCGGGGTGCCCACCAGCAACCGATGAAAAAGCCGACAAAATGTGCGGAACCCAACATCCCGATTTCCTGTCGGGAGAACCCCAGAGCGGTGCCGGACAACACGTCGATTGGCCCAACGCCGCCCGAAGACAGTTGTAAAAGAATCACCGATAGAAAGAGGGCCGCAAAGGAAATGAGCATCCGCATGGCTTTGTCTTAGGCCTGATTTTTGCCTGCACCATGAAGTTTCCCGACAAAAGCGGTCGTTTTGAGGGTATTGGCGGCAATTTGTTTAGAAAGCTCTGGCAGGGAGGTCAGAGGATTTCCGACTTGCGGGCTGATCTCTTCGGTCTAGTCTGGCTGAAAATGAGAGGGATGATATGAAACTGAATAAGCTTGGCGGTAGTAACCTTGTCGTGTCTGAGCTGTGTTTGGGGTCTATGACCTGGGGCACCCAGAACACCGCAGAAGAAGCACATGCTCAAATTGACCGGGCGCTTGAGGCAGGGATCAATTTTATCGACACCGCTGAGATGTATCCCGTCAATCCAGTGAGCGCGGAAACGACGGGCAGAACCGAACGCATCATCGGTCTGTGGTTTGAACGCGGCATTCAGCGCGATGACGTGATCCTCGCGACCAAACACTCCGGTGCGGGTGTGGGGCATATTCGAGAGGGCGCGCCGATCTCCTCAAAGACGATTTCACAGACCATTGAAGGGTCTCTTCGCAGGCTCAAGACCGATTACATCGATCTCTACCAGTTTCATTGGCCCAATCGTGGCAGCTACATGTTTCGCAAGAACTGGACGTATGATCCGTCCGAACAGGACCGAAAAGATACGATTGCCCACATGGAAGACGCCATAGGAGCATTGCAAGCGGAAGTGAAACGCGGGACGATCCGGCACTTTGGGCTGAGCAATGAAAGCGCCTGGGGCATGGCCCAATGGTCAGATGTTTCGCAACGCATCGGGGGGCCACGCCCCATTTCGGTGCAAAATGAATATTCGCTGATGTGCCGGATGGCCGACACCGATGTGGCAGAGGCGTGTATCAACGAACGCATTGATATGTTTGCGTTCTCACCTCTGGCGACTGGGTTGCTCACTGGCAAATACCAAGGGGGCGCCGTGCCTGAGGGGTCGCGCTTGTCGCTCAACGCCGACCTTGGTGGTCGCAAAACGGCGCGTGCCTTTGAAGCGGTTGACGCCTATCTCAAAGTGGCCAGAGACCACGGGCTTGATCCAAGCCAAATGGCGTTGGCGTGGTGTTGTCAAAGACCGTTTGTCGGCTCCGTCATCTTTGGGGCGACCACGATGGAGCAACTTGAACTGGCCTTGGGCGCGGCGGACATCACGCTGAGCGAAGAGGTTTTGCAAGCCCTCGACAACGTCAACAGGGCGCATCCGATGCCGTATTGAGCAGCATTTGGGCGGTTGCACAGGTTCAGTCTGTTTGCTTTGAAACAAGTCGCGGCCTGTCGCGGATCATCTGAACAAACGCGCATCCTGTCGTTTTCAGCATGGCTTTCGCCAGAACCCTGTCGCAAGGTCGCGAAAACAGACCATGACAGGAGCGCCTGATGCCACTTTCCATGAACCGCGAGGTCTTTATCACCTGTGCCGTCACCGGCTCCGGTGGCACCCAAGACCGCAGCCCCCATGTCCCCCGTTCCCCACAACAGATCGCCGACAGTGCGATTGCTGCGGCCAAAGCAGGGGCCGCGGTGGTGCATTGCCATGTGCGCGACCCCGAAACCGGGCAGCCAAGTCGTGATCTGGCGCTGTACCGCGAAGTGACGGACCGTATCAGAGACAGTGACACTGATGTTGTGCTGAACCTTACTGCGGGCATGGGCGGGGATATCGTTTTTGGCGATGTAGAAAGCCCGTTTCCAACCCGCGATGGCACCGACATGATCGGTGCCTCTGCCCGCGTTGCCCATGTGGCTGAATGCCTGCCAGAGATTTGCACGCTGGATTGCGGCACGATGAACTTTGCCGAGGCCGACTATGTGATGACCAATACGCCCGGCATGCTGACCGCGATGGGCAGTATGATGACCAAGCTGGGGGTGAAACCGGAGATTGAGGCGTTTGACACCGGGCATTTGTGGTATGCCAAACAGCTTGTCAAAGACGGGGTGCTGGATGGCCCTGCCTTGGTGCAGCTTTGCATGGGTGTGCCATGGGGCGCGCCGGATGACCGCAATACGTTTATGGCGATGGTCCACAATGTGCCGGACGATTGGACTTTTTCAGCCTTCGGGCTGGGCCGGAACCAGATGGCCTACGTTGCGGCGTCCGTGCTGGCGGGCGGTCATGTACGCGTGGGGCTGGAGGACAACCTGTGGCTTGAAAAAGGGGTTCTGGCGGAAAACTGGCAGTTGGTCGAACGGGCTGGCACCATCATTGAGAACATGGGCGCACGGCTGATTGGACCTGAGGACGTACGTGCCAAACTGGGGCTGACCAAGCGGGCACCTGTGACCAATGCCTGAGCAGAAGCGGGTCGCGTGAGCCTCAAGCCGTTGTCTTTCTGTCGGGTGGCAGGTGCCGCAGCTTTGCTGGCGCTTGCGGGCTGTAGCTCTCAAGTTGTGCCGGTTGCCGAGATTGGGCTTAGAAATCCCACTGCAACCTTGGCAGGGACAACACGGTTCAACGTCGGAGATTTTGCAGGGGAGTGGGTGACAGTGCGCTGCCTGGGGCAATGTGCCCCCAGCGTGCGCTATGTGGTGGCGACCGATGGGGTGTTTGTGCGTGAAACGTCGACCGCGCGCACTCCCTACACGCAAAGCGCACCGGGCATCCTGCGGGAAATGGGCGGCGATGGCATACTTGTCGTGATGTGGGTGGACGAAGGGTTTCGGACGGCTGCAGTTGGGGATGCTGATGGCCGCTGGGCGGCGATCCTTGACCGGCGCGCCACCTCTTCACCTGACCGGATCAGAGCGGCAGAAGAGATTTTGGATTTTAACGGATGGGATGTCTCAAGAATTGCCCCAGTACCCAAGTAATCATGCGCGGGCTGATCCCCGGTTGCGCGTTCCAGTGGCCAATTTCCGTTGATTTTGGCCAGCGTTGATCCCAAGCTAGCGGCCTGTTTCCACAAATGGGGGAGAAATCAAATGTCTTTGGAGGCACAAGTCAAGAAACTGCAAAAGACCGTACAGCAGTTGGAAAGAAGCCATTCGCAAGTCACAGGGACGATCAAAACGGTGCAAAAGCGATCAGACGAGCACAGCACCGCGCTCAAGACCAACAGTTCCCGATTGGACAAGGTCATCGTTGAGACTGGCAATTGCAGTACAGAATGTCAGAGGCGCTCCGATGATTTGGATCGCAACCATAAAGAGTTGAAAAAGAAACTTGATGCAGCGTTTAAGAAGATAAACGCTGATATTCGCGGGGCGAACCGGGCGCATAACGTCGTCAGGGACAGGCTCGACGCGCTGGAGCGGGACACATCAGACATCCAAAGCCAATTGGCCGCCAGCAAGAAACAAACCGCAGATTTTGACCGTAAGATTGACCTGGTGAACAAACGGCTCGATACGGCAATGAAAGAAATCAACGGTGTGATTGCTCAGGCTGAGCGGGGGCGAGTGGACATTGAGCGCAGGGTAACGGCACTCGAACGAGGCGGCAGGTAAACACCAACACATCAGAAATCAGTGGGGCACGCCCCTAAGGAAATGCGCGGCCGATCGTGATGTCAAAGGGTGACCGGACGCGAAAACGGGAAAGAGACAAAAATGACAAAGACGGCGGCGATCATTGGCGGCGGTGTGATTGGCGGAGGCTGGGCGGCGCGCTTTGCGTTGAACGGTTGGGATGTGCGCATCTTTGACCCGGACCCCGAAGCGGAGCGCAAGATTTCGGAAGTGATGGCCAATGCGCGGCGCGCTTTGCCCGGGCTGACGGACGTCGCGCTGCCTGCTGAAGGGCGGGTCGAAGTAGGGCACGATCTGGCGGAGGTGGCGCGCGGTGCAGCGCTTATCGTGGAGGCGGTGCCGGAACGGCTCGACATCAAACGCAGCGTCTATGCACAGATCGAAGCGGTCAACAGCGAAGGGATCATTGCGTCCTCGACCTCTGGTATCATGCCAAGCGATTTGCAGGCAGAAATGGCGCATCCTGAACGCCTGATTGTGGCGCATCCGTTCAACCCGGTTTACCTGCTCCCGCTGGTGGAGCTGGTGGGTGGGAAAAGGACCGACCCCGCGTTCATCGAAAAAGCCAAAGCGCTTTATGCATCCGTTGGCATGTATCCGCTGCACTGCCGGGTGGAGATCGAAGGGTTCCTGTCTGATCGTTTGCAAGAGGCGCTTTGGCGAGAGGCGTTGTGGTTGCTCAAAGATGAAGTGGCAACAGCTCAAGAGCTGGACGCCGCAATCGCCTATGGTCCCGGCCTGCGCTGGGCACAGATGGGGACCATGCAAACCTTTCATCTGGCGGGCGGTGAAGGCGGCATGCGTGCCATGCTGGCGATGTTTGGTCCCTGTCTGAAGTGGCCCTGGACCAAGTTGATGGACGTGCCTGAGCTGACGGATGAATTTGTAGAAATGGTGGGGGATCAATGCGATACCCAAGCCGGAGCGCGCAGCCCGCGTGACCTTGAGATCATTCGGGACGACAATTTGGTGGGCATCATCCGCGCCTTGAAAGCGCAAGACTGGGGCGCGGGGCAGGTTGCGGGGGCCCACGACCGCCACCTGCGCGCGGTGCAGGGTTTGGACGCAGGAGCAGCGGACCTCTCCGCAAATGCACCTGTTTTGACCGCCCGCCGCACGGTGCCGCTGGACTGGACCGACTACAACGGACACATGACCGAAAGCCGTTATCTGCACGCCTTTGCTGATGCCACCGACCGCTTCATGGAGATCATAGGCTGCGATGCAGAATACATCCGTTCAGGCGGCAGTTACTTCACCGCTGAGACGCATATCCGCCACATCGACGAGGTGCACGCAGGTGCTGTGATCGAGATTACAACGCAGGTGGTGCACGGGGAGGGCAAAAAGATGCACCTTTGGCATGAGATGCGGGAGGGGGAGCGGCTTTTGGCGACGGGGGAGCACTTTTTGTTACATGTGAGCCTTGAGACGCGCAAGCCGAGCGCTCCCTCTGCCGAGATTGAGGCGGCGTTGGTCCGGTTTGCGAGAGGTCACGCCGAACGGGCGCGGCCCGAAGGGCTGGGCCGTGCGATTGGTGCGCCCCGGTGAAGCGGGTTCTGATCACGGCGGGCGCCTCGGGTATTGGTCGTGCCATGGGAGAGGCGTTTGATGCCGCCGGGTACGAGGTCTGGGTGACGGATCTGAACGCGGATGCATTGGCTGCTTGTCCTGCTGCATGGCAGTGTTTTGAAGTCGACGCGGTGGATGAGGCAGGCATGGGGGCGATCTTTGCCAAGCTCGACCATCTGGATGTACTCTGCGCCAACGCGGGCATTGCGGGGCCAACAGCACTGGTAGAAGACGTCACCCTCGCGGATTGGCGGGCTTGCGTGAGCGTAAACCTTGAGGGCGCGTTTTTGGCGGCGAAATACGCCGCCCCCTTGATGAAATCGGCAGGGCGGGGTGCCATCACGCTGACCTCATCGACCGCCGGTCTCTTCGGGTATCCAAACCGCGCGCCCTACGCGGCGGCGAAATGGGCCATCATAGGCCTGATGAAAACGCTGGCGATGGAAATGGGCCCCTTTGGGGTGCGGGCGAATGTGATCTGTCCCGGTGCGGTCGAAGGGGAACGCATGGAAGGTGTTTTGGCGCGGGAGGCTGCCGCCAAGGGGATGACACGCGATCAAGTCTATGCGGGGTATGCGGCCGGTACATCGATGCGGTCATTTGTGACGGCCAAGGACATCGCCGACATGGCTGTGTTTCTGGGATCAGACGGTGCGCGCATGGTATCGGGGCAGGTGATCGCGGTGGATGGGCATACGGAAAACCCGGACCCAAAAGTCGTTTGAAGTGAGATAGAGTTGGAACATTGAGCGGCTTCGCCGCATGACATTTTTTGGGGGGCGCTTCAGACTCACCCTTCCGAAAGAGCCTTCGGACCTGACCCCCCTGTGCTGGCCCTGCGTGCAGGAGCTGGGCCACCGTGTCTAGAAAAATAGCCGTCTCCCGCAAGCGGGTCCCTCGGCGATTTGTCTAGACACGGTGGCCCATCCCCTGGCCCTCATGGCTCAGCAAAGGCGGCTCCGATCCGAAAGGTGCTACCGGATGAGGGCGCGCATTTCGGTGAGGTGGTTTGGGAAATCGCGGGCGGTGTGAGTGGCCTCGCGGACCAGCGTGTCGAAATCATTGGTAAAGGTCTCGATACGGGCGCGATCGCGAAATGCCATGTAGTGCCCGCCGGCATAAAACACAGCCAGTAGCGGTCCGAAAACAGTCAGCGGGGCCGCGTAAAGGCGGCGCGCGTCGAATTGGTAGAGGCGCAGACGGGGATAGAGTTGACGGGTCAGCGTGATGAGTTGGTCCGTTTGGGCAAGGCGCAAGGGAGCGGGCAGGCCTGCGTAGTAGCCCGTGCCCCGGATGAAGGAGGCGATCTCGTAAATGGGCAGGGCGATTTCATATTCCGACCCTGCGCTGCGCATCCAGTCCAGCCGGTCACGTGACGCGCCGATGGCCTGTTCGGTGGTGCGGCCCAGATGCGGCCCATATTCCCAACGCAGCATGTCTTCTGTTTTGAGCATGTCAGGCAGCGTGGCGGGCACGTGGCGAATCTTGTAGCCTGCGGCCTCCTGATGCCAGGCAAAGATCTGTTCATCCACCAGAGCGCGGGGGGCTTGCGTAATGGCGAAGCTGTTGGAGACCAGATCAGCGGCCGTTTCAGACCTGTCGGACAGACCCAAAAGCCAGTCAGATGAAACGCCCAACACATTCGCGGCAGCACCGATGACATGGGCGCTGGGCAGGCGTGTCCCGTTGTCGCCCAGTGCTTGGGAAAGCGTGGATCTGTCAACGCTGATGGCCCGTGCCAGCGCGCTCTGACTGAGACCGGAGGCTGACAGCGCGCGCGCAAGTCGGGTGCGAAAGCGCTCAGCGCGGGTGTGTTTGTCGATGGTTATACTCATCTAGTGATTTTTATCACAGAATAGAGGTAATGTTAATCATTATCAGACTGTGGGGAAGGGGAGGAGTCCTGCGAAGGTGGGGGCAGATACCACAACGAACAAAGACTTATGCACGCCGATATCTTCCCGCCTCCGCCGCCTCCCTCCGCCATCGCAAGACGTGTGAAAGCCGTGAGGGCGTGGGACTGGCCAACGGTTGTCGTCTTGGTTGCGTGTTTGGGTGTCTTTGCTCTGGCGCTCAGCGTGCAGGCAGGTGTGGTGCAATGGGTGTTGCTGGTGATGGCGCTCACGCTGCATTCTTCGCTCAGCCATGAGATTTTGCATGGCCACCCGTTCAACTCTGACCGCGCCGGAACGGTGCTTGGCCTTGTTCAGCCGGGGCTTTTTATCCCCTATTTGCGGTTTAAGGCGCTGCATCTGGCGCATCATCACGATGCCACGCTGACGGATCCTTACGACGATCCGGAGACCAATTACCTGGACCCGGAAGTCTGGCACCGGTTGCCACGATGGCAGCAACAGATGCTGATGTTTAACAATACGCTTTTGGGGCGGATGGCGATTGGGCCGCTCATCGGATGGGTTGTTTTTGTGCGCGATGATTTGCGCAAGGTCATGGCGGGGGATCGGCAGGTGGCGTTGCACTGGCTGGCCCATGTGCCGGGCGTCGCGCTGACGCTGTGGCTGGTGAGCCTGTCATCGATCTCGTGGCTTGGGTATCTAAGTGCTTGCTATGGTGCATTGTCGGTGCTGCGCATCAGGACCTTTCTGGAGCACCGTGCCCATGAGCGTGCGTCTGGCCGCTCTGTCATCATCGAGGATCGCGGGGTGCTCTCTTTTTTGTTTTTGAACAACAACTTCCATGCTGTACATCACATGCACCCCAAGGTGGCGTGGTACAAGCTGCCTGCGCTTTACAGGTCTCGCAAGGCGCGGTTTCTCAAGGTTAATCAGGGTTATGTCTATCGGTCCTATGGCAGTATTTTTGCGCGCCATTTCTTGCGGGCAAAAGACCCGGTGCCGCATCCGCTCTGGCAGGCACCGGACGATTGAGCCTATAGGAGGGGAATGAACATCCCTCTTCCTGATCTTTGGATCATTGTCACCATTTTGGCCGCGTCCTTTCAGACCGTCCGCTTTATGCTGCAAAAACATTTGGCGACCGCGACCTTGTCCGCGGGCGGCGCCACGTTTTCGCGGTTCCTGTACTCCTTGCCCTTCATCTTGATGTTGCTGGCGGCCTACTGGGGCCTTGGTGACGCTGAATGGCCGCAGATCGCGCCGGCTTTTTGGGGGTTCGGGCTGCTTGGGGCGACATCGCAGATCCTTGCCACTGTCTGTGTGGTCATGTTGTTCAAACAGCGCAATTTCGCCGTTGGGATCACATTCAAGAAAACAGAGGTCATTCAGACGGTTCTGGTGGGGTGGCTGCTCTTGGGCGAAGGAGTTTCGCTTTTGGGGTTTGCAGCGATTGCGCTTGGCATCATCGGGTTGCTGCTTCTCTCTGGGGGGCCGGAGGCGAAAGGCTTTCATCTTGCTGATCTGGGCAATCGCGCGGCGGGTCTGGGCATCGCGTCTGGCGTATTGTTCGCCTTTTCTGCAGTCAGCTACCGGGGCGCGACCTTTGCTGTGGCTGCAGACGATGCGGTGTTGCGGGCGATTGTGACGCTGGGGGCTGTGGTGACGATGCAGACGGCGATCATGCTGGTGTGGCTGCGGCTGCGCGAGCCAGGGCAGATTACGGCTGTTTGGGATGCGCGGCGCGTGGCCCTTTGGATTGGGCTGACATCGATGGGCGGGTCGCTGTGTTGGTTTATCGCCTTTGCTTTGCAGAATGCGGCGTATGTCAAGGCGCTCGGGCAGGTCGAACTGATCCTGAGTGTGCTTGCCTCAACCCTTTTCTTTCGTGAAAAGATCTCGGGGCGCGAACTGGCAGGGATGGCGGTCCTTGTGGTGTCCATCCTGATGCTGATTTTGGTGATCTAAGGCATTCTGCCTTTAACTTCAAACATCTTGTATCGCCATTGTCCCGAAAATGCGGAGCCTGGCAGAGACTTGTGTCGTGCAGGTGGAGCGACGACGGTGCGCTGGTGATACCAAGGCGAGGCTTCACTCCTTCATTGGATGGCCATGCAGTCGCAAAAACAGGCTTTCCTCATCGTTGTTGCGGAAAAATGGCACAGAGGTTGGCGGGTTGAGATCGGCCCTGCGTGCTTCTACCTCGGCCAGCACCACCTCGGTGATGAAAGGCATGTCGAACGCGCGCGCGTCACTCAGTGGGACCCATTGCAAATGGCTCAGCTCATCTGAGGCGGCGTCAAAGTCATCCAGATCGCTGGCGATTTCCCCGGCATCCACCAAAAAGAACCGTGCGTCAAAGCGGCGTGGGCGGCCCGGCGGGGTGAGCGCACGAAAGTTGAATTGCAGGGCTGCCGCGCTGGGCAAATGTCCGGTGGCGGCAAAGCTCTCCCAATCGGGCGGTGGTGTGCTCTCCCACGTGCCGGGTGTGCCGAGGACAAGGCCTGTTTCCTCCCAAAGTTCGCGCACCGCGGCAACCGCGAGGGCATGGGCAAGGCTGGGATCTGCGTCCTCTGCCAGACGGGCAGAACACGTGTCAGGCAGCGGCGTGGCAAGCGGCACATGCGCGTCAGCCGCGTCAACCGCGCCACCAGGGAACACGAACTTGTTTGGCATGAAAGCGGCCTTTGCGCCCCGCTGACCCATCAGGATACGCGGGTCTTCCAATCGGTCGCGCAACACGATGACCGTTGCCGCATTGCGGATCTGGCTTTTGTCGATGGCGGTCATGTCTGCTCCTTTGGCCTGTCTTGGACCAAAGGCAACCCCTCAGCCGGGCCGGGCAAAGCCGCCCATTTCCTTGGCCCATTGAAAGCCGATCATGGCTCCCTTCAGTCTGGGCAGAAGGTAGAGGGATAGGCCGACACAGCCAACCGCAAAAATCGTGAAAAGCGTCAGCGGCTCGGGGCGCCATGTCACAAACACCCAGTGCAGCAGCGGTGCCATCAGGTGTCCAACCAGCAGGATGGTCAGATATGCAGGGCCGTCATCCGCGCGGTGGTGAAAGAATTCCTGTCGGCACACAGCGCAGTCGTGGTTGACCTTGAGGTAGCTTTTCAGAAGGGGCCCTGAGCCGCATTTGGGGCATTTTCCCCGCCATCCGCGCCGAATAGAGGCCCAGCGTGGTCGATCAGTCGACCGATCATGAGCATCTTGTTCAAAAGAATCCGGATGTGCGTGCTGTGTCATATGTTTTTCCTCAGTCTCTTTCACATGCGCCTCTTTGTGTGGAATTGAAAGAGCGCAGATGGAAATTGCGTCCCGATGTCGCAAATTCTGGCTTTCTCGATTTTTGTGCGACGGAAAAGTCAGGGTGCGCCGTTTTAAGAACATCTGGCCCACATCAAAGCGGCCGAGCAGACATATAATGGAGACGAAAATGATCACATCTACACCTTTCAAAATCGTATTGCTGTCTACCTTGATCGCGGTGGGCGGCGTCGCCGCTTCGGCCAAGACCCAAGGGAGCGGTGCCATGTTTGAAACCTTGGATGCCAACAACGACGGCGCGGTAACTCAAGCCGAGATGCGCGCCCATGCGGAGGCACGTTTTGCCAATGCGGATACGGACAACGATGGTTTTCTGTCATCGCAGGAAATGATGGCGAACCGTGTTGGTAAACGTGCGCAGAGGATGCTGGAGCGCCATGATACGGATGGCAACGGTCAGCTGAGTGCCGAAGAGCTTGAGGCGGCGGCCGAAGGGCGGCACGGCAAACGGATGAACAAGATGCTCAAGCGGGCGGACACCAACGGCGATGGTAAAATCGCGCTTGAGGAAATGCTGGCGCACCGGGATGGCAGCAAGATGTTTGAAAAGCTGGATGCCGACAACAATGGGTCGCTGAGCGCGGAGGAATTTGCCAAGGTGCGCGACATGCGCAAGGGTCGCAAGAACCACTAAGCCATTGGAGAGATGGGAGCGGGCGCTTGTCATACGCGCCCGCACCCCTTAGCCAAAGTGGACATGTCCAACCTGCCTCCCCCCGTCGGTGCGCCTGATGACGAAGCCGCCCTGCTGCACCGCTATGCTGCGGGAGAGGCGGCCGCGGCGCGTCTGCTGGCGGCGCGTTTGACGCCACGCGCATATGGTCACGCGCTGCGGGTGCTGGGCGATCGGGCCGGTGCAGAGGACGTGGCACAGGAGGCGATGATGCGCCTGTGGCGGGTGGCCCCCAACTGGCGCCGGGGTGAGGCCAAGGTGACGACGTGGCTGTACCGTGTGGTGGCCAACCTGTGTACCGACCAGCTGCGCAAGCGTCGGACGACACCGCTGGATGAGGCGGACATGCCTGCCGATGGCGCGCCGGGGGCTGAGGCGCAGATGCAGCAGACCGCACGCGTGGATGCGCTACAGGCTGCGCTGGATACGTTGCCGGACCGCCAAAGACAGGCGGTGGTGCTGCGCCACATTGAAGGCTTGGCCAACCCAGAGATTGCCGCCATTCTGGAGGTCGGCGTTGAAGCGGTGGAAAGCCTGACGGCACGGGGCAAACGTGCTTTGAAACAAGCCCTCGAGGGGCAACGGGACGCATTGGGGTTCAGCGATGAAGGGTAACAAAGCCATGGATGACGATACCCTTGAGGGGATGTTTGAGGCTGCGCGTGCAGCCCCACCACAGGTGCCGGAGGCCTTGATGGCGCGCGTGCTGGCAGATGCCCAAGCCACACAGCCCCGGCCCAAAGTGTCCCGCTGGGGCGCCCGGCTCGCAGGGCTTGGCGGAGTGCCGGGTCTCGGCGGTCTGGCACTGGCCACCTGCGTGGGCTTTTGGCTTGGCGTTGCCCCGCCTCAGGGGCTTCCCGATCTTGCGGGGGCCATGTTGGGCGTTGAGACAGAAACAGACGATAGTCTGGATGCACTGGGCCTCAGCGGATTTGGCTGGGACATCGAGGAGGGTTGAGCATGAGCAAGGATGACACGACGCCGCGCACCACCGGCCGCGGGATCAAATGGGCACTTGGCCTGTCGCTTGCCGTGAACCTTATCGTTGTGGGGCTGATCGCCGGCGCGCTCTGGCGGTTTCAGGGCGGGGGTCCGCGCGCATGGGATGGCCCGCCTCTGAGCTACGGCGCACCCTTTGCCCGCGCCTTGCCGCGCGACGACCGTCGTGCGCTGAACCGCAAGCTGCGCCGTGAAGAGATTGGCCTGCCCAGCCGGGCAGAGCGGCGCGCGCTTTATCAGGAAATGGTTGATTTGCTCCGGAGTGAGACGTTCGATGCAGCCCGCGTGCAGCGTATCCTCGACACGCAGGCGAGCACGGCTGCACGCGTGCAGACGCATGCGCAAAAGGGCTGGGTTGAGCTGGTCAGCGCCATGACACTGGAGGAGCGTCGCGCAATGGCTTTCCGGCTCGAAGAAGCGCTGAGGCGGGGTCACAAGAAGCGCAAGCCGCGCGAGTAGCGCTTGCCCCGCGTCGGGCCGCAGGTTAGGCACGCCTCACCCAAAAGCGGAGCGATGCGTTGAGATTTGAAGATAACAACGAAGTGCTGGCAACAGTAAACGCGTCGATGGGGCGCAGGATATTGGGCCTGACATCGCTGGGCCTGTTGGGCGTGTTGTTGATCTACATTGCATTTGCGCGCCCGCCGTCGGTGGGCTGGCAGGTGTTCTTGCTGGTTGTCGGCGCAGCGTCGTTGTGGGTCACGGATGCGATGCGCCGGGCCACCGCAAGCGTGATCGAACTGACCCCCAAAGAGCTGCGGGACGCCGACGGTACAGTGATCGCACGTGTCGACGACATTGTGGGGATGGACCGCGGTTTCTTCGCGTTTAAACCGTCGAACGGCTTTCTGCTCAAAACCCGTTCAGGTGAGGGGCGCACGTGGCGGCCCGGCCTTTGGTGGCGGATGGGGCGGCGTGTTGGGATCGGTGGCATGACACCGGGCAGCCAGACAAAGTTCATGTCTGAGGTGTTGTCAGCAATGATGGCCACCCGCGACGCGCAGGATGATCCTTCCTGACGTCTGCCATGGAAAAACCCCGCACCTACGGCACGGGGTTTTGTATCTCATATTCATCTGACCCAAAGATCAGTTGCACTGATCCCAGCAGACGCGGGGGGCAAAACGGGGGCGCGTGAAGACAAAGTTCTTGATTTCACGCTGCTCCAACCCGGTGGCGAAAGGTGGATCATATGTGCTCCAGGTTTCCACCAGCATGACCCGCTCACCATTTGGCATCACCGGCAACCTGTCTGTCCAGCTGCGCACGTCGTTTGTGGTGAGCTCAGGCCGCGAGCCGCGGGCCTTGGACCAATCTGCCGTAAACTCATCCGCATTGCCGTCATAAAGCAGGGAGGTCACCCGCAATGAGGACTGCCCCTGGCTTTGGGACAAATACTCAAACAGACCATGCATGCCGTTCATGTAGTCACTATCAAGCGGCGCTGTCTCCCGAGAGATCGCGTCACCGATGGTAAAGGCCGCCTTTTGGCTGATTGTGTACGTCCGGTACGTGTCAAAGATCGAGAACACGGACAAAAACGCCCAGAACATCATCGGCAGGATGATCATCGCCTCGACCGCGATGGTCCCGTCTTCGCGGCGGGCAAATCCTGCCAGCCGGGTCTTTATCCATGTCAGATACATTAGCCTGGCTCCTGTACGAAGGTAGAGGATGAAATCATTTTGGCCTGTCCGGCACCGTCTTTGTCCAGAGCATAGCCCAGACCGCTGGTCGGATAGAGCGGCGTGAACTTGATGCAGGCACGCAGCATCATCAGCTCGTTTTCCTGACCCAAGGAAAAGCCACGCACCGGCACAACTGGCAATGACGTGTCCACGCAGTCGGCATTCTGCTGGAACTGTGCAAACTGACGCGGGTTCACCGACACCATCTCAAGGCGCAGCGAGCTGTCGCAGTTTTCAAGCCACCCGGCATTGTCACACACCATCTGCTTGATCGTGGTGTGATCATAGTTGCCGTTTGTGTTCAGCCGGATAAAGCGCACCGCGACATCAAGGCTCCGGTCCAGATACATCTGGCGCATGGAATAGACGCCCATCTCGACCGCCATCAGAAAGGCCCCAAACAGGATCGGCACAAAGATGCAGAATTCGATCACAAGGGCAGAGCCATCCTGAGAGCGCTTGAAGCGGCGCAGGAAAGTTTTCATAGGCCGTATCATTGTGTGAGCCTCAGCTGGTTGATCTGGCGGGCGATGGACGAGAAGGCTTCCTCGATCTCAACACCTTCCACACGGAAGAAGTGGCTGGGGGAGGAGGCGCACTCGCGCATCACGTTTGCCCCGTGGTCGGTCACTTCGAAACCGATGGCCCAGATGATAATCTTCTTGAGCTTGGCCGCGTCGCAGATGTTATCAAGCAGGGTATCGCCATAGATCGCATCGTATTTTTGCTCATAAAAGCGGTTGTGGTAGTACCCGTTCACGTAGCGGTTCAGGTAGTACTGGAGGTTCCAGTTATTCCAGTGCACATACTCTGACTCAGCGTCATAATATCGGCTTTTGATCCGGTAAGAGCGGTCGTTCTGACCATCCGTCATCAAGATCACGGTCTTGAGCGTCTCATCATCGGAGTAAGCGGATGGACGGCCATTAAAGACACTATCTACAAGTCCCTGACCCGACAGAGCTGATGTGATGGCATTGAAATCCGGGTCAAGCATCGCAGCGCCCCATTTCATGCCGAGGAAGATCGACGTACCAGCGCGGGGCTGCAGCAAGTTGATCTGGCTCTTGAGCGCGATTGGGTCCTGACTGAAAGCAGTGATGCCTTCAAAACGGTCGGAAATGAGTGGACCATCACCATTGCGCGGGCAGACCGTGTCATAGCGGGTGTTCAACTGGTTCCCGGATTCGATGGAGTAGTAGTTCCACTGATAGTGCTGCATCTGTTCATACGACATGCTGCGGTTTAGGCGTACATGATTGAACTCGGAGTCGGGGAGTTCAATGCAGTGTGAGTAGTCGTGCAGATGATCCACGTTCAGCAAATCGTAGATCGGGCGTCCTGCATTCACATGCTCCGAATAGGGCACGAGCGAGATCGAGATCAGATCCTGATTGGACGTTGTCAGAACAGAGTCGACAAAGGTGTTTGCCGCATCCCTGAGGTTCTGCATCTTGTTGTCGTTCTTCATTGAGCCGGAGATGTCGACGACAAGTGAAATCTCAACCTTGTTGACCTTCTCTTCGGCTTCGGACAGTGCGGGCACGCGCAATGTCTCAAGGCCCATCCAATCCATGAACTGTGTGTTGATGGTCATGGAGGCATCGACGGACACGGTCTTGTAGTTGAGACCCTGATCCACTTCGACGCCCGAGACGAAATCAGCCATCCCGGATTTTTCAAAGTAGTCGCGGACCACAAATTCAGCATCCAGCGTCTGATCAAGGTCAGCCGCTGCAAGCACGGCGCGGTCGGCCACAGCCTGAATGCGGGTGCGTTCCATTTCATGGCGCATCATGTCGGCACCGATGCCGCCAATCATCATCATCATAATGATCATAAAGCAGGCGAAGATCGTGATCATGCCGTCCTCATCCCGCGCAAAGCTGCGTGAAAACGCAATCAAATCGCGCAGATCGGGGCGTGTGTCGCGTGTTTCTCGTGTCATCGTCTAAAACCTTTCCAGCCATCCCCCTTCGTGAGGGACTCGGCAACATGGGCGGACTTTTGCTTATGATGGTTGTGTCCTTCAAACATGGCTGAATTGGGGCAAATCATTGACAAATATGGGCATTTTAGGAGTTTTTTAAGCGTTAATGATGCCCAAACAGCGCCGCTGTTTCGCCGTTCTGAACAATCCGGTCATTTCTGGCGTTCTGCGCGCCGTGCCTGAAACACAGTCGTTAATGATTAATAAAGTCGCAGCATTGAAATTCGGGCGATAGGATGTGTGAGGGGAGGAGGCATGGCGATGAGTCGCCGATGCCTGTTTCCCGTGGGACGCGCCCTTTTGACCTGCAACAGGAGAGACAGATGCAACCAGCCAACGAGCCGAGTTTTCGCGAAAGTGTAGACATCATGTTCAACCGCGCCGTGGCGCTCATGGACCTGCCGCCAGGGCTGGAAGAGAAGATAAGGGTATGCAACGCGACCTACACGGTGCGTTTTGGCGTACGCCTGCGCGGCAAGATCGAGACCTTTACCGGCTACAGATCCGTCCATTCAGAGCATATGGAACCCGTCAAAGGCGGCATTCGGTTCGCGCTGGGGGTCAATCAAGACGAAGTTGAGGCTCTGGCCGCTCTGATGACCTACAAGTGTTCGCTGGTGGAGGCCCCATTTGGAGGCTCCAAGGGCGGGCTTTGTATTGATCCGCGCGAATATGATGACAATGAACTCGAGCTGATCACCCGCCGTTTCGCGTATGAACTGATCAAGCGTGACATGATCAACCCGGCGCAAAACGTGCCCGCCCCCGATATGGGCACAGGCGAGCGGGAGATGGCGTGGATCGCCGATCAATACAAACGGATGAACACGACCGACATCAATGGCGTGGCCTGCGTCACAGGCAAGCCGACGAACGCCGGTGGTATTCAGGGCCGGACAGAGGCCACGGGCCGCGGCGTGCAATACGCGCTGCACGCTTTCTTTAACGATGCAGAAGGCATGAAGAAGGCCGGGCTCTCGGGCACACTGAAAGGCAAACGTGTCGTCGTTCAGGGCCTTGGCAACGTGGGCTATCACGCGGCCAAATTCCTGAGCGAAGAAGATGGCAGCCTGATCACCGGCATCATTGAGCGTGACGGCGCGCTGCATGATGAAAAGGGTCTGGATGTCGATGCGGTCCATCAGTGGATCGCCAAGCATGGCACGATCAAAGGATATCCTGACGCGAACATGCAAGAGGACGGTGCCGCCTTGCTTGAAGCGGCGTGCGATATCTTGATCCCCGCGGCACTTGAGGGGGTTATCAACCTGTCCAACGCGGAGCGTGTGCAGGCCCCGCTGATCATTGAGGCCGCAAATGGACCGGTGACTGCGGGCGCGGATGAGATTTTGCGCGGCAAAGGCACGGTGATCATTCCTGACATGTATGCCAATGCTGGCGGTGTGACGGTCTCTTACTTTGAGTGGGTCAAAAACCTCAGCCACATCCGCTTTGGCCGGATGCAGCGCCGCCAAGAAGAGGCGCGGCACCAGTTGGTTGTCGATGAGCTGGAACGGCTCAGCTCGGATTCCGGGATCGGCTGGGAGCTTAGCCCGGATTTCAAAGACAAGTATCTGCGCGGTGCGGGGGAGCTGGAACTGGTGCGTTCTGGCCTCGATGACACGATGCAGACGGCCTATCAGTCGATGGCGCATGTCTGGCACAGCCGCGATGACGTCGATGATCTGCGCACAGCCGCCTATCTGGTGTCGATCGAAAAGGTCGCCGCCAGCTACCGTGCCAAAGGACTATGAGCCTTCGGTCGAAAGCCGGGCGCTTGAAAAAGGGGAGGGCCAGCTTGGCCCTTCTCGCGATGCTCTGGGGCGGCGCAGTCTCGGCTGAATACCGTATCTATGGGGAGGTAGAGCTTGCCGGCCTCGCCCGTGCCAACTGGGGCCTCAGCTCAATTGCCCTGCTGGACGCGATGGTGTGTAACGTGAATGGTCCGGATGGGTTTTTGACGGTGCGCAGCGGTCCCGGCTCCTCCTATGGCAAAGTGCGTGCTTTTAACCGACTGGCGATCCTGACGGTGGATATTCGTGAACGGCGCGGGCGCTGGGTGCGAATCGTCGACGGCTACCGCTCCGTGACCCTGAACGGGCGCAGCCAGCAGGTCAAGAACTTGCCCGTGCAAGGCTGGGCGCATGATGGGTATCTTTGCGATTTCTATCACTGAGTTGAATAGACGCCCGAATGCAGGCGGACAGCGGCCCTGATCAGCTCTATGCAGGGCGCATGATGTTCGATCTTCCCTCTGATGATGCGCTCTATGACGCGTTGCTGGCCCGCGATGCCGGGTTTGATGGGCGCGCTTATGTCGGTGTGACCTCAACCGGTGTGTTTTGTCGGCTGACGTGTCCTGCCCGAAAACCGAAGCGTGAGAACTGCAGGTTCTTTGACAGCATTGGCGGATGTATCGAAGCGGGGTATCGCGCCTGTAAACGCTGTCATCCGATGGCACCCGCAGGGGATGCGGACCCAAACGTGGCAAAGCTGCTGGCTGCGATGCAGGCAGATCCCGCGCGGCGCTGGAAAGAGAGCGATGTGGCCGCGTTGGGTATTGACGCTTCGACCGCGCGGCGCGCCTTCAACCGGCATTTTGGCATGACTTTCCTTGAGATGGCCCGGGTGTCACGCCTGCGCACAGGGGCTGCGGCTCTGCCGGATGGCGGGCGCGTGATCGACGCGCAGATGGCGGCGAACTATGACAGCCCCGGTGCGTTCCGGGCGGCATTTGCCCGTTGGCTGGGGATGGCACCGGGCAAGTTTGTGCACAATGCGCTGCTGCGCGCCGACTGGATTGAGACAAAGCTGGGACCGATGATCGCCGTCAGCGACGCCCATGCCTTGCACCTGTTGGAGTTTGCGGAACGCAAGGCGTTGCCCGCCGAATTGAAACGCCTTTTTGCTCATGCCAAAGGCTCGCTTGGCTTTGGCCGCTTTGCGCCCACTGATCAGGTAGAGCGGGAGATGGCCGATTTCATGGCCGCGCGTTCTGCACGGTTTGAGACGCGGCTGGCGCCTTTGGGCACGCCATTTACGCAGGCGGTTTGGGATACCTTGCGCACTATCCCTGCCGGGGAGACCCGCGCCTACAGCGATGTGGCCCGGATGATGGGGCGGCCGGCGGCCACGCGCGCGGTGGCGCGGGCCAATGGCGCAAACCCCATCGCCATTGTGATCCCCTGCCACCGGGTTTTGGGGGCCGATGGTGCCCTGACAGGATATGGGGGCGGCCTGTGGCGCAAGCAGGCGTTGATCGAATTGGAACGCGGTTTTGCCCGCAAGACAAAGGAAACATAATGGATCAGGTTGAAAAGGCGCGAACCTTTAAGGCGTTGCATACGCAGGACACACCACTTGTGTTGTGGAACATCTGGGACGCAGGCTCCGCAAAGGCCGTGGCGCAAGCAGGTGCTGCGGCGATTGCAACGGGCAGTTGGTCTGTCGCGGCGGCACAAGGGTTCGCTGACGGGGAAGCGCTGCCGATGGCCGACGCTTTGCGGACAGCGCAACAGATTGTGCGTGCCGTGGAGGTGCCGGTCACTGTGGATTTTGAGGGTGGCTACGCTGTGAGTCCCGAAGAAACAGCCGCAAATGCGAGGCTGTTGATGAGGACCGGTGCAGTAGGCCTGAACATTGAGGACCGGGTTGTGGGCGCAAAGGGATTGCACGACATCTCGGATCATGCCGCCCGGATCGCGGCGATCCGCGGCATTGCACAGGACGCGGGCCTGCCCTTCTTCATCAACGCGCGCACGGATGTGTTTTTTCAGGGTGACACCCCCGCCGCCGAGGATCTGCTGGAGGCGGCACTGGAACGCGCAGCGGCTTATGCCCAAGCCGGGGCGGATGGGCTTTTTGTTCCGGGGCTGAGCGATCTTGATCTGATTGCGCAGATCTGCGCCCGTCAGCCTTTGCCCGTGAACGTGATGCGGATGGGGGGTGGCGTTGAAATCGCTGATTTGGCGCAAGCAGGTGTCAAACGGATCAGCCATGGGCCCGGGCCCTACATCGCCGCAATGAAATCGCTGGGCGAGGCATCCGTGACATCCTAACCGGTGCCATTCAAAAAGATGAAATACGACACCAGGCGGCGCATTTAGGGGGTGCCATCGCCGAGCCAATGGGTAATCTGGTCTGAGCAGTCCTGCCAAAGGGCTGCGTTCAGAAACCTTGGGGGTGTGATGACGTTTTCGGGATGGCGCGTGCTGCGCGAGGGATTGACCGGCAACAAAGGCTGGACGCCGCATTGGCGTGACCCCGAACCCAAGTCAGAATATGACGCCATCATCATAGGTGGCGGCGGGCATGGGCTTTCTACGGCGTATTATCTGGCCAAGAACCACGGGATGACGAACATCGCTGTGCTTGAAAAGGGCTACCTTGGTGGCGGCAATGTGGGGCGAAACACAACGATCGTGCGCGCGAACTACGGGCTTGAGGGCAATTCGCAGTTTTATTCCCATTCGTTGAAACTATGGGAAGGGATGGAACAAGACCTCAATTACAACGCGATGATGTCGCAGCGCGGTGTGTTGATGTTGTGCCATTCGGACGGCCAGCGCGACGCCTTCGCACGGCGTGGCAACATGATGATGTCTCAGGGAGATGATGCCGAACTTCTGGACCGCGAGGGTGTCCGGCATCTGCTTCCCTATCTGGATTTCGACAATACGCGGTTCCCGATCTACGGCGGTTTGCTGCACCGGCGTGGCGGGTCAGCGCGCCACGACGCGGTGGCCTGGGGCTATGCGCGGGGCGCGGACCAGCGCGGCGTGGACCTGATCCAGCAGTGTGAAGTGACAGGGATCGACATTGAGAATGGACAGGTGCGCGGCGTGCAGACCACGCGCGGGGCCATCAAAGCCAAGAAGGTCGGGATTGTCGTGGCGGGCCGGTCGGGGCAGGTGGCGCAGATGGCGGGCATGCGGCTGCCGATTGAGAGCCATGTCTTGCAGGCCTTTGTCAGTGAAGGGCTGAAACCTGTGATCGACCATGTGGTCAGCTATGGCATGGGGCACTTCTACATCAGCCAATCTGACAAGGGTGGCCTCGTCTTTGGGGGTGATCTGGATTTCTATGCCTCCTATGCCGCGCGGGGCAACATGCCGATGATGGAACATGTGATGGAGGCCGCGATGACCCTGATGCCTGCCATTGGCAAAGCGAAGTTGTTGCGCTCCTGGGGGGGGATCATGGACATGACCCCCGATGGCTCCCCGATGATCGACAAGACGCAGACCGATGGGCTCTTTATCAATTGCGGCTGGTGTTATGGCGGGTTCAAGGCGGTGCCGGGATCCGGTTTCAGCTTTGCGCATCTGATGGCGACAGGCCAGCACCATGATGCTGCGGCGGCCTTCCGGCTGGACCGGTTCCGGACGGGGCGCGGGCTGATGGATGAAGAGGCCACCGGGTCTCAGCATAATTTGCACTGAGGTTCGGTTGTGAGGGTGTTCTTGAGTATTTTTGGCAAAAAGGAGCAAGGCCTGCGCATCGCAACCGGGGTGGTCGCGCTGGGGCTGGCAGGCGTGGTTGCCATGCCAGTGCTTGCCGCACCTCAGGGGTGTTTCGAGCGTCGTTATTCTGAGGATCATCTGGCGCGCAATCCCGCACAGGTGGTGCAGGAAATGTCCGTCGCTTTTGGGGGTTTTGCGGGGGATGACGTGCCGTGGATGGATGTGACAATCATTGCGGCACCGCAGGGCCACGCCGCAGATGCGGGGCAGGGTGGCGAGCTTTTTGGCACGATTGCGCGGTGCACCCCGTCTGATGTGACGCTGTATGGCTGGTCTTGTTCTGTTGAATGCGATGGTGGAACTTTGCACATAGAGCAATTGGACGACCGCAAGCTCAAGATGTGGACCGAATACTTTTTGCTCGGCACAGGGGATGATTGCGGCGGGGCGCTGGATCTGGCCGAAGTGCCACTCACCGCTGTGACATATCACTTGAACCGCGTGCCGGACGCCCGTTGCGAAGGGCGGTGGCCATGATGCACAAGACCAAATACGACAGCAAGGCAGGAACGCCATGAGGATCAAATGCCCCATCTGCGGAGACCGTGATCGCCGCAAATTCTATTATCAGGGGGCCGCAGTGATGCTCGACCGTCCCGCACCCGATGCGGACGCGGCTGTCTGGGATGACTATCTGCATTTGCGCGACAATCTGGCGGGGGTGACCCGAGAGTTGTGGCAGCATGACGGGGGATGCGGGTCTTGGCTGGTGGTGACGCGGGACACCGTCAGTCATGAGATCTCAGCCGTTGCTCTGGCTGCGGATGTGAAGCGGCTGGCAGAGGTGTCGTCATGAGGGTGGTTGGAAAGGGGCTGATTGACCGCTCCAAAGAGGTGCGGTTTTCCTTTGATGGTGTCACCTTTAGGGCGTTTGAGGGTGATACGGTGGCCTCGGCCTTGCTGGCCAATGGGGTGACGCTTATAGGGCGGTCGTTCAAGTACCACCGCCCGCGCGGTGTGCTGACCGCGGGCAGCGAAGAACCCAATGCGCTGATTTCCACTGGCGAAGGGGCCGGGATTGAACCCAATGTGAGGGCCACCACACAAGAGGTTTTTGACGGGCTTGTGGCACGGTCGCAAAACGCCTGGCCTTCGCTGGATTTTGATGTGATGGCGGTGAATGATCTGGCGGCCCCGTTTCTGGGCGCGGGGTTTTATTACAAGACGTTCATGTGGCCCAAGCGGTTTTGGGAATCGATTTACGAGCCTGTGATCCGCAAGGCGGCGGGCCTGGGTGCGCTGAGCGGCAAGAACAATCCCGATACCTACGAAAAGGCGTATGCTTTCTGCGATCTGTTGATAATTGGCGCGGGGCCCGCTGGACTGATGGCGGCATTGACGGCGGGGCGTGCCGGGCTGGATGTGATTTTGGCGGATGAGGACAGCCTGATGGGCGGGCGTCTGAACGCGGAGCGCGGCGCGGTTGGACACCTGTCAGGCGCGCGCTGGGCGGCAGAGGCCGTGGCGGAGCTGGCGGGCATGGACAATGTCCGCCTGATGCCGCGAACGACCGTGACAGGGGCCTACGACGGCGGCATGTTTGGCGCGCTGGAACGGGTGAACCAACACGCAGGGCAGCGTGGCGGTGGTGCGCCCTTGGAGTGTTTCTGGCGCATTGCTGCAAAGCGGTCGATCTATTCGGCCGGCGCTTTGGAGCGGCCCATCGCTTTTCAGAACAACGACCGACCCGGCGTGATGACCGCAGGCGCGGTGCGCGCATATCTCAACCGGTGGGGGGTGAGCCCCGGCAAGCGGGTGGCGGTTTTTGGCAACAACGATGATGCCCATCGAACAGCGCGGGACCTTGCGGCGGCGGGCGTGCATGTGGTGGCCCTGATCGACAGTCGCGCGGATGCAGTTGTCGAAGGCTTTGACGGCACTGTGATCACGGGCGCGCAGGTCTGCAATACCGGCGGGCGCAAGGCGTTGGAGAGCATCACCGTGCGCACACATGCGGGAGAGCACGCCATGCAGGTGGATTGTCTGGCGATGTCGGGCGGCTGGAACCCTACGGTGCATCTGACCTGCCACATGAACGGGCGACCCACCTGGCGCGCCGACATTCAGGCGTTTGTGCCGACACCGGGCAGCGTGCCGAACATGGACGTCGCGGGGGCCTGCAATGGCACGTTCTCGACGCAAGGCTGCCTGAACGCGGGAGTGGAGGCGGCAAATGTGGCGCTGAACGCATTGGGCAAGAAACCCGGCGCGGTGGAGGTGCCGAACGCAGAGGACGCGCCCTATGCGCTGGCACCGCTTTGGGCTGTTGCGGGCAAAGGCCGGGCATGGCTCGATTTTCAGAACGACGTGTCGGTCAAGGATGTGAAGCAAGCGGCGGTAGAGAACTTCCGCTCCGTTGAGCATATGAAACGCTACACCACGCAAGGGATGGCAACGGATCAGGGCAAATCGTCGAATGTGGCCGCGCTGGCGGTGCTGGCCGATGCCACCGGGCGCGGCATTCCTGAGACAGGGACAACGACGTTCAGGCCGCCGTATGTACCGGTGAGCATTGCCGCGATGGGGGCAGGCGGACAAGGCCATGGCTTTGCGCCCGAACGTCTGACCACGTCGCACAAACGCACGGTTGAGCGCGGTGCCCCGATGATTGAGGCGGGGCTTTGGTTCAGGCCCAGCTATTTTCCGCAGGCCGGAGAAAGCACATGGCGGCAATCGTGTGACCGTGAGGTCGGGTATGTCCGCAAGGCGGTTGGGGTCTGTGATGTCTCCACCTTGGGCAAGATCGACATTCAGGGGCCGGATGCGGCGAAACTGCTGGATTTTGTCTACACCAACATGTTCTCCACCCTCAAAGTGGGGCGCGTGCGCTATGGTCTGATGCTGCGTGAAGACGGGCATGTGATGGACGATGGCACCACCGCGCGGCTCGGCGAACATCATTTTGTGATGACCACAACGACGGCAGCGGCGGGCCCGGTGATGCGGCACCTGGAATTTGTGACGCAGTGTTTGCATCCGGAGTGGAATGTCGCGTTTACCTCTGTGACGGAGCAATGGGCGCAGTTTGCCGTGGCCGGACCCAAGGCGCGTGATCTGTTGAACGGGGTGCTTGATGCGCCGATAGATGGCGAAAGCTGGCCATTTATGGCCTGTGGCGCGGTGTCCATTGGCGGGATTGCGGGACGGCTGTTCCGCATCTCTTTTTCCGGGGAACACGCCTATGAGGTCGCTGTGCCATCGCGCTACGGGGCGGCTTTGTTCGAGGAACTGGTGGACCGGGCGCAGCAGATGGACGGCGGGCCTTACGGGATGGAAGCGCTGAACGTGCTGCGGATCGAGAAAGGCTTCATCACCCATGCGGAGATCGAAGGGCGCGCGACGGCATTTGACATTGGCATGGCGCGGATGATTTCAGCCAAGAAAGACTGCATCGGCAAGACGATGGCCGCGCGTCCGGGGCTGATGGACGACGCGCGCCCTCAGATGGTCGGGTTTAAACCGGTCGAGCTGGACGGCGCATTGACCGGGGGCGCAAACCTCTATGATGCCGGGGCAGAGTCGGTGCGGGTGAACCATCAGGGGCATATGTCTTCGGTCGGGTATTCGCCTGAACTGGGGTGTATGATCGGGCTGGGGTTCATCCGGCGCGGGCCCGCGCGGATGGGTGAAGTGGTGCAGATGGTCGATCATGTGCGCGGGATCACAACGCAAGTGGAGATCTGTGCGCCGGTATTCATCGACCCAGAAGGGGAGCGGGTACGTGGTTGAGTTGAAAGAGAAAAGCCCGTGCTTTGGCTTGGTTCCGGTGAGCTATGGGACTGTCACGCTTGATGAAATCGATGCGGGGCACCTGACCTCATTGTCCGCCTTCGGCGGCGCTTCGGGATTGTCGGCCGCACTTGAAACGGCGCATGGGGTATCTTTGCCAGCGCCGGGGCGGTCGGTGGGCAAAGACGGGGCACGGTGCCTGTGGTTCTCGGCGCGTGAGGTACTGCTTGTCGGGCCTGCACCCGACGCGTCGCTATCAGATCACGGCGCGGTTGTGGACGTCTCGGACGCTTGGGCCGTTGTTGAGCTGAGCGGGGCAGGCGCGGTTGACGTGTTGGCGCGGCTGGTTCCGATGGACCTGCGCGATGGTGCATTCAAACGCGGGCATACGGCGCGTACGCAAATACTGCACCTGTCTGCTTCCATCACCAAACTGGGACCGAACAGATTTATGATCATGGTTTTCCGCTCCATGGCGGGCACTTTGGTACATGACCTCAAAGGGGCTATGGCGGCGGTGGCGTCGCGGGGGTAACCTGCACCCGATTCTGGTTGAGGAGTACGGGTATGATGCGTTTGGGGTTGGCCACTGTGATGGCCTTGGGCATGGTCGCACCGATCGGAGCGGAAGCAAGTTCAGACAAAGCCGTCTCTTGCGGGCATCAGGCGGAGGTTGTCGCCGCTATCCAGCAAGCACGCCTTGACCGGGTGAAAGAGCGTAAAGTGCAGGCGCATGTGATGGAAAACGCAACCTGGCCTGACAATTTCAACACTGCGATCCCGCTGCTGACACCGTGGGTCTATGAGATGAAAATGCGCGACGTGCGAGAGGCGGATCTGGCCGCCGCCTGGACGGAGCTGTGTCTGGCGCAGTAACGGGATGCGCGGCGTTGGCGTAGGACCTGAGTGCCGGCTGTGATCCCGCTGAGAGTACGATTGCTCAACAGCCGTACGCTATGGCTAAAGCTCATCGATTTCAGTGCTGTAGTATTCCGAACTTCGTGAGGTCGCGCGGTCGCTGTGACGTGTTTCGGGGCGGCCTTTGGCGCGGCTCTTTATGACCGACAAATAGAGAATGATTGCTGCGAATGGCAGGAGTTCAAGAATGTGATAGTCATACAAAAAGCGAAGAAATTCCATCGTAGCCTCAAACCTCCATGTTTTTGTCTTCGCCGATGTAGGCAAAAACTTTCTCGCTTGCTCTGCACCAAAACTTGGAAGCAAATAGGGCGGCAAAGCGCCGGAAAGCCGACATCCCCGCCCGCCACATCACTGGACTCTCGCCTGCCGCGCCCAATATAATGCACTATGAGCCTGCCACCTGGATTTCTTGACGAATTGCGCACCCGATTGAGCCTGACGCAGGTGGTCGGACGCAAAGTCATGTGGGATGCGCGCAAGTCCAATCAGGGCAAGGGCGACATGTGGGCCCCGTGCCCGTTTCATCAGGAGAAATCCGCCAGCTTTCACGTCGATGACCGCAAGGGGTTTTACTATTGCTTTGGGTGTCACGCCAAGGGGGATGCAATTTCCTTTGTGCGCGAGACAGAGAACGTCGGCTTTATGGAAGCGGTAGAGATTTTGGCCCGTGAGGCGGGGATGACCATGCCTGCGCGCGACCCCCGCGCGGCCGAGAAAGCGGACAAGCGCAACGATCTGGCCGATGTGATGGAACTGGCTGTGCTGTGGTTCCGGTTGCAGCTCAAGACCGGTGTCGCGGCTGAGGCACGCAGCTATCTGGAGCGGCGCGGGCTGGATGCCGCAGCGCTGGAGCGCTGGGAAATTGGTTTTGCGCCGGATCAGTGGCAGGGGCTTTGGGATGCGCTCAAAGGCAAGGACATCCCGGATGAGATGATTCTGGGTGCCGGGCTTGCCAAGCCTTCTACCAAAGGCGGCAAACCTTACGACACGTTTCGGGGACGGATCATGTTTCCGATCCGGGATGCGCGGGGGCGGGCGATCGCCTTTGGCGGGCGCGCGATGGACCCCAATGACAACGCCAAGTATCTCAATTCGCCTGAGACAGAGCTTTTTGACAAAGGTCGCAGCCTTTACAACGTTAAGGACGCGCGTACAGCGGCAGGCAAGGGCCAGCCCTTGCTGGTGGCCGAAGGGTACATGGATGTGATTGCCCTGCAGCAGGCCGGGTTTGAGGCTGCGGTGGCCCCCTTGGGCACGGCGATCACTGAAAACCAACTGGCGATGCTGTGGCGCATCGACGCGGAGCCGATCATCACGTTGGACGGCGACACCGCCGGACAGCGCGCCGCCATGCGGTTGATTGATCTGGCGCTGCCCTTGTTGGAGGCCGGGAAATCGCTGCGGTTTTGCATGATGCCGGAGGGGCAGGACCCGGATGATGTGCTCAAGGCTTCCGGGGCGGGCGCGTTTCAAAAGCTGATCGACGGTGCGGTGCCCATGGTGCGGCTCTTGTGGCAACGCGAGACCGAGGGCCGGGTTTTTGACAGCCCGGAGCGCAAGGCCACGCTGGACAAGGCGCTGCGCGAAAAGGTCATGCTGATCAAAGATCCGTCGATCCGAAGCCATTATGGTAAGGAAATCAAAGACTTGCGCTGGCAGTTGTTTCGCCCGAAATCTGGCGGACGTCAGGCGATGGCGCGGGGAAGCGGAAAATGGCAGGCTGCGCCGCAGGCACCTTTGGCCAGCACCAAATCCTCCGCCTTGGCAGCGGCAACTGACGAACGCACAACAGAACACCTGCGTGAGGCGGTGATATTGGCGACCTTGGTGACCTGCCCGGACATTCTGGATGATTTTGAAAGCGGATTGGAGGCGATGAGCTGCGCTGATTCGTTTCACCGCAGTTTGCGCGACATCCTGTTGCGTCATGGCCATGCGGGATCTGAGGTGTTGCGTGATAATATTTTCAGCGCACTGGGTCCGGATGCCCTTGAAAACTTGCTCTCCGCACGCCATTTCGTCGTTCACCCCTACAGCAGGAAGCTGGGCGATGTTGAGATGGCAAGCCTGACCGTCGCTGAAGAGTTTGCCAAGCTGGAGGCGTCACGGGGCCTCGATGCTGAGATTGCGGAAGCCGTCGAAGATCTCAGCGGTGTGGCGGATGAAGGGGTCACATGGCGTTTGTCCGAGGCTGCAAAAGCCGCTGATATGGCCAGCCGGTCGGGTCAGGAAGACAAGGGGGAGTACGATGTGGGCGACAATGGCGCGCGCATCAGCAAGGATGAACGCAGCGCTTGGGACACGCTGCTGGGGACGATTAATTTCAGTAAGTCAAAGGGCCAGGGCTGAAAAATCCGTGCTCTTTTGGCAGGCACTTTAGGAAAAAGCAGGATATCGGGTTTAAGAATCACCCCGAACACCGCATGATTCGTCTGAAACGAATCACCTGCACTGATTCGCGCGACCGCGCTGGAGGGACTCATCATGGCCGCTAAGGACACGAACGAAGACGCAAAAAGAGACGATGCAGACAGCGGTCATTCGCTGGACATGTCTCAAGCCGCCGTGAAAAAGATGATCTCGGAGGCGCGCGAAAAGGGCTACATCACATACGATCAGCTCAACACAGTTTTGCCGCCTGACCAGGTTTCTTCTGAACAAATCGAAGACGTGATGTCGATGCTCTCTGAGATGGGCATCAACATCATTGAGGACGAGGACGCCGAAGAAGAAGAGGCAAAAGGCGGCACGGAGCTGGCCACAACCGACAGCGCGAAAGAGGTTGCTCTGTCGTCGGGCACCGCCGAAAAGCTGGACCGTACCGATGATCCCGTCCGCATGTACCTGCGCGAGATGGGCTCTGTTGAGCTGTTGTCCCGCGAAGGCGAGATCGCGATTGCCAAGCGCATTGAGGCTGGCCGCAACACGATGATCGCAGGGCTGTGCGAAAGCCCGCTGACTTTTCAGGCGATTACAATCTGGCGCGACGAACTGTTGTCCGAAGACATTCTGCTGCGCGATGTGATCGACCTTGAGGCGACTTTTGGCAACCAGATGGGCGAGGACGAAGAGACAACGCCAGTGGTACCAGCCGCAGGGGTCGCCACGTCCGAGACCAAGGAAGAAGAGACCAAGCAAGAGCTTGACGCAGACGGCAACCCCATCACAACAGACGACGATGATGATGAGGACGAGCAGGCCAATATGAGCCTTGCCGCGATGGAAGCCGCGTTGAAACCTCAGGTGCTTGAAGCGCTGGATATCATCGCGGACGACTATGCCAAGCTGAGCGAGATGCAGGACAGCCGCATCTCTGCAACACTGAACGAAGATGGATCCTTCAGCGACAAGCAGGAAGGCAAGTATCAGAAACTGCGTTCTGAGATTGTGCTGCTGGTGAACGAGTTGCATCTGCACAACAACCGTATCGAGGCGCTGATTGACCAGCTTTATGGCATCAACCGCCGGATCATGCAGATCGATTCCGCAATGGTGAAGCTGGCCGACCAGGCCCGGATCAACCGCAAGGAATTCGTCGAATCCTATCGTGGTTATGAGCTTGATCCCAACTGGATGGAGCGGATGGCGGAAAAGCCCGGTCGTGGCTGGCAGATGTTCATCGAACGCTCTACCGACAAGGTCGAAGAGCTGCGCGCGGACATGGCGCAGGTGGGCCAGTATGTTGGCCTCGATATCCCTGAATTCCGCCGCATCGTGCAGCAGGTCCAGAAGGGCGAGAAAGAAGCACGTCAGGCCAAGAAAGAAATGGTGGAGGCGAACCTGCGCCTCGTGATCTCCATCGCCAAGAAATACACGAACCGCGGACTGCAATTCCTTGATCTTATTCAGGAAGGTAACATCGGCCTGATGAAGGCGGTGGACAAGTTTGAGTACCGCCGTGGGTACAAATTCTCTACCTATGCGACGTGGTGGATCAGACAGGCGATCACCCGGTCTATCGCAGATCAGGCTCGCACGATCCGCATTCCGGTCCACATGATCGAAACGATCAACAAGCTGGTCCGCACGGGCCGCCAGATGTTGCACGAGATCGGCCGAGAGCCGACGCCGGAAGAACTGGCCGAAAAGCTGCAGATGCCGCTTGAGAAGGTCCGCAAGGTGATGAAAATTGCCAAAGAGCCGATCTCTCTTGAGACACCGATTGGTGACGAAGAAGACAGCCAACTGGGCGATTTCATTGAGGATAAGAATGCTGTGCTGCCGCTCGACAGCGCGATTCAGGAAAACCTCAAAGAGACCACGACACGGGTTCTTGCTTCGCTCACACCGCGCGAAGAACGTGTCTTGCGCATGCGTTTCGGCATTGGGATGAACACGGACCATACGCTCGAAGAGGTGGGACAACAGTTTAGCGTGACGCGCGAACGCATCCGTCAGATCGAAGCAAAGGCGCTGCGCAAGCTGAAGCACCCAAGCCGGTCACGCAAGCTGCGCAGCTTCCTCGATCAGTAAAAATACCATTGGCGATAGACTGGCCTTGGAGCAGGAATCGGAAAGTCTGGATCACTGAGCGTGCCTGAAATCAATGATTTCAACGCGTTAAGTGATCCTTTCTGTTTCAGATTGATCCAATGTCGCTTTAGCCGTCGGTGGCGTTTTCAACGATGGCGCCAACGGGGGCAGGCAGTGTGCTGCCGAAGCACGCATCTGTGATTTTGCCAAGACGCGCGACGGCACTATCTTGCATTGGTACCCAATGAGGCCCGTCATGCGCTTACCAGCCCTTACCTTTGCCGTGCTCCTGTCTTTCGCCAGCGTTGGACATGCCTTTGAGGCGATCAACCGGCTTCAGGTCGTCCCCTTGGGGGCGCAGGGTTTTGAAGTGATTGAGGCGCGCGGCGATGGGGCGCGAGGGATGTGGTGCGCCGCGGCGGACTATGCCATCACGCGGCAAAATATCAGGTGCGATCAACGGCTTTATGTCAAATCGCCGCGCGGACCCTCCGTCAGCGGCGCGGGGCGCATCGGTGTGGTTTTTACCACGGATGTGAACGCGCTCAGCGTCGCACCTTCTCAGTCTTACTCGGTGAGCGTGCGGGTTGCCGGGCAAGGGTTGCCTTTGCATCACGCCTATCAGTTTTGCAAAGGCTATATCCTTGAAATCGATGATATTTTTTACCGACTTGAGAAAAACTGATCCGGATGCGCAAGGCTGGGGTGGGGCACATCCTTGCTGACGCCATGCGCCACGCTAGCTGTATTCCCAATCCGATCCGTATGTCCTGATGTGAGAGTGAGGAACCAATGAGAATTGCCACCATTGCCATGTTGGTTGGTGTTTTGCCCGTCCTGCCGCTCGCCGCGACCACCGGCGAGGAAGACAAGATTGTTATCAACCGGCTCAACGCGACGGACTTTGAAGTGATACAGGGCATGAATTTTGGTGCCGCGGAATATTGGTGCGGTGCCGCGACATATATTGAACGCCGGACAGGTCAGTCCGAGTTGACGCCCATCTATGTCAAACGTCCGCGTGGTCCCAGCCTGACGATGTCTGGCCGAAAGGGTGTTGTGTTCAGCACATCCACTGCGGGAATACCTGCGCAGGGCACTTCCCGGCAGACGCTGACGGTTCAGGTGCGCGGCGCGATGTTGAAGTCGGTACAGGCGCGACGATATTGCCGGGATGCTTTTACCCGCTCGACAAAATGAGCCTGCTTGCTCTGGGAAAACCGCACGGGCATGCTGCGTGCTATGCAAACGACCTTTGAGATTCACGCGCAAGGCCCCGGTCTTTATGAATTCACCGCTGACGTGGCGCGGTGGTTGACCGGGCAGGGGGATGGGGTGCTGACGTTGATGGTACAGCACACCTCTGCCTCGCTTTTGATACAGGAAAACGCCGATCCGGATGTGCAGCGCGATTTGCAGGCGTTCTTTGCCCGCCTCGTTCCCCCGGCAAACGACCCGCAGATGGCCTATGTGCGTCATCGATCCGAGGGGCCCGATGACATGCCCGCCCATATCAAAGCCGCGATGATGCCGACCAGCCTGTCCATTCCGGTTGCACGTGGTCGGATGCGGCTTGGGACATGGCAAGGGATCTATCTGTTTGAGCATCGCGATGCGCCGCACATCCGTCACGTTGCGGCGCAATTTTCCACCTGAACCGTCGGGCGATACCTGCCATTGCGTCACAAGATGTTGCGGTGCATTTCGCCTCTACCCAAAACCTCGCGGGTGACCTATAAGTCTGGGGAACAGGGCGGAACGGCCCACTAGTCACGGCAGAAAGAAAAGGGGAAAGCCCATGCGCTGCCCGTTTTGTGGAAATATTGACACTCAAGTGAAAGACTCGCGCCCGGCGGAGGATCACGTCTCAATCAGGCGGCGGCGGTTCTGTCCTGCCTGTGGCGGGCGGTTCACCACTTATGAGCGTGTGCAATTGCGTGATCTGGTCGTCATCAAAAGCTCTGGCAAACGCGAGGATTTTGACCGCGACAAGCTGGAACGCTCCATTCGGATTTCCATGCAGAAACGCCCCATTGACCCAGAACGCATCGACCAGATGATCAGTGGCATCGTTCGGCGGTTGGAGAGCATGGGCGAAACGGACATTGGCTCCAAGCAGATCGGTGAGATCGTGATGGAGGCGCTGGCGCGGATCGACACCGTTGCGTATGTGCGTTTTGCAAGTGTTTACAAGAACTTCCAGGCGGCGGATGATTTTGACAAATTCGTTCAGGAATTGCGCCCCGAGACCCCACCAGAAGACGAGTGAGCGACGCCCGCTTCATGGCATTGGCCCTGAGCCTTGCGCGGCGCGGTCTGGGGCAGGTGGCCCCGTGGCCATCTGTGGGATGTGTGATCGTCAAAGAGGGTCGGATTGTCGGGCGCGGGACATCTGATCGTGCGACAATGCGCCATGCGGAACGGGTCGCGCTGGATCAGGCGGGATCAGCCGCGCAAGGTGCGACGGTCTATGTCACGCTTGAGCCTTGTTCACATACAGGCAACACACCACCCTGCGCGGATGCGCTGATCGCGGCTGGGGTTGCCCGTGTGGTGACCGCTATCGGGGACCCAAATCCACAGGTTGCAGGCCAAGGGCTTGAACGGTTGCGCGCGGCGGGCATCGCCGTTGAGGTGGGGCAGGGTGCGCAACAGGCAGCTGAGGACAATTCCGGTTTTCTGATGGTGCAAAACCACGGGCGGCCTTTCCTGACGCTCAAGTTGGCGCAGTCTTTTGACGGGCGCATTGCCACCGGAACGGGCGAAAGCCAGTGGATCACAGGTCCTGAGGCGCGCCGCGCCGTGCACGGTCTGCGCGCGCGTCATGACGCCGTGTTGGTCGGCGGCGGCACGGCACGCAAGGATGATCCGAGCCTGACCGTGCGCGACCTTGGTGTCCGCCACCAACCCACGCGGGTTGTCGTCTCCCGGCGGCTTGACCTGCCGCTTATGGGGCAATTGGCGCGCACGGCAGGCGACGTGCCGCTGCTTCTGTGTCATGGCAGGGACGCGGACAAGGCGCTTATGCAGACGTGGCGTGATTTGGGGGCTGTGCTGTTGCCCTGCGGGGTGCGGGGCACGCAGCTTGATCCGGTTGATGTCTTGCAAAAGCTTGGTGCGCATGGGCTGACCCGGGTGTTCTGCGAAGGCGGCGGCGCGCTGGCCGCCTCCTTGATTGAAGCGGATCTGGTGGACGAACTGGTTGGTTTTACCGCCGGGCTGGCGATCGGTGCCGAAGGGCTGCCAGGCATTGGTGCGATGGGCCTGTCACAGCTCGCGGCGGCCCCGCGGTATGAGCTTCGCGATGTGCGGCCGGTTGGGGCAGATGTGATGCATGTCTGGCGGCGTCCTGTCCCCAAATAGAGCCGCAGGGTTCAATCGCCGAAAACTACCGTCGCCACCAATGCGCCTTGGAGGCAAAGACCCCTTGCAGTTTTGACAACATCCGGTTTGCGCGGCTGGGTCGAGGGATATCACCTTCGCTCAGCCGCTCAACGATCACTTCAACGGGGCAGGGCAATCCAGACTGCGGATCACGGTAGCGTGGATAGTCAATCAGGGCTGCATACACGAGCCCTTCAATGCTTGGCTCTGCGCGGCGGCGGGGGGGGACGTCACCAAGGTCCCTTGTCAGGCCCCAGCCTGCGTAAAACGGGACCCCCAGAGTGGTCACCGAGACGCCGCGCAAGAGCGCCTCGAACCCTAGAAGTGAGGTCATGGTCCAGACTTCATCTACCTCTGCCAACAGGGCGATGGGGTCCGCGTCGCGCACAACCAAATCGGCAAGCTCTGCACAATCGTCGCCGCCCTCGCGCAATCCCGCTTCGACGTCGGGGTGTGGTTTGTAAAGGATCACGGCATCCGGGTGCGCCGTGCGCGCAGCATTGAGCAAGGCACGGTTGGTGCGCACGGTGTCAGTTCCTGTGCGGATTGAGGCATCGTCCTCAACCTGTCCGGGCACCAGAATGCGCTTGCCCGAGGGGAGCATGCTAAGGTCAGGTGTCGCGGCGTTGAGGTTGTATTTGCTTAACTTCGCCGCGACCAATCGCTCCATCAGCATGCGCGCACGCGCGCTTTGATCGGGCCGCAGATCAGCGCGCCTTGCGATCCATTCTTCCAGACGGCTCGGTTTGGTAGGATCGTAGTAGATGCCCAGATCGTCACAAACGAGCGAAAGCGGCGGGATCAGCTCAGCGCCTAGCCCCCGCGAACGCAAGAAACCATCCTCCACCCGCATCGCGTCTTCGTGACCCACCTGCGCTTTGCCCGCCCAAACCATCCAAGGGCGCTCAGACTGCCGCGCTTTGGCGGGATCGTCTTCAAATATCAGTGGTTTATAGGTGCCAAAGAACTCTTGCAGCGGTTTGCGTTTCCACATCCGCATGGCAGAGGCGGTCCAACCCGCATGATCCTCCCGCCAGCACCGGGTCTGAGCCTGAAGTGTCGTCAGCGCGTCTTCCAGCGTGCCCAGACGGTCACGGTAGGGGTCGTACCACTTTGGGTAGAGGATCATCGCGCCAGCAAAAAGCTGCGGCCGGGTGAGGATGCGCTGCCGACGGGCCACCGGGAATTCATCCGTGGTCAGGCCCCACCCAGCATAGAAAGGCTGGCCAAAAACGCGCGGCTTGTGGCCTGCAAAGATGGCCTCAAACCCCATTTGCGATGAAACGGTATAGACCCCCACCGCCCCTTCAAAAAGAACCCACGGGCTGATCGGGTCAGACATCAGCGTAATGCGGTCATTTGCATCCGCATCGGTAAAGTAGCCCTTGCGAAAACCCTGTGCGGTTTCGGGATGTGTCTTGATGATGACGGGGCAACCGGGGTGTTCTTCTTGGGCGAACACCAGCATTTCGATGAATCGCGCCCGGTCCGCGCCCGAAGCGGTGACAGAGGCGTCGCCTTCGGTTTGGTCGATCACCAGCACGTAGCCGGGGGGCGGGGCGGGTGTGTTGGGTTCAAATCCGGTGTACTTGCTCAGATGCGACGCCGCCATCTCAGCAATGGCACCGCGCGCCCGGTTCAGCAGATGGGTGTCATCCAGCGGATGTGTGGCCAGCAGCTCTTCGAGGTCAGAGGGCGTGGAGGGGTCAAAATGTACGGCCTTGTGGTCGATCAGCAGCCCCAAAGGTGGTTCGCCCGCGCGCCCGGGATGCACGGAACGCAGTAGCGCGTCCTCAACCCTCACAATGGGTGCATCGCGCTTTGCCGCCACGCCTTCGCCGCGATGTGCGGTGGGGGAATTGCCCCAGACACCAACAGCATCGCCGTCCTTAGGTACGCCCAGATGCACGGAATAGCCCGCCAGTTGCAGAATGCGCCGCACGCGGCCCTGCGTCAGAAACCCGCCGTTATAGACAAAAAGCCGCCGGTCCTTTTCAGGGCCGGCGGCGGGAATGTCATATGTTTCAGGGCCAAGGGCCACGGTGTCAGCCGCCCGTCAGAGAGGTCAGACCGGAGGCCGATGTCGCCGTGCCGGTGATTGCGGAGATAACCTTGTTCCACTGAGTGAACGGCGCTTCGGTGACATAGATCGTGTCGCCGTCGCGGATCACGAAATCGCGTGCCATGAACATGCCGTTGGGTTGTGTGAGGTTGAGGACGTAAACCATGCGCTGCGCCCCTTGCAGATCACTGCGGCCCAGCACTTGCCCCGCCACCTCGGCAGGCTCATTGCGGAAAACGAATACGCCGGTCGGGTCTGCGGTGCTTGCGTTCAGGCCACCCACTTGGGCGATCCCTTCCAGTGCCGACAGGGTCTGCGATTCAAACGGGACTTGTGCCTGTCCCCCCGTCGCACCCAGTGCGGTGAAGGACCGGGTGTCTTCCTCGACCAGAATGCGGTCGCCGGCGCGCAGGGCGATATCAAGCTCGGGATGCTCATAGAGGTCTTCCAGCCAGATCTTGCCACGTTGGTTGCCGCGGATCACGGTGATCTGCGCAATCTCGGGTTCAATCGTCACACCACCCGCTTGCGCGAGCATGCTGCCCAACTGGCGGGTCGGACGTTCAATGGCGTAGACCCCTTGGGCACCAATCGAGCCGATCAGTGACACAGTGGACCCATCGCCTGCAGCGCGGCGTACCTCAACCTGTGGATCGGGGGTCTGTTCGCCCAGCTTGTTGGTGATGATGCGACGGATGGCGTCGGGTGAATTGCCAGAGGCTTTGATCCGGCCAGCATAGGGAATGAAGATGAACCCGGACCCGTCAACCTGCACCTCTTCCAGTGCTGTGGCGGGGGAGCCTTCGACACCCAAAAGCGGATCATCGACGTTCTCATATACAGTGATGCCCAGCACGTCGCCGGGGCGGATTGTGTCAGAGCCCAGCGTGGCGGCATTCTTGAACGCATCCGAGAACCCAAGCGCAGGCACCACGGCGGTGGCGCGGGTGACACGGTCATTGACTGCGACGACAAACGCATCGCCCTCTTTTTGCACGGAGCCTGCATAAATCTGGCGTTTGTTGGGACCCACCTGCGGCAAACCACAAGAGGTGATAACGGCCAAAGCCGTGACTGCTGCGATGGGGCGCGCCCACCGAAATACTACGGATTTCACTGCCCGGGCTCCTCGCCCTATTCAACTCTGCCTCAATACTCGCCGGTTTTCCGACGTAATTATTTTCAAGCTACCTTAGGAAGAATTGAAAATCCAGTCTGCACAGGGACTTGGATCAGGTGACAACGCGCAACTGTTGCCGTGGAGCCGCGGTACCCGATTTGAGCGCATCGTACGGATCTTCTGGCGAAAGCATCATGTCGACGACTTGGCGCAGCAATTGGCGACGTCCCCGGGCCGAGTAAAATCCACCGGGAATCTGTGATGTTTCAAGCAGATAGCGGCGATAGTCCTTGTATGCTTTGTTGTCAGGGCGGCTCGCTCCTGCAAAGAATTCAGCCAGTGGTTGATCCGACACAAACTCAGGTTGAGCATAGACCGCACGGCCAAAGACCTTGAGCGGAATGCCGCGCCAGAGCACCTGTTGCCCGGCGGTGGAGTTCACCGTCACCGCACTGCGCGCGTCATTGAGAAGCTGCGCCAGCTTGCCGCCGCGCACATAATGCACCCGGTTTGCGACACCCATTTTGCGGGCAAGACGTTTGAGATCGCGGCGCACCGGCACGCGCCCATCCTCAAGCGGATGGGCTTTGACAACCAAATGGTGATGCTTGGGCGCACCTTTTGCAAAACCTTCGATCACCAGCTCAAGGAAATCAGACATGGTGCCAAAGGGCGAATGCATCTGAAAAGAGCTGTCATGCTCAAGCTGCAGCAATGACAGATGATAGGGAAACCCACCCAGCCGGATGCGCAGGGTGGATGTTATGCGGTCTGCCCACAAAAGCGGCATCAGCAGCAGGCGTTTGATGTAGAGTGCAAATTCTTTGGTCACAGGCAGGCTGCGGTGGGGGCGGAAGTTGCGATAATCACCGTTTCGGAACATCACGAACCAATGATACAGCGCGCCATAAAAGATGTGTTGCCGCATGTCGCCCCAATGGCCCGGCGGCAAAGGGGCCTCCATATCCGATTGGGCAAGGGCCGCCTGCATCTGCGGGATGGTCATGTCCATCAGGCGCGAGTTTCCGTTGGAGCCGCCACGCTCATACGTCACCCAGTAGGGACGCATGTAGCCTTCTTCAAAGACATGGACCGTGATGCCACGCCGCCGTGCCTCTGCCACTGCTTCGGCGTGGATCGGCCGCGTATCCCCATAAAGAACGATGTCGGTGACCTGTTTTTCAACGATCAGCGCGGTAAACGTCTCTGTCCAGTCGGCGGATGTCCCGCGATAAGGAATGTAACTGCGCGGATGAAACCAAAACGCCCGGTCGCCCGCATTGAACCCCACGCGCCACACCTCTGCCCCTGCCAGCCGAAGCATCTTGCCCAGCCGGTTGAAAAAGGGTCCGTGTGGCCCCTGCAAGAACAGAAAAACCCGATCATCGGGTGCGGCGGCGCTCATATTGGTCCTTCGATGTAAACTCAACGGTCAATCCAGCATAAAATCCGGGCGAAATTGTGACGCAGACCCCTCTTGTCAGAGAATACTGCGGGCGATACGTGAAGAAGAACCTAAGGGAAGGACAGCAGATGTTCACGGGGATAATCACAGATGTCGGCACTGTTACAACGCTTGAGCAGGAAGGCGACCTGCGCGCGCGGATCAATACGGGCTATGACACCAGTGGCATCGACATGGGTGCGTCCATTGCCAGCGATGGGGTGTGTTTGACCGTCGTGGGTCTTGGCCCTGATTGGTACGAAGTGCAGATCAGCGCTGAGACCGTGGACAAAACCAACATCGGTCAGGGCGGCTGGCATGTGGGCAAGCGGCTCAATCTGGAACGCGCGCTCAAGGTCGGGGATGAGCTGGGCGGGCACATCGTGTCAGGCCATGTGGATGGCGTAGCGGAAGTGGTGGAGATGACCGACGAGGGCGACAGCACCCGCGTGACATTGCGCGCGCCCGAAGATCTGGCGCGGTTCATTGCGCCCAAAGGTTCCGTCGCGCTCAATGGCACCTCGCTCACTGTGAATGAGGTTGAGGGCTGTGATTTCGGCATCAACTTCATCCCCCACACCAAAGAAGTGACAACCTGGGGCGATGTCAAAGTCGGCGACCGGATCAACCTTGAGATCGACACGCTCGCCCGCTACGTCGCGCGGCTGGCGGAGATGTCTTGATGGCAGGGATCGGTCACAACCAAGGCCCCTCAATGGAACGTGGCGAGAAATGGCGCACGTACCAATGGCAGCGCGCGCGGGCCAAGGCGATGCCCAAGACCATGCCGCTGATGATCGTCAAGATGCATGTGGCACGCGCCCATGCGCTGGGGCTCGATTATCCCACCTATGCCGCAGTGCGCAAAGCCTCGGGTCGGGACATCATGGGGCTGTTGTTTTCCTCAAATGCGCTGCGGGTCGTGCGGGCGGAAAACCCGTATGTCCCGGTAGAGCGGGGCGAGGTCATCTCTGCCGTGGAGGGCGCGCAAAAGCTGGCGCTGGTGCACAGACCGCTTGACCCCGACATGATCCAACTGGCGAATCCGATGTTTGACGCGGTGGGCCACGCCCCAAAGTTCACCGACAGCTGGGCGGACATGCGCGACCATATCGGCGGATTCATCACAAACAGGCACCTGCCAAGAGATCAGGTGCTGATCATTGGCGATACGACGCTGGAACGGCACTGGAGCGCCGCGGCGCAGGCAGCCGGTTATGTTGAGGCCGCGCGCTATTTCTCCTGACGTAGCACGCATGCAGGAACGCGTGCCACCGCTGGTCAAAGCCGTGCGGCTGGGCTACATCAGGCGCAGCCACTGCCGAGGAATGCCATGAATTTTGAAACACCGGGACCGGTCGAAGAAGGACTGGCCAACGCCATCTCTCCGATTGAGGAGATCATCGCGGAGGCCGCTGCAGGCCGCATGTTCATTCTGGTCGACCACGAGGACCGCGAAAACGAAGGTGATCTTGTGATCCCGGCGCAATTTGCCGATGCGGATGCGATCAATTTCATGGCGACGCATGGGCGCGGGTTGATCTGTCTGCCGCTCACCTCAGCGCGTGTGGATGAGTTGGCTTTGCCAATGATGGCCGTCAACAATTCGTCCCGCCATGAAACCGCCTTTACCCTGAGCATCGAAGCACGTGAGGGGGTCAGCACGGGCATCTCTGCGGCTGACCGCGCGCTCACTGTTGGTGTGGCGATCAGCGATCAGGCCGGTGCGGCGGACATCGCCACGCCGGGCCACGTCTTTCCCCTGCGGGCGCGTGATGGCGGTGTGCTGGTCCGCGCCGGTCATACGGAAGCGGCGGTGGACATCAGCCGCCTTGCTGGGCTGCACCCTTCGGGTGTGATCTGTGAGATCATGAAGGACGACGGGACGATGGCCCGCCTGCCTGATCTTGTAGAATTCGGCACGGCGCATGGGCTGAAAATCGGCACGATCAGTGATCTGATTGCGTACCGCCACAAGCATGACAATTTGCTGGTGGAACGCGACAGCCGCGCGGTCACCTCTGCTTATGGCGGCGACTGGCAGATGCGTGTTTTCGCCGATCAGATCACCGGCACCGACCACGTTGTCCTGACCAAAGGGGACATCACCACAGAAGCGCCCGTGCTGGTGCGCACCCATGCCATCAACGCCTTGGAAGACATTCTGGGCCTTGGCCCGAGCCCTGCCGATGAGGTATCCCGCGCAATGCAGATTATCGCGGAGGAAGGGCGCGGCGCGGTTGTGATGTTCCGCGATCCCTTTCCGAAACTGCGGTTGGATGAGGAAGACGACGAAGGCCCGCGCACGGTCAAGAACACTGGGCTGGGCGCGCAAATCCTGTCGACGCTGGGCCTGAACAAGCTGATCCTGCTGACCGACAATCCGGAGACGCGGTATCTTGGCCTCGACGCCTATCACATTGAAATCGTTGGCACGCGCCCCATTACGGAAGGCTAGAACATGGCATCTTCAGAAGAACACACCGTGCTGGCGCGCCCCAGCTTTGACAAGCCTGTGAAGGTCTTGATCGTGGTTTCTCCGTATTACAGCGACATCACTGAAGGGCTCCTGACCGGGGCCAAGGCGGAGCTTGAGGCGGCAGGCGCGGCTTTTGAGGTGGTTGAGATGCCCGGCGCGCTGGAAATTCCCACCGCCATCGGCATCAGCGATCGGCGCAGCAACTTTGACGGCTATGTCGCGCTGGGTTGCGTGATCCGGGGCGAGACCACGCATTACGAGACGGTCTGCAATGACAGCAGCCGCGCGCTGCAAATGCTGGGGCTGTCGGGGTTGTGCATCGGCAATGGTATCCTGACGGTGGAGAACAAGGCGCAGGCGGAAGTGCGCGCCGACCCTGAAGGCCAGAACAAAGGCGGCGGGGCGGCTGCTGCGGCCTTGCATCTGATTGCGCTCGCCCGTAAGTGGGCGAACACCAGCAAAGGGATCGGGTTCATGCCGCGCGGCGAAGATACGCTGATGGCGGGTGACGCGGACGGAAACAACATCGCATGAGTAGTGACGTATGAGCACGGGCCTGTCGGGCAATCAGAAACGCAAGATGAAATCGGCGGCACGGCTTTATGCGGTGCAGGCGCTGTTTCAGATGGAGCATTCGGCGCAAACGGTTGAAACCGTGCGCAATGAGTTTTTGGAGCATCGTTTTGGTGCGACATATGACGGCGACGAATTGCAGGATGGGGACATCAACCTCTTTGCGCAAGTGCTTGATACTGCGGTGAATTACCAAGCATCCATTGACCAGATGACGGACCGGGCGCTGGTGGCGAAATGGCCCATCGCGCGGATTGATCCGACCCTGCGCGCGCTGTTCCGTGCCGCTGGCGCGGAAATGCGCGACACCGCGACGCCGCCAAAAGTGGTGATCACGGAGTATGTTGACGTGGCGCGCGCGTTTTTCCCAGACGGCAAAGAGCCGAAGTTTGTGAATGCGGTTCTCGACCATATGGCGCGCGAGGCCCGGCCTGAGGCATTCTGACAGCTTTGCCATAAGGCCAATTTGCGATACTTTCTTAGGAAAGGAGCGTTGTCATGCCAAAGATTTTCCGTTTTTACATCACCCATTGCGCGATCGGATTTGGCGTCTCAGCCCTTTTTATCGCAGCGTTACTGTATTTCAACGTCGCAAACCTTTGGCATCTAATCTCCACCTCTGACATTGGTCTGATGGCATTGGCGGTGTTCTGGGTGCTGAACGGGATTGTATTTGCCGGGGTCCAAACCGGTGTTGCAATCATGCTGATGGCCGATGACAACAGCGATGACGACCGCGGCGGCAACGCGCCAGAGCGGTTGATCCCCGTGCGAAGTGAGGCGCGTAAGCCTCTGTGATGTAATGGCAATTGCGTGACGGGACCACACCTGCCGGTCGGTTTTTTATTCCCGAGGACCTGTATATACAGGTGGGTGCCAGGTAACCGAACCAGGGCTCGGACAGAGCCAGCTCCCTCGGATTTGCTTAAGGCCACTGGAATGTAACGTCTCACGAACAGGGCAGAACCCGCCACCGTCCCTAGGTATGCGCAGGGGCGCAGGCGCGCAAGGTGGCAAGACCGACTAATTAGCCGGACTTGCCTTGAGTGTCGCCTCAGGCGTCTTCGGTGGCGTGCATGTCGGCGCGCATCCGGCCCATGTGATCGTCCCAACCCTTGTCGAGCGCCATGATGAGGCCAAAGGCGGCCTCGCCCTCGGGCAAGCCTTCGTGATGCAGGTGCAGGCGGGTGCCGCCGGGAACTTCCTCAAGCGTCCATTTCACGGTGCTGACCGCATCGCCCATGGGTTTCACGGTGAAGGTGTATTCAAGGTATTCCGGCGCGCGGGCCACGTTGACGTGCCCCCAGATCAGCATGTCACCTGATTCTGCCCCAAACATCTCCAGCTTTTGCCCTTCGGCCAGCGGTGCTTTGGGGGGGTGAAACCACTTGGCCAGATGTTCCGGCTGCGTGAGGTAGTCCCAGACGCGGGCGCGGGGGGCTTGCAGAAAGATCGTCTTTTCGAGGATGGGTTTGGTCATTGTGTGTCCTTTTCAATGGCAGATTTGAGGGCTGACAGGCGGTCATCCCAGAAGGCGTCGAAGTGTTCGAACCAGCTGAGCGCGGGGGCGAAACCGGCAGGATTGATGCGGTTGATCCGCTCGCGTCCCCGTGCGGTGACGGTGATCAGCCCGCCATCGCTGAGCATGGTGAGATGCTTTTTCACCGCCGCGCGGGTCATGTCGAAGCGGGTGGAAACATCCGCAATGGTCATGTCCTGCGCGCTCAGCAGTTTGAGAATGTCGCGCCGGGTCGGGTCGGCCAGGGCGCGAAAGGCCAGTTGTGTTGGATCGGGCATAGGGGCTCCTGAATTGTGATACCTTATGGTTTCATAAATGGAATACCAAAAGGTATCATGTCAATAGTTTTTTTCTCAGTCGCCCTGCTCTTCGAGCCTGACGGCATTCATCGCGGGACATTTGCAGCTGGCGGGTGCGCGTCACCGCTCTTGGCAAGACGCTTGCAAATGTTCACGAAATGTTCATTAATTCAGCCATGGCATTGATACCTCAATCTTCCGCTGTTCCGGTTCTTCAACCTGGTCAACTCCTTGCGCGCGGCGTTGCCCGGCATCTGATCAGCCATGGCTTTGCATGTGTCGAAGAACTGGTGCCGACACGCGGGCTGCGCGTTGATGTGATGGCACTTGGCCCAAAGGGCGAGATTTGGGTGGTGGAGTGTAAGTCTTCGCGTGCGGATTTTGCATCTGATGCGAAATGGCAGGGGTATCTGGAATGGGCGGACCGGTTTTTCTGGGCGGTGGATCAGGACTTCCCAACGGAGCTTTTGCCGGATGACACCGGGTTGATCATCGCGGACAGCTACGGCGGGGAGATCATCCGCATGGGGCCTGAGACGCGCCTGGCACCTGCGCGGCGCAAAGTGATGGTTCAAAAATTTGCAGTCCATGCGGCGCGACGGCTGCATATGCTGCGCGATCCCGGCATGTTGCCGGAATGGGATTGAGCTTATCGGCCTTTTCGGTTGCTTTGTGCGCCCGCGACACGGTGGGCCGCTGCGGTGATTTCTTCAGCAATCTCAAGCGCTTCTTCAGGTGTAAAGTCCATCGGAATTTCCACGCCGTCCCCTTCAATGAAGAGCCGAACCATGCCAGCGTCTGTGGGGCCGATCTGCAGGTTTGCTTCAATATCGCGTTCGTCGTTGATGCCCATGGGTCTCTCCCGCTTGTTGGGGCGTATCGCTAGCGTGACGGGGCTTGAAAGGCAAGCGGGTGCAGGTGCAAGCTACGGCTATGGAAGAGATCGAATTGCGCAGATTTACCCCCGCGGACCGCGATTGGTTGGTGGCGGCCCACGGTGAGCAATATGCGCGCGCCGAAGGGTTTGACGAGACTTTTGGCCCGCTTGTTGCCAGCATTCTTGACGATTTTTTGGCGGACCATGATCCCGCGCGCGAAAGAGGCTGGATTGCCTGGCAAAATGGCGTGCGTCTGGGCAGCATCTTTTGCGTGGCGTTGGATGAGACAACAGCAAAGCTGCGCCTGTTCCTGCTGTTGCCTGAGGCGCGCGGGCAGGGGCTGGGTCAGCGGTTGCTTGCGACCTGCATGGGGTTTGCGCGCGACAATGGCTATTGCGGGATGAAGCTTTGGACCCACGAATCTCATCGGGCAGCAGGGGCGCTTTATGCCAAAACCGGCTGGACGTTGATGTCATCCAAGGCGGTCACCAGTTTTGGGCAGCCTTTGGTGGAGCAACATTGGGAAATAACGCTCTAGCGAGGTCGCTCAGGTGCCGAATTCCGTTCAGCGAGGTCTTGCAATCTGTGCGATGGGCGGCTAAATCCGCGACGTGGGCCGCCTTAGCTCAGTAGGTTAGAGCGCTTGATTGTGGATCAAGAGGTCCCTGGTTCGAGACCAGGAGGTGGTACCACTTTCATCAAATCGAAGATTTCTTGAAAGACTTGGGTGCGCGGTTTGTCAAAGAAGGCCCGGTCCTGGTCCGTGATTGATCTGCAATCCCACTCAAATCCTGCGGTATGTTGCGGGCGGTGCTAGGGCGCTGCCCCGTCAGCAAAGCTGCCCCCCCGCGGTATTTAAGGCCAAAAAGAGGGGCGGTCAGTCGATCTGAATGGTTTGTCGCAAGGCACCGGTCAGGCGGTCGTAGATGAGGATTTCGTTGTGCGAGGTCACCACGGCGTACCAGTCGCTGCCTTGGGTGAAGGCGCGCGCCTCAACACCTGCGGGCAGGGTGATCTGATCAGGGAGCGGCGGTGCAGGGCGGTTGAGGCGCGTGACAAGCAGGCCAATCACCACTAGAACGCCCGCAATCATCACGACGGTCAGGACCGTCACCAACCGCCGCAGGAACCGAAGGTTCGCAGGCTCAACCGGGTCATCCATGTCCATTCATCGCACCGTTTCATTTGTTTTGCGCGAAAGTCCTCCGCCGCGTCTTGATAAGGCGCTCGCGCGCGATGTGCCAGAGGCAGCGAACCTGTCGCGCACGCGGTTGGCCAAGTTGATCGAGCGCGGTGCCGTGCGTATCGCGGGAGAGGTTGTGCGCGATCCGCGTGCGCGGGTGGCTGAGGGGCAGGTGGTTGAGATCGGTGTGGAGGAAGCGGAGGAAAGCCATATTGAGGCCGAGGCGATCCCGCTTGAGGTGGTGTTTGAGGATGATGACCTCATTGTTGTGAACAAGCCCGCAGGCATGGTGGTGCATCCGGCACCTGGTACGCCGTCGGGCACGTTGGTCAATGCGCTGATGGCGCATTGCGGGGATAACCTCTCGGGTGTGGGGGGGGTAAAACGGCCCGGTATTGTGCACCGTATTGATAAGGAAACCAGTGGCTTGCTGGTCGTTGCTAAGTCAGACGCGGCGCATCACGGTCTGGCCGCACAGTTTGAGAAACATACAGTAGAGCGGTATTATAAAGCGCTGGTTTATGGTGTGCCGGATGCCAATGATCCGCGCTTGCGTGGGGTCAAGGGCGCGTCCTTTGAGCCGGGAAATATCCTAAAGCTGACGACGCAGCTTGCGCGTCACAAGACAGACCGACAGCGGCAGGCGGTGTTGTTCAATGGCGGGCGTCACGCCGTCACGCGGGCGCGCACGGTGGAGAGTTTTGGTGCGCCACCGGTGCTGGCGCTTATGGAATGCTGGCTTGAGACGGGGCGCACGCACCAGATCAGGGTGCATATGGCCCACGCGGGGCATGGTCTGGTGGGCGACCCGACCTATGGTGGGCGGCGCAAATTGCCCAAGAACGCGATGCCGGAGATTGCGGCCGAGGCGGTCAAGGCGTTTGGCAGACAGGCGTTGCACGCCGCTGTTTTGGGTTTTGATCATCCGGTGACAGGGCAGATCGTGCGGTTTGAGGCTCCTTTACCACAAGATATGGCGGATTTGCTGGATGCGGTCCGCCTGGCTGGCTGACATCAACAGCACAGGTGCGTGAGAGCACAGTAACGTAACTTCCTGTTTACAGTTCTTGTGCCAATATTAACGAAATCGACCGGGTGATCCTTGAAACGGATCACAACACTGACCATATCCATGTTAAGCCTTTAAACATAAGGCTCCTCATACAGGGAAAGGGGACAACAATGGCCAACTATGCAAATTTACCGGCACCGACGCCGGAAGGTGGTCTGAACCGCTATATGCAGGAGATTCGCAAATTTCCGCTGCTTGAACCAGAAGAGGAATACATGCTCGCGAAGGCATGGGTTGAGCAAGAAGATACGAAAGCCGCGCACAGAATGGTGACCTCGCACCTGCGTCTGGCTGCGAAAATCGCGATGGGGTATCGTGGCTACGGCCTGCCTCAGGCTGAGGTGATCTCAGAGGCGAACGTGGGTCTGATGCAGGCGGTTAAACGCTTTGACCCCGAAAAAGGTTTCCGCCTCGCGACCTATGCCATGTGGTGGATCAGGGCGTCGATCCAGGAATACATCCTGCGGTCGTGGTCACTGGTCAAGCTCGGCACGACTTCTGGTCAGAAGAAGCTGTTTTTCAACCTGCGCAAGGCCAAGAATAAAATCGGCGCGCTGGAAGAAGGCGATCTGCGGCCTGAGAACGTGAAGACCATTGCCACACAATTGGGCGTCACCGAGGCGGAAGTGATCTCCATGAACCGTCGGATGTCGGGGGGCGATGCATCGCTCAACGCGCAGGTTGGTTCTGAGGGCGAAGGCACGATGCAATGGCAGGATTGGCTTGAGGACGAAGATGCCGATCAAGCCGGTGACTATGCGGAGCGTGATGAGCTTGAGACCCGTCGTGAGATGCTGTCAGAGGCGATGGATGTGCTGAATGAGCGGGAGCGAGACATCCTGAGCCAGCGCCGCCTGAGCGATGAGACGATCACGCTGGAAGACCTGAGCTCCAAGTATGATGTCAGCCGGGAACGTATCCGTCAGATTGAAGTGCGGGCGTTTGAGAAGCTGCAAAAACGTATGCGGGATCTGGCGCGCGAGAAGGGGATGGCCGTCAACGCCTGACCCAGCCCGGACTTGACGAAACACAAACCCTGCCTGCATCATCAGGCAGGGTTTTTCTATGGAGCAACAGATGGCGGGCGGTTGGGCAAAAGACGGTGCTGTGAGCGAGCAGATTGAGGCCTCCATCAACGATGAGCTTGCCCGTTTGAAAGCCCGCAAAGCGCCGGTGGGCGAGAGCCTGACCCACTGCGCAGAATGTGATGAGCCGATCCCTCAGGCGCGACGCGAAGCGTTGCCGGGCGTGAAGCTGTGTATCGACTGTGTGCGGGAGCGGGATGCGGCGTATCAGGTGCGTGCCGGGATCAATCGGCGCGGATCGAAGGATTCGCAGTTGAAGTAAATCTTTGGCGCAAAGGCCAGAAGGCTAAGACCTAAGTCAGCGTCATGCGCATGACGTGTTGTGGTCCTGCGTCGCCATGTGGCCATTCTTGACCCGTATCGACAAACCCACCTTTGAGGTAGGCGCGGCGCGCGCCGGGGTTCACCTTGTTCACCGTCAGATAAAGTGCAGCGGCCCCCCGGTATTCGCGTCGCAGGTACGCCGGCAACGCCGCAACAGCGCGGGTGGCAATGCCCTGACCTTGATGCGCCAGATCGACCATGAAGGCACGCAGGCCCACAGAACCTGTGGGTACAAAGGGAAACCGCGCCGCATAGCCCCGGTCAATCTTGAAAAAGCCGACCGCATCTTCGTCCAGAAAGATGCCGTGAAAACCGACGCCTGCCTCCGCCGCTTCAAAGGCCTCCTCAACGCTGCCGGAATAGATCAGCTGATCTGCCGCGACACGGACATGGGCCACGCGCGGCAGGTCATTTTGGGTCAATGGAGCAAGAGTGAGCGCGCGGCTCACCCCTCCATCGCCTCCAATTCGTCAATGAAGCCAGAGATCATGCTCAGACCCTTGTCCCAAAACGCAGGGTCGGACGCATCAAGACCAAAGGGGGCCAACAGCTCCTTGTGGTGCTTGGACCCGCCCGCCTTGAGCATGTCGAAGTACTTCTCTTCAAAGCCATCTTCGCCTTCCGCATAGACCGCATAAAGCGCGTTCACGAGGCCATCACCAAAGGCATAGGCGTAGACATAAAACGGCGAATGCACGAAATGCGGGATGTAGGCCCAGAAGGTCTCATAGCCGTCCATAAACTCAAAGGCGGGCCCGAGGGATTCGGCCTGCACCGACATCCATAGTGCGTTAATGTCGTCCGGGGTCAGTTCGCCCTGACGCCGCGCCGCATGGAGCTTGCACTCAAAGTCATAAAACGCGATTTGGCGCACGACAGTGTTGATCATGTCCTCAACTTTGCCAGCCAGCAGAACCTTGCGTTCCGTTTGCGTCTTGGCCCCATCCAGCATCTTGCGGAACGTGAGCATCTCTCCAAAAACGGATGCCGTTTCGGCCAGGGTCAGCGGTGTGGAGGACAACATCTCGCCTTGTCCCGCCGCCAGCACCTGATGCACGCCGTGGCCCAGCTCATGTGCCAGGGTCATGACATCACGGGGTTTTCCAAGGTAGTTCAACATCACGTAGGGATGGACGTCGGTCACGGTTGGGTGGGCAAATGCCCCCGGTGCCTTGCCCGGCTTCACGCCGGCATCAATCCAGCCTTTTGTGAAAAATGGCGTCGCCAATTCGCCCATGCGGGGATCAAAGGCGTTATAGGCATCCATGACCGTTTTTTCGGCGGCGGCCCAATCGACGATGCGCGTGTCTTCCATCGGCAAAGGCGCATTCCGATCCCAGACCTGCATTTTGTCGAGGCCGAGCCATTTGCGTTTCAGCTCATAGTACCGGTGCGACAGCTTTGGATAGGCCTCAACCACGGCGTTGCGCAGCGCCTCGACCACTTCCGGCTCCACTTGATTGCTCAGGTGACGCCCGGTCTGTGCGGTTTCCATCCCGCGCCAGCGATCGATGATCTCTTTTTCTTTGGCTTGTGTGTTGTGCACACGGGCGAAGGTTTTGATGTTGCTGCCAAAAACCTCCGCCAACTCCCGCGCGCCCGCTTCGCGCTGCGTGCGGTCAGGATCGGTGAGCAGGTTCAGCGTGCCCTCAATGCCAAGTGTCTCGCCGTTCACCTCAAAGGTCAGCCCGGCAATCGTTTCGTCAAACATCCGCTCCCATGCGTCGCCCACAACACCCAGATCATGCATGAATTTTTCCAGCTCATCAGAGAGCTGGTAAGGCTTCATCGCGCGGATGCGGTCAAAGATGGGTTTGTAACGGGCGAGGTCGGCGTTCTTGTCCAGCAATCCACCAAGGTGATCATCTGGCAGTTTGTTGAGTTCCAGCGTGAAAAACACAAGGGGCGTGGTGAAATTGGTGATCTTTTCCTGCGCGTCGGACATAAACTTGGCCCGTCCCGCGTCAGTTGTCAGTTGATAATACCGCAGGCCAGCAAAGGACATGATGCGCCCCGCGATCTGGTTGATCTTTTCGTTGCGCAGCACGCAGGTCAACAACCCATCAGCGTCCAGCGCTTCCAACTTACCCTCATAGTCGCGGGCAAAGCTGGCGCAGGCCTCTTCGAGCCAGTCGAGATCGCGTTTGAGTTCGGGGGCGTCTTCGCCGGTGTAGAGATCGCTCAGGTCCCATTCGGGCAGATCGCCAAGGTCTTTGCCCCCTGAGGCAGCATTGGCGTCACGGACGGGGAAGGGCAGGTTGAGCATAGGATACCTCATGTTGTTTTGTCCTAGGTAGGGGCCGCAGGTCCTGAGGGCAAGCGGGCTTACTCATCCGCCCTCACGGACGTCTTCGTTTTTCGGTCAGGGCGGGAATGGCGCTTTGGTGCGTTACCCATCCAGCAGAATGCGCCGAGGGGTCAGCCATAGAGGCGGAGCATCTCATTCAAATCGTCCAGCGTGTTGGCTTCTTGCAGGGGTTTGTCTGTGCGCCAGCGCTTCATCCGGGGAAACCGCAGGGCGACGCCGGATTTGTGCCGTTTGCTGGCCTGGATGCCTTCAAAGGCGATTTCAAACACATGGTGCGGTGTGACCTGCCGCACAGGGCCAAAGCGTTGGAGGGTGTTTTTCTTGACCCACTTGGTAATCTCGCGAAATTCGGCATCCGTTAGGCCGGAGTAGGCCTTTGTAAAGGGGACCAGATCGTTGCCGTTCCAGACTGCAAAGGTGAAATCAGTGAACAGATTGGCGCGGCGGCCCGAGCCTGATTGCGCATAGATCATCACCGCATCAATGGTGAGCGGGTCGAGCTTCCATTTCCACCAATCGCCTTTTTTGCGTCCGGCGAGGTAGGGACTGTCGGCGCGTTTGAGCATCAGGCCTTCTGCATGGGCGTCGCGGGCAGTGGTGCGCAGAGTGGCAAGGTCATGCCATGCGGCAAACTGGTGTTGGGGGGAGAGTTTTACAGGCGAATCCGCGGGCAGGTCGGCGCAGGTTGCCTCAAGCAGGGCGCGCCGTTCTGCGAATGGTGCATCTCGCAGATCCTTGCCCTGCCATTCCAGCAGATCGTAGGCATGCAGGACAACAGGGGCTTCAGCAAGCAGCTTTTTCGGGACGGTCTTGCGGCCGATGCGGGCCTGGAGCGCGTTGAAAGTGCTTGGCTTTTCGGCACCCTCTTGCCAAACCAGCAGCTCACCGTCCAAAACTGTCCCCGCTGGCAGGTGATCAATCGCGCGCGCCAGTTCTGGAAAACGATCGGTCATCAGCTCTTCGCCGCGTGACCAGACGAAATAGGTGCCGTCCCGCAGGATCAATTGACCGCGGATCCCGTCCCATTTCCATTCTGCGCGCCAATCCTGTGGCGCGCCAAGCGCATCCGGACCGTCTTCCAAAGCGTAGGCGAGGTAAAAAGGATAGGGCCGGGAAGCGTCTGCGCTGGCGTCCTCGGCCTCAATCAGGTCATGCCATGTGGTGTCGTCAGGGTGCCAGTTTCCCATCAACCGATGCGCCAGCTCCGCCTCGGGTTTGCCTGTTGCCTTGGACAAGGCGCGAGTCATCAACTTTTGGCTGATGCCGACGCGGAAACCCCCAGTGATCAGTTTGTTGAACAAGAATCGCTCAGCACCATCCAACCGCTGCCACGCCTCAAGGACATAGGCCTTGCGCTGGGGTTCATCCACATCAGCAAGGGCGCGTAAGGCGTTGATCCAATAGGTCAGAGACTGGTTATCCACAGAACCGTTCGGCGGCAGCACGAGAGCAATGGTTTCAGCCAGATCACCGACCACTGCGTAGCTGTCTTCAAAAAGCCATAGCGGGATGCCTGCGACCTCGGATGCCCATTCGCGCAGGCGCGTCGTGGTCACGGCGCGTTTGGGTCGCCGTCCGGAAAAGAGCGCCACAGTCCAAAGCCTGTCGACGGGGTCAGCCTCCTTGAAGTATGCGGCGAGGGCGGCGACTTTGACTGTGGTTTTGGTCGTTTGATCGATGGCCGCAAAGAGGGCTGCAAAACGCTTCATGCCTCCTCCACCTGATCAAGGGTTTCGCCTTCGAATTGTGTGGGGACCACGGCGGCATTCCAACCGCTGTCTTTCAAGTGTCGCGTAAAGATGTCTGTGTAACCGTGCGTAACATATATATTTTCCGCCTCTGTTTGGGTGATGGCCCACAGCAGGCCATTCCAGTCAGCATGGTCAGATATGACAAAACCCCGGTCGCCCGCGCGTCGCCTCCGAATGCCGCGAAGTGCCATCCAGCCGGAGGCAAATGCAGTTTCCTGCGGGCCAAACTTGCGCGCCCAGGCGCTGCCCATGGCGGAGGGGGGGCAGATGACAATGGCACCGGGATAATCCTTGGGGTTCAATTCTGCGTTGGCGAGGAGCGTATCGGGGAGCGCAATTCCTTGCGCGCGCATCACGCGGTTGGTGTTTTCCACCGCGGTGTGGGTCAGGATCGGGCCGATTTCCGGGTTGAGCATGCTCAGCAACCGTTGCGCCTTGCCCAGGGCATAAGCCCCTAGAAACGCGGTCTTTCCCGCGTTGGTACATGCCGCCCACCAGGCATTTATCTCAGCGGCGACAACCGCTTGATCCGCCCAGTGGAAGATAGGCAGGCCAAAGGTGCTTTCGGTGATAAAGTGGTGGCATTTGACGGGTTCAAACGCCTCTGTCAGCCCATCGTCGGTGGTTTTGTAATCACCCGATGCGACGAACACCTCGCCTGCGACCGCGACGCGGATCTGCGCAGACCCCGGGACGTGGCCGGCCGGGTGGAAGGACACGCGTGCATCTCCGATGCTGATGACTTCTCCAAATCGGACACCGGTGGCTGAGATATCCCCAAGCCGATGGCGCATTACCGGCAAAGCCGCGTTTGTGGCAAGATATGTCCCCATGCCCCAGCGCGCGTGGTCAGAGTGGCCATGGGTGATCAGAGCGCGCTCCACGCGGCCCCAGGGATCGATGTAGAAATCCCCTGCGGGGCAGTAAATGCCTTTGTCGGTGAAGGTGAGGACGGGATCACGTGTCATACGCGATGATGTAAATCATCACCTGCGTTTACAAGGGGGTCAGGCCGTGACAGTCCCGAGAAAGAGTTTTTCCAGGCCGTCGAGGATCTCTGTGCGGGTGCTCTCGCCCTCCATGAGAACCTCATGTTCGGCCCCTTCGACGATCTCAAGCCGTCCGCCGGTCCAGTTTTCCATCCGCTCATGGATGCGCGGCACGCCGACGATGCGTTCGCGGCTGCCAAGCCATGTCACAGCGGGTAGGTTCGGTGCCGCCCGTTCGGACAGATGCAGGGTTTCGTTAAACGCCTCCCGCAGCCAGACGTAGCTGGGGCCGCCCAATGCCAGCTGCGGATGCGCCTTGAGCTGGTCGCGCATCATCTCGAACATCTTTTTGTCCGTGGTCAGCATATTGTCGTCAAAGCTCTCATTGAGCACGTAAGGGTCTTTGGTGGTGCCGGGGGGCAGGTCGTATCCCTTGCCAATTCTTGGCATCACATTGGACAGGATTTTGGCCATGCCGCGCAGATGTGGTTTGACATGAATGCCCCACATCGGCCCGGTAAAGGCCGCCGCTTGTACGCCCAGCCCCTCCATGACCGCGCGCAGCCCGATGCAGCCACCCATTGAGTGTGCCAACAGGAAATAGGGACGCGGCAGGCTTAACTCACGCGCGGCGCGCATCATGGCGGCCACGTCCTTTTGGTAGTCCTGAAAGCTGTCCACATGACCGACAAGCGGGTCTGAGTAGAGCCGATCCGCCAGCCCTTGGCCGCGCCAATCAAGGCTCAGCATGGCAAGACCGCGCTGGGCGAGCCCTTGAGCGGTCACGCCGTATTTCTCAATGTATTCTGTCCGGCCTGGAAACAGCAGGACAGTGCCTTTTGCCGTTTCAAGCGGCCAGTGACCGACCCTGATCTTCTTGCCGTCAGACGTCTGCGCCCAATAGGCCGCCCCGCCCGCAGGGCCGGGGTGCACATCGGTGAACAAGGGCGCAGGCGCAAGTTCCATCAGGCGAGAACAGAGGCCAGTTTCATCGCCATGCCCATGTCGCCGTCAACCTTGAGCTTGCCTGTCATAAACGCAGACGTCGGGTTGGTCTCCCCCGACAGGATTTCCTGAAAGGTGTCGGCATCCGCGCTCAGCGTGACGTCAGCATCATCGTCGGACGCCCGTGCGCCATCTGCATCAATCACAACGCCCCCTTCGCCTTCGATGTCGAACTTGGCAGAGCCGTCAAAATCCGCTCCGCTCAGCTTTTCGTTCAATGCAGCTACAGCTTGGTTCACAATATCGCTCATCTTGGGCCCTTTTTGGCTAAATGGCTCCCGCATGTCTGGATTTGTGGCGGCAGCCTGTTACATTCACATTTGTTATGCGCATCTTACCCGTCAACCTCAAACGTCACCTTACGGCACTTGGCCCGCTGGTGTTGCTGTGCGGCACAGGTTTTGCGGAACCTGCGCCCCAAGAACTCTTGGATAGGTTGAAATCAGCCAGTGAGGTCGACGCCCCCCGCGTCGCCGCTGAGGTTGAGACCTTCTGGTCCCGTTCCGGATCGGCCGCGATGGATTTGTTGCTGCGCCGTGGCCGTGAGGCAATGGAGGCGCAGGACTACGACCTTGCTATTGAACACTTTACGGCGCTCACCGATCATGCGCCCGCGTTCGCCGAAGGGTATCACGCCAGAGCTGAGGCGTATTTTCGCGCGGAGCTTTACGGCCCTGCGCTTGACGATCTTGAGGCGACACTGGCGCTCAACCCCACGCATTATGACGCGATGTTTGGTCTGGGCGTGATGTTTCAGGAGTTTGGCGATCTGCGCAAGGCTGCGACCCTCTATCGAAAAGTCCTGTCGTTCCATCCTCACCATACCAATGCTGCCAAGGCTCTGACGGGTCTGCAGCGTGACGGCATCGGCCGCGAACTCTGAACGGGAAGACAAGTGTCAGCACAATCGCGCGTCGTGGCCGTTTTGGGCCCGACCAACACGGGCAAAACCACCTACGCCATTGACCGGATGCTGGCCCACCGCACGGGGGTGATCGGCCTGCCGCTGCGCTTGCTCGCACGGGAGGTCTATGACCGTATCGTTGGCCTGCGCGGGCCGTCCGTTGTGGCGCTGGTGACCGGCGAGGAACGCATCGTGCCGCCTCGGACGCAATATTGGGTCTGCACGGTTGAGGCGATGCCGGAGGGCATGGGGGCTGACTTCCTTGCGGTGGATGAGATCCAGCTGTGCGCCGACCCTGAACGCGGTCACGTCTTTACCGACCGCCTGCTGCGCAGCCGCGGCTTGCATGAAACGCTGTTTTTGGGGTCTGACACGATGCGCGGCACCATCGGCGCGCTTGTCCCCGGCGCCGAATACATCCGGCGCGAGCGTATGTCAGAACTGATCTATGCGGGCCAGAAAAAGATCAGCCGTATGCGCCCGCGCTCCGCCATCGTCGGATTTTCGGTCGAGAACGTCTATGCCATCGCAGAGCTGATCCGCCGGCAAAAGGGCGGGGCCGCGGTGGTGATGGGCGCGCTGTCTCCGCGGACGCGCAACGCGCAGGTGGATATGTATCAAAACGGCGAGGTCGATTATCTGGTGGCCACCGACGCCATCGGGATGGGGCTGAACCTTGATGTGGATCACGTTGCGTTTTCGGCGCTCAGCAAATTTGACGGCCGCCGGATGCGCCCGCTTGCGCCCAATGAACTGGCTCAGATTGCCGGACGGGCCGGGCGTGGCTTCAAAAGCGGCACCTTTGGCGTGACGGGGGATGCGCCTGCGTTGGACGACGGTGTGGCGCGCGCGATCATGGATCACAGCTTTACCCCGCAGAACAAGATCAACTGGCGCAATCACGCGCTTCAATTCGGCTCCATCGACCGGCTCATCGCCACGTTGGAGGCCAAGCCCGAGGACGAGCGCCTTGTACGGGCACGTGAGGCGGATGACCTCAAAGCGCTGAAGACACTTGGTCAAGTGGATGAAGTGTTCGCGCGCTGCACCGATGGCCCGTCTGTAAAGCTGCTTTGGGACGTCTGTCGCATCCCGGATTTTCGCGGCATCAGCAGTGCTGAGCATGCGGGTCTGCTGGAGGTGATCTTTAACGATTTGCACCAGCACGGCACGCTCCCCGATGACTGGCTCGCCCGGCAGATCAAGCGCATCGACCGCACCGATGGCGACATCGACGCCTTGTCGAAACGATTGGCGTTTATCCGCACATGGACCTACGTCGCGCAGCGCAAAGGCTGGACAAAGGACGAAAGCCATTGGCGCGGGGCCACTCGTGTCGTAGAAGACCGCCTATCAGACGCCCTGCATGAGCGTTTGACCCAAAGATTTGTAGACCGGCGCACCTCTGTTTTGTTGCGCCGGCTAGGACAGAAGGAGGCCATGGTGGCCGAAGTAAATGAGACCGGTGAAGTCACCGTTGAAGGCGAATTTGTAGGAAAGCTGGACGGGTTCCGTTTCCGCGCGGACAAAGGTGCGGGCGGTGCTGAGGAAAAGACGATCAAGTCAGCCGCATTGCAGGCGCTTGCCCCGCAGTTCCATCTGCGCGCGGACCGTTTTTATAATGCGCCTGACACAGAGATTGATTTCACCGAACAGGGTGGCCTGATGTGGGGCGCTGCGGCGGTGGGCAAGCTGGTGCCGGGGCAGGATGCGCTTAAGCCGCAGGTGCAGGTCTTTGTGGATGATGTGGCAGGCCCCGAGGTCGCCCAAAAGGTCGAGCGCCGTTTGCAGCACTTCATTGACCGCAAGATTGCTGCTCTTTTGGAGCCGCTGATCGCTTTGTCCAAGGATGAGACACTGACCGGGCTTGCCCGTGGTTTCGCCTTTCAACTTGTTGAAAGCTTTGGTGTTCTGCCCCGTGCACAGGTGGCTGATGATGTCAAAGCGCTGGATCAGGATGCGCGCGGCGCTTTGCGCAAGCATGGCATCCGTTTTGGTCAGTTTACGATCTTCCTCCCGCTGCTGCTAAAACCCGCGCCGACCCGGTTGCGTCTGGTTTTATGGTCGCTGTCCAAAGGGTTGGATGAGTTTCCTGAATCGCCCCCACCCGGTCTTGTGACCATCCCTGTTGAGCCTTCCGCGCCCGAAGGCTCTGACACCATGTCCGGCTATCGCAACGCCGGCACCCGCGCGATCCGCATCGACATGCTCGAACGGCTCGCTGATATGTTGCGCGCTGAAAACTCGCGCGGCGGGTTCGAAGCCAAGGCTGACATGCTGTCGATCACGGGTATGACACTGGAACAATTCGCCGATCTGATGGGCGGGTTGGGCTATAACGCGGAAAAAGGCGAACGCGAAAAGGTAAAGCCCGTCGCTGAGGCTGCGGCACCTGATCCGGCACCGGCTGAGGACGCATCACCAACCGCACAGGCCGTACCTGCTGAAGAGGTGGCGGTGGCCGCCGCCGATGAAGCCCCCGCCGCAGAAGTCGACGCGCCACACCAAGAAACCACCCCGCCCAATGCATCCGCCGCAGAAACCGCCCCCGAAATGGAAGTTTTCTACACCTTCACATGGGGACGACCCCGCAGCGGTGGCCAAAATCAGCGCCGCACCGGGGACAAACCCCGCGGCAAAGGCAAACCGCAGGGCAAGGGCCGCAAAGGTGCGCCGCGGGGCGACAAAGGGGGCAACAAGCCGCAGAATTTCTCTGCTCGTCCCCCCAAAAAGGAAAAGCCGATCGACCCCGATAATCCTTTTGCCGCAGCCCTCATGGGGTTGAAGGACAACAAATAAGTGTCGGAAACGGCTGGCAAACTGCGCGTGGACAAATGGTTGTGGCACGCGCGGTTTTTCAAAACCCGTTCGCTTGCGGCGTCAAAGGTCAAAACCGGGGCGGTGCGCATCAATGGGACGGTCACGCATAAACCCTCCAGCATGGTCGCGCCTTCCGATGTCCTCACCTTTGCCCAGGGTGATCATATTCGCGTGATCGAGATTGTGGCCTTGGGCGAACGGCGGGGTCCCGCACCTGAAGCACAAGCGCTTTATACCGATCTGTCCCCGCCTCAACCCAAACCAAAGAACATTCAATCCGCAAATCCCGGCTTTGACGGGAAGGGGCGCCCGACCAAGAAGGATCGTCGCACTCTTGATCTTTCTAAGGCGCGCCACCTTGAATGATCGCGCGCCCTGATTTAGGCAATTGTCAATCAATCCTGACAGAGATCCATCCATGACATACATCGTCAACGACAGCTGCATCGCCTGCAAATACACCGACTGCGTCGAAGTCTGTCCGGTGGACTGCTTTTATGAAGGCGAGAACATGCTCGTCATTCATCCCGATGAATGCATCGACTGCGGAGTGTGTGAGCCAGAATGTCCCGCCGATGCCATCCGCCCCGATACAGAGCCGGATATGGAGAAATGGGTGGAGTTCAACCGCAAGTACTCCGAGATGTGGCCGGTGATCATCACCAAAAAGGATCCATTGCCCGACGCAGAAGAGCGTGACGGCGAGGCGGGAAAGCTGGAGAAATACTTTTCCGAGGCACCGGGCGAGGGTGGCTGATTCGAATCCTGCGTCGCGCTGAGACCTCCACAAACGCCATATGACATTGGATATTAGTCAAGAAGTGCGACCTATTTAGCCTCGCCTTTCGGCGGGGCATTTTTTGTGGTATACTCCGCCCAATGCGAAACGAAACACTGGTCCATAACCGCTTGTACGACACCTCAGATATTCTGCATCGGTTGACCACATAATCCCGAATGAAACGCACTCCGGCCCGCGCTTGCAGCGCCGCTGGGATGTGTTTTTGCGTGTGTGAACACGCTCAAGACCCAAAAGCGGAGCCTTCCGCGCCATAGGAGCCAGTACATGAGTAAGTCAAAAAAGCTAGATTTCCGCCCCAACGAATTTGTCGTCTACCCTGCACATGGGGTCGGGCAGATCGTCTCTATTGAGGAGCAGGAAGTCGCCGGCATTGAGCTGGAGCTGTTTGTGATTGCCTTTGAAAAGGACAAGATGACCCTGCGCGTACCCACGCACAAGGCGACCGAGATCGGGATGCGCGCGCTCAGCTCGCCAGACGTGATCAGCCACGCCATGAGGACCCTCAAGGGCAAGGCGAAGGTCAAACGCGCCATGTGGTCGCGTCGTGCGCAGGAGTATGAGCAAAAGATCAACTCCGGTGATCTGATTGCCATTGCCGAGGTCGTGCGGGACTTGCACCGCACCGACGATCAGCGTGAACAAAGCTACTCCGAGCGCCAGCTTTATGAAGCGGCGCTTGAGCGCCTGACCCGCGAAGTTGCTGCCGTGAGCGGTGGTGATGAACTGGGTGCGGCCAAACAGATCGGCGATGTGCTGGAAAGCCGTATCGCAGCCTGAGCCTTTGCGATCAGGAACGATGTGAGCCGCTCCCGAACAGGGGGCGGCTTTTTCTATGAGATGTTTGCAAGGCAGGTCAGCAGGATAGCCAGCTCGACGATCTGTTGTGTGGCCCCCAGCACATCGCCGGTTTGCCCCCCAATCTTGGTCCGCGCCAGCAGGGCGGTGCCCAGTCCAGCGGCAGAAATGACAAGGATCAGCACTGCAAAAGGTGCAGGGGCAAAAAGCAGCGCACCCAGTCCAATGCCAAGCGCAATAAGGGCTGCGGCGCGAGGCGGTTTCCCGGTTTTCCGCGAAAGGCCGCCCGCACGCGCGGGGGGCAGGGCGTGCATGACCCCGACCATCGCTGCGCGCGACACAACCGCTGCGCTCAGCAAAGTGACCACGCCAAATGACGCGCTGAACAAGGCGCTCAGGGCGACCCAACGCAGCCCAATTGCGCCAATCAGTGCGATGACCCCATAGGTGCCGATCTGGCTGTCTTTCATGATCTCCAGCCGGCGCTCACGTTCCCAGCCGCCCCAAAAGCCATCGGCGCAATCGGCCAGACCATCTTCATGCATGGCCCCGGAGGCGACGATGCCCCCAAACACCGCGATCAGTGCAACCGCCAAAGGGGGCAACCCAAGTGTCAGCGCCAACAGCCCGCAAAGCGCGGCCACACCGCCCACGGCAAAACCCACAAGCGGATAGGCCCATGCCGCATAGGCAGCAGGACGCGTTGCGGTTTCATCAAAGGACAGGGCGGGCAAAGGCAGCCGCGTCAACAGCGCCAGCGCCAGCCCCAGATCACTGAATTTGAGCCGAAAGGGCGGCATGTCGTTTCCGGTCATTTTATGCGCCTCTTTGGCCTTTCTCCCCAAGGGTGCTGCCGATAGACAGGGTGAAACACCAACCAACGCCAGAGCATCTCCATGACCGCAACATTTGCATCCCTGTCCGATTTTCGCACCCTGTTGACCACGCAACAGGGTGTCGATCAAACCATGCTGGACGCCGCCTCAGATCACAACATGCAATTGACCAAACCCCCCGGTGCGCTTGGCCGGTTGGAGGACCTCGCCCTGTGGTATCGTGGTTGGCGGGGTGGGGACAATACCGAGATCACCGCCCCTCAAGTCATTGTCTTTGCTGGAAACCATGGCGTTGCAGCGCGGGGTGTCTCGGCCTTTCCCGCCGAGGTGACGGCGCAAATGGTGATGAACTTTGAACATGGTGGGGCGGCCATCAACCAGATTGCCCGCGCCAACGGGGCGAGCCTTGATGTGGTGGCGCTGGACCTTGACCACCCGACACAAGACTTCACCCAAGCGCCTGCGATGGCTGAGGATGAGTTTTTGCAGGCGTTGCAAGCGGGCTGGAATGCGGTCAAACCCGAGGCAGACCTGCTTGTTGTTGGTGAAATGGGGATTGCCAATACCACCTCTGCCGCCGCGCTTGCCTGTGCGCTGCTGGGCGGTGAGGCTGCGGATTGGACGGGGCGTGGCACAGGTGTCGATGACGATGGGCTGACCCTGAAGACCGGCGTCGTGGCCGATGGTGTGGCATTGCACAAGGATGCAGGCGACGGGCTAGATGTGCTGCGCTGTCTGGGTGGGCGGGAGCTTGCGGCGATGGTTGGTGCCATGGCGCGGGCGCGCACGCTGCGCATTCCCGTGATCCTTGATGGCTTTATCTGCTGCGCGGCGGCGTTGACGCTGGCAAAGACGCAAGAAGGCGCTCTTGATCACGCAGTGGCAGGGCACCTGAGTGCGGAAAGCGGGCACGCGCGCCTGCTGGAGGCTCTTGGCAAAGAGCCATTGCTGCAACTTGGCTTGCGGCTCGGCGAAGCCTCGGGTGCGGCGCTGGCGATTGCGGTGATGAAAGGCGCGATGGCCTGTCACGCCGGCATGGCGACCTTTGCCCAAGCAGGCGTCAGCGACGGATAGGGCGTATGGTGCGGCTGCGGGTCCATGCCCGCAGTCTGGTGCCGCAGTCAGGCGCGCTTTTTGTCCTCTTCTTCGCCCCGATTGAGGAAGGCTGTTTCCAGATCCTTCTGCAACTCTTTGGCGCGGGCCACGTATTCCTTGTTCGCTGACGGTTCCACATCTGGTCGCCAGAGGGCCGCCAATTCGCGCACGGACATGCGGTCATGGTCGTAAAAGATGCGTTCTGCCTCATGGGCTTCATACTCCGAAAGCCCCATGTTTTCCAAGACATAACGCCCCGCGCGCAGTGAGCTGTCAAACATCTCGCGCACGATATCGTCCGCCCCGGCCTGATACTGCCGATAAACGGCGGTGCGGTCATGGGCGCGGCTGACGATATGCAGATCAGGGCGTTGCTTGCGGGCGTATTCGATCAAGGCCACAGCCGCTTTTGGGTCATCCAATGTCACTACCAGCACGCGCGCGTCCCTGAGCCCCGCTTTGCGCAGGATGTCGGGCCGAGTTGGATCGCCCAAGAACGCCTTGAAGCCAAATCGGCGCATCACTGCAATCGTTTCGGGGTTGTGATCGAGAACAACCGTCTGAAACCCGCTGGCCTGCACCAGCCGGTTCACAATCTGTCCGAAACGTCCGATCCCTGCAATGATCACGGGACCTTCGGCATCGATGTCATCAGGCACCAGCGGCCCTGTACTTTCTTCCATCCGTTTGCTGATCACATCGTAAAGAATGAACAACAGTGGTGTGATCAACATCGACAGGGCAATGACCAACAGCAGTGTTTCCGCCACATCGTTGGGCATGACGCCAGTCGTCACCGAAAAGCTGACGAGAACAAAACCGAACTCTCCCGCCTGCGCCAATCCCAGCGCAAAAAGCCACTGATCGCGGCCGCGCAGTTTGAACATGCGGGCCAGTGCAAAAAGGATCAACCCTTTGACAATAATCACCAAAAGCGCCATGCCGACGATGATAACCGTATCTGCAAAAAGCAGTTCAAAGTTGATCCCGGCACCCACGGTGATGAAAAAGAGGCCAAGCAGCAGCCCCTTGAAAGGCTCCAGGTCCGTCTCCAGCTCATGGCGAAACTCGGAACTGGCCAGAACCACACCTGCCAAGAAAGCTCCAAGTGCGGGCGAGAGCCCGACAAGGATCATCAAAAAAGAAATCCCCACCACGATCAGCAAAGCCAGTGCGGTATACATCTCGCGCAGATTTGCCGAATGGATAAAGCGAAACACAGGGCGCGTGAAAAACACACCGACAATGATGATGGCAGCTATGGCGCCGATGGTCACAAGTGTGATGCCCCACCCCGGCAGGCTTTCGATAAAGTTGAATGCTGCTTCTGCACCTGCGGGACCGTGATGGCCCTCATCCGCTTTATGCGCTTGTTCAACCTCTTCCGCACTGAGTGAGATTGAGCCATCGGGCATGACCCCGCCGATGGTCGAAATTGCCAACAATGGCAGGAACGCAAGGATCGGAATAACGGCGATGTCTTGCGTCAAGAGCACAGAAAACACGGACCTGCCGCCGCTGGTCTGCATCAGGTTTTTCTCTGACAGGGTCTGCAACACAATCGCCGTCGATGACAGCGCAAGCGTGAAGCCAATCGCCAAAGCCACGTTCCACGGCTGATTGTAAGCCATCGCAATACCCATGAGCGCGGCGGCCGATATGCCAACCTGCAAACCACCCAAACCCAGGAGCCTGTGCCGCATGTCCCAAAGCGCACGGGGTTCAAGCTCCAATCCGATGAGGAACAGCATGACAACAACGCCAAACTCGGCAAAATGCTGCAAGTCCTTGGTTTCAGAGCCGACAAGCCCCAGAAGCGGGCCGATCAAAATGCCAGCGGCAAGATAGCCAAGCACGGATCCAAGCCCCAGCCGAGAGGCAATGGGCACTGCGATCACAGCCGCGGCGAGGTAAATTGTGGCTTGGAAAAGGAAACCTTCCATGGATGCTCCATCCTATGTGCATCCCCATGATGCGGGTTTTCGCCAAGAGCAGCAATGGCGGACGGCAAAATGCCAGCCGGAATTCGCCCTGTTTGCTGTAGTTTGCTGCAAAACCGACGATAGCCATTTTCAATAGCTTCCGAAGGCGTCTTATCGGAAATTTGTTCAGGTCTGGTTACGTTTTCGCAGAGAGGCACCTCAACGGTGTTTGGCAACCGCGGCCGTTTACCCAAATGGACAGCGATACCGTCTCAAGTCGGCAGTGGCCCATCACGTTTCAACTGATCCATGACGATCTGGCTCTGGACCCGCGCCACGGCGGGGTGGCGCAACAACACCTCGTGGATCAACCGATTGAGCCCTGGCAGATCGTCGCAATAGACCCGCAGCAGGTAATCTGCATCCCCGGTCAGGGTCCAGGCGCTGACAATTTCAGGACGGGTGGAGAGCAGGCGCGCAAAGCTGCGCGATTGTTCCGGTCCGTGGGTTGCCAGATGCACCTGAACAAAGCCCTGCACGTTCAGCCCGATTTTGACCGGATCAAGCCGCGCCGTGTAACCTTGGATATACCCTTCGGTTTCCAGCCGTTGTCGCCGTCGCCCGGCTTGTGAGGCCGACAGGTGAAGGTGTTCGCCCAATTCCTGTGCGGTCAAATGCGCGTTCTTTTGAAGTGCGGCCAGCAGTTTGGTGTCTGTGTTGTCCAGCATGATGCGTCACCTTCGCAAGTATCCGGGCTATGCTGCGGGTTTGCCGCATGTTTCCTGCCCCCTGAGCGCAATAAAGCGCAAACTCTGCGCGCGGCAAGCCCTATCTTACGCCGCAAGACACGCCACACCCCATTTAAAGGAGACATGCCATGGGTCCTTTCCCGCACGACGCCCCAAAATCCACGATCACGCCAGATAACCCGGCAGGGACCGACGGTTTCGAGTTTGTGGAGTTCGCAAGCCCTGACCCTGATGAGTTGCGCGCTGTCTTTTCTCGCATGGGCTACGTCCATGTGGCCAACCACAAGAGCAAGGCGATTGAGCTGTGGCAGCAGGGGGACATCACGTATGTGCTCAATGCTGATCCTGATGGCTTCGCGGCCAGATTTGTCGAAGATCACGGGCCCTGCGCCCCATCGATGGGCTGGCGCGTTGTGGACGCACAGGCCGCCCTGACCCATGCGCTGGCCCAGGGGGCAGAAGAGTACACAGGGCCCGGCAAGGTTCTGGACGTGCCTGCCATCAAAGGGATAGGCGGCTCATTGATCTATTTCGTCGACCAGTATTATGACACCTCGCCCTACAACTGGGAATACGATTGGATCGCGCAGTCCAAGCCGGAGGGCGTTGGGTTCTACTATCTCGATCACCTCACGCACAACGTATTCAAAGGCAACATGGACGTTTGGTTCAGGTTCTACGGCGATTTGTTCAACTTCCGTGAAATCCGGTTTTTTGACATTTCAGGCAAATATACTGGCCTGACCTCGCGCGCGCTGACGTCGCCGTGTGGGCGTATCCGCATTCCGATCAACGAGGACCGGGATGAGAAGGGGCAAATCGTGGCCTACCTCAAAAAGTACAAAGGCGAGGGCATTCAACACATCGCGGTGGGCGCGCGTGACATTTATGACGCGACAGATGCGATTGCCGAAAAGGGTGTCAAATTCATGCCCAGCCCGCCGGAGGCCTATTTTGAACTCAGCAAGGACCGTGTGAAGGGTCATTCCGAACCGCTTGATCGAATGAAGAAACACGGCATCCTGATTGATGGAGAAGGGGTCGTTGACGGTGGTGAGACGCGGATATTGCTGCAGATATTCTCCAAAACGGTGATCGGTCCGATCTTCTTTGAGTTCATTGAACGCAAGGGGGATGACGGTTTTGGCGAGGGGAACTTCAAGGCGCTCTTTGAAAGCATCGAACAAGAGCAGATCGACAGTGGTGAACTCAAAGACGCATCGTAAGTGTTGGAAACCTAACGGTCACACGCCTGTCGCTAGCACCGGCAGGTGCTGTGGCTAGCGCGGCATCTTGAGCACAAGGTTGCGTCCGCGTTTGGTGTAGCGCAGCTCGCCTTCGCCGATGGCAGAGACCCGGCCGCCATCAATCCTGTCCCCCACAACCACCTTTTTATAGCGCCCGTTTCCGAGCCGTACCAAGGCGCGGCGGTTGGAGGGTTTGCCATACACCCCGATCAGGTTCACCTTGCGAAGGTTCAGCGCATTTTTGACCGTCGCCTGTTTTGCGACGGATGTTTTTGACGGTATTTTGGGTTGTACCACGCGCGGGGCGACCGCGCCGGCGCTTGCCACGCGGACCTCGTCTTGCTTTTCGGTGTTGCGCTGTGCGCGCTTGACGATGCGTGAGAAATTGCGCGGGCGGGTGTCGGGGCGGATGGATGCGCGGACGGCAAACTTCGTGGCGTTTTCAATTGTCGATGGATTGGCCAGCGCCAAGGCCACGGCCCCGTCTGTGACTTCCGGTGCCACTGCGGTTTCAGCCTCGGGTGCGGCGGGCGCGGGCGCTTCGGCGGCTTCGGCTTGTTGTTGCAGGGATTGCGGGCGCAGGGCAGGGCGGTAGGAGGCGAGCTCAGAGCGGGTCAGCCCGTCAAGCTGTGCGCGTTCTGTGTTCTCAACCAGATCACCGGGGCGCGGTTGCGGGCGAAAGGCGGCCAGCGCCGAACGGATTGCGGTGTCTTGGGGCACGGATTGAAACCGCGTCGGCGTGGCAGGTGGTGCCAGCGGCGGTGCCCCGAGATAAACGGTAAAGCCATCCGGGCTGAGTGCGCCAGCGGCCGTAGGGATCACAAGACCGTTTTCATCCAGCGCAAATTGCGTGCCCGCAGCGGCGGGAGAGGACACATAGCCCAGTACCACGTCCGTTTCGAAACCGGCGACACCCGGCAAAGCGACTGCGTCGGTGGAGGTGCTGACCGGGTCGATGCTTGTCAGATACAGGTCTTCGATGTTGATCAGGCCCGCAGGCTCTGCGGGAACTTGTGGGGCGCGGGGCCAAATGCCTGTGGCGGCATATTGCGCCTGCAACTCTGCGTCGCTGAGAGTGTCGGGGGTCGCAGGTTGCACCGGATCGCGCAGCGCGTCCAAAACGGCCGCGTCTTCATCCGTCAGGCTCGGGTCAAGCGAGGCCGTCACCACCTTGGGTTCAGGCAACGATTGCGGCAGGGTCGGGGTGGGAGCGACGTCCGCCACCACTGGCTCACGATCCCCAAAGAGCCGCGAGAGCTTTAACCCGTCATCGAGAAACACGGAAGCCCAGGCCGCCACGCCCGCAAGAAAGACCAGCAATGCCGCTGTGAGGATCAGGCCAAGAAACCTCGGCTTGCCGCCAACCTGCTCGCTGCGCGCCCCAAAGATTGTCATCCGCTCTTTTTCGGAACCTGCCACAGCGTCGTTGTGCGCCGCGGCGGGCGGTGGCGGTGCAACAGGGGCCGCCGATGGCTTGGGTTTGGAAAGCCTACGGCTTAAAAACCCCGGTTTGGCTTCTGGTTCGGGCTCCGCAGGGGCGGCGCGGAAAAATTCATTGTCCGGCTCAATCGCGATCTGGCCGGCCGTCACGCTGCCCGGAGCAGGGGCGACAGGATCGGGGATGGGTGTGGCAGGGCCCCCGGATGCCGCGGCACCGCGAGACGCACCGCCTAAACGCGGCACTGAAGGACTGTCAGTGGCGCGGCGGCTTGCAAAACCCAGCGTCGGGGCGGCGTCATTTTCTGCGGGGTCAGGTGACGCTTGGTCAGGGTCGGGGCCGGTACCGGATGTCGCTGTGGCATTTGTTTTGCCAGCTTCGGGTGTTGGTGCCACAGCGCTCACATCGGGAGGCGCAACTTCTGCGACTATCTCAGCGGGCGGTGGCGCGGGCGGGTTTTCTGGCGGGAGCGGGGCAGCTTTGGGGGGCTCTGGTGCGGGAACTTCGTCAAGCGGAGCATCCTCACCCGTCGCATCCTCAGCCTCAGGTGCAGGATCACGCGCGATGTCTGCTGTCACCGCAGTGACCTGAACTCTCGCTGCTTCGTCGCTTTGATCGATGACCGGGCCATCGGGTGTCTCAATATCTCCGATCACGACAACGGCGATGCCGTCAGGCTCTACCGCGCGGTCAGTGCCCAACAGCTCTGCCGCACCCTTTGTTGCACCAAAAAACGGCTCACCAAGATAGGTCTGATCACCGGGGATCGCGGCAAAAAAGATCGGGTTGAACCGATGCTCCACCGCAAAGGCCTCCGCCTCAGCGAGCGTTTCATGGGCCACGGCGGCGATATGGGTTTTGTCGCCATCCGCGCTGAGATCAAAGGCAAGGTCCGCAACCGGGTAGGGTGTCGCCCCATCCAGCGCTGCCATCGCAGCGGCGCGGCGCGCCTCTTCATCCATGTCTGGAGTGTCAACGGTCAGGTACTTGATCTGCTCATTGGGCAACAGCAGCTTGGTGCGGACGCCGCCCGGCTCAAGCGAGGCGGCGGTCTTGCGCAGCACCTCAAGTTCGCCCGCCATGTCGGCGGCATCCAATGCCACATCGCCCACCACACGCCACCCTCCGGCGGCCCGGTGCAACAACCGAATACCTTCGAACGAAAGGGAGAGAGCAAAACCTGGTTTCATCGCTACGACTTTTACCACAAAGGAGGGCAGATAAAAGATACCCGCCAACTGGTTAAAGAATAGCGCGTGACCCTGCTTATGGAAAGGGCTGCATGTATGTCAAAGGGATGGTGTTTGGCTGAGCGGATATGACTGCTGCGGGTTGCCCCCGCGCGATGGGCCGCGCGAGGGGCATTTGCCTTAGCTTGACGCTTTGCTCAACGCCTGATCAAGATCAGCGATCAGGTCATTGGGGTCTTCGGTTCCGATGGAAATACGCACCACATTGGGGCCCGCGCCTGCGGCCTCCTGCTGCTCTGCGGAAAGCTGCCGGTGGGTGGTCGAAGCCGAGTGGATCACAAGGCTGCGCGTATCTCCGAGGTTTGCGACATGGCTGAAAATCTCCAGCGCATTGACCAGTTTCACGCAGGCCTCATAGCCACCTTTCACGGAAATTGTGAACAACGCACCCGCGCCCTTTGGGCAAACCTTGGCCACACGCTCAAAGTAGGGGGAGGATTTGAGGCCCGCATAGGTCACCTTTTCAATGCGGTCATCGTTTTCAAGCCATTCCGCGACGGTTTTGGCGTTCTCCACATGCTTTTCCATCCGCAACGACAGCGTCTCAGTGCCCATCAGCGTGTAATGCGCGGCTTGTGGATTCATCGTCATGCCCAGATCGCGCAGACCAATTGCAATGCCGTGGAAGGTGAAAGCGAGGTTGCCGAATGTCTCATGGAACTTCAGCCCGTGATAGGCTGGCTCTGGCTGGCTGAGCGATGGAAATTTGTCATTTGCGGACCAGTCAAACGTGCCTGAATCCACAACGCAACCGCCCGTGACCGTGCCATTGCCGGTCAAGTATTTGGTTGTGGAATGCACCACAAGGGTCGCGCCATGTTCAATCGGGCGCACAAGGTACGGCGTCGCCGTGGTGTTGTCGATGATCAGCGGGATCTCAGCTGCATCGGCAATGTCGGCCACGGCGCGCACGTCCATGATGTAGCCACCGGGGTTTGCGATCGCTTCGCCAAAGATGGCGCGCGTGTTGTCGTCAACCGCGGCTTTCACGGCATCAAGATCGTCAAAGTCAACGAACTTGCATTCCCAGCCGAAGCGTTTGATCGTGTGGCTGAACTGCGTGACCGTGCCGCCATAAAGACGGGTGGAGGCGACGATGTTCTTGCCCGGACCCATCAGCGGGAAAAGCGCCATGATCTGGGCGGCGTGACCGGACGAGCAGCACACAGCACCGACACCTCCCTCAAGCGTGGCGATGCGTTCTTGCAGCACGGCAACCGTCGGGTTGGTCAGGCGCGAATAGATGAAGCCGACTTCTTGCAGGTTAAACAGTGCCGCCGCGTGGTCGGCATCACGAAAGACATATGCGGTTGTCTGGTGGATCGGGGTCTGGCGGGCGCCCGTTGCCGGGTCCGGCCGCGCACCTGCGTGAATTTGCAGGGTGTCAAAGCCGTAAGTGGGGTCGCTCATGGGTGTCTCCTTGGGTGATCTGTCTGGGTTGCGCCATGGTTACGGGATGGCGCGGGGGCAGGCAAGGGAAGCGGCCCGGTGAGGGACGCGGTGTGGATTTGCGCGCTGGCTCTAGAATGTTTGTTTTGCGTTCGGGCAAGAAGCTGGAACGCATGTCACGCATTGCGCTCCCCGGTCTATCGGCCATCCGTCACGACATGTGGTCGGTGCCGCTGTCAGGCTGACCAGAGGGTTACCTGATCCAGAAGCCGTTCTTCTTGATCTTGTTGCGGATCATCTGCTCGCGTCTGGGCAGGTGATCCTGATCAAAGAGCGCCCGGACCTTGTGCCCGCGTCCCTGATAGATCGTGCGCTTCACGGCATTTGAACCTTTCAGCACCTTCTTGAGCTTGTTGGGGGCCGTCACCGTCTCCAACACCTCAATCGTGTGTTCCGTCTCGCGGGCGTAAAGCAGCGGCAGAAAGCGGTAGTGGCAACTGACCGAGCCATCCAGATACCCCGTGGGCAGCGCGTCGCGCCCGCCACCCAAAGCGTGAATGACCAGCGGTAGCGCGATCTGATCGAGCCAGGGATCAAAGCTCTGTGCGCAAAGTTCGACCGGAGGGGTGTTGCGGATGGCCAGCGCGTATTCGAGGAATTTCGCGCCGAATTCATGCGGGCAGCGATAATAAAAGAAGCCTGCGTTGAAATAGAGATAGCGCCGCCAGTATTCATCTGGCTGGCTCAGATCGAGGCTGCTTTCAAAATCCAGACCGAATTTGTCATAGAGTGACTTCCAGATGCCGGTATAGCCGGGGCCGTAGATCTGTGGTTCGGGCCAGGTGCCCTCGCGGCGCAGCGACGCGCTGGGGCGGTCAAAATCAAAGGGGACATCCGACAGCTCTCCGGTGATCAGCGTATCGGTGTCAAAAAACACAAAGGGTTCGCCTTTTGGCAAGGCAGAGAGCATTTCGATCTTGTTGCCGAAGGGGTACTTCTGGCCGAAGTGCTTGTTTTCAAAGGGCAGTATCTCTGCACCGAAGCCCTCTAAGGCGGCGCGCACCTCGGCGTTTTTGATCGTCGGGTTTTGCTCCCACAAGGTGTTGTGCTGCGGTTCCGCGACGAACAGCCGACCTTTGAAATTGGGGCTGGCATAGCGCAGGGACGCGGCAAAAATCAGCGCCTCATAGGCCAGCCGCCCCTGTTGTCCGACGATCACGACGTTGAATGTTTGCGAGCCTGCCTCTTTGCGTGCCATAGTTGCTCTGCGCCTTACTGCTCATTTTTTAACCACTATAGGCGCGATTGCCACGGCACAAAAGACAGCAATTGTGCCATTGAAGTTTGGGAGACTGCGATGTTGGATGTTTTCTTTGCCATAATGGCTGCCGGGATGAATGCGGCACCGGGTGGGAGCGGCGCGCAATCTCAGCCGCCAGCAGTGGTTGCCCCGCAGCAACAGACAACAGATCAAAGCACCGTTCAGATCGCCCCCAACAGCGTGGTTATCGGGAACAACACGGTGGTGCAGGGCAATGTGGCCGCGGCCGCTCCGGCACCCGCGCCTGCTCCTGCTCCTGCAAATGGCGCGTTCAATATGAGCGTGGTGCCCGCCGGTCTGGTGGCAGAGCCGCAGACACCCTCAGGCAAGTTTACCACCGCGGTTGAGATCAAGCCGATCCTTGAGGCCACCAAGGGCAATTGGGTGGCGGTGCGCGACTATGATGGCAAGGACTGGCTCTATGTGACGCACCTTTGGGGGTGGCGTTGTGGCCTCAAGGCGATGGCGATCTCTGTCAACAACGAAGCGATGCAGAACTGGCCCCTGCCGCCTTGCCATGAGCAATACACCACGCCAAACGCAGTTTTGGAGGACGACGGTCTGCCGGTTTTGACTTTTCGGCAAGGTTCGGTTCAGACCATCACCATCCAGATCGTTTATGACGATCTGAGTATGGATATTGCGCAATTTGAGCGTGGCAACATCCTTATCCCCTGATGCCGCGCGTTTGATTCGAGTTTCCAGCCGGCCTTGTGGCAAGGGGACACTCTTAACACCGGATCATCATTGCCTTGGGCACCAAAACAAACGGCCGCACCAATCCGCAAATTGCGGCAGCAAGGATGGCGCACTCACCTTTGTGGAAGGGGCGGCGCGGGGGCCTTCTAGAAGCAGTTTTTCCGCGCAACTTACTGATATGTATGGTTCGTGCATCGTCTGACTGTGCGGATAGCCTTGTTCCTGACACCAGTATTGATGGCAGCTAAAGGCATCGTGAAGCCATTGCACTGGCAATACCCGCACGGCTGGCCTTAAGTAACATCAACCACGGCCAGCGGGCCGCAACGCTGAATTAATCACAAGGGAATGCGCAGATGGACTTAAACGCAAACTTCGATGAGCGCGTGGTTGTGCACTCTGATCGAGTGGACTGGCTGCCCTCTCCGATGCCCGGTGTGGACCGGCGGATGCTGGACCGTATCGGGGGCGAAGTGGCGCGGGCCACGACTATTGTACGCTATGCCCCCGGCAGCACGTTTTCCGAACACACTCATACAGGCGGCGAAGAGTTCATCGTGCTGGACGGCGTGTTTCAGGATGAGCATGGGGACTACCCCGAGGGCACTTATGTCCGCAACCCGCCGACCACTGCGCACACGCCGGGTTCTGCGCCGGGATGCACGATCTTTGTAAAGCTCTGGCAGTTTGACATGGCGGATCGCAATCAGTTCCGCAAAACGATGGCGGAGGAGTTGGGCGCACCGGTGAATGGCGTCGCAACGGCTGAACTGCACCGCGATGCGCGTGAGGTTGTGCGCTACGCCGACCTCGCCGCTGGTGCGGTGTATGAAAACGCGGACGCCGGTGGGATTGAGATGTTGGTGATCGACGGGTCCGTGACAGAGCAGACAGAGGCATTGGGCAAAGGTGCATGGCTGCGGTTGCCGGAGGGGGAGACCCTGAAGACAGTGGCAGGCGGCCAAGGCGCAAAACTCTGGATCAAGACCGGGCATCTGCCCCATGCCAAGGCACCTGCCGTTTGATGGGTGCGGGAAGCGTCAGGGACGGTGGAGCGAGATGAGGACACTCATCATCGGCGGTGGTCTGTCTGGCCTCGCACTTGCTGAAAAACTGGAGGCGAAAGGCGCAGAGTACCTCTTGCTGGAAGCGCGTGCGCGGTTCGGCGGGCGGATCAAAACGGAACACTGTGGTGGTGCCGCGTTTGACATGGGGCCTGCGTGGTTTTGGCCCGGCCAGCCGCGGATTGCAGCGCTAATTGAGCGTTTCGGGCTGACACGATTTGACCAGTACGCTCAAGGTGAGCTGACCTTTGAGGATGAACGCGGGCACGTGCAACGTGGCAGGGGTTTTGCGTCGATGGAAGGGTCATGGCGGCTGCGGGGTGGGTTGGTCGCGTTGACCGATGCGCTGGCGATGCGTGTGCCGCAGCAGCGCAAGCGGTTTGATGCCGAAGTGACGCGGATAACACACACACCGCAGGGCGTCGCCGTTACGCTGGCGTCGGCGGAGGTGCTGGAGGCAGATCAGCTTGTCCTCGCCATGCCGCCGCGTATTGCAGCGGAACTGAGCTTTGACCCAGATTTGGCCGATGCCACCCGGCAAACCATGCGCGGCATTGCGACATGGATGGCGGGGCAGGCCAAGGCGGTCGCCGTTTATGACACCCCCTTTTGGCGCGCGGCGGGACTGTCGGGGGACGCGATGAGCAGGCGAGGACCAATGGTTGAAATTCACGACGCCTCACCATTCTCCGAGGGGCCGTATGCGCTCTTTGGGTTCATCGGTACGCCCCCCGCAGCACGCAAGGACACACCGGCATTGCGACAGGATATCACCTCACAGCTGACGCGCCTGTTTGGGCCCAAGGCTGCAACACCGCGCGCGCTCTATGTCAAAGACTGGGCGTTTGATCCCTGCACCGCGACACAAGCAGATCATGCACCACTTTATGCGCATCCAACCTATGGCCTGCCCCCCGCGTTGCGCGATCTGTGGGACGGGCGATTGCACTTTGCCGGCACGGAGGTGGCCCCAGAGTTTGGCGGATACCTTGAGGGTGCGTTGGAAGCGGCAGAAAATGTGGCCTTGGCACTGAGATGACGAGGCATCGTCCCGGGGGACTAACGTGGCCCGAGCATCAGCTTTTGGACCTCTGAAACATCAAAGAGAGCAGCCCAAGTGCCGCAGAGACAATAATCAGCAGCACCGACACCGCGTTCAGCACCGGGGTCGAGCCCTGCTTGAGCTTATCGAACATGGTGATGGTAAGCGGCGAATCCGAGCCCACCAACATGAGCGTGGTGTTGAAGTTCTCAAAACTCATCAGCATTGAAACAACAGCCGAGGCGACGATGGCAGGCAGAAGAAAGGGGATCGTGATCTGGCGGATTGCCCCCAATTTGCTGGCCCCGAGGTTCAGTGCGGCCTCTTCCAGACTGGGATCAAACTTTTGCAGTCGCGCGGAAATCACCAGCGTGGCAAAGGTTGTGATGAAGGAGAATTGCCCGAGAATGACAAGGATCAGACCGGGCCGCAGGCCGTCAAGCCACAAACCCGTCGCGTCCTCCAGCGTGTTGGCGACGGAGCTTGAGAAGACGAGGATCGAGATGCCGAGGATCACGCCGGGGATGATCAACGGAAGGAGCATCAGCATATAAAGCACCGCTTTTCCACGAAAATCATGGCGCACGAACAGAAAGGCATTGCAGGTGCCAACACTCACCGCCAGCGCTGAGACCCAGACCGCGACAAAGGCCGAAGTGCCGATAGACCGCACAATGGCGCGTTCGTGAAAGACACCGATAAAGGGGGGCTCGGTCCCGAAAAACCACGCCCATGTGAACCCTTCCCATGGCAGGGAGGGAAAGACACTGTTGTTGAACGCGAAAGCGCAGACAACCGCCAACGGCAAGGCAAGGTAGACAAAGAACACCGTCACATAGGCGCGGTAGCACCATTTGGTGAAGCTGGGTTGAGGCAGGCTTGGTATCATGAATGCCCCATCGTTTTCGACAGCGACTGCCCCGAAAGCTTCAGCCCAAGGAACACAACCAGCGAAGAAAGCGCCAGCAGCAAAAAGCCAAAGGCAGAGCCAAGCTCCCAGTTAAAGCGCGTGATAAACTGGGTGTAGATCATGCCGGTGAACCACAGGCTGTCCTTGCCCCCCAACAGGATCGGGGTGAGGTAATTGCCCAGCGACAGCATGAACACGACAATGCAGCCGGACACGATGCCGGGCATCGCGTGGGGGATCACGATTTCTCGCATGATCGACGTGCTGGTTCCGCCCAGATCATATCCTGCTTCGATCAGGCTGTCGTCAAGGCTGTCGAGCGTGGTGACCAACGGGACCACCATGAACAGGATCGAGGTATAGACCAGCCCCACCATGATCGCCGCATCGTTATAGAGCATCTCAACCGGGCCGCTTACCAGCCCCAGATATTGCAGCGTGTTTGAGAATACACCCGTTTCACGCAGCAGGATCATCCAGCCAAAAGTGCGCACCAGCTCGGACACCCAGAACGGGATCATGCACATCAGGAAAAGCGTGGTTTTGGTCCGCCCCCGCGTGAGTTTGGCGATGTAATAGGCAATGGGAAAGCCCAGGATAAGCGTCAGCGCCGTTGCAAGGATCGACATGATCGCAGTGCGTGCAAAGGTGCGCCAGTAAAGCGGTTCGGTAAAGAAGGCCGCGTAGTTGCCAAAGCCGGTTTCATATTCCCGAGGGCCGATTTTCTCACTGATGGAAACGATGAACAGTCCGACGTGGGGCAGGATGATCAAGACCACCAGCCACAGCAGGATCGGAGCCAACAGCAGATAGAAGCCAAGGCGGGAGGTGTCTGATCCCATCGCCTATCCCTCCGCCACCGGATAGCAGCGCGCCTGTGCAGGATCCCAACGGGTGAAAACCGCGTCCCCCTTGCGCAGGCTGGCAAAATCGCCGGTCTGGGGCAGGGCTACCTTGAGCAGATTTCCACTGCTCTCCTTGACGGTAACCGTGCTGTTGGCCCCGTTGAAAAGCACCGTTTCGACGCTGCCCTGCCGCAGGTTCACCGCATTATCAGCATGGCTGCCTGCGGGGAGCAGCTCTATCGCCTCGGGCCGCAGGAACACCTGAGCGCGCGTGCCAACGGACAGCGTCGGCCCCTCCACCTGCAATGTCGCGGCGGCATCCGTCTCAAGCGTCAGGTTGGGTCCGTTTGCCGTTGTAACTGTTGCTTCGATGCGATTGGCGTCTCCGACAAATCCCGCAACAAAAGCGGTGTCGGGGGCATGATAGACGTCATGCGGCGTGCCGATCTGCTCAAAACGTCCGTGGTTCATCACTGCGATGTTGTCGCTCATCACCAGCGCTTCGGACTGGTCGTGGGTGATATAGACAAAGGTGGTGTTAAAAGCCGCCTGCAGTGATTTCAGCTCTACCTTCATGTGTTCGCGCAGCTTGAGGTCAAGCGCGCCCAACGGTTCATCCAAGAGCAGCACATCAGGTTCCAGTACCATGCAGCGCGCAATTGCCACGCGCTGTTTCTGCCCACCAGAAAGCTGGTCTACCCGACGCTCCGCCACGTTGGGAAGGCCGACGCGCGCCAGCACCTCTTCCACGCGGGTCTTGATTTCGGATTTGGACACCCGGCGTTGGCGCAGGCCAAAGCCCACGTTCTCTGCGATGTTCATGGTGGGGAAGAGCGCCAGATGCTGAAACACCATCGACACGGGGCGCTTGTTCGGCGGCACCCCGATCATTGACTTACCCTTGATCTGCAAATCGCCGCTGCTGGCCGCCTGAAACCCCGCGATCATCCGCAATAGCGTGGTCTTGCCACAGCCTGATGGGCCGAGGATGGAAAAGAAAGACCCTTGCGGCACGTCAAAGCTGACGTGGTCGACGGCGCGGAAGCCGTCAAAATCCTTGGTCAGGTCGCGACAGGACAGGTCGGGGTGGGAGATGGTCAAAGGGCATCCTCACAAGAAGAAAAAGGGCACCGAGGGGTGCCCTTTACGTTTGTTTGCAGACGTTTACTGCGCGGCGTTGATGCGATCGAGTGTCGCGCCCTCGAGCGCTTCGAGCCCCGCAGGTACGGGCGGATACCACTTGATGTTGTCAATCGCGGCTTGGTCAAAGCTGCCCTGATAGCGGGCTTTGAGGTCCGCACTCACCCCGGCGTCACCGTCCACGGCTGCGGTAAAGTTACCGGCCGTGTTGGTGATCATCGCAGCGATGTCGGGGCGCATCACAAAGTTGATCCAGTCATAGGCGGCATCATCGGCCCGTCCGCGTGCAGGCAGTACAAATGTGTCGATCCACCCCAGCGCCCCGGCCTTGGGCGCTACAAATGTGATGTCGGGGTTGTCGGCGTTCAGCTGCCAGCCGCCCGTGTCCCATGCCATGGAGGCCACAACCTCGCCCGAGCGCAGCAGGTTCTTGATCTCATCCCCGCCGCCCCAGTAGGTTTTCACATTGGCTTTGCACTCGGTCAGCTTGGCCTCAACCTGATCCAGAATGCCCTGATAAGCCTCCGCATCATCATAGGCGGCAAAGGGGTCAAGCCCCATGGAATAGGCAAAACCAATCAGTGTTGGCCGCTTGAGCCGGTAAGACACCTTGCCTGCTACTGCGTCACCACACAGATCAACGTAGTCCTGCACGCCGCCTGCCTCTGCGGTGTTCACCACCAGACCGCTGGTGCCCCAGACGTGTGGCAGGCCAAAAACCGCGCCCTCAAAGGTGGTGTTTCCCGCCGTCGCGCTGAGCATCGAGGGGATGAAGAGATCCGCGTTCACGCGGCTCATGTCGATGGGTTTGTAGATGCCGAATTCTTCCTGTGCGCTGGTGATCCGGTCCTGGCTTGGTTGGGCCAGATCAAAACCGCCACCGTTTGTGGCGCGCAGCTTGGCAATCATTTCTTCGTTGTTTGACGTGGTGACTTCAACGGTGTGACCCGTCTCAGCTTCAAACTTGGCAATGACGTCTTCGGGGGCGTAGCCACCCCATGTCAGAAGCCTGAGTGTGTCAGCCTGCGCAAGTGGTGCGCTGAGCGCGGTTGCGACCACAACCGATGTGACCAAAGCATATTTCATTTCATATCCCCCATTTGGATTAGCGATGTCGCGGTAAAGATTAGATTTTTGTTACAGCATTAAGTCAAACTCGCCCGGGCATGTCCATGTCAATGTTTCGTGACACGACTGAATGCATCACTTTCGTGGTTGCGCCCGGCATGGGCCGTGCGCTGTGCATTGAGGCTCGGGTGGGCCGGATCTGTCGCGCAATGACGCTGCCGGAACAAGAGCCCTTCATATTCTGTAAAGCGCTTTGCTTTAGCAGGGTTTCCAAGTTTTTCCGTACCCGCGACTTTACATGAGAGAGCAAATGGCTGCATCAGATCCAATTTCGAAACAGATTTTCTTTATCAGCAAAACCCTGATCGCAGGTCTGTTGGTCCTGTCTGCTGTTGCAATCGCGACAACTCTTTTGATCAGGTCGACCTTTGTGGAGTACCGCGGAATCGCGGGCACATCACTCGAGGTGGAGAGGATTTTCAAGGATGTTTCTGACGCGCGCATTGCCAGGTTGAAATGGCGTTTGTCGCCGGATGAAGCCAACATCGACGCGTTTCATGCAAGCTTGCAGGATCTGAAGGTTGCAGAAGCCGAAATGATTGAAAACGGCGGTGGGAACGAAGTGTTGTTGGAAACCTTCCAAGGTCTTGCAGCCGAGTTGGCGGAGTATAAGGTCCAGTTCAATGAGGCGCTTGCAGCCCGGAGTGCGTATGATGGGGTCGTACAAACCATTAGGGAGGCTGGGCTCAACGGGCGAAAAGCACTGACCGCCATTATGACATCCGCATATGATGACGGGGACACGTCGGCGGCATATCACGCAGGGCGCGCGCAAGAAGCCTTGATGCTAGGGCGTTACTATCTCGAACGCTATCGACGGACGCGGGACAATGCCGATGCCGAAAGATCTTTGTCCGAGTTGCATTCGGCGCGGTCTTCGCTTGATACGCTGTTGGCAGAGCTAAGCAATCCGACCAGAAGACAGCTCGCGCAAGAGGCAATCAATCAGATTGAGGCTCTCAAGGCGGCCAAGCCAGAGCTTCTGAATGCCGTCGGCCTTGAAAATGCGGCTCGTGACATGATGGACCGCATCGGGCCCAAGATCATCAGCGACGTAGCCGCCGAAACAGAGACCATGACGCAATGGCAAAAGATGCTGGGCACCAGAGGCGAAAACTTCTCCTTTTGGGCCGTCATTGCCATCTGCGTTGCCGCATTTGTTGTGGTGGCCCTTGGATGGCGTGTTTCGCGCCAGCTGTCCTCACGCATTTCAGGCGACATTGAAGTTGCGGTCGAGACGATGTCGCGCATCGCACAGGGTGATCTTGATGCCGAGGTCAAAAATACTGAGTTTGAAAACGAAATAGGACGCATGGCCAACGCTTTGGAGGTTTTCAAAGCCAATGGAAAAGCCGCGATAGCTGCGGCAGATCGGGAAAGTACTGCGGCTACAGAGCGACAGCAGGCCGCCGAACAGCAAAAGCAGCAACAGCAGCAGCAAGAAGCAGCCGCCAGAGATAAAGCGGAGGCCACGCGCAAGAAAATGATCGCAGACCTGAGTGCATCGCTGGGCAAAGTTGTGAATGCGGCATCGGGCGGTGACTTTTCACAGCGCGTCAACGCAAACTTCGACGATGATGAGCTGGCAGCGTTGGCAGGAAATGTGAACACGCTCGTTGCATCGGTCGATCATGGAATTGCCTCAACCGGCGAAGTGCTTGCACGTGTTGCTGAAGGGGACCTGACCCAGCAAATGCAAGGGGAGTTCAAAGGCGCATTCCGTGATCTTCAAAACAACACCAATGGCATGATTCATGCATTGAAAGCGCTCATTGGTGATATCAGCGGGAGCACAATAAATCTGTCCGCATCCTCTGATGAGTTGCGCGATACGTCCGATGTGTTTTCCAGGCAGGCAGAACAAAACGCCGCCTCTCTGGAAGAAACTTCAGCGGCTCTTGAAGAGTTGACGGCGAGCATCAAACAGGTCAGCGAAAACGTGCATGATGCCAACAAAAACGCAGGTATCGCCAGTGAAACTGCCGCATCCAGCAGTGTGGTCGCGTCTGACGCAGCAGAAGCCATGAACCGGATATCAGAAGCTTCAAAGGAAATTGCCAAAGTGGTCACGGTCATCAACGACATCGCGTTTCAGATCAACCTATTGGCTCTGAACGCAGGTGTTGAAGCGGCGCGTGCTGGCGAAGCAGGGCGGGGATTCTCGGTTGTGGCGTCCGAAGTACGGCAACTGGCGCAGCGCGCTGGTGAAGCTGCAACAGAAATTGACGGGGTCATTGCACGCAGTAACAATGCGGTTACCGAGGGCGTTGCAAAGGTAAACAACGCACAAGAGTCGCTCAAGCAAATCTCGGAGCGTGTGGTTGGGGCTTCGGAAGGTATTGATCAGATTTCGTCTGCCATTGCCGAACAGGTCAGCGGCATCGCTGAGATCAACAGTGCGGTCGCGCAAATAGATAACAATACGCAAAAGCAAGCGGCGTCATTTGAAGAGGTGACAGCGACCGGCGCGCTGCTTTCGCAAGAAGCGGACGGCCTGAAAAAGTCAACAGCTCAGTTCAAAACCGGGCACGACGTAGTTGCTCTGCCTAAGAAAAAGGTGGCATCCGCTCAAGCTGTCCCCTCAGCCCCGAAACCTGCAATAGCTATAGCCCCGGCAAGCAACTTGGCCGAAGATTTCGATAGTTGGGAAGAGTTCTAACAAAGGGCTGCGTCAGAACCTGATGCTGCGCATCGGTGGTGAGTGATTGTCCTTGCGCCGATTATCCGCGCCTTTGCGGCGCAAAAACGCTGGCCTTACCGGTGGTGCGCAAACTCCGCTCGAAATCCTTGGTAGGTGTAGAATTTCAGCGGGTCGGGACAACAACAGAAAGGGTATTCTAGGAGTGGAGGAAAGCGGGAGACCTCTGTCTCTTGTTGCCAGAACAAACAGTGAGCAGACCAAGCGATCTCAGGATATGATCGCAATCGCTGAAACATAGAAAAAAATGGTGGGCGACCCTGGAATCGAACCAGGCGTGCGTCTCCGCGAGGGAGTTACAGTCCCCTGCCACACCTTGCGGCCTGTCGCCCACTACGCCGCTGCGCATTGCGCTGGGCGTGGAGGCGTGATTACAAGCGAGCCTGAGGGGCGTCAAGGCAAAATGCGAAGGGTATTTTGATGGCGGGCCAAATGAGGACGAAGCCATGAAGAAACCCAAGTGGGTGGTGCAAAAAGAGCAGGACAAAAAGGCCGAAGCCAACGCGACGGTCTGGCTGTTTGGGTTGCATGCGGTGCGTGATGCGTTGCGCAACCCAAATCGCGAAAAGCTGACGCTGATGGTGACGCCCAATGCACAAGCCAAGCTGGAAGAGGCGATCGCGCAATCCGGGATAACGCCGCAGGTGGTGGATCCGCGCAAGTTCCGCCCGCCGATAGATGCGTCCTCTGTGCATCAGGGCGCTGTACTGGAGGTACGGCCGCTCAACTGGGGTCGGTTGGAAGATGTGGCGGTGGGGGATGCGTCCCCCCGGGTTTTGCTGCTGGACCGGGTGACCGATCCGCACAACGTCGGTGCGATCTTGCGATCAGCGGAAGTGTTGGGTGCCTCCGCGGTCATTGGAACGCGGCACCATTCTGCGCCCGAGACAGGTGCGCTTGCCAAGACAGCCTCCGGCGCGCTGGAGCGGCAACCCTACCTGCGGCTGCGCAATCTGGCGGATGCGATAAGGGCATTGCAGGACATGGGCTATCTGGTGCTGGGTCTGGACGGCGAGGCGGAGATGAGCGTTGAGGAGGCGGTTGAGGGAAAACGCGACCGACCTGTGGCGCTGGTGCTGGGAGCCGAGGGGCCGGGGTTGCGGGACAAGACCAAGGAAACGGTGGATATGCTGGTGCGTATTGACGCGGCGGGTAAATTTGGGTCGCTCAACGTCTCAAACGCGGCGGCAATCGCCCTATATGCAGTTAGAGCATCTGCATAGAGGAAGGGCTGCCATGGGCCATCCAACGAAAATCGCGACCTGTTGTCATTGTGGGAGCAAAGCGGTGCTCAAGCTGGAACAGGGACGACATGAATTGAGCTGTGCCAGCTGTGGCGCACCTTTGCGCAATCTCAAGGCGCTGCCGCAGGTCAAGGTGGCACCGCGCCCCAAGACCCGTTGCGCAGTAAGCCACCGTCCGGAACCGCGCAGATTTGCGGAGAAGCCGCAAGCTGCAGCATCCCGAAAGCTTAAACCTCGCAAAAAGAAGAAGCGCAAAGGATGGTTTAAGGATTTGGCCGAAGAGGTCTTTGATTTCGTCGAAGATATTTTCGACTGACCCCAACTGTCGGCAAGGTTTTGCTCATGCATGTTAATCCTGTGTTCACATGATCGGGATAGCTCTTTTTCAGGAGCCTTTGCATACCTATGTCAAGGTCAAGACGCGGAGGTCTGGAACACCTCAGTGTCCCCTAACTGTCCCTCGTTCCACACTTTTGCGCCCCGCGTTTATCGCTGGGGCGCTTTTTTTTGCGGTCAGGGCAGGGTAGGAAGCGGCATGGAATACTCTGATGATCTTTTGAAAGACGTGCTGACCCGCACCAAACGGGTGGCGGTGGTGGGCGTGTCGATGAATCCGGTGCGCGCGAGTTACTTTGTGGCGCGCTATCTGGGGCTGCGGGGATATCATGTGATCCCCGTGAACCCGCGCCACGCCGGAGAAACGCTCTTTGGTGCAAAGGTGTTGGGCAGTTTGGATGAGATCGAAGGTGGCATTGACATGGTTGATATCTTTCGGCGTTCCGAATCGGTGCCTGAGATCGTCGATGATGCGCTGGGTCTGTTCCCGGACCTGCGGACAATCTGGATGCAGATTGGTGTGAAGCACGCTAAAGCGGCGGCACAGGCGGAGGCGCAGGGTATCACCGTGATCCAGAATCGCTGTCCCAAGATTGAGTATCAACGGCTCTTTGGCGAACTGCGGTTGGGGGGATTTGCGACCGGTGTGATCTCAAGCAAGCTGTGATCCAAAGGAGCAGGCAAAGCCTGCATTCGATTTTTTCATTGGGGCTCCGCCCCGTCGATCATAGATCGACTCCCCGCGGTATTTAAGGCCAAAAAGAGAAGGCCGTAACGGTCAGCGGTTTGCTTTTTCGGCAAGGCCTGACTTGGACTGCCGGGTGCTGAGCTCTGCCAGCACATTTGTGAGGGGCACATCGCGCGCGGCAAGCATCACAAGCAGGTGGTAGAGGACATCGGCGGCCTCAGATGTGAGTGCGGCCTTGTCGTCCTTTACCGCTTCGATGATGGCCTCTATGGCTTCTTCGCCAAATTTTTCAGCGCATTTTTCGGGGCCTTTGGCCAGAAGTTGCGCCGTCCAGCTGCTGTTGGGGTCTGCATTCTTGCGCGCGAGGATCGTGGCATAGAGATCGTCCAGGGTCATGTGAGCCTCATTGGGATGCCGGCGGCCTGCATATGGGCCTTGGCTTGCGCTATGGTGTATTCCCCGAAGTGAAAGATCGAGGCGGCGAGTACGGCGCTTGCCCCGCCTTGGGTGACGCCGTCCACCAGATGATCCAGCGTGCCAACGCCGCCCGAGGCAATGACGGGGACGCTTACCGCATCGGAAATTGCGCGGGTCAGCGGCAGATTGAAGCCCTGTTTCGTGCCGTCACGGTCCATTGAGGTGAGCAGGATTTCGCCCGCGCCCTTGGCTGTTACGGTTTTGGCAAACTCTACCGCGTCGATGCCTGTGGGCTTGCGGCCGCCGTGGGTGAAGATCTCCCATTTACCGGGGGACGTGGTTTTGGCGTCTATGGCGCAGACGATGCATTGGCTGCCGAACTGGTCGGCGGCCTCAGCGATGACATCAGGGTTGGCGACGGCGGCGGAATTGAAGCTGACCTTGTCGGCTCCGGCAAGCAGCAGCGCACGGACGTCGCGTGCGGTTCGGACACCGCCGCCAACTGTCAGCGGGATGTAGCAATGCTCTGCCGTGCGGCGCACCAGATCAAACATCGTGCCGCGGTTTTCGTGGGTCGCGTGAATGTCGAGGAAACACAGTTCATCTGCGCCCGCCGCGTCATAGGCGATGGCGGCGTCCACAGGATCACCTGCATCGCGCAAACCAACGAAGTTCACCCCTTTGACCACGCGGCCATCGGCGACATCGAGGCAGGGGATGATACGGGTCTTGAGCATCAGGCGAGGGCTTTCAATGCGGCGGAAAGATCTATTGCGCCATCATAAAGAGCGCGTCCTGAGATTGCGCCCTCAATCACGCCGGTGGCTTTCAACGCTTCGAGGTCGCGCAATGACGATACCCCGCCCGAGGCGATCACAGGGATAGAAATTGCACGGGCCAGATCAGCGGTGGCGTCAATGTTGGGGCCGCCCATGGCCCCGTCGCGCAGGATGTCGGTGTAGATGATTGCGGACACGCCTGCGTCTTCAAACGACTTGGCCAGATCAGTGACCATCACGTCGGTTTCCTCTGCCCAGCCTTTGGTGGCGACCCGGCCATTGCGTGCGTCAATGCCCACGGCGACCTGTCCGGGAAAGCTGCGGGCCGCTTCACGTACCAGATCAGGGTTTTCCACCGCCACGGTGCCCAGGATCACGCGCGCCAGACCCTTGTCCAGCCAACGCTCGATCGTGGCCATGTCGCGGATGCCGCCCCCCAGTTGCGCAGGTACCTTGCAGGCTTTGAGGATCGCCTCAACCGGGGCGGCGTTCACTGGTTCGCCCGCAAAGGCACCGTTGAGGTCCACCAGATGCAGCCAGGTGCATCCGGCCTCGACAAAGTCGCAGGCCTGCGCGGCGGGGTCCTCATTGAAGACGGTGGATTGCTCCATATCGCCGTGGACAAGGCGCACGGCGTTGCCGTCTTTGAGGTCAATTGCGGGGTAGAGGATCATGTGGCGGCCTTTGGGTGTGTGTCCTGTTGCGTTTTGCATGGTGCGCCGTGATTTGCAACGCGACCTTAGGTCAGGCTTGCCACAAAGGGGGGCAAGGACGCAAACTGCGGTATAAATCGGGAGGATGATATGAAAACGCTTTTGACAGCAGCCGTAGTGGGCCTTGGATTGGCTGGGGCCGCTTGGGCCGCGGACCCCATTGTCGGGACTTGGCAGACGATCAAGGATGACAACGGCAATTCCGGGCAGATCAAGGTGGTAGAGTGCGGCAATGCGATTTGCGGCACTTTGGTGAAGTCTTTTGACAGTGCCGGGAAAAGCTACAAGTCAGAGAACATCGGGCGCAAGCTTATCTGGGACATGACCAGTGATGGCGGCGGCAAATACAGCGGCGGCAAGGTGTTTTCACCGGACCGGGGCAAGACATACAACGGCAAGCTGGTGTTGAGTGGCAATTCGCTTGATGTGAAAGGCTGCGTTCTTGGCGTGTGTCGCAGTGGCGGCAAGTGGACGCGGGTCAAGTAATCGCCGGGTCCGCTTCAAGCCCCATTGAAACAGTCTTTGGGCTTTTCTAAACTGCATTGACGCGCGGCGAGGGGCTGCGCGCTGATAGGTTGCGCCATGTTCAACGATCTGTTTCGCATTAGTGTTCTTGGGTTTGCCATGATGGCGGGCACGATGGCGTTTGCCCAAGAGGGCGGGCAAGCTGAGGTGCCGCGCGGCCTTTGGGAGACTGAGCCGGATATGCTGGGTGTTGTCCTGCATGTGCGCACGCGGCGATGTGGTCGTGCGCTGTGTGGCCGGGTGGAGCGCGCCAAGAACCGGCGTGGGTATGACACGCCGTCAAATGCCGTTGGTGACAAAGTACTGTGGGAAATGCGCCCGCAGGCGGATGGCAGCTTTTACGGCGAATACCGGGGGCCAACGGCCATCCGCTTCACCAAATCAAGGGCAGAGGTGCGCGGGCGGGAGATGCGGATCGAAGCCTGCACCGATGAGATTTGTGATGATCTGATCTGGACCCTGATCAGGTAACAGCGCCGCTTAGGGTCCTGACCCTAAGGCCGCCATTTCAGAAAATTGGCAATCAGGCGCAGGCCCGTTTGCTGGCTTTTTTCGGGGTGGAATTGCATGCCCAGCATTGTACCGCGTCCGATGATCGCGGTCACATCGCCAGCATAATCCACATGGGCCAGCCGTTCAGCCGGGTGTGCCACGGCCATATGGTAGGAATGGACAAAATAGGCGTGATCGCCTGTCTTGAGGTCCGCAAAAACCGGGTGAGGGTGGTCGATGATCAGATCGTTCCACCCCATGTGCGGCACTTTCAACGCAGGGTCCGCGGGGATGATTTTGGTCACCTCTCCGGCAATCCAGTTGAGCCCCGGTGTATCCGTGTATTCACGCCCCATGCTCGCCATCAGCTGCATTCCGACGCAAATGCCAAGAAAAGGGCGCGCTTTGACCTCGACGGCCTCAACCATCGCGTCATAGAGCCCGCCTGCGCCTTTGAGGGCTGCCATGCAGGCCGGGAAGGCCCCGTCACCGGGCAAGACGATGCGGTCAGCGCGTGAGACAACCTCCGCGTCTGACGTCACAACAACCGCGCCCGCATCACCCTCACGGGCCATCCGTTCAAAGGCCTTGTGAGCGGAATGCAAATTGCCCGATTCGTAGTCGATGATTGCGGTCAGCATCGGATGCTCACAATGCGCCTTTGGTTGACGGGATCGCGTCTGCCTTGCGGGGATCAACCTCCACGGCGTCGCGCAAGGCGCGGGCCACTGATTTGAATGCAGCCTCCGCGATGTGGTGGCTGTTCACACCGTGCAGCATGTCCACATGCAGTGTGATGCCGCCATGGGTGCTGAACGCCTGAAAGAATTCGCGCACCAACTCGGTGTCAAAAGCGCCGATCTTGGCTGTGGGCAGATCCACGTTCCAGATCAGAAAAGGCCGCGCAGAGAGATCAAGCGCTGTGCGCACCAAAGCGTCATCCATCGGCAGCAAGCATGCCCCATAGCGCCGGATGCCGCGCTTGTCGCCAAGCGCCTGGGTCAGGGCCTGCCCGAGCGTGATGCCCACATCCTCAACTGTGTGGTGGTCATCGATGTGCAGATCGCCCTTGGCCTTGATCGTCATATCGATCAGCGAATGACGTGCCAGCTGATCCAGCATGTGATCAAAAAAACCAACGCCTGTCTGGTTGTCATAAGCGCCCGTGCCATCAAGGTTGATCGTGGCGGTGATATCGGTTTCAGCCGTGCTGCGGGTCAGGGTCGTGCTGCGCATGGGGGGCCTCCGGGGGCTGCTGTTCGCGGTCCTTATAGCAGGTGGTCTGTGCAGGCCAAGCCGGATCGGACAACATGAGGCATTGCGGGGCCTGAGGGCATGTGCGACCTTCCACCAGAGTACAAGAACGAGGCTTGCCGATGTCCACTTGCGTCTTCATCCAAATCCGCTGCAAACCCGGTTCCACCTATCGGGTGGCCGAGGAAATCGCGCTGCGTGAGATCCATTCAGAACTATATTCCACGTCCGGTGACTACGACCTGCTGATGAAGCTCTACATCCCAAAGGACGAAGATGTGGGGGTCTATATCAATGACCGACTTCTGGACATTGACGGGATTGAACGGTCGCTCACCACCATGACCTTTAAGGTCTTTTGATGCAGCTGATCCGGGCGGCCCTTGTCGGAGGATGCATTGCCGCGGCCACGCCCGCTTTTGCACAGGCTGCGCGGGTTTACGAAGGCGAAGAAGCCGCAGCTCTGCGCTGTGCGAACACGCTGGCCCTGACTGCGGTGGCGTTGTCGCGGGCCGATTTGATGGCACCGGAGGAAAAAGATGTCGTGCTTGGCATCACCACCCTGATCCTTGAGCGCCACGTGAGCGGGACATGGGGGCAGAAAAAAGCAGCACTTCGGATCATGCGCGATCGGCGCAGTGTGCCTGACACGTTGGAAGACTACCGCAAGAATGCGACGCGTTGCCTGCGGCAGTTTCCGATCAACTAAGGGTCTGACCCCACGACCCGCCCTCAGGCGCGCAGGTCTTCGACATTTTCAGCATGCAACTGGTGGCGGGTCTGGATGGCCTGCCTGCCTTTGCTTTGCTCGCGGTGAATTGCCCGCTCCCGAGCCCGGTCAAAGGTCCGTTTCACCCGCTGGTTGGAGCTTGCGTTGGGGGTCACCGGATTGCCGACGGCGACCGTCAATCCCATCGGCCAACCGTTTTCGAGGGGCAGGGTGTGGGCATCAAGCTGGTCTTGTATGGCGTATTCAACATCCGGCCAGTCGAACGGTACGGCTGCTTGCGTAATGCACAGGAAACTGCCTTCGCCCTCATACGCCATCAACATCCTTGGGCATTCCACGACTTTGGCGATGCCATCCACGATCATCGATAGGGCATAGGCAAATTCATGCGTTTTGGCAGAGGCATACAACAGCCCGACATCCATCAGACGCACCGAAAAGATGGAGCAGGTGTTTAACTGACGCCGCGAAAGCTGTGACAGGTAGTTGCCCAGCGAAAACGGCAGGATCAGACGCTCCACATGGGAAATGCGCAACGGGTCCGTGTTTTTGAAGGGGTGTTCGCCCTCGCGCACATCAGGCCTAAGGCAAATCGGATCAATGATGTGAATCTTTGAGCGCCGCTTGGCCATACGTTCGGCGACGCGCACCCGCATGACGATTTCCCTTACATCAAATGGTTTCGTCAGATAGTCGTCAGCCCCCGCGGCGAAGGCCCTCTCAATCCGGGGGCTGTGTGCAGAGGACGTTAGCATGATGATCGGTGTGGCGCGGTACCGTTTGAGGTTGCGAATGCGGCGGCACAACTCAATCCCATCCATCTGGGGCATCTTGATGTCCAGCAAAAGGACGTCAAAGTGCTCATCAGGATCATTCAGCAACCGAAGCGCCGCGGCACCTGAATTTGCCAATTCAATATCGCGCAGACGGGCTTGCCTAAAGACCGCAGGCAGAGTTTGCAGGATTTGTGGATCGTCATCGACAGCTAACACTCTCATAGCACACCTCTCAGATTGTTTCTCAGTCCCCATGATCTTGAGGATAACCTCTGGTTGAACCTAACCTCAGGTTGAAAACTGTTAAACTTCGTAAAAGTGTTCCAATTTTGACGGTTGTTAACGATTTGGGCGAAGAAGTGGCCAAGAATGAGGCGTGAGCGTGCGGATTGGTCCCAAATGGCAATTTTCCGCGGATGACGTGGGGTGATCCGCAAAGAAAAAGACCGCCCCGAAGGGCGGTCTTTTTAATGTCCTGCCGGGGCTGGCAGGTCCCAAATGGAGCGGGCGAGGCGATTCGAACGCCCGACCCTAACCTTGGCAAGGTTATGCTCTACCCCTGAGCTACGCCCGCATCCTTGGGTGAGGCGGAGATACCCATACCGTGCGCCCCGTGCAAGAGGGAAAACCATGTAGATTGCAAAAATTTCGAAAAAACTCGGCTCTTTGTAACCGGATCGTTCGGCAGCCAGCTGTGCGCCATGTTCTCAGGCTTGGGCCCTGACCCTAAAAGAGCGCATGGCCCAGCAACCCCAGCGCACAAAGCAAAATGACCGTTAACGTCAGCACCATGCCAAGTTGGCGGAAGATCATGATCTGGGGCGTGGACCCAAAGCCGTAGGCGTGGATCATGCGGCCTGCTACAAGGGCAATCCCAAGCGCATGCAGGGCGAGGGCAGGGGCACCCGTCAGCTCGACCATCGCCAGCAACAAAAGAGCCAGCGGCGCATATTCGGCGCAGTTGGCTTGCGCTCGCATACGTTTGAGCAGATTTTTGTCCCCCTCATCGCCAAGCGACAGCCGGTTTGCACGACGATAAAAGATCACGCGAAAGCTGAGGACAAGAAAGAGAAGGGCGGTCAAAGCGGCGTAGATTGGCACAACGGTAAGGGACATAAGCGGCTTTCTGAAAGGCTGGATGTGAGGCGGAGCCTGTCGAACCCTCAAAGCGCTTGCAAGTGTGACCTGACGGTAAACCTGTCTGAGCATCCCAGCACCAAAGAAAAAGGCCCCAGCGCAGTGCTGAGGCCTCTTTCGTGTTTGATACCCGGTGGGTCAGTGCCCGGGCTGTTTGTCCCATTCTTCCTGCTTTGGCAGGATCTCGAAGGTGTGCTCCGGAGGAGGAGACGGCAGCGTCCACTCCAGCGTATCTGCATACTCATTCCAAGGATTATTCTCAGTCACCCGCGCGCCACGTGTCAGCACGTAGAACATCAGGCCAAAGAAGAACAGGAATGACGCAAAGCTCAGGAACGCGCCCATCGAAGACCACCAGTTCCAGGTCGCGAAGGCCTCAGGATAGTCGATGTACCGGCGTGGCATGCCCTGACGACCCAAGAAGTGCTGTGGGAAGAAGGTCAGGTTTGCGCCGATAAAGAACGTCCAGAAGTGCAGCTTGCCGGCCCACTCAGGATACATGCGACCGCTCATCTTGGGCAGATACAAGTAGATACCCGCAAAGATCGCGAACACGGCACCGAGGCTCATCACATAGTGGAAGTGCGCCACGACATAGTAGGTGTCGTGGTAGTAGCGGTCCACGGCGGCCTGCGACAGCACGATGCCGGTGACACCACCAACGGTGAACAGGAACAAAAAGCCAAAGGCCCAGAGCATCGGCGTTTTGAACTCAACCGAGCCGCCCCACATGGTTGCGATCCACGAGAAGATCTTGACCCCTGTCGGCACCGCAATGACCATTGTGGCCAGCATGAAGTACGCCTGCTGGTTCAGGGTCATGCCCACCGTGTACATGTGGTGCGCCCAGACGACAAAGCCCAATGCACCAATTGCGATCAGCGCCCAGACCATCGGCAGATACCCAAAGATCGGCTTTTTGGAGAAGGTTGCGATGACGTGGCTGATGATGCCAAAGCCGGGCAGGATCACGATGTACACTTCCGGGTGGCCAAAGAACCACAGAATGTGCTGATAGAGCACCGGATCGCCGCCGCCCGAAGGATCAAAGAAGGCGAAGCCAAAGTTGCGGTCCATCAGCAACATCGTGATTGCGCCGGCCAGAACGGGCAGGGACAGCAGGATCAGCCAGCTTGTCACAAAGATCGACCAGGAGAACAGCGGCACCTTAAAGAGCGTCATGCCCGGCGCACGCATGTTCAGGAAAGTCGTGATCATGTTGATCGCGCCCAGAATGGAGGATGCACCCGAGACGTGGACCGCGAAAATCGCGAGATCCATCGACATGCCGCCTTCTTTCACCGACAGAGGCGGGTAGAGCACCCAACCCACGCCAGATCCTGCTTGTCCGTTACCGCCCGGAGACAGGACAGAGCAAACAGCAAGCGTTGTACCAGCCACATAGAGCCAGAATGACAGGTTGTTCATCCGCGGGAACGCCATATCAGGCGCGCCGATTTGCAGGGGCATAAAGTAGTTGCCGAAACCGCCAAAGAGCGCCGGGATCACCACAAAGAACATCATGAGAATGCCGTGACCCGTGATCAAAACATTCCAAAGATGCCCATTGGGCGTACAGGTCGTCGCGGAATCAGCAAAAAGCCGCGCGCCTTCCAGACACATATATTGAACGCCGGGGTTCATCAGCTCCAGCCGCATGTAGATGGTAAAAGCGACGGATACAAAGCCGGCAAGTGCCGAGACAACCAGATAAAGAATACCGATGTCTTTGTGATTTGTGGACATGAACCAGCGGGTAAAGAAACCGCGCTCGTCCTCGTGATCGTGCCCGTGAATGGCTGCGTCTGCCATGCGGTGCCTCCTCGAAATGTTGGTTTGGTCACACCACGCCTGTTGGCTGCGCGCGATGCGGACTTGCTTCGTTCTAGTGATATGCACGCGCGGGGGCAATGGGCGCGATTGCCGCAGAACGAGTTATTTTGTCGCTGATTTACGGAACGCGGGATGGTTTGGCCCGGCAAGGCCCTGCGACAGGTGCTCAATTCATATTTTCTTTAGGAATCAGGCTCTGCCACGGTGCTGCAGTCTATGCGCTTTGCTGATGTCATGAAGGAAGATTCGGCATGAACCTTCGGCGGACCGACCGTGGTCTTTGCACCTGTCGTCGGGTGAATTGACTTAGAACAACGCGCCACGCATCGCAGTTCGCTAGACAGACGGGGCAACCCAGACCTGAAGTCCGGGTGAAAATGCCGCGGGACCCTCCGATCTCGATGCTGGGCCCGCATGATGTGCAACGCCGCGCATCCTCACAGGAGAACGCTATGAAAACGCTGATTATCTACGGGACCGTTGAAGGACAAACCGGCAAGATCGCGCGCTTTGCCGCAGATGAAATCGCCAAACTCGGCCATGAGGCTGTGTTGATTGACGCCAACGATTCGAAAGAGATTTCGTTTGATGGGGTAGAAGCCGCACTCTTGGCTGGCTGTCTGCACCAGCGGCGCCACCCCCGCACGTTCGAAGCGCTGCTTGCGGCACATGCTGCTGACCTGGCACCGCTCAAGACGTTACTCCTGTCGGTCAGCATCAATGCGGCCTTCCCGGATGGCCACGAAGAAGCACGTGAATATGTCACCCAGATGGAAATGCGGACAGGGTTCAAAGCGGATGCTGACCTGCTGGTGGGCGGCGCGCTGCGTATTGGGGAATACGACTATTTCGCGTTGCAGGTCGTGCGCCATGTGGTGATGCGGGACAGACCCTTTGATGCATCAAAGACCGAGCACGAGTTCACCGACTGGGACGCTGTGGCCGCGCAGGTGGCGGATTTGGTGTCGTCCTAACTGCCCCTTCAGGTCTGCCCTGCCATTTGAGGAGCAGAACCAAGCACCCGCTCAAAGCTCTTGCGCAGGGCCACGTCGAGGTCATCCATCGTCACGGGCAGCCCCAAATCGACCAAGGACGTGACCCCATGTTCGGTGATGCCGCAAGGGACGATGCCGCCAAAATGGTTAAGGTCCGGCTCCACGTTGATGCTGATGCCGTGAAAGCTGATCCATTTACGCAGTCGAATGCCGATCGCCGCGATCTTGTCCTCTGCGGGGGAGCCATCGGGCAGGTGGGGCTTCTCGGGCCGCTCAACCCAGACACCCACACGGCCTGGCCTGATCTCACCGCGCAGGTTGAACTGCGCCAGCGTGTCAATCACCCAGGCCTCAAGGTCACGCACAAAGCAGCGCACGTCACGCCCCCGCTTGCTGACATCCAGCATGACATAGGCAACCCGCTGGCCCGGTCCGTGATAGGTGTACTGCCCGCCGCGTTTGGTCTCATACACTGGAAAGCGGTCTGGGTCCGTCAGATCGCGCGCCTTGGCTGAGGTGCCAGCAGTATAGAGAGCGGGATGTTCCACCAGCCAGATACACTCATCGGCATCTCCCGCGGCGATGGCGGCCACGCGCGCCTCCATCCATGCCTCAGCAGTGCGAAAATCGGTCAGCCCGTCCGTTGTGATCCATTCTACCATGCGTGCGGTCTATCTTCCTGAGGGGGGTGAGGGAAGCTTCAGGCGGCTTCTTTCTCAGCCAAGACCTTTTGCAGCATCTGGCGATAGGTCGGTGCACCCTGCGCCCCGGTCAGCAGGTATTTGCCATCAAAGACCATCGACGGGACGCCCGACACCCCCCGAGACGTCCAGAATTGCTGATGGGCGCGGGTCTCTTCGGCATGGCTCCCTGAGGTCAGGACCTCAGCCGCCGCCTCATCGTCCAAGCCGACCTCGCCCGCGATCTGGCGCAGCACGTCGGGGTCAGAGACATCAAGCCCACGGGAAAAATGTGCGTCAAAGAGCGCCATCTTAAGGGGATGTTGCAGTCCTTGCGCCTGTGCCCAGCCCAAAAGTTGGTGCGCGGCAAAGGTGTTCACGATGCGGCTGTCGTCTGAGAAGGCAAAAGGGAAGCCCAGCTCCTCCCCCAGGGTTGTCAGCTGCGCGCGCGCCTGTTTGGATTGCTCAGCGGTGCTGCCGTATTTCTCAGAGATGTGTTCGCCAAGGTTCTGACCCTCCGGCGGCATGTCTGGGTTCAACTCAAATGGATGCCAGCGGATGTAGGCGCCTGCACCCACCATACCCAGTGCTTGTTCCAGTTGTTTGAAGCCGACAATGCACCAAGGGCACATCACATCCGACACAATATCCACTTGCACGATGGGTCCGGTCTCTGATCCTGATGTATCACTCATTCCCACACCTTTTGCTTTGGCAAGAATTTCTAATTTGATTTGGCCAGCACTGCTACTTCACCATGCAAGGATTTCTACCTCTGCATGAAAGTGCCCGTTTTCAAGAGATACGGGCAATTTATCGCAGATTGCAACTTTGGCCTGTCGATATGCTGTGCTAGCCTTTGCCGCAATAACTTAAGTGTGATTCATTTTCTCGGAGCAAATTGATGTTTTTCAAATCCATGACAGGTGTCGTCCTTGGCGCGTCTTTAGCCTTTATCCCGGCGGAAACCGCAGAAGCGGACGCGGGTGACTTTATTGCGGGGGCCATCATTGGCGGGATCGTCGGTGCCAACGCTAAAAAACAGCGGACCACCCGGACCCGCACATATCGCAAGAAATCCACGCGCTCGCGCCTCCCCTCCACGCAGGAAGGGCGCAACATTCAGGCATCGCTGAACTACTTCGGATTTAATGCCGGAACGGTGGACGGCCAGTTGGGGCAAAAGACGCGCAATGCGGTGTCTCAGTACCAGGCCTATCTTGGCTACCCTGTGACGGGCCAGCTTTCGGCATTTGAACAAAACCTGCTGACATCCAGCTACAACCGTGCGCAGGCCGGGGGGTATGCCGTACAACAACAGGTCGCCGCGACAGCGGATGGCACACGGGGATTGCTCAAGACCTACCGGGCTGAGATGGCGGGGGCCTCCCCCGCTGGCAACGTCGCGCCACAAACAACCATCGTGGTCGCGCCGCAGCCAGCCCCCCAACCTGTGCCGGTGACGACAACCGTGGCCTCAGGTGGTGCTCTGGCAGGGGTTGCAGGCCTTGCCGAAGCGGTGGCCCCGACCTCAACACTGCCGAACTTTATCGGGGCAGGCAGTCAAGCCTCCTTGGCCTCTCACTGCAACACGGTGTCACTGATCACCAACACCAATGGCGGTTTCACCACCCTGGCAAGCATGTCGGACCCAAACATCGCCATAAACGAACAATTCTGCCTTGCGCGGACCTATGCGATTGCAAAATCCGAGGAGCTTGTGAGCCAGATACAGGGCTTTACGCCGGATCAGATCGCGCAGCAGTGCGAAGGCTTTGGTCCCGCGATGAAAGACTATGTGTCATCCCTGTCGCTCAAGAGCCGCGACGCGGTTGTGGCTGACGTTTCTTCCTTTATCCTCACAACCGGAATGGCACCTGCGCAATTGGTGGGTACGGCGCGGATTTGCATGGGCGTCGGCTACAGGACAGACAACATGGACGTCGCGGTTGGCTCCGCCTTGTTGCTCTTCGCGATGGGCGAAGGGGTTTACGGCGAGTTGATGGGTCACCACCTGAGCCAGGGTTTCGGACCTGCCAAGCGGGTGGACATGGCGACAGGCTGGTATCAGGCTGGCCTCGCGGCGGTTGATTCTGGCGCGTCAGCGGTCTTTGTCCCTGGTCAGCCGGAGCGGGTGGAGCTGATCCGCGCTGCGTCACAGCGGATGGTTTCTGGGGCCCCGGCAGGCAGCGCATTGCAGCCACAACAGGCCTCCAGCACAGGTTTGCCGACATTCTCCATCAGCGAATAGCGCTTCATTTGGTATGAAATTGCAAGGAACCCCGATGTCGCTGAACATCGGGGTTTTTTGTGGTCTTTTGCTCTTCACAAGCTCGACGTTCCCCGTTAAACCCCGCGGACGTTCCATGGCTTGCGGTCGTGGCGGAATGGTAGACGCGCAGCGTTGAGGTCGCTGTGGGGTAATACCCGTGAGAGTTCGAGTCTCTCCGACCGCACCACAGTTGCTTTCCAAAGGAAAGCAACAGCGTTCTTTTCGGATTGTCGACAGGCGGCAGTCGTTCTGAAAGAACGATGAGAGCTTTGAGAGTTCTAGGTTATTCTCCTCCTACCGCACCACTTTTGTTATGTTTTGTTTTTATTTCAGGGGTGTATGAGGGTTCTTTTGGCTTTCGGCTACCGTCTGGTCCACTTTTATCGTCCCAATGCTCATCCAGTGTTTCATATCATGAGCGAGAAACCGTATCTCTGCGCATTGATTTTTGCCCGCAACCGGGTTTCAGCTTTGTCTTGTATTGCCGCAGCAGATGACCTTTGCTTGTGGCGTGGGTATCCACAGGGCGTGGCCGAATAGACGATATCTGGCCTTCGTTCCGATGCAACAGATGTAGGAGATTTTCATGCGGGCAGCCGTTGTCAGGGATTTCAATGCAGACCTATCGTTGGAGACGGTGGACGATCCGTCCTGCCCGGACAATGGTGTGGTTTTGGAGGTTGCGGCTTGCGGCGTGTGCCGGTCCGACTTCCATGGCTGGGTCGGTGCACATCCCAAGATCGAAAATGGCTCGATCTTGGGGCACGAATACTGTGGCACCGTGGTTGCGGCGGGTCCGCGTGCGCAGCACAAAGTCGGTGATCGCCTGATTGCCCCCTTTATTCTGGGCTGCGGCGCGTGCCCCGCCTGTCACACAGGGGTGTCCAACACCTGCGAAAACCAGATTGTACCGGGGTTTGGCGCACCGGGTGCCTATGCGGAATTTGTCGCCGTGCCTTTTGATCACAACCTCGTTCATCTGCCGGAGACGATCACACCCGCACTCGCCGCCGGGCTGGGGTGCCGGGTCACGACGGCGTGGCATGCGCTCACGGACCGCGCACAGGTCCGGGCGGGGGAATGGGTTGCGGTGCACGGCACGGGCGGGATCGGGCTTTCTGTACTCCTGTTGGCCAAGATGTTGGGCGCACAGGTCGTTGTTGTTGATATTGTGGAGGAAAAGCTGACCCATGCCAAAGCGCATGGGGCCGATGCCACGGTCAACGCCGCACAGGTGGACGCAGCCGAGGCGATCCGGGAGATCACAGGCGGCGGGGCGCAGGTTTCCATTGAAGCGCTCGGGAGTGCTGCGACCACAAATGCCTCCGTTGAGTGTTTGGCGACCCTTGGCCGTCACGTGCATGTCGGCATGCCATCGGGCAGTGGCATGATGGAGATCAACATGCGCGCCATCTACACCAAACAGCTCGCGTTTTACGGAACGCGTGGCATGCCGTCGTGGAAATACCCGACCCTGCTGGGCATGATTGAGCGGGGCGACGTGGACATCAGCCCGATGGTGGCGCGCGAAATCCCCCTGTCTGGGGCAAGCGCAGAGCTCGCTGCGATGCAGGGGCCTACACCCCCCGGCACAGCGGTGATCACCGACTTTTCGTGCTAGCGGCCTTCACTTGAGGGTGAACCCTTGGGCGCGCAGGTAGGCACCGAAATCTGCACGTTCGGGCGCGCTGTATTGCCGGGCTTTGTCTTCTGACCAGCCGTAGAGCGGTTTGTCGGGGAACGTCTCAGGGAAACGCTGCTTTGCATAGGGTTGGGCCCGTGCGCGGTTCCGGTCGTAGCCTTCGACCGCAGCCTGCACCCCATCTTCGCGGTAGTGATCCGTGTGGCAGGTGACCTGCAGCGGCAGGCGTTTTGCGATCTCAGGGTCCTGACTGGGATATCCAAGGGCCAGACCCGCAAATGGAAAGACATGATCAGGCAGCCGCAAAAGGTCAGAAACGGCGCGCGCTTCGTTGCGTACGGCACTGATCGGGCAGCACCCCAGACCGACAGCTTCAGCCGCAGTGACAAACGCACCCAGCGCGATGGCCGCATCGCCGGCGGCGTTGAACATTGCATCAATGTGGTCATTGGCGAACGGAATGTCATGCCAGGCGTGCAGTAACCGCTGCCGCCTGTTGTTGCCGCAAAATACCGCCAGCATTGGCGCATCCGCGACCCAGGCCTGCCCGCCGACCAGTTTGGCCAGTTGGGCGCGCTGGGATGTGCACCTGAGCACTATGATGTCGCGCTGCTGCAAATCGCTCTTGGTGGGGGAGGCAAGCGCGGTGGCGCACAGCAGGTCAACAAGCGGTGCGGGCACGGGATCAGGCAAAAACGCACGGCAGGATCCCCGACAGATCATGGATTGCAAGAGCGCCGCACCTTCGGGGTCGGCTTGGATGGCAGGCGCATCGCTGTAGCGTGCTGTCAGCGCTTGTTGCGATAAGGAACGTGAGGACATGGGCACTGTTTCTCCGACTTTAGTGTTAGCAATGCTTACGGCGTTGTTTAGAACTTATCGCGTTCCTAAAGCGTTACTGTCGGGTATAGTCTGGCACGAAGCATGGACCCCGCGAAAGGCCAGAGGCGACAGGATGCCGGAAACCTTAAAAGTGACAATCGAACGCGGCCCCGTCGCCCGCGATGTTTTTGATGTGCCGGCATACGAAAACCAGACCGTTCTTGATGTGGTGTCATGGGTTCAACAGAATGCCGACCCGACCTTGAGCTACCGTTTTGCCTGCCGTGTCGGGATGTGCGGAAGCTGTGCGATGATGGTCAACGGTGTGCCGCGCTGGACCTGCCGCACGCATATCGCCAAGGTCCTGCAGGATGGTGCGATCACCATAGGGCCGTTGCGCAATCTGCCGGTGATCAAGGACCTTGCCGTGGATATGGAGCCCTTCTTTGACAAATGGGTTACTGCCGAAGGGGTACACCACGGCACGCTGACCCGCGATGATCCGATCGCCACCGTAGACGAGGCCGCGCGGGTGGAAGCGAACGCAGGTATTGAATGTATCAATTGCTCCGTTTGCTATGCGGCTTGCGACACTGTTGCGGGCAATGCGGACTACTTGGGGCCCGCGGCCCTGCAGCGCGCATGGACGTTGTTGAACGACACCAAAGATGAGGGGCGCGCGGCCATTCTGGATGCCGTTTCAGGCACGGGGGGCTGCCACAACTGTCATTCAATGGGGTCCTGCACCCTTTATTGTCCAAACGATCTGGATCCGATGTCTGCCATCGCCGGGCTCAAGCGCGAAACCGCGCGGAACTTTTTCAAGAAGGGGCGCTGATGCTGACCTTGCGCCTTTACATGTTGCAACGGATGACGGCGCTGCTGATGGCACCGCTGGTGCTGGGGCATCTGGCTGTCATGATCTATGCGATCCAGGGCGGGTTGAGTGCCGCCGAAATCCTGGGGCGTACGCAAGGTTCTGTCCTGTGGTTTTTGTTTTACGGCACCTTCTTGCTCGCCGTTTCGGTGCATGGTGCCATTGGCCTGCGTGCAATTGCACATGAGTGGGTGGGGCTGACTGGCATGACATTGGACGCTGTCATTTGGCTTGTTGGTCTTGGGCTCTTTGGTCTTGGTGCGCGTGCTGTTTGGGCGGTGACATTTGCGCAAGGGTTGGGCGCATGAATAGGGTGCGGGGCATCACATCGCGCGCCCATCCGTTGTGGCAGGCCTACATCCTGCATCGCTTGTCCGGGCTGCTGCTGGCGTTGTTTTTGCCGCTGCATTTCTGGGTTCTTGCACTTGCAATGACCGAACCTGCCCGGCTTGACGGATTTTTGCACCTGACAGAGGCAGGCATGGTAAAACTGGCGGAGTTCGGCCTTGTGTTCCTGCTGGCCGTGCACTTGTTTGGCGGGCTGCGCCTGATGGCGATGGAATGGTTGCCTTGGACACCGTCGCAGAAATCGCTGGCTGCGGGGGCGACTGCGGTCTCCTTTCTCATCGCGTGCCTCTTTTTCCTCAAGGCAATTTGACATGAAACTCTCTGACATAGAACGCCACGACACCGACATTCTGATCCTTGGCACCGGGGGGGCGGGGATGTTTGCCGCGCTGCATGCGCAGCAATCAGCGCCCGAGGGGACCAAGATCACCATTGCGGTCAAGGGATTGATCGGGAAGTGCGGCTGTACCCGGATGGTACAGGGCGGCTACAACGTGGCGCTGGGCGGCGGCGACACGGTTGAGCGGCATTTCATGGGTACGATTGAGGGCGGCAAGTGGCTGCCCAATCAGGACATGGCGTGGCGGCTGTGTGAGCAGGCCGTCGTGCGCATCCGTGAATTGGAGAACGAAATTGGTTGCTGCTTTGATCGCAATTCTGACGGGTCATTGCACCAAAAGGCGTTCGCAGGTCAGACCGCAGATCGCACGGTGCACAAGGGTGACCTGACCGGCATTGAGATCATCAACCGGCTGATGGAAAAGGTGTTGGCCAGCGGTGTCGAGAAGCTGCAAGAACACCGCGCTGTTGGCCTGATCCCGACAAAGGATGGCGCGGCATTGGCCGGGGTGCTCATGATCGACATGCGGACGGGCAAGTTTCGGCTTGTCCGGGCCAAGACCGTGTTGATGGGCACGGGTGGCGGGCCAACGATGTACAAGTATCACACCCCCAGCGGCGACAAGACCATGGACGGTCTGGCGATGGCGCTGCGTGCGGGCCTGCCTCTGCGCGACATGGAGATGGTGCAGTTTCACCCCACGGGGCTTCTCGCCGGGGAACACACGCGGATGACCGGCACAGTGTTGGAGGAAGGCTTGCGCGGCGCAGGGGGGCAATTGATCAGCCATGCGGGCCAGCGCTTTATGTTTGACTATGACGCCAAGGGCGAACGCGCCACGCGTGATGTGGTCAGCCGGGGCATCTATGCCGAGATGCGCAAGAACAACAATCCCGAGCAAGAAGGTGTCTTTATCTCGATGTCCCATCTGGGGCCGGAGTGGGTGGCCGAAAAGTTCAAAGGCATGGTCAAGCGCTGTGCCGACAGTGGCTTTGATCTGGCGGCGGGCAAAGTTGAGGTCGTGCCAACGGCGCATTACTTCATGGGCGGTGTGGTCGGTGATGTGGACACGCGCACCGCGATGGAGGGGCTCTACGTCGCGGGTGAAGACGCGGGCGGCGCACATGGATCAAACCGGCTGGGGGGCAACGGCGTGGCAAACTCCACCGTCTATGGCGGAATTGCCGGTGATACCATGGGGGCGGATATGCGTCACATGAGCTTGCGTGACCCGGATGAAGCTGTGCTGGCGGCGGAGTTTGAGCGGGCGATTTACCCGCTCAGCCGCCGCCCCGATCTGATCCTGCCGCTGCGCAAGCAGTTGCAGGATTTGATGTGGGAAAACGTCGGCGTGATGCGCACGCAAACCGGGATGGCGCGTGGTTTGACTGGGATCGCGGAAGTATCGGATGCGTTGATGGAGGTGGGCGTTGCAGGGGACACTCTGGCGTTTAATCTGACTTGGCACGACTGGCTGAACCTGCGTTCGCTCTGTGACATCTCCGAAGTGATCACACGGGCAGGGCTTGCCCGGAAAAATTCGCGCGGGGCTCATTTTCGCGAGGATTTTCCAGAGCCGGGATCATTGCAAGACAGCGATTTTACAGTGGCTCAGATGAAGCACGGCACCGTTGAAGTAACCCGCGAACCTGTGGCTTTTACGATTGTGAAACCGGGGGAAACGGTTTTGCCCGAGGGGGAGCCAGAGACGCTTGTGGCGGCGCAATGAGCGCTGCTTTGAGCGCAACAAGGTGCCGCCATACCTTACCTGCGGTGTCATGGAGGAGCATAGCATGATCCCTATCAATCTCATTCAATCGACCGCCGAAACCCTGATGGACAAGGCCGCCATAGAAATCCCGCAAGACTATCTTGATGGGTTGCAAGAGGCCGCCCGGACTGAGGACGGGGACCTGTCGTCCTTCGTCCTCAAGGCCATGCTGGAAAACTATGAGGCCGCCAAAGAAGACCGCCGCGCCATGTGCGGTGACACTGGCGTGCCGCGCTGGTTTGTGAAGTTGGGCAATGAGGCGCAGGTGGAGGGCGGCATGATCGCGCTTGAGGCGGCTTTGCGGCGGGCCACGGCCAATGCCACCAACGGAGTGCCGCTGCGCCCAAACCGGGTGCATCCGGTCTGGCGGACAGATCACAACAACAACGTCGGCATCGGTGCGCCTGAAATCGAGTATGGGTTTGAGCCGACAGGGGCGTGGATTGATCTGATCACCGTCCACAAGGGGGGCCTTTTTGGCACAGATTACCGCATGCTGTTCCCCTCGGATGGCATTCAGGGGATTAAACGGTTCTATCTCGACAGTCTCATGGCTTTTGGCAAACGCGGCCTTGCCTGCCAACCTGCGATCATCGGGATTGGTCTGGGTGGCTCCAAGGACATCTGCATGACGCTGGGCAAACGCGCCTCAACGCTGCGGATTGTGGGCAGCCGCAATTCAGACCCGAGAATCGCCGAAATGGAAGATGAGTTCAAAGAGTTGGGAAACTCCATCGGCATGGGGGCGATGGGATTTGTCGGCAAGAACATGGTCATCGATTGCAACATCGAAGTCGGATACTGCCACACCGGCGGTATGCCGATGTCGGTGCATGCCTTTTGTTTGTCGTCCCGTCGCGCTGTGGCCCGTATCCATGCAGATGGACGGGTTGAGCACCGCACAGATCCAGACTGGTTTACGCCCTACCAGCGCCGCGAAACGGTGGAATGGGAACCAATGCAAGAAGCTGCAGAGTGACCCGGAGTTGTCAAAAATCCGCCGCACCAGGTTAGCGTTAAGGTTAAGAACATGAGCATTCGTGAAGTCCGCCTGCCCACCACGCCCTCAGAGGAGGCGATTGCCGATCTCCGCCTTGGCGATGTCGTCTACCTTGACGGGTTGATGTACACCGCCCGGGAGGGTGTCTACATGCGGGCGCTTGAGGAAAAGGCCAACATCCCGATGGAGCTGCCCTCCCAATCTGCGGCGAATTTCCACTGCTCGCCCGCCGCACGGATCAATGCGGATGGCACTTTTGACATGGGCGCTGTGACGGCGACGGCATCCTTTCGGTTTGCCAAGTGGTTGCCTGAATGGATGGCCAAAACCGGTGCGAAACTGATCGTCGGCAAGGGAGGCATGACCTCAAAAGACTATAAGGAATACTTCGTGCCCAATGGTGCCGTCTATTTGTCCACTGTCGGCTACGGCACCGGGGCGCTTCTGGGGCGCGGGGTCGAGAGTGTGGAGGCGGTCCACTGGAACGAAGAGCTTGGGATCGCGCAGGCCATGTGGGTGATCAAATGCAACAAGATGGGGCCGTTCATTGTCGCCTCCGACATGAACGGCGATTGTCTTTTTGAACGCGAAAACGCCAAAATCGCCGAAAACGTTGCGCGGGTTTACGAAGGGACGAAACCTGCCGTGCTCAAGCGGTATGGCGAAAGCGATGACCGCACAGATGAGGTGATCTAGCAACTTTTCCGATCACTTAAGGATACAGTTTCTAGGGACCGCACCCAAGGCGCTGGACCTACGCCAATCCGTGCAGCGCAAGCGCGCGTTGTGTGGCTGGCCGGGCCAGCATAGCATCCCGGTGCGCACACAGACGCGGAAAGCCCTCCAGCGACATGCCAAGAAGGGACATCCATCGCCCCAGCAAAAACAGGTATGGATCGCAAAAGCTGTAGGTGTCACCCATTGCCCAGGGGGCCAGAGCAAGGTCAGCCTCAAGAAACGCCGCGCAATCCGCCATGTTGCGCGGGGCAACGCAGTGCATGTCCTCAACCGAGGCGGCTTTGTCTGCCCATCTTTCCGCGCGTTGTTTGTGGGCAAAAGCAACATGTACGGTGGCGCACAGATAGGCGCAAAGCGACCGTGCTTGCGCTTGGGCATATGGCCCCTGTGGCATCAGCCCGGCCTGTGGCTGTGAGGCGGCGATGTATTCCAGAATGGCAGGGTTTTCGGTCAAAACCCCTTCAGGCGTTCTCAAGGCCGGTATGCGCCCTTTGGGGTTGATCGATTTGAAGGCGCTGCGGCGGTGCATCGCACCGGGGATCGACACTTCCACCGCATCATAGACAGCGCCTGCGTCCTCCAAAAGGATATGCGCGGCGAGGGCAGAGGAGCCTTTTGAATAGTAGAGCGTCAGCGTCATATCACCTCACTGATCACAATACCCAGACCCATCGCAAGTGTGAGCAGGATCAACAGCCGCCGAAAGGTCGTGTCGGTCAGGCGTTTGAAAACGCCGATGCCGATCTGTGCTGCAAACAACCCAACAGGCACCGTGATCAGCAAAGCGTTGATCGCGGTGCGGTCGTAGGCTCCTTTTGATGCCAAAAGACAGACAGTTGTGGTCAAGAGAGCGAAGTTGAAAGGCTGCAAAACACTGCGCGTTTCAAACTTGGTCCAGGGCCGCATCGACATCCACATCGACGGAAGCGCGCCCGACACGCCCGCCGCCCCGCCCAACACGCCGCCACACAACCCCACCACCGCGTCAATCACTGGCGTTTTCCGCGAAAACGCAGGCAAGGCGCTGCGAAATCCAAAGTAGCCGCCATAAAGGATCAACAAGCCTGCAATCGCTTTGCGCAGCACTGACGTATCAATGATTTCCAGCAACATCAGACCAAGCGGAACGCCGACAAGGCCCGGCAGCATGAACCGCGCAAGCCGGCGCGGTCGCTTCAAAATCTCTGTACGCACCACCCACAGGCCCTGAAGCCCGGCCAGAATGGACATGAGTGCCACGATGGCCACAGCCTGCACCGGCTCCAGCACAACAAGGTAAAAGCCAAGCGCGAACAGGGCGGTGCCCGTGCCGGACAGACCATTGATAAAACCACCTGCCAGAGCGCCCAGGGTCAGGAACAAAATGGTCTGCGACGTCATGTACGCAGGCTCGTCTTATCGGGGTGTGATCGGGCGATGATCCCGGTCAATGCGTCAAAAATTTCATCAATGGCGCGGGTTTTGATGTGGTTTGCGGGAAAGGCAAGGCCCAGTGTACGCGTTGGCGCATCCGGCCCAAGGCTGATCTGTTTCACAGGTGTGCTGACCTGCGGTTTGACGGCGAGGTCGGGCACAATAGAGACGCCAAGGTTGGCCTGCACCATGCTGGCAATGGCTTCGGGACTGTCGAGTTCCATCGTCTCGGACACTTTGATCCGTTTCGACAGTATCCAGTTTTCAATCAGCGTTCCCAGCACGGCATTGCGATTGAACCGGATAAAGGGGCGTGTGCGCAATAACGCCAAGGGGTCATCGCCCGGTTCCTCCACCGCCGCGATCAGCTGCATGGGTTCTTCGGTCAGGCCGCGAAACTCGATACCAACAGGCATCAAATGCGGTTTGGTGATGATCGCAGCATCCAGTGTCCCCCGTTCGATGTCGGCCAAAAGCGTTCCGGTCAATCCCGGCCGGAGGTGCAGGCCAATCTGCGGAAACTTCGCCTTGAGCACCGCCATCGCCTGAGGTGTGAGACCTGTCAATGTCGTGCGCAAGACCCCCAGCGTGATCACCCCGCTCAGGCCACCATCAGCCATCACAGAAGGCACCAGATTATCATATTCCGCAACAATGCGACGGGCTTTGGCGACGATTTGATGTGCGATCGGGGTCAGCTCCGGTGTGCGGGTGGCGCGGTTGAACAACGCGACATCCAGATCGGCCTCCAGCGCCTGCATTTGCTGACTGACCGCGGCGTGCGTGACATGCACAACCTCAGCCGCCGCGCTGAATGTGTCGGTGTCGGCCACCGCGATAAGCGTGCGCAACAATCTTATGGTCATAAGGGTGCAGGTAGTACTGAAAGGATTTCTTTCGACAGACGCATTTGTGATGCCCTCATATTTAGATCAACTTACGCATGACGGGCAAAGAACACCACCACTGCGGGCTTTAATCCGAATTTTCGCGAGACGCTTCACAACTGCGCGCTTTTGCCAAGGATCGTTTGCACCTTAACCCGGTTTCAAGCTACATCTTGAGAAATGGCACAAGACCCGGCGTTGGGAAATGATCGCGGCAAACGCGGCACCCCGGTTCCAGTTAGGGCAAGCGGTGTACGAGCGATGGTAGAGCATGGATTTTGGGCGCGCAGCGCGCTTGCGGCTTTGGGCGTGTCCCTTGCCACAGGGCTGAGCGTCGTCAACGCGGCGGAGGTCCGACTGTCTGGCGTGGCTCAGGACAGCGACCTCTACCAGACGCTTGCGGGTGGTTCCTTGCTCTTTGAGCAAACGTCAGAAGAGATCACCCCCTCCAGTCAGGAAATCGTTGCAGCGGCGCAGGCTGACTACGGGCGGCTTTTGGCGGTCCTTTATGATAACGGATATTTCGGCCCGGTGATCTCCATCACGCTGGATGGTGTTGATGCCTCTGCCATTCCGCCGGTGCAGCCGCCGCGGCGCATCGACCGCGCCGTGATCAAGGTTGAGACAGGGCCGCTCTTTCGGTTTGACCGCACGGAGATTGGCCCGCTCGCCCCGCAAACGGAGGTGCCGGACGGGTTCGCCAAAGGCCAGACCGCGCGCCTGAGCGTTTTGAAAGATACTGTGGCGGCGGGCATTGATGGCTGGCGTGCGCAGGGCCATGCCAAGGCCGCCCTGTCCAGCCAGAACCTGACCGCGCGCCATGCAGAGCGGATCATCAATGCTGATTTGCGGCTCAACCCCGGGCCGCGGTTGCGGTTTGGCCCGCTTGGCGTCAAGGGAAACGCGGCGGTGCGCACCGAACGGATACTCGATATCGCGGGTCTCCCGGTGGGCGGCACCTATTCGCCCGACGAATTGCGCCTTGCCGCCACGCGCCTGCGCAGAACCGGCGCATTCAGTGCTGTGGCCTTGCTTGAAGCAGAGCGGATTGGCCCCGATGATACATTGCCGATCACGGCGCAGGTGACCGAAGCAGTGCCGCGCCGATTTGGTTTTGGGGCGGAACTTGGGTCACTTGAGGGGCTGACGCTGAGCGCGTTCTGGCTGCACCGCAATCTGCTGGGCGGCGCAGAACGGTTGCGCATTGAGGGGGAGGTCAAGGGCATCGGCGGCAACTCAGGTGGCGAAGACTACCGCTTGTCGGCGCGCTTTGAACGGCCTGCCACCTTTAACGAGGACACCAACTTTTATGCCTCTGCCTCGCTTGAGCAATTGGATGAGGTCAATTTTTTCTCCCGCCAGCTTGATCTTGAAACGGGGATAGAGCGGATCGCAAGCCAAGAGCGGACATACACCCTTGGCGTTGGGCTGCGCCGGGCAGAGACACGCGATGTCTTTGGAGAGAACAGATACACGTTGCTGACGCTGCCGCTGGGGGCCAAGTTTGACTACCGGGATGACAGGCTCAATGCAAAAAACGGGTACTACATTAACGCAAGCCTGACGCCCTTTCTGGCGGTCAGCGGGTCCGACAACGGTGTGCGCACCTATGTGGATGCACGTGCCTACCGCACCTTCGGCACCACGCGCCCTGTGACGTTTGCCCTGCGCGGGCAACTGGGGTCGGTATTTGGACCTGCGCAAAGCGAAGCGCCGGCGGATTACCTTTTCTACTCCGGGGGCGGGGGGACAGTGCGCGGGCAACCCTATCAGGACTTGGGTGTCGATCTGGGCGGGGGCAACATCGCAGGCGGGCGCAGTTTTGTCGCGGTCTCTGCGGAGGCACGGGTTGCGGTAACAGACACCATCGGGATCGTTGGGTTCATTGATGGCGGCTATGTCGGGGCTGAAGAGTTCTACGACGGCTCCGGCGAATGGCATTCAGGTGCGGGTCTCGGTCTGCGGTATAACACTGGGATCGGTCCGATCCGGGTCGATGTCGCCGTTCCTACGTCAGGTCCTGATGTGGATGACAATTTCCAGATTTATATCGGCATCGGGCAGGCGTTTTGATGCGGGTTTTGCGGGTCTTCCTTGCGGCCAGCGCGCTTTGGTTTGTGTCCCTGATCACTGGGATAGCGCAGGAGGACGACAAGGGTTTCCTGACCCGCACCTTGCAGGATGCGCTCAGCGGCGCTGGGCGCGCCGTCAGTATTGACGGCTTTGAGGGCGCACTCAGCTCTTCTGCGCGGTTTTCCCGGATGACAATTGCTGACGCGGAGGGCATCTGGCTGACCCTTGAAGGCGTGAAACTGGAGTGGAACCGGTCAGCCTTGTTGCGCGGCAGGCTTGAGGTCGAAAAACTGACAGCGGCGGCACTGGATATTCCGCGCCTTCCCAACGCGGAAGGGGAGGCTTTGCCAGACGCAGAAGCCGCGCCTTTCAGGTTGCCGGAATTGCCCGTCTCCATTGAGGTGAGGGAATTTGCAATCCAGCAAATCAACCTTGGTGCTCCCTTGTTGGGGGAGGCCGCACATTTATCGGTGTCAGCGTCTGCCATATTCAACGACACCCTTGCCGACATTGATCTGTTGGCCAGCCGCACCGACGGCAAGCGCGGCAGCTTTGCCATCAAAGGGAACTACGCACGCAGCGACAATCTGCTCGACCTGTTGGTAGACCTCAGCGAAGGCGACGAGGGTATCGCCGCTCGGGTGCTGAGCATCCCCGGTCAACCCGACATCGACTTGCAGGTTCAGGGCAGCGGCCCGCTGGACGCTTTTGTGGCTGATGTCAAAGTGGCAAGCGAAGGGCAGGAGCGCCTGACAGGTCAGGTGGAGCTGAGCAGTCAGACACCGCGTCGGGCGTCGTCGACGCCTGATCGCCGTGTGAAAGCCGACATTGGAGGGGACATCACCGCTTTGCTTGCACCGCGGTACCGCGCGTTCTTTGGCGAGGAGGTCGCCCTCAAGGTGGACGCGCTTTTGGAAAGCAACGGCGCGATTGAGCTGAGCACGTTTGCGTTGAACGCGCAGGCGGCCAACCTCGAAGGCACGCTTGCGTTGAACCCCGAAGGATGGCCCACCCTGATCGATATCACTGGGCGGATTGCAAACCCCGATGGCACGCCGATCCTCTTGCCGGTAGGGGGCGAGGGGACGACAGTACAGGATGTGACCTTGCGGGTCGATTACAACGCCGCTGGTGGTAATGCGATTGACGCTGATTTTGACGTCTTGGGCTTTGCGCTTGCAGGTCTGGCGATTGATGAAACCACCGTCGCCTTGGACGGTACGCTAGACGGAGGCGCGGGCAGCATCGCCGCGTTTTTGGGCGACATTCGGTTCGGTGCATCAGGGCTGGCCATCACGGATCAGGCCGTGGCGGAAGCTGTTGGCGACGCGGTCACCGGGACCGCGCGGATCACTTATGCCGAAGGCCAGCCAACCGAAGTGCAAGGGCTGTCCCTTGCCGGGGCGGATTATGCGTTGACCGGTGACGCGGTGATCTCCGGTCTGGAAAGCGGCTTTGAGACGGTTTTGGACGCGGCCTTGCAGGCAGATGACCTGAGCCGTTTTTCAGCTTTGGCGGGCAGGGAGCTCGACGGACAAAGCGCGCTGGGTCTGGAAGGCAAAGTTGTCCCGTTGAGCGGCCAGTTCGATCTGGCGGTGCGCGGGATGACACAGGATTTACGGATCGGTGTGCCGCAGGCGGATGCGGTTTTGGCGGGCCGTACTGAGCTGAGCGTGAATGCAAAACGGGATGAAACCGGCACTTTCCTGCGCGATCTGACGCTTGAGAACGCAGCACTAGACCTCAAAGGCCGCGCTGCGCTGCGCAGCGAAGACAGCGATGTTGTCGCCACATTCCGGTTGCAGGATGTCGGCCTCGTGGTGCCTCAATACGATGGCCCCATGACCGTCACGGCCAAAGCCACACAGGACGCACGCGGCTGGACCGTCGATGCGGTGACGGATGGCCCCTACAAGGCGGCGCTGACCGCCCAAGGTCTGGTGACGGGGCCAGATGCATCGCTCGATTTCACCGCGGATGTGCCGAACGTCAAACCATTTGCAGATCAGATAGATGGGCCTGTGACGGCCAAAGGGACAGTGTGGCAAACACCGGAAGGCTGGCAGATTGAGACAAACGCAACTGGTCCCTACCGCATCAAGGCAGCACTTGCCGGGGTGGTCACACCAGATTTGAACCTCGATTTCGACCTCGCGGTGCCGGATGTGCAGCCGATTGTGCCACAGCTCAACGGTCCTTTGACGGCGACAGGCAACCTGTTGCAAACCGCGCAGGGGTTTCGTGTGTCGACGCGCGTCACCGGGCCTTACGCCAGCACCGCGCGCGTCGAAGGGCTGGCCACCGGGCCGGACATGAACCTGAGCTTTGAATTTGCCCTGCCACAGGTGAACCCGTTGGTGCCGGGGATTTCCGGGCCGCTTTCGGCCAACGGTGTTGTGCGCCAGACCGCAATCGGCATTGCGTTGGAGACCACGGCGGCTGGACCCTACTCCGCCAGCGCTTCGGTGCGGGGCATCGTGACGGGGCCTGCGGCAAATGTCGATTTCCGGCTTGAGATGCCAAACATCGGCGCCATCGTCCCGCAGGTGAATGGCCCGCTGAAGGCGACAGGCAATGCGCGCAAGGACGGCAGCGGATGGCAAGTGACCTCGGACGCGGTTGGGCCTTCGAGCACGCAGGTCACCCTTGGCGGATTGGTGCGCGCGGACGGCACCCTGAACCTCAATGTCGGCGGCAGCGCCCCTTTGGGGTTGAGCGCGCCGTTTCTGGCCCCCCGCGACCTGCAGGGGCAAGCGACCTTTGATCTGCAAGTGAACGGTCCGGCACGTCTTTCTTCGGTCACAGGCCGGGTGCAGACGGCGGGTGCGACGTTCAGTGCGCCAAATTTGCGTGTGGCTTTGCAGAACATCGCCGCAGATGTGCGGTTGGCCAACAGCCGTGCACAGCTTGATGTGACAGGACAGGGCAGCAACGGGGGGCAAGTGCGTGCGGCGGGCAGCGTCGCGCTGACGTCGTCTTTGGCGGCTGACATTCAGGTGGGCCTCGACACTCTGGTGCTGATCGATCCGCGTCTCTATCGGACATCGCTGGGAGGGGCGGTGCGTGTGGCCGGACCTCTGCGCGGTGGCGCGCGGATCACAGGGCAGATTGACGTGGGCGAGACAACAGTAAACGTCCCCTCGACAGGGCTCACAACGATTGGCGATATTCCTGCGATCAATCATATTGGCGCGACGCGCCCGGTGCTTTCGACCCGCCGCAAGGCCGGGCTTGATACGGCGGCAGAGCAGGCCACGACAGCCTCAGATCGGGGGCCGGGTTTCGGACTGGACCTGCGGGTTTCGGCCCCCAACCGGATTTTTGTGCGGGGACGCGGCCTAGACGCGGAATTGGGCGGTGCCCTGCGGCTGACCGGATCAACCAACCGCATCATTTCGGCGGGACGGTTTGACCTCTTGCGCGGGCGGCTCAACATTCTGGCACAGCGGTTTGATCTGGAAGAAGGGGCCATCCAGTTTCAGGGTGATCTTGTGCCCTATATCCGCTTTGTCTCCGTCACAGAAGCGCAAGCGGGAGAAGTGCGCGTGATCGTCGAAGGGCCAGCTGATGCGCCTGAGGTCAAGTTTGAATCCACCCCGGAAGCCCCGCAGGATGAAGTGCTCGCACAGCTTCTTTTTGGGCGCAGCATCTCTGAGATTTCGGCCTTTCAAGCGTTGCAACTTGCCAATGCCGTGGCCAGCCTTGCCGGGCGTGAGGGCATCGGTGTGATCTCAAACCTGCGCGAGGGGTTTGGGCTGGATGATCTGGACGTGACAACCACCGACAGCGGTGCCACAGCGGTGCGCGCGGGTAAGTATATCTCTGAAAACGTCTATACGGATGTCACGGCGGCCTCTGACGGAACGGGCGAGGTATCGCTCAACCTCGACATCACATCCAACCTCAAAGGCAAGGCGACGCTTGGCTCAGATGGGAACAGCGGCATCGGCATATTCTTTGAGAAAGATTACTGAAACTAGGCGTCGTCTTGCGGTTTGAACGTGCCAAAGCGGCCCTGATCAAAGAGCAATCCAGCGCCGCTGCCCGGGCACTGGGCTGCGTGCTTTACTTCGCCCACGATCATGGAGTGATCGCCCGCCGGATGGATCGCAAAAGGCGTGCAGTGGAACGCGGCAAGGCAACCTTTGAGTTGTGGCGCACCATCAGGGCCTTCTTCCCAGTCGAACCGGGAGAAGTCGTGGCCTTGGGTCGCAAAGTGCAAAGCCAGATCTTGTTGATCTTCGCCCAGAACATGAATGCAGTAGGTGTCAGCCTGCACAAAGGCATCATGGCGCATTGAGCGCAGAGCTGCGGACCACAGCACCAGTGGCGGATCAAGCGAGACGGAGGAAAAGGAGTTCGCCGTCATGCCAAGCGGCCCCTCCGCCGTCTGGGTGGTCACAATGGTCACACCTGTGCCAAACCGCCCAAAGGCGCGGCGCAGGGCCTGCCCGTCGGCAGGGGAAAGGGAAATCATGTCACGTTGCATCGTATCTTGCGGTGACATGGGCGTGTTGATTTGTCCATAGAGGCCCATCAGGCGATCCTTGTCTGTGCTGTCCCTGCCTGTTCGCGCAGTTAGCGCGCCGCCAGGGATATGCCAGACAATAAACCGCGATCCAGACCTGATCAGGACCGGATCGCGGCGATTTTATGTGTTTGGTCGGGGCGCGGGTCAGCTGCGGTTCATGCGGTTTTCGATCAGGTCGTCCACCACAGAGGGGTCCGCGAGCGTCGACGTGTCCCCCAATGCACCAAAATCGTCCTCGGCAATCTTGCGCAGGATGCGGCGCATGATCTTGCCTGAGCGTGTTTTTGGCAGGCCCGGTGCCCATTGGATCAGATCGGGAGAGGCGATCGGCCCGATCTCGGTGCGGACCCATGTTCGCAACTCCTTGCGCAGGTCTTCCGAAGGCTCCTCGCCGCCCATCAGCGTGACATAGCAATAGATGCCTTGCCCTTTGATGTCATGCGGATAGCCGACAACCGCGGCTTCGGCCACCTTGGCATGCGCCACCAGCGCGCTTTCGACCTCCGCCGTGCCCATCCTGTGACCGGAGACGTTGATCACATCGTCCACACGGCCTGTGATCCAATAGTCGCCATCGGCGTCGCGCTTGCAGCCATCCCCGGTGAAGTAGTAGCCGGGATAATCCGCGAAATAGGTTTTCTCAAACCGCGCGTGATCGCCCCAGACCGTGCGCATCTGCCCCGGCCAACTGTCCGCGATGCACAGCACGCCCTCAACCGGGTTGCCTGTCAGCTCTTCAGCCGTGGTGGGTTCCAACACAACCGGTTTGACGCCGAAAAACGGCTTCATCGCGGCACCCGGTTTCATCGCATGGGCACCGGGCAGGGGGGTCATCAGATGGCCGCCTGTTTCGGTTTGCCACCATGTGTCCACGATAGGACAGCGCCCGCCGCCAACAACGTCGTTATACCAGTTCCACGCCTCTGGGTTGATCGGCTCTCCGACAGTGCCGAGCAATTTCAGGCTGGACAGATCGGCCTTTTTCACAAAGTCATCGCCTTGCCCCATCAACGCGCGGATGGCGGTGGGTGCGGTATAGAACTGATTTACCTTGTGCTTTTCACAAACCTGCCAGAAGCGAGAGGCATCGGGATAGGTTGGCACACCTTCAAACATCAACGTCGTCGCACCATTGGCCAGCGGCCCGTAGACGATATAGCTGTGGCCAGTCACCCAGCCGACATCAGCCGTGCACCAATAGATATCCCCGTCGTGATAATCAAAGGTCACCTCATGGGTGAGGGAGGCAAAAACAAGGTAGCCGCCGGTGGTATGGACCACGCCTTTGGGCTGACCGGTGGAGCCTGAGGTATAAAGGATGAACAGCGGGTCTTCGGCATCCATCGCCTCGGGCGGGCAATCGTCCGAGACGCTCTCAAGCTCTTCGTGCAACCAGAAATCCAGATCACCGCGCCACGCCACCTGCTGACCGGTGCGGCGCACAACAAGGCATTTGACTTCATCAAAGTCGTTCAAAAGCGCCTGATTGACATTGTCCTTGAGGTTGGTGACCCGCCCACCACGCGGGGCACCATCAGAGGTAATCACCAGTTTTGCATCACAGCCGTTGACCCGTGCCCCCAACGCATCAGGAGAGAAGCCAGCGAACACAATGGAATGGATTGCACCGATGCGGGCGCATGCCAGCATGGCATATGCGGCCTCGGGGATCATCGGCATGTAGATCACCACGCGGTCCCCTTTGCCGATCCCTAGATTCTTGAGCACATTGGCCATGCGGCTGACATTCGTGTGCAGTTCGCGATAGGTGATGTGCAGCGCGTCATCGTCCGGGCTGTCCGGCTCCCAGATGATGGCGGTCTGATCGCCGCGCGTCTCAAGATGGCGGTCAATGCAATTGGCCGCGACGTTCAACTGCCCGTCGGCGTACCAATTGATGTGGACGTTGCCCAACGTGTAGTCGACGTCTTTCACCTGCGTAAACGGTTTGATCCAGTCCACGCGCCCGCCCTGTTCGCGCCAAAAGGCATCAGGGTCCGCAATGGACGCATCATACATCTCAGTGTAGCGCGCGGCGTTGACATGGGCGTTGGCGGCCATCTCAGGGGATGGCGGATAGGTTTTTGCGGCTGTGTCTGACATGTGACTTTCCTTCCTTGGCAGTCGTGTCGGAACCTGTGCGCGTGGCAAATGGCTCCTGTTTCTCAGGCGGGATCATAGCGCCGATGTTCTGGAAAGGAATACGCAACTGGTTGGTGTGTGCGTGTATGCAAAGGATTTTTCGGGCTGGCGGTTTTGCATAACTGCAGCGCGCCGATCTTGGGGGCTTTTGACCGGGCCATACACAACACAAGGCTTGCCACTTTGGCAGGCTTGACCAAGGATGCGCACAGCGGTGTGCCCGCCTGAATTTCTCTTGAAGAAAAGTACCTTCTTATGACTGATCTTTCCAAAACGATGTCTGCCTTTGTCCTGCATGAGCACGGCGGTTTTGATGCTTTGCGGCATCACACCAATTGGCCCATGCCGCAGGTCGGGCCGGATGATGTGCTGATCCGTGTGGGTGCCTGCGGGCTGAACAACACGGACATCAATACGCGCACAGGATGGTACTCCAAGACGGTGACAGGCGCCACCGAAGGGGGAGGGGCACAGACCAAGGATGACGCTGACCCGTCTTGGGGTGGCGCGCCTTTGGCCTTCCCGCGCATTCAGGGGGCGGATGCCGTAGGAACGGTTGTTGCTGTGGGCGTAAACGCCAATGACGCGTTGATCGGTAAACGCGTGCTGGTGGATTGCTGGCTGCGGGATTGGGACACTCCGTTTGATCGGGACAAGACCGGATACTTCGGATCGGAGCGTGATGGCGGCTTTGCGCAATACACCACCGCCGACCACCGCAATGTGGGCGTGGTCGACAGCCCGCTGAGCGATGCAGAGCTGGCCACGTTCAGCTGTTCGTACACCACCGCGGAAGGGATGCTTGCACGGGCAGGTGTCGGGCCTGAGGATCGTGTGCTGGTGACCGGAGCCTCGGGTGGCGTTGGCTCTGCCTTGGTGCAGCTGGCCAAACGGCGCGGGGCACAGGTGGTGGCACTTGCAAGTGCCGCCAAGCACGATCAGGTGCGCGGGTTGGGCGCTGATGCGGTATTGGAGCGCGCGCCGGAAAACCTTGGTTCTGATTTGCAACGCGCAATAGGGACCGCAACAGTGACAGTTGTTTGTGACATCGTCGGTGGGGCGTATTGGCCCCAGCTGATCGACGTGCTGGCGCGAGGGGGGCGGTACGCCTGTTCGGGTGCAATTGCAGGGCCGATGGTGTCGCTGGATCTGCGCACGATGTACCTCAACGATCTGACGTTTCATGGCTCTACCGTCGTGCCGCCCCATGTTTTCGCTGATCTGATCCAGTATATTGAAGCGGGAGAGATCAAACCGCTTTTGGCGGCCACTTATCCGCTGGAAGATTTGCACGCAGCACAAGAGGCCTTCATTGCAAAATCTCATGTAGGCAACATCGTCGTCGTGCCGTAGGCCACCTTACCTTAACATATTGGAGCAATTCTTATGACTAGACCCCAAGCTCAGGCAACCCAACTTGTCGATACGGATCGCGTGCGCGTGACCCGGTTTGATTTTGCGCCCGGCGCAGAGACAGGGTGGCACACGCACGGGATGGATTATGTCATCACCACGCTGACCCCATGCAAAATGCTGTTGGAAGAACCGGACGGTCAATCGCGCGAGGTCTCCTTTGATACGGGTGACTGCTATGCCCGCGACACGGGCATTGAACACAACGTGATCAACGCAGGTGAAGCGGTGATGTCTTTTGTTGAAGTTGAGTTGAAGTAAACCGGGGTTGGCAGTCTGCGGCCATCACGCTAGCTTGCCCGACAAGCGCGCCGAGGAGGGTGCGCACAAAAGGGAGAAACATCAATGACCAAGTATCTGAGCACCGCAGCCGTCTGCGCCATCAGCTTTGCCTTTGTGAGCGAAGCAGCCGCAACCGAATGGAACGTGTCCGTCTGGGGCAAGCGCCGTGCATTTACCGAGCATGTTGAGAAAATCGCAGAGCTGGTGAGCGAAAAAACCGGTGGCGAGTTCACCATAAATGTCAGCTACGGTGGCTTGTCCAAGAACCGCGAAAACCTTGATGGTATCTCCATCGGCGCGTTTGAAATGGCGCAGTTCTGCGCGGGCTACCACCGCGACAAGAACCGTGTGATCACCGTACTGGAACTGCCGTTCCTGGGGGTTGAAAACCTTGATCAAGAAGTCGCTGTATCCAAGGCCGTCTACGCCCACCCTGCCGCCACAGAAGAGATGGCGCAGTGGAATGCCAAGCTGCTGATGACCTCGCCCATGCCGCAGTACAACATCGTTGGCACCGGCGATCCGCGCATGACGCTGGCCGATTTTGAGGGCATGCGCGTGCGTGCAACGGGTGGTCTCGGTCAGGCGTTTGAGGCCGTGGGTGGTGTCCCGACCTCCGTGACGGCGACCGAAGCCTATCAGGCGATGGAAAGCGGCGTTGTGGATACGGTGGCCTTTGCCCAGCACGCACACCTGAGCTTTGGCACGATCAATCAGGCCGACTGGTGGACGGCAAACCTCAACCCTGGCACCGTGAACTGCCCTGTGGTCGTCAACATCGACGCCTATGAGAGCCTGTCAGACGATGAGCGGAATGCGTTGGATTCCTCCGTCGATGAAGCGCTTGATCACTATCTGGCAAACTACGCTGAGCTGCTGGAAAAGTGGGACGCCGTGCTCGAAGAGAAGGGCGTGAAGAAAGTTGAGATCGCCCCCGATGTCATCGAAGAGTTCCGCGCCAAGGCGGCGGCACCCATTCGTGACAAGTGGATTGCGGACATGGAAGGTCAGGGCCTGCCGGGTCAGGAGCTTTATGATCTGGTGGTCAAAGCACTGGCTGATGCCAAGTCTGGCAGCTGATCCTGACTGCTTTGGCGGCACATAAGACGTAAGGTGGGCCTCAGGCCCACCTCACACATATAATCACTAACAATAAGGTGGGCCTCAGGCCCATCCGCTCTTCGGGGGGAGAGGACGATGGCAGGATCAGCCGCGGTGCTGGAAGACTCCAGCACACTCAGCAAGTTGGACCGGATGCTTTTGCCTGTGGAGCGTTTCTGCGCTTTGCTCTCTGGCTTAGCCATCTTCTCGCTCATGTTTCTCGCGGCATACTCGGTGACCGGGCGCAAGTTCTTTGCATCGCCCATGATGGGCTATGTGGACTACATTGAGGCCGCGATGCCGATCATTGCGATCATGGGCGTCTCCTACGTGCAACGTGACGGGACGCATATCCGAATGGATATGCTGGTTTCTGCACTCAAAGGCCGGGTTTTGTGGTTCTTTGAACTGGTCTCAGTCCTCTTGATCCTTTTGCTCATCGTGGCGCTGACCTGGGGCGCATGGGAACATTTCGACCGCTCGTTTGATTGCGCGCGTCCCCTGTGCAGCCGTGACAGCTCCATTGATGTGGGCATTCCGATCTGGCCCTCCAAACTCATCGTTCCCATCGCCTTTGGCGTGCTTGTGCTGCGCCTGCTCTTGCAGGCTTGGGGCTATGGGCGCGCTCTGGTGCTTGGGCTGGAAAGCCCGGTCGCCGTGCCGCTGAACCTCAGCGTGGCCGAACAGGCCCGGATTGAAGCCGAAGCGTTGGAAGGGGCAGACTGATGGAGCCTATTGATATCGGCCTATGGGTCTCTGGTGGCATGCTTTTGATGGTCGTCCTTGGAATGCGCGTTGCCTTTGCGGCGGGGCTTGCGGGGTTTGTGGGTCTTGTCTGGTTGCGCTGGAACGGCTTTGACTATGACCCCGACCGGTTCTGGAAAGCCGTTGAAATCAGCGTCAAGATTGCGGGCCTCACGCCGCATTCCAAAGTTTCCGCGCAGGTCCTGAGCCTCATTCCCGTTTTCATCATGATCGGCTATCTGGCCTATTACGCGAAACTGACCACCGCGCTTTTTGAGGCCTGCAAACGCTGGTTTGCATGGGTGCCGGGAGGGCTCGCGGTCTCTACCGTTTTCGCCACGGCCGGGTTTGCGGCGGTCTCCGGCGCATCGGTGGCGACGGCGGCGGTTTTCGCGCGCATCGCCATCCCAGAGATGCTCAAGATTGGATATAACAAACAGTTTGCCGCAGGTGTCGTTGCCGCAGGGGGCACGCTTGCCTCGCTCATTCCGCCCTCTGCAATCCTCGTGATCTATGCGATCATCGTGGAGCAGGACGTGGGAAAGCTGCTGCTCGCAGGCTTCATTCCCGGTGCTTTCTCTGCGATTGTCTATGCCACCCTGATCATCGGTATTGCGGTGATCTGGAAAAACGTCGGGCCTCCGGTGCGCGGGTTCACATGGGGGGAGCGCTTTGCCTCGCTTCCGCCGGCGCTGCCCATCGTGGCCGTCGTCGTGATCATCATCTTCTTTGTCTACAACCCCTTTGGCGATGCTTGGGGCACACCCACAGAAGGCGGTGCCGTGGGCGCATTTATCGTGTTCCTGATGGCGCTCTGGCGGGGGATGCGTTGGGGCCAGCTGAAAGAAGCACTGCTGGACACGGCCAAATTGACGGTGATGATCTTTACCATCATCTGGGGTGTGCTGATTTACGTGCGGTTTTTGGGGTTTGCGGAACTGCCAGACGCCTTTGCCGCGTGGATCACCGCGCTTGACATGAAGCCGATTGTCATTCTGGTCTGCATTCTGCTGGCCTATGCGGTGCTGGGCATGTTCATGGATGCCATCGGAATGCTGCTGCTGACGTTGCCCGTGGTCTATCCCGCGGTCATGGCGCTAAATGGGGGCGAGAACGTCGCAGCTGCCGACTCTGCCTTTGGGATGTCAGGGCCGATGTGTGCAATCTGGTTCGGCATTCTGGTGGTCAAGATGGCGGAGTTTTGTTTGATCACACCGCCCATTGGTCTCAATTGCTTTGTGGTTGCAGGCGTGCGGGATGATCTGACCGTACAGGACGTATTTCGGGGCGTGACGCCGTTCTTTGTCGCGGACGCGGTGACCATCGCCTTGCTGGTGGCTTTCCCCGGCATTGTGCTCTGGCTGCCGTCTCTGGCAGGCTAGGCCTTTGCGCTTGTGGTCGCGGCGTGCTAAGCGCCGCGCCATATGACACAGCCCGCCACATCCCTGACCCATGCCGACATCACCAGGTCCGCCCGCCTGAGCGTTGCACCGATGATGGACTGGACAGACCGGCATTGCCGGTATCTGCACCGGCTGCTGAGCCATGAGGCGTTGCTTTATACCGAAATGGTGACGGCCCCGGCGTTGGTGCGGGGCGGGGCATTGCATCTGCTTGAGCATGACGTTTCAGAACATCCTGTGGCGCTGCAACTGGGCGGCTCTGACCCAAAGGAGCTGGCGCAGGCAGCAAAGCTCGGGGCGCAGGCGGGTTACGATGAGATCAACCTCAATGTCGGCTGTCCTTCTGACAGGGTGCAATCAGGCTGCTTTGGTGCCGTCTTGATGGAGCAACCGGCACTTGTTGCTGAATGCGTGGCCGAGATGCGCGCAACGGTGGACGTCGAAGTGACCGTCAAATGCCGCATCGGTGTGGATGATCAGGACCCACAAGAGGTGCTGCCAGAGTTTCTTGCCCGCGTCGTCGCCGCCGGATGCACGCGCGTGACCATTCATGCGCGAAAGGCCTGGCTGCAAGGGCTGTCGCCCAAGGAGAACCGCGATATTCCGCCGCTGGACTATCCGCTGGTGCAGCAGATGAAAGGGTATTTCCCAAATCTGCATATCTCAATCAACGGTGGCATCACCTCCCTTGATCAGGCGAAGGCGCTGCTCGACAGTGGCCTTGATGGTGTAATGATTGGACGCGCCGCCTATCATCAACCCGCCGACATCCTGTGCAGAGCGGACCGGGTGATCTTCGGACGAGGGCGCGACAGCCGCCCTGAGGACGCCGTGCGTCAGATGCTGCCGTATATCGAGGCGCACCTGACCGCAGGGGGCAAGCTGAGCCAGATCACACGACACATGCTGGGTCTGTTTGCGGGCCGACCCGGTGCGCGGGGGTGGCGGCGGATGCTGTCCGAAGGGGCCCCGAAACCCGGTGCCGGGCCGGAGCTGGTGCTGGCAGCCCTTTCGGCGGTGGAGGCTCTAGCGGCGGAGCAGCAAGCAGTGTAGCAACGCGGCAACCTGCGCGGAGAGACGGACATGCCCGAAACATTGCTTGTGATCCAGATGGGCCTTTTGCTCATGTTCATCGGGGCCTTTGCCGGGGTGTTGGCCGGGCTGTTGGGCGTCGGCGGTGGCATTGTTCTCGTCCCTGCATTTTTCTATGCGTTTCAGACACTTGGATATGAAGGTCCGCAGCTGATGCAGATGTGTCTGGCCACATCGCTGGCCACGATCATCGTGACCTCGGTGCGCTCTGTGATGAGCCACAACAAAAAAGGCGCGGTGGATTGGGATATCCTGCGACGCTGGGCACCGGGCATCGTTGTGGGGGCGGTGATTGGTGTGTTGGTGGTGGCGCAGTTGCGGTCCAACACGCTTCAGGCGATCTTTGGGGTGCTGGCATTGATCGTTGGTCTTTACATGGGGTTCGGTCGGGCGGAATGGCGTCTGGGGCAGGCGATGCCTGCGGGTCTGTTGCGTGCGGCCTTGTCGCCGCTTGTGGGGTTTATGTCAGTGCTGATGGGCATCGGGGGCGGCAGCTTTGGCGTGCCGTTGATGAGCCTTTATAACACCCCGATCCACCGCGCTGTTGCAACTGCTGCGGGGTTTGGTGTGCTGATTGCTGTGCCTGCGGTGATCGGGTTTTTGCTGGTGCCGATGCAAAGCGGTGCGCCGCCTTTGACCATCGGCACCGTCAATCTGGTGGCGTTTGCGATCATCATTGCCATGACCTTGGTCACGGCCCCTTGGGGGGTGAAGCTGGCCCATGCGATGGATCCCAAACCGCTTAAACGGGTGTTTGCCGTCTTTCTGGTGCTGGTGGCACTGAACATGCTGCGCAAGGCGCTGGGGTGGTAACGGAGCATTTGGCCAGAGATGGCTATGCCGTCTTTGACGTGGATCCCAAGGTAACCGACTGGGCCGCCGCTGCGTTGGCTGTGGCAAAGGGTATTGCCGCGGATCCACACGTGCGCGCGGCCAACATGCGCCACAAAGAGACGTGGTTTGTGGGTGTTGACGCTTTGCCAAATGCACCAGATGGCAGCATTGAGCGGGTGCCGCTCAGGGGGCCGTGGCAAGCGCATATCTCTGCGCCACCTGCGTGGCATGCGGCCCAGCTGTCCATCGTCTATCCCGGCTACCCGGGGCAGGACACCCAAGAGAGTGACGCAAACCACCGCTACCGGATCAAGCGTCATGCCGCGCATGTGGATGGTCTGCTGCCCATCGGGCCGGACCGCCGCCGATATCTGCGAGAACCGCACGCCTTCATTCTGGGTCTGCCGCTCAATCACGCCGATGCCGCCCCGCTCATGGTGTGGCCGGGGAGCCAAGTTATCATGGGAGAGGCATTTCGCGCCCTCATTGCCGATCACGACCCCACTCAGGTGGACCTCACATCAGGGTATCAGGCGGCGCGGGCTGAGGTATTTGAGCGCATCACGCCGCAGCCTGTGCACATGCAACCCGGGCAATCGGTCTTGCTGCATCGCCATATGTTGCACGGCGTGGCCCCTTGGGCCAAGGGCGACACAGCCCCGCCAGAAGGGCGCATGGTGGCGTATTTCCGACCTCAGTTTGGCGCCCAAGAGTGGTTGGCCTCCCCGTAAGCCACAGCAACATTCCAAACAATAACCCTGTCTGCGCCCCATTGTTGCCACCTAAGACACGGACAACGGTCCCCATAACAACAGACACTGCGGGACACGAGAAATGGCAGTCATCATGACAGGCGCAGCGGGGCGATTGGCGTATTGGGACGCAGATCGCGCACCGTTCAACGCAAGGGCGTTCGGGGTGAAGGGAGACTTTCACAAACCGGAAATCTGCAGTTTCGCAGGGCTGAGTGCTTTTGCCGACAACTCAAACCACCCACCAGCAGCGTTTGAGGGAGCAATCACCTGGGATGCAGGGATCGACCTGCTTTTTAGGATCGCGGACGCGCGATAGCCTTCAGATCAAATCAAGATCGCGCCAGACGCGCCGCGCGCCCGCCGCGCCGCTTTGTCAGTTGACCCGCGCGGGCAGGCAGCTCATCCATGACGGCACGCCGCGCCTCTGCGCTCATCCGGGACCATTGTGTGATCTCGTCAATGGACCGTAAACACCCTGTACACAGCCGCGCTTCGGGATGGACCACGCAGATTTTGACGCAGGGGCTTTCCACCTCGTCACGCTTCCAGACTTTATCGGTCACCGGTGTCTCCTTGCCGACGCAGAACCGCCAGACGGTCAAGCACTCCTTGCAAGATATAGCCCGCTGCCACGTGATCAATGACCTCAGCGCGACGTTTTCGGGTCGTATCCGCCTCCAGCAATGCGCGTTCGGCTGCGACAGTGGACAAACGCTCATCCCAAAATGTGATCGGCAGGGGCGCGATGCGGTCAAAGTTCCGGGCAAATGCGCGTGTCGACTGGCACCGTGGCCCTTCGGAACCGTCCATGTTGCGGGGCAGACCGAGCACCAGACCGCCGATGTGGCGTTCCTTGATCAGCTCTGTCAGGCGCGCGGCATCCAGTCCGAATTTCTTGCGCTTGATGGTTTCAAGCGGGGTCGCAACGCTCAGGAAGTTGTCTGTGACGGCAACGCCAATGGTCTTTTCGCCCAGATCAAGCCCGATGAGAGCCCGCATCGGGGGCAGGGTGTCTGCAAATTCAGCCATATCCTCATGGATCATTCCGCCACCCCGGCTTGGCTGCCTGCGGCACGAATTGTATCCTCTGCGCCGGGATCGCCTGCAAACACCTCCATTGCATTGTTAAACACAGCCAAGGCCTGATCCGGGTTGCCCATGATGGACAACGAGGTGATGAGCCGCGCCCAGTCTTCCGGTGGTCCCCCTTCCGTGGCCAGCCGGTCGGACAGGCCCTGTACCATACCGCCGATCATTTCCAGCCGCTCTTCTGCGCTCATGTCAGACGCGGCTTCGATATCGTCTATGGAGGGGCCGGGGGCCGCCCCCGCGCCGATGGCAGGGATGGTGTAGTTTACCCCGGCAAGCTGTGCGACAGAGGCGATCTGTGCCAGAATGGGGTCAATCCAGGCTGCATCAGGCGGACCCCGACGCAACAGCGCATCCCAAAGACGGAAAGCCACATCAGGGCGTCCCGTCTGGATCATCATCAGTCCAATGTAGTAACGGCTGCGCCCGTCTGTTTCGTCCTGCGCCAATGCACGGCGAAAGGCGCTTTCGGCTTCTGGAGAGACATATCCGCCTGCCGCCAACACCAGCAACTCACCGTAGTCCGCGATGTCCGTCGCATTTGCAGCCTCAGCTTTGATGCGCAAAACAGACTGCTGCGCCTTGGCCGCCGCAACAAAGTCTCCCATCCGGGCCTCGTTCTGCGCCAACAGCACATGACCTTGCAGGTCATCGGGGCGCCCTGCCACAGTGGCGCGCAGCCGCTCCATTAAGTCTGCAAACTGCGCGCTCGGGGCTTCCAGCGGCTGAAACGGGGGCAGACTGTCGATGGCATCTTGCTGACTGGGGCGGTTTTCGCGCAGCGCCTCGGCACGCTCGATGCGGTCTTGCAGCGCCAGATCGCCATAGCCGGGCTGACCCAGCCACATGTAAAGGGCAACAGAGCCGCCGATCATGGCAAGGGTCACCACTCCGATCAAGGTCCGCCGCGGTGCTTCTCCGCCCGCGGCATCGTGCGCGCGCCCGGCATCCGCTGCCAGGATACGACGCGAAATCTCGGTGCGCGCCCGCTCCGCGTCATCGGGTCCGATCACGCCCCGTGCAACGTCGCGCTCCACTTCGGCAAGTTGGTCGCGGTATACTTGTAGGTCGAAATCCGACGCATCCAGCACATCCGCCTCTTCTTGGCGCAGCAGACTGCGCGACAGGATCAAGGCAACAAGGGCCGACAGGGCGACAATAATGATCCAGAACGTCATGGGGAGCCTGCAAGAATGAGCGTTGCGCTGTATCTAAGGGGTAATCCACCCAGACAAAAGGCCCTCGAGGCTCGTTAACCTGCGACGCCTGCGCGCAATTGCGCCTCATGTCGCAAAAATGATAGCAAATGCCGTGCTGAGTATCCTTTTTTCTGCCCATCCGGCCAGAACGGAGCCAGTAGCGCCAAATGCCCCGAATCCGGGGTGATTTTTCTGATCTGGGGATGTCTGCGATGAAAAAGTATTCCGTCTTTGCCGTGGCCCGCGAAGCGATGCGGCACCATACCGGTTGGGACCGTGCATGGCGCGATGCGCAGCCACGCGCCAAATATGATGTGATCATCATCGGGGCAGGGGGGCACGGGCTCGCGACAGCATATTATCTGGGCAAGAATTTCGGCATCACCAACGTGGCGATTCTGGAAAAAGGCTGGCTTGGCGGTGGCAACACGGGTCGGAATACGACGATCATCCGGTCCAACTATCTTCAGGACCCCTCAGCCGCGATCTATGAAAAGTCCCGCTCGCTTTATGAAACCATGTCTCAGGACCTGAACTACAACGTGATGTTCAGCCCCCGCGGCGTCATCATGCTGGCCCAGACAGAACATGAGGTGCGCGGGTATAAACGCACAGCGCATGCCAATGCGCTGCAAGGGGTGCAAACCGAATTTATTGATCCCGCAAGGGTCAAGGAACTGTGCCCGATCATGGACATCGACGGACCACGGTATCCTGTGCTGGGCGGTCTGTGGCAGGCGCGCGGCGGAACAGCGCGGCATGACGCCGTGGCGTGGGGCTATGCGCGTGCCTGCTCTGACATGGGCATGGACGTGATCCAGAAGTGTGAAGTCACCGGTATCCGCCAGGAAGGTGGCAAGGTCACAGGGGTGACCACCAACCGCGGCGACATCGGGTGCGACAAGTTGGGAATGGTCGTGGCCGGACACTCAGGTCATCTGGCAGACATGGCCGGCTTCCGCCTGCCCATTGAATCCGTGGCCCTGCAAGCCTTGGTCTCAGAGCCGATCAAGCCCTGCATGGATGTGGTGGTGATGGCCAACACCGTGCATGGCTACCTGTCGCAATCCGACAAAGGCGAGATGGTCATTGGTGGCGGCACAGATGGCTATAACAACTATACGCAGCGTGGGTCCTTTCATCATGTTGAAGAAACCGTACGCGCGCTGGTTGAAACCTTTCCGATGCTGAGCCGCCTGAAGATGTTGCGCCAATGGGGCGGTATCGTGGATGTCACGGGCGACCGCTCTCCGATCCTCTCCAAGACACCGGTGGAGGGCATCTTTATCAACTGTGGTTGGGGCACGGGCGGGTTCAAGGCGATCCCCGGTTCTGGCTGGACGATGGCCGAATTGATGGCCAAGGGGCGCTCCCCATTGACGGATGCCTTTGGGCTGGAACGCTTTGTCGAAGGGCGGTTTATCGACGAATCCGTCGCCGCAGGGGTGGCTCACTGATGCAGCCTTGTGGGTCTTTTCCATCGGCCATTCTTGGCTCACCGCAGGGCAGGGCGGACAAGTCCCTTGATTTGCTGGCCCAAGCGGGCATGCTTTTTGCGTCCAATGGAAAGGATGCATCATGGCAAAGGAAAGCATTTACAACGGCGGGTCGCGGCGCGGAATTGTCATCGCGTTGCTTGTCCTTGCGGTCTTCGTCCTCGGGATTGCAATGCTCGGGAACGGCTCTGCGCCGTCTGACCTCACACCGGGCACAACCGCGACGGAGTAAGCCGAACGAGGCACAGCGGTGCCCAAGGCACACGGGCCACACCCGTTTTGTGCATGCGTTGCGACGCGCAGGCCCGATGGTTTGCGCGCCTCGCTCCGCCCCCCTTACACTTTCTTCAAGACATGCCGCCGCCGTGGGGCGGGCGCGTGATCGACGCCTCTGCGCGGAGCGCCTCAGCCTTGATGTGAGCGGCGCGGGCAGAGTCTCCTGTCGGTTCCTCCGCGTCGTCCATCACGATGCGTTTGCCTTTGCGACGCTCATAGATCGCAAGGATCACCGCGCCGACGGCGATCGTTCCCAAAATATATCCCATCCAAGCCATGACTTGGAAATGGCTATGCCCCCCTTTCCTTTCAAGCCTGGAGCGTTCCCATGCTGACCATTCACTGCCCCAATTGCGGCGTCACCGCCGAAGAGACAGAGTTTCACGCACACGGAGAAGCGCACCTGACCCGGTTTGGTCCCGGTTCGACGGATGACCAGTTTGAAGGGTATCTCTTCATGCGCAAGAACCCCAAAGGTGTGCATTTTGAACGCTGGCGGCATCAGAACGGCTGCGGCAAGTGGTTCCACGTGGCCCGCTGCACCATGACACTTGAGGTTTTCGGCAGCTATTCGGCACAGACATACGCCCCACCTCAAGAAATCATGGACATCATCACGGACCGACGCCCCGGCTGGCAGGGAGACACAACATAATGTTCCTTTTTGCCAAAAATACTCTTCCATCCCATCAACCTGCGCAGGAGGCAGAGATATGAGCACCCGCCTCGCCACAAAGGGCCGCCTGGTCGATACATCCACTCCCATGACGTTCAGCTTCAACGGTAAGAAGTTGCGCGGATACGCCGGGGACACGCTTGCCTCTGCGCTGCTGGCCAATGACCAGATGCTGATGGGCCGTTCCTTCAAGTATCACCGCCCGCGCAGCGTCGTGGCCTCAGGAGCAGAAGAGCCAAACGGCCTTGTCAATCTGGGACGGGAAGGACGGTTTGAACCCAATCAGCGCGTCACCACGACAGAATTGTTCGAGGGGCTTGAAGCAGAGAGCCAGAACCATTGGCCCAGCCTTGAATATGATGTCGGGGCCATCAATACCTACCTTAGCCGGTTCTTGCCGGCGGGCTTCTACTACAAGATGTTCATGTACCCGCGCAGTTTCTGGAAACATGTCTATGAGCCTGTGATCCGCAAGTCTGCCGGTCTGGGCAAGGCCCCCAAAACGCGGGATGAGGACACCTACGAACATTTCTATACGTTCTGCGATGTTTTGGTTGTTGGCGGCGGCGTTGCGGGGCTTCAGGCGGCCTTGACGGCAGGGCGCTCCGGCGCGCGCGTTTTGGTGCTGGAGCAGACCGATCATTGGGGCGGGCGTGCGCCCGTAGACGGCGGCACCATCAACGGCAAATCTGTGGACAAATTCGTGGACGAAACCCTTGCGGCGCTGCGGAAAATGGACAACGTGCAGTTGCGTACTCGCGTTATGGGTGCAGGTGTCTACGATCACGGGTATGCGTTGGGGTATGAAAGACTTGCCGATCACGCGCCCGGAACACCGGGCCCGCGCCACCGTTTGTGGCGCATTCGGGCAGCGCAGATTATCACGGCAACGGGGGCAATCGAACGCCCGCTCAGCTTTGCCGGGAATGACATTCCGGGCGTCATGCTCGCCTCGGCGGTGCGCGACTATGCGGTAAACTACGGCGTGTCAGTGGGGGACCGCACGGTGGTCGTGACCAACAATGACAACGCTTACCTTACGGCAATTTCCCTGAAACATGCGGGGCTTGACGTTCCCGCCATCTTGGACGCCCGGGTGATGCCACAGGATCTTGGGCTGGTGGCGCAGGCCAAGGCGCTTGGCATCCGGGTCATGATGGGCCACGGCATTGCATCGGTTAAAGGGGGCAAGCGTGTCACCGGCGTACAGGTCTGCTCTCAAGCCGGTGAGGGCGCAGTTCTTGAAGAAATCGCATGTGACGCCGTGGCGATGTCAGGGGGCTGGTCGCCGGTGGTGCACCTGTGGTCACACTGTGGTGGCAAGCTGCGGTGGGACACAACGCATGCGTGTTTCTCGCCGGATGTGGATAACCCTCCAAAAGGGGCGGATGGCATGGCGTTTGTCACCGCAGCCGGTGCGGCTGCTGGTGTCTTCGCGCTTGATGACGTGTTGCATGATGCGCATGCCGCGGGCGAAGGAGTTGTGACCTGTCTCGACATGAAGGTGCCCAAGGATGCGACCGCCCCCATCGCCGAGCGGCGTGAGGAATCTCCGATGGCACCTGTTTGGCTTATGCCGCAAGGGGCCAGCGCCAAACTGCGCGAGAAGGCGTGGCTAGATTATCAGAACGATGTGAAGGTTTCGGATGTTCGGCTGGCCGCGCAAGAAGGCTTTGTCAGTGTGGAACATGCCAAACGATACACAACGCTTGGTATGGCGACGGATCAAGGAAAGCTCAGCAATATCAATGGTCTTGCGACCCTTGCAGGTGCGCTTGATGCTAAAATTCCGAGCGTTGGGACAACAACGTTCCGCCCGCCTTATCACCCGATTTCTCTTGCCTCTATCGCAGGCGAGGCCAAATCACATGTGTTCCAGCCGGTGCGCCAGACACCCATGCACGACTGGCACGCCGCCAATGGCGCGGAGTTTGAGCCGGTTGGCCAGTGGCGCAGGCCCTATGCGTTCAAACGCGGCTCCGAGAGCACCCATGACGCGGTAATGCGTGAGGTCAAAAACACGCGCGAAAAGCTGGGGCTGCTGGATGCATCGACCCTTGGTAAGTTGATCGTCAAGGGGCCCGACGCGGGCAAGTTCCTCGACATGATGTACACCAACATGATGTCCACCCTGAAGATCGGCAAATGCCGTTATGGCTTGATGTGCTCTGAGAACGGTTTCCTGATTGATGACGGCGTGGTTGCGCGGATTGATGAGGACACCTGGCTTTGCCACACCACAACTGGCGGTGCCGACAGCATCCATGCGCATATGGAAGAATGGCTTCAGACGGAGTGGTGGGACTGGAAGGTCTACGTCGCCAATGTGACGGAGCAATATGCGCAGGTCGCGGTGGTCGGTCCCAACGCGCGTGCCGCGCTGGAAAAGCTGGGCGGCATGGATGTGTCCAAGGATGCGCTTGGGTTCATGGAATGGGCGGATGGCACGCTTGGCGGGTTCAAGGTGCGCGTGTATCGCATCTCCTTCTCGGGGGAGTTGTCCTATGAGATCGCTGTTGATGCGAGCCATGGACAGGCGTTCTGGGATGCGCTGATGGCGGTTGGTGCTGATCTTGGCGCAATGCCCTATGGCACCGAATGCCTGCACATCCTGCGGGCGGAAAAGGGCTTTATCATGATCGGCGATGAGACCGACGGTACGGTGATCCCCCAAGACCTTGGCCTGAACTGGGCAATTTCCAAAAAGAAAGAGGACTACCTGGGCAAACGTGCGCAGGAACGCTCCCATATGACCGACCCTGAACGCTGGAAGCTGGTTGGGCTTGAGACGGTTGACGGCTCGACCTTGCCTGACGGGGCTTATGCGTTGGGCGAGGGGGTGAACGCCAATGGTCAAAAGAACATGATCGGGCGCGTGACATCGACCTACCATTCACCGACGTTGGGCAAGGGGATTGCCATGGGTCTTGTGCTGCATGGCCCGGACCGGATGGGCGAGGTCCTCACCTTTCCGGGGACAGATGGAAAGGCCTATGAGGCCAAGATCGTGAACCCTGTTTTCTTTGACAAGGAAGGGGAGAAACAGAATGTCTGATCCTGTAGCAGCCCTGAGAAATGCCTCCGATGGTACTGGCATCGCGACGGTGACTGAAATCGGCCCTGTGGGCATGATCACGCTGCGCGGTGATCTGAGCGATAAGGCTCTGATCAAGGCAGCAGTGGCCGCAGGCGGTGTGAACATGCCTCAACAGCGCATGATCAACACGCAAGGGGACACTGGTATCGCCTGGATGTCTCCCGATGAAGTGCTGATCCTATGTGCCTACGATCAGGTGCATGACCGTTTGGCGGACCTTGAGGGTAAGCTCGCCAAGCAGCATGCGCTGGCGGTCAATGTGTCGGATGCACGTGCGGTGTTTCAGGTCAAAGGGCCCCATGCGCGCGAAGTTGTGGCCAAATTGGCACCTGTGGATATGCACCCAGACCACTTTACCCAAGGGATGTTCCGCCGCACGCGTTTTGCGCAAGTTGCGGGCGCATTCTGGATGGCGGACGACGAGACAGCGCAGATCATCTGCTTTCGGTCTGTGGCGAAGTACATGTTTGATGTGTTGAACATGGCGGCACAAGAGGGGTCGGACGTTGGGTTTTTTGTCGCCTGACCGGCTGCTTTAACACGGTTTGGTTGACCGCCCGCACGAAACCACTACCCTAGCGTTGAGTTTGTTTTCGACGAAAGGGCGGCGGTATGAAACAGTGTATTCTGACCCTGTTTGTGGTCTTGTTTCCAGCGCTGGTTGCGGCCGACACCTACAGATGTGAGACGACTAATTTTGGGCGTGGAGGATGGGTGGCCCCTGTTATCCTGGTGAACGTGGACCCCGCCCAGAACAAGGCGCGCGTCTTTGAAGGGTTGATCAAAACCTTTCAGGAAACCCCGATTGAGGCCAAGTTCAAACCGCGCGCCAATGCGGCATTTCAGCTGAATTGGAGGGTAGACGGTATCAAGGCGCGAGACGGTGGAACCGGCACAAACACCTACAGGATGACGGTTTTTCCAGCGCGGAACGCCTTCACCCTAAGTGGGCAGCGCGTGGGTTACGACAACGTGATCAGCGCCCAAGGCACATGCAAAAAGGTAAAATGACATGAGAAAGCTCTGTCTTTCGGCAATATTGTGTCTGGCGGCTCCTGTGGTTCAGGCCGCGTCCGGCTTTCTTTATGATTGTGACATGGTTGATATTGAACGGGGCTACGGTTGGGTCTCGCCCAAGATTGCGATCGTGCTGCCGAATGAGGGTGCTGTGACAGTTGTCGATGCGCTGACGTTGACATATTCGGACACGCCGGTGATTGGCACAGTCCTCAGAAACACAAAACAGCGTTTGGTGGTCAAATGGACTTTGCGGAATGTGCGGGCCGACAGTGGGCGCAGCTTTGCATACTTCGATTATCGGGCGTCTATCGCAAAATCCACCGGCGCTATTGACCTGCGGGCCCGCCCGCGCAGCTTTGATTCTGGCCTGCACGGGACCGGGACCTGCCAAAAGCGGACAGAATGACCCCGGATTAGCGTGCTTTCGACCTTTGTGACCTTGACGAAGGGGCAGCGCGCACTCCATTTCAATGCAACGTTCATTAAAACACCAAGGAGGCCCAACAATGGCTTTTTCACTTCCCGATCTTCCCTATGCCCACGACGCGCTTGCATCCAACGGCATGAGCGCCGAGACGCTGGAGTTTCACCATGACAAGCACCACAACGCCTATGTCGTGAACGGGAACAAGGCGATTGAAGGCACCGAATGGGCTGACAAATCCCTCGAAGAGATCATCAAGGGCACCTATAATGCGTCCGCCGTTGCGCAAAACGGGATCTTCAACAACATCAGCCAGCTGTGGAACCACAACCAGTTCTGGGAAATGATGGGGCCGGGTACATCTGCGATGCCGGGTGAGTTGGAAAAGGCGATTGTTGAGAGCTTCGGCTCTGTTGACAAGATGAAGGATGAATTCAAAGCCGCAGGTGCCGGGCAATTTGGTTCTGGCTGGGCGTGGCTGGTCAAGGACACCGATGGTGGCCTCAAAGTGACCAAGACCGAGAACGGTGTGAACCCTCTTTGCTTTGGTCAAACGACGCTGCTGGGGTGTGATGTTTGGGAGCATTCCTACTACATTGATTTCCGCAACGCGCGCCCCGACTACCTGACAAACTTCCTCGACAACCTTGTGAACTGGGAAAACGTCGCGTCGCGCCTGTAACGCGCGCACAGGTTGGTCCGAACCTACGAAAAATACATCGATTGCCCTGCAGTTTTATCTGCGGGGCTTTCGTTTTGCAGGCGACCACAAACAACGCCGAGCTGCGTTAACTAAAAGTTTACACAATTTTGGTAGCCGCACTGAATGTACGCACCTTTGGTCGCATTCGTTCTGCGCAAGGCCTTGCTTTTGGCCATGTTTTCTATCGCTTCGCTTGTGCCGGAAATCAGTGTCGCGCAATCCACTGAGCGCGAGACGTTGCGCATGCCATACGCTGAGTTTTACCCATACTCATACACCGCTGAGGATGGTCAGCCAGCAGGTTACGCCATCGACATCATCACCAGTCTGGCCCAGCATGAAGGGTATGATCTTGCGTTTGTTCAATCCCCAAACCCGCGTATCTTCTATGAGCTACTCGACGCAGGGGAGGTGGATCTGACCCCGCTGTTGGGTCTCACGCCTGAGCGCATAGCCCGAAGTTTGCCAACCACGTCTTTTGGCAACTTTGAGGTCAGTGTTTTTGTCCGGTCAGATCGAACTACAGATCAAATCCAAGACCTGTCGGGCCTGCGGATTGGTGTGGTTTCCGGTTCCATATCGAGCAAGGCCACAGATCGCATCGCCTTTCCGCAAGTGGTGGAGTTTGATCGCACAGGGAACATGATCATGCCGCTCCTGCGCGGCGACGTTGATGCCGTGATTTCGGTTGCTGATATCTTTAACGAGGCACTGCGCAAAAGTTTCATAGATGACAAAGTGCGTCGCCTGGAGGAGACCTTGCTGGTCATCCCCTACGGTTTTCTGGTGCGATCCGATCGCCCTGACATACGGGCGGCTCTTAACAAGGCCATTGGTGATGTGTTGCAGCCTGACGATCTGGTGGCATTGCAAGACCATTGGTTTGGCAAACAAGCGCGTTTGATTGACCATCCCTGGTTCAACACTGTTGCTGTTGGCGCGGTGTTGGCCGCACTGAGCCTTTCGTTTTTATCCCTGTCAAATGTGCGCCTGTATCGGCGGTCGCATGACCTGCTGGCGGAAAACGGGGCGAACGGGCTCTTGATTGATGCACTGGATGCCGTGCGCGCCTCGGTTACGATTTTTGACAGGGACATGCACCTTGTCCATTCAAATGACAGTCGTGAAGCACGTGTTCCAAACCTGATCAAAGCGCTGCAGATCACGGCGCGGGATGCGCAGGATATCAAGACAACTGATCCTGCCGGAACCATGCAAAAGCCAAAAGATCGGATAGAGACCAAAGCGCAGGCGGACCGCATCGCGACACACCTGCAAAAAGGCCATACTGTGCAGCAGATCGTTCACACCCGTTCAGGGGAGGTATTCGATATGCAACTGCTCCCGCTGGGCACGGGACATTTTGCATCAATCCGGGTGGATGTGACCAAGCTCAACGAACAAAGTGACCGCATCTCTGCTCAGGCGCGCGAACTGGAGCAAAAGAACGAAAGGCTCCTCGCCTTTTCTGCCGTCGCGGCGCACGATCTGCGCTCACCTCTGCTTCGTCAGGAAAGCCTGCTTGGTTTCATTTCCGAAGACTTGGCCGATGCCGAGCTTGAAGTGCCTTCGGACGTTCGGGCCAATCTTGTTCTGATACGCGACATGACACGGCGGATGTCTGTCCTTGTGGCGGACCTGTTACTCTATGCGAAAGCGGATGTAACGAACGAACCACTTGAGGACATCACGCCGAGCACACGTTTGATGGACGTTGTCGCCTTGATTGCCCCCAAGCCCGACTTTGTTGTTCAGATTGCGGATGACATACCGCCCATTCGGGCCAACCCGGCGGCCTTTGACATGGTGATGCGCAATTTGATATCCAACGCGATCAAACATCACGATCGCAAAAGCGGGGTGGTCAAGGTGCGCGGTGTTGAAGAGGCGGGTCAGGTTGTGATCGAGGTTGAGGATGATGGTCCCGGCATTCCTGAGGACAAGCGTGCGGCGATTTTTGATCCATTTTGCCGGCTTGGCAACAGTGACAGTACGGGGCTTGGCCTGTCTTTTGTGCGCACCAGCGTTGAGGCCTGGGGCGGGCAGATCGTTGTGGAGCCCGCAACACCCAGAGGAAGCATTTTCCGATTTTCAGTTTCGCGGACTGCCACGCCGCCCTTGCCAGTCGCGCAACATCTACCGGCTGCCAGCCCATCCTCAACTTTTGGGATCGCAGGCGGTGACGCAATCAGTGGCAGATGACCACGGGCGACAAACCCGCCTCCGGCGTCAATTCAATTTGAGGCGAAGGGCCTCCAGAACCGCGGCGGCATCAGGCACCAGACTGATATACTCAATCACGTCCTGTCCGGCAAAACCATGTGCCACAACATGATCAAGAAGCGTTTTTAATGGGTCCCAATACCCATTGGTGTTCACCAGAAAAATTGGCTTTTCGTGCAGTCCAAGCTGCCGCCATGTGAGCGCTTCAAACAGTTCATCCAACGATCCGGCACCACCTGGCAGGACCACAACGGCATCACAGTTCATGAACATCACTTTTTTGCGTTCATGCATGGTTTCGGTCACCACATAGGTGGTCAGGTCTGTCTTGCCGACCTCCCAGTCCACCAGATGTTGGGGGATCACGCCAAAGGTTTCGGCCCCCGCTGCCTGCGCCGCCCGCGCGACGCTGCCCATCAACCCCACGTCGCCTGCGCCATAGACCAATCTATAGCCAGCCGTTGCAAGGCCCGTACCCAGGGCTTCTGCGTCCGCGGTGAACGCTGGATCGTTTCCCGCCCGAGAACCGCAATACACACATACAGATTTTTTTGTCATGGTCGCTGGTTTCTCGCAAAAGTGGGTGTCTTGACGTTCACGTGCTTTGACCCCTGTTAGCGTGGTTGATACCAAGGCTCAACCAATGTGCGAGGCACCCAAAATCTGTTGCCAAGGGGGATACAGCAACAGCGCAAGCGATGCAGGGTACGGCCAGAAACACGCGGAAATGATTGAGGTGATGGTATGATCTCGTCAAAAGTGCCGGTTTTGATGGCAAAAGTGCTTGAAATAGGCACTCATTCCTGCGCTGTGTTTTGGGGACAGAACGACTTATTCTACTGAGACCAGAAGGCGCGGATGACGGCCCCGCAACTCTGGTGAAACGAGGCAATATGCGAAACCTTCTTGCGGGATTGGGTGGCGGCTCCGGCGCTTTTGCAGCGGCGGGTGTGTGCCTTGTTTTGGTCGTTGCAGGATACGTCGTACAGACCAACCGCAATACCGCAGAGGCACCGGCGGCGGCAATCGTGGCCCCGGCAGCAAAGCCCGCAACAGATCCGACGATTGAGGATACGACAAAAGTGGCTGAGCCGGAGGCCGCAGAACCAGAGCCCGCAGCAGTGGAAGAAGAGCCGGATGCCGTCGCTGATGATGCGCCCTCTGTTCCTCAGACGGCGGCCGCCGCCGATCCAATCCCCGCACCCACTTTCGACGAGGTCCGTAAAGAAGGCGACGGGATCACCGTGATCGCGGGGCAGGCCGCCCCCGGCGCAAACGTCGAGATTCTGCGCAATGGCGCGCTTGTTGCGAAGGCAACTGCCGACGGGTCCGGCAAATTTGCGGCCATCGCGCTGTTGCCCCAAGACGGGCAGGGCCATGTGCTGAGCTTGTTGCAGGATTTTGCAGGAAAGAGGACCTTGTCCGAAGAGGAGGTTTTGCTCGCGGCGCAGCCAGCGCCGGTAGTGGTCGCTGGGGCGTCGGATATCTCCGAAGAGGTACAGGCAGAACAAACCGTTCCCGACGCAACCACAGCGTTGGAAGCAACTCCATCAGTGCCAGCAGAAGCGGCTGTCGCAGAAGAAGTGGCTGACGCCGAAGGAGTGACGACTGCAGCGGGTGCGGTTGACGCCGAAGACAGGGTGGTTTCGGAACAAGGGGCGGTTACGGAAGACGTGACGGTTACGGAAGACGTAACGATTGCTGAGGACGTGACGGTTGCAAACGAAGGGACGGACGTGGAAAAGGCGCAAGCCGCATCATTGCCACCCGCCCCGCAGACGCAACCGCAGACCGCTGTCGTTGATCAGGATGCGGCCGCTTCGCCGGAAACACCGCAAGCGAGTGCGGACGCGCCTGTTGCCGTCGCCTCTGTCACCCAGTCGACACCGCAACCAAAAGCTGAGGCTCCGGTACTGAAGTCAACAGCCGAAGGTGTCGAGCTGCTCAACACCCCAAGCCCCGAAGTCATGGACAATGTGGCCATTGACACCATCAGCTATTCCGAAGTGGGCGATGTGCAACTTGCCGGGCGTGCTCAGTCAGATGCCGCCGCGGTGCGTGTCTATCTCGACAACAACGCGGTTGTGAATTTGGAGGTGGATGCCCAGGGACGTTGGCGTGGGGATTTGCCGGATGTGGATGAGGGGATTTATACCCTGCGCGTGGACGAGGTATCTGCGGACGGTGCGGTGACAAGCCGGGTGGAGACGCCTTTCAAACGCGAAGCGCCCGCCGTTCTGGCCGCGGCCACCGCCGATCAGGACGGTCCTATCAAAGCGATCACGGTACAGCGGGGGGCCACGCTTTGGGCAATTGCACGCGAACGTTACGGCAGCGGCGACCTCTATGTGCGGGTGTTTGAGGCCAACAAGGATGCCATTCGCAATCCTGATCTGATTTATCCGGGCCAAATCTTTGATTTGCCCGATTGATCTGGCACCGCGACCCCACGAAATGCGCCTGTGCGGGTGGCAGTCGGCAGCGTGCAGGGCTATGTAGCGATCAAAGAGATCGGAACCTCAATGGCCGCTGACACAACGACCCAGACGAATACATCCAAAACCGCTACAACCGACAAGGCACAGACCGAAGCCGAGATGATGGCGCAGGAAGAGCGCCAGTCCGGTTTTCTGGTCTTGCGCAAAGTGTCCCCTTATCTTTGGCCCGCGGATATGCCTTGGGTCAAACGCCGCGTCATACTCGCGCTGCTCGCACTGTTTGTGTCCAAGGTTGTCTCTGTCGCAACGCCGCTGTTCTACCGTGATGCGGTGGACGCGCTTGCGGGCGAAGGCGTGCCGATGGTGGCACTTGGTGCCATCGGACTGACCGTGGCGTACGGTATGGCGCGGCTGATGACGGTTGGATTTCAGCAGCTTCGCGATGCGATTTTTGCCCGTGTTGGTCAGCGCGCCTTGCGGATGCTTGCGCTTGAGACATTTGAACATATTCACAAGCTGTCGATGCGCTATCACATCACGCGCAAGACCGGAGGGTTGAGCCGGATCATCGAGCGTGGCGTCAAAGGTGTCGAATTTCTCCTGCGTTTTCTGCTCTTTAACATTGGCCCGCTGATCCTTGAACTGTTGATGATCGGCGTGGTGCTGACGATCCTTTTTGATTGGACTTATCTTGCCGTGGTGGCGGGAACCATCGGGCTTTATGTGTGGTTCACCTTTTCGGTGACCGAATGGCGCGTGCGTCAACGCCGTCAAATGAACGAAGCGGACACGGACGCAAATCAAAAGGCGGTGGACAGCCTTTTGAACTATGAGACCGTGAAATATTTCGGCGCAGAGGCGCGTGAAGCGGAGCGGTATGACACCGCAATGGCAGGCTACGAAGATGCCGCCATCAAAACCAGCCTGTCGCTTGCTTTTTTGAATTTCGGGCAATCCTTCCTGATCACCTGCGGGCTGGTGGGGGTGATGGTTCTGGCCGCGATTGGGGTGCAGAATGGGACGCTGACGGTCGGTGATTTTGTGATGGTCAACGCCTATATGGTTCAGATCACGGTGCCCCTGAATTTTCTTGGAACTGTTTACCGGGAGATCAGGCAGGCCCTGGTTGATATGGGCCAGATGTTTGGCCTTTTGGAGCAGCCTGCAGAAATTTCGGACAAGCCCGACGCGCCCGCACTCAACGTCACGGGTGGGCATGTCACGCTGAAAGACGTGTCCTTTGGCTATGATCCTGAACGGCGCATCCTAAAAGGGGTGACGCTGGAGGCAAAACCGGGGGAAATGGTGGCGATTGTCGGCTCAACCGGATCAGGCAAATCAACCATTGGTCGCTTGCTGTTTCGGTTCTATGACCTCGATGGAGGGGCGCTTTGCATTGACGGACAGGACGTGCGTGATGTGACACAGCTCAGCTTGCACCGCGCCATTGGTGTCGTGCCGCAGGACACGGTGCTCTTTAACGATACCATTGGTTACAACATCGCCTATGGGCGCAATGGTGCCACACAAGCACAGATCGAGGCCGCCGCGCGGGATGCCCAAATCCATGATTTCATCCTGAGCCTGCCTGACGGATATGACACAACCGTGGGAGAGCGTGGTCTGAAGCTTTCGGGGGGCGAAAAGCAGCGCGTGGGGATTGCGCGCACTTTGCTCAAGGACCCGCCGATCCTGTTGCTGGATGAGGCAACCTCAGCATTGGACAGCGAGACAGAGAGTGACATTCAGGGCGCGCTGATGCGGGCAGGGCAGGGGCGCACGGTTCTGACCATCGCGCACAGGCTCAGCACGATTGCAGATGCAGACCGGATCGTTGTGTTGGAAAAAGGGGAGGTCGTCGAGCAAGGCCGACATGATGACCTCTTGGCACAGGACGGACGGTACGCACAGCTTTGGCACCGTCAGCAGTCAGAGGACGCAGCCTAGGGTCCTTGCCCCAAGCTGCCTTGCGCAGTGGGGCAGGCTGCCCCTTGCGGTGAAGGCCCTTGGTGGGGGCAGGCAGCTGGACCGAAGGGCCACCTGCCTTGGGGTGAGGTTTATTCTGCTGCGACCGCCTTGGACGTCAGCTTGTCCAGCGCGCCTGTCATCATCGAGATGTACTTGGCATCAGCGGGTAGCCCATGCGCATCTGCCAGACTTGCTGGCGCGTGGTAGGTCACATGCACCACACCTTTGTCATCTGCATACGCCAGCACACGCATCGGCAGGTCCAGCCCTGCGGTCTGGCCATCCAGCATCGCGGGCGTGCCCAGCTTTGGATTGCCAAAGATCAAAAGTTGCGTGGGGCGCAGATCCATATCAACCTTTGCAGCACCTGCGGCATGATCCACACGGGCAAACACCGTGGCCCCGGCACCCTCAACAGCGGCGGCAAGGCGGTCCATCGTGACATCCACGGAATGCGGGCTGGTTTTGCTCAGCATGTCAGCGGCAACGGCAGGTAGGGTCATGGCAGCACTCACTATTGTGGCGATCAAGGTTTGGCGGATCATGTCAGGGCTCCTTTCAAAAGCCCTGACAGCTTAACCTGTCTTGGTAAGGATGTGAGGGGCCATGCCCTCACATCTTCTTGATCGGTATCATTCCGCCGCGGAGAGCCGCGGTGCGGGGACGGCAGGGGCCGCCACTGGCATCGCATCAGGGTCCCAGATGATTTCATCCGAAGCTTTTCGTTTTGCATCGCGCTGCAACGCCCAATCCTGTGCCGCACGGCTTGCACGGCCCAGCGACATCTTTGCCAAAAGCCGGGCAATCCAATGCACGTACGTGGTGGCCCAGACCCGGATTGCCAGCATCGAAGGCGTGACAAGCAGGGTGAGAACCGTTGCGATGCCCAATCCAAAGACCACGGCCGTGGCCAGCTGCTTCCACCACAGTGATGTGGGGCTGTTGATCGTATAGCCTCCATCGGCAAAGTTGAGGCTGAGACCAAACATCATGGGCGCGAGGCCCGCCATGGTGGTGATTGTGGTCAGCAAAACAGGGCGGATACGGGCCTGAGCCGTGCGAACGATGGCTTCGATCCGGGGCATGTATCGCTCATACTCCTGATAGGTGTCGATCAGGATGATATTGTTGTTCACCACAATGCCGGCCAAGGCCACAATCCCCGTACCTGTCATGATGATCGAGAACGTCTGATCCATCACCAGCATGCCAATCAGCACGCCGGTCGTGGACAGGACCACCGCCAACAGCACCAGAATGGCATTGTAAAAGGAGTTGAACTGCGCCAGCAGGATGATGAACATCAGCCCCAAAGCAGCCGTAAAGGCCGAGCTGAGGAAGGCCTGGCTTTCTGCCTGATCTTCCTGATCCCCTGTCCATTCCGTTGTGATGCTGTCGGGCAGTGGTTTTTCATCCAGCCATTTGGTGATTTCCGCAATCCGCTCGTTCGGGTTGATCGGGATGAGCCGCAAAGAGGTATCGTTGACACCTTGTTGCAAGTCGATGCCCGTTGCCGCCTCGGTGCGTTTGGTAATCTTGTAGGCTTCACCGTCAGCGCTGCGGAAGTCGGCATCGTTGCCGGCAGGCCGCAGGGTCGCGAGCGTTGTTTCGATGTCGGTGTCGCCCACGCGGTCCACCTGCACAACTTTCATCAGGCCGGGTTGCACGTCAGCTTTGACATCAAGGTGACGCTTTTGATCCACGCGGTTGATCTCAGCCAGCTTTGGCACGGGCGTGCGGGTGATGAAATTGCTCAGCGGGATCAGCCCATCTCGGGTGCGCACCTTGAGCGTGTCCAGTGTGCTCAGTACGCGGTCCTCCTCGGGCAGGCGCACGCGGATCTCAATCTCTTCATCAGAAGACGGCACCCGCATGTTGTCGAGCCAGAGCCCACGGGTCACAAGCTGCACCATCGCCCCAACAGCGAGCACATCTGCGCCGTACCGACCTGCTTTTTCCACGTCCACGTCGATCTGCCAATCGATCCCGGGCAGCGGCCGGGTATCTTCGATCAAGGTGAGGCCCGGCGTCGTCTCAAACTCGTCGCGCACCATTGCAGTGGCAGTCAAAAGGTCTTCAAAACTGTCGGACTTCATGCGCAAATGCACAGGTTTGCCGGAGGCAGGGCCACGGTCCAGAGACAGTATTTCGATCTTGATGCCCGGTATCTGTGTCAACGCTTCGGTGAGTTCCGCCAGAACCACATCGCCGTCAAATGCAGGGTCCTGCGTCTCACGGGTGACGTCAAATCCCAGGATCGGCACAGTGAACAATGTCTCGACTTTGTTGGGCCGGTCCTCCCAGGGGATCGTTTCCAGCTGAATCTGGCCAATCGTGTCCTTGGGTGCGGCTGCCCCGCCTGTATTGCTGTTCAGCCCGCCTTCTCCGGCAAAGGCAAAGACGGATTGAATGCCCGGATGATCAATCACGATCTGTTCCGCGCGGGCGAGAATTTCGTCCTTTTCATTCAGCGAAAGATTGCCGCGTGCCAGAACATAGACAATCGCCTGTTCGGGTTCGGATTCGACAAAGAACTCCACCCCTTTGGAGTTGTTGCCAAAAAAGATCATCACCGTGCCGACAAAGACAAAGACGATCCCGGCCATGACAAGAGGCATCACAGGATTGCCGACGAGCATCGCCATCAGCTTGCCAAAGGGGCTGCGGCGGTAGCCTGCATTGATCCGGTCGGGGGCGCTGCGAAAGAGTTTGGACGTGATCCAGCGTCCACCACGCCCGGCGCGGGTAAAGACGCCAAAGAAAGCCAGAAGCGCCAGCATCCCACCTGCCAACCCGATCGACAGCAGGGCCGCAAGTGCGACGACACACAAAAACACAGTTGCAAAGGTCGGAATGACCGAGCCCAGCACATTCAGCCCATCCATTGCGGCAAACTGCGCTGAGATGATGCCGAAGAACGGCTGCATCAGCGACATCGGCAGCATGATCATGGCGATGGCGATCGGAAACAGCAGCAGGTGCAGATACCAACGCAGCCCTGCGATGGCTTCCATGTTGTCTGCCATCCAACGCTCCAACCTGCCTGTCACACCGCCCATCACGGGCAAATAGACCAGCGCCACAACCAGTGACGCAGACAGCACGAAGATCAGCGTCACGGGCAGCATGCCCATGAACTGTCCCGGCACACCGGGCCAGAAGAGCATTGGCAAAAACGCACACAGCGTCGTCGCCGTGGAAGAGATAATAGGCCAGAACATGCGTTTGGCGGCCTCAACATAGGCCTGCATCGGCCCGTCGCCCTGTTGTTGACGCGCATCAGCGTATTCGACCACCACAATCGCGCCATCCACCAGCATCCCCACAGCGAGGATCAACCCGAACATGACGATGTTTGAGATCGAAATGCCCATCAGGGCGAGGAAGGCAAAACACAAAAGGAAAGACGTCGGGATCGCAAAGCCGACCAGCAGCGCCGCCCGGATGCCAAGTGCAGCAAGCACGACGATCATCACCAGCGCAATCGCGGTAAAGACTGAACCCAAAAGCTGTTGCACCATTGAGTTCACAACCCGGCTTTGATCATTTGACGTGCCTATGGTCACTGCCGCCTGCAACCCTTCGGGCCATTCAGCGGAACGCGCCTCCACGATCTCTTTCACCAGGGTGGAAGTGTCGATGAGGTTGAAACCCTTGCGCTTGACCACCTGCAACGCCAGCGTCTTTTCCCCGTTAAAACGCGCGGTACCTTCGCGGTCCTCAAAGGTCAGGTTGATCTCTGCCAGATCTCCCAGCGTTACAACACGGTCGCCGTTGGTCTTGACCGGCAGCGCGTACACATCGCGCGGCTCATCAAAAGAAGACGGGATTTTCACCGCAAAGGTGCCTTGATCGCTCTCGATTTCACCAGCCGCGATCAACTGGTTGTTGTTCTGTACAACATTGATCAGCTCGCCCGCGGTGACGTTATACGCCTCAAGGCGCAGGGGGTCGATCACGACCTCAAGCATCTCGTCACGGTTGCCGGCCAGACCTGCCTCAAGCACCGCATCCAAACCTTCAAGCTCATCCTGAAGATCACGGGCGACGCGCGCCATGGTGCGTTCCGGCACCGGACCGGTGAGGTTCACGATGATGATCGGAAACTCGGAAAAGTTGAACTCGTTGATCGAGTACTTTTCATACCCATCGGGAAACTGCGCCTCAGCCGTGGACATCGCATCCCGCACATCGGCCATGATGCGGCTCTTGTCCCAGCCAAACTCAAACTCCAGTACCACACCGGCGTAGTTTTCCGCCGCCGTACCTGTCATCGTCTTTAGACCGTCAAGATCGGCAAGCTCCGTCTCCATCGGTTTGACCAGCAAGGTTTCGCTGTCCGCGGCCGAGATGCCTGGGAATTGCACAGAGACAAAGAGTGCTGGGATTTCGATGTCCGGCTCGCCTTCCTTGGGCAAGGTGGAATAGGCATACCCGCCCACCACAATGCTGAGCAGGATAAACGCCAAGACCATACGCGCACGGCCCGCGGCCCAATCAACGATCCCGGTCATTGCGTGGCCTCCTGCCATGTCGGCGCAACTGTGACGCCTGCTGTGACGTATTCCTGACCCAAGACGATGACATTTGCGACCTTAGGCAGGCCAGTGACCCAGATGCCCTTGGCCGTGTCACGCATCACATTGACAGGGGCAAAGGACACAATGGCTGCATCATCCACCAGACGCACGCCCAATGTGCCCTCGTCGTTCAGTGTCATGGAGGATTGCGGGATTAGATGTGCAGTGACCCCGGCAGAGGCGATGGCGATCTCCGCGGTTTGACCATCGCGGATTTTCAGATCAGCGTTGGGCACTTCGATTTCAACCCGGAAGGTCCGGGTCTGTGGATCGGCTGAGCGCGACAGGAAAGTCACCTCACCCACAACCTGTTCCCCGCCGGCCGCCAGCCGCGCCCCGGCCTTGGCACCAAGGGTCACACGGTTGACTTCTGTTTCAGGCACAAAGCCCACCAGCTTGATCGGGTCGAGCTGGATGATTGTAGCGCACAGCGCACCGGGCTGCAGAAGGCTGCCAAGTTCCGCGGTGTCACTCTCCAGCAGCCCACTGAAAGGGGCAGAGATGGTCAGACGCTCGATCTCTTTCTCAGCGCTGGCAACAGCGGCGGTTGCCGCTTCAATGCCCGACTGCGCGGCCTCCAGCCCGGATTGAGCAGAGCTGACACCCGCCATCGCCGTCGCCGTCGCTGCATCTGCAGAGGCCAGCCGGGTCTGGGAGGCAAAGCCGTCTTCGATCAAGCGAGAAGCGGCGTTCTGGCTGATTTTTGCCTCTTCGAGCCGCGCCTGTGCCTCTGAAACCCGCGCCTGCGCTTCGGGGACGCGCGAGCGCGCCTCGCTCAGCCGTGCGCGCGCTTCTGCCACGGCGGCACCCCGTGTGCCGGGGTCAAGCACGCACATCGCCTGGCCTTGTTCGATCTGTGCCCCTTTTCTGAGGGGGGCAGAGACGACAACCGCCGAGGTCTCAGAGCGCACATCGACCTGACGCGCGGCCTCAGTCTCGCCGCGCAGTACCACCGCGCTGTCAACCTGCTGCGCTTTCAGCTTTCGGACCTCAACCCGCACCAGATCGGTTGCCGGTGCTGCCGCCGCGTCAGACTGGGGCGATGCTGCATCATCCGCCGCCGTCGTTTCGGTCTGCGCTGCATCACCACCGCCCCCAAAGAGTGCTGCAAGCTGCGGACGGGCAAGGATGGACATGGCGAGAAGGACAGACACAACCACAGCGGCTAGAATAGAAAACAGGCGCATCGCGAAACCTCATGCGGGCAGGGGCCGGGCCCATTACCCGACGTCGTTTGGCTCTATGTAGTGTCTCAAAACTGAACTGACCAGTTTAGAACGCAACTTTTTTTCGCGCTTGCGGCAAAAGCGGCGCATGCTTGCGAAGGATCGACCTCGAACGAGGTCTTGGCTTGCCCTGATCGGCGCGGTAAGAGGGTCAAAACCTGTCGGCCAAAGGCGCAAAAGATGAGCAATACAGACAGCTTTGTAGAAGAGGTCAACGAAGAGGTCCGCCGCGACCAGCTTTATGGGTATCTGCGCCGCTATGGCTGGGTCGCTGTGCTGGCGATTATCCTGATCGTCGGGGGTGCCGCCTATTCCGAGTACCAAAAGGCGCAGGCGCGCGCGCAGGCTGAGGGGCTGGGCGATGCGATGCTGGCCGCACTGGCCAACAACGACAGCGTAGAACGCGTCGCGGCGTTGGAGCAGATTGACCCGGCCACGTCCACATCAGCGGCGGTTCTGCGGATGCTCAAAGCATCAGAGCAGGCGGAAAGCGGTGACAGTGAAGCAGCGGTTGCGACGCTCAACGAAATCGCGGTTGATGGTGAGGTGCCTGCGATCTATCGTCAGTTGGCCCAATTCAAGGCGATCACCCTTCAGGGCACCGAAACACCGGTTGCGGACCGCCGTCAGGCGTTGGAGCAGATGGCCCAACCCGGCAGTGCCCTGCGCCTTCTGGCGAGCGAACAGCTGGCTCTGATCGACGTGGAAACAGGGGACGCGGCGGCAGCGATCACGCGCTATCAGGCGATCCTTTCGGACGCCGAAGTCAGCGCAGACTTGCAACAACGCGCGCTACAGGTGATTGTGGCGCTGGGTGGCGAACCTGAATTGCCGACTGTGTTAGACGCGGCAGATCAGGACAGCACATCCCAAGGGAACTGACGGCAGCCTCAAAAGGGGCGCTGAGAGCGGCAGAAAAAGAAGTGAGCAGGGCCATGATCCAATCGACGAAATTCGGGGCGAAGGCTTGGCAATTTGGGCTTGTTGCGGGTGTTCTGATGCTGGGTGCCTGCAATGAGAAACAGACGTTTTTGCCGGGACCGCGCGAAGACGTGCGATCCGTCCTGCAAAACCCGCAGTTGGCAGCACCGCTTGAGGGTGAGGTTGCAACAGAAAACCAAAGCTTGCCGATTTCCCTTGGTGCTGCGCGCACAAACGCCAGCTGGACGCACAGCGCCGGGACGCCGAAGTACCGCACTGCGCATCCCGCATTGCGCGCAACACCGCAGCTGGCATGGTCTGCGGACATCGGCGATGGCGACAGTCGCCGCTTTCGCATCACTGCCGATCCGGTTGTCGCAGATGGCCGTGTTTTCACGCTTGATGCCGGCGCACGGGTCACTGCGACCTCTACATCTGGAGAGACCTTGTGGACCGCTGACCTGACGCCGTCGAGCGATGGGCAAGGGCAAGGCTCCGGCGGTGGGTTGGCCGTTGAGGGCGACACGCTTTATGTTTCCATCGGCTACGGTATCCTTGCCGCGCTGGATGTGGCGTCAGGTGGCACCCGTTGGAGCCAGGACCTTGATGCATCAGGTTCAGGCACGCCGACAGTCTTTGGCGACATGGTATATCTGACCGCAGGCGATGACACCGCATGGGCCGTCAGCAAATCAGACGGGCGTGTGGCGTGGCAAACCGGTGGCAGCACCAGCATCAACAATGTGTTGGGCGCACCAGCACCGGTGATCACCGATCAGCTTGCGATTTTCGCCTATGGCTCAGGTCAGGTGCAGGCCGTATTCCGCCGCGGCGGGCTGGAGCGTTGGGAGGCTTCCGTTGTGGGCAAACGCCCGGGCCGGGCGCTGTCGTCCATTTCTGACGTCACCAGCGCGCCTGTTGTGTCTGGCAATACCGTTTTTGTGGGCAACCAATCAGGGCGCCTTGCCGCGCTGAACGCGGGCAGCGGTGCGCGGATCTGGACTGCGCGGGATGGTGCCATCTCGCCGGTGTGGCCTGTAGGCGGGTCGGTCTTTGTGATCAGCGACCTTAATGAACTTTTGCGCCTTGATGCCGCTGATGGTCGCCGCATCTGGGGGGTGCCGCTGCCGAACTTCGTCAAGGACAAGCCGCGCCGCCAGTCCGAGGTTGTGGCGCATCACGGTCCTGTTGTGGCAGGTGGGCGGGTGATCATCGCGTCCAACGATGGCCAACTGCGCAGCTTTGATCCCGTTTCGGGCGGGCTGACGGGCAGCGTCGAAATTCCCGGTGGGGCCACAACCGCACCTGTTGTTGCGGGCGGTACGCTGTACGTTGTTTCGCGCAAGGGACAATTGCTCGCTTTCCGTTGAGCGTAAAATGGTCTAAAGCGCTCGCCAAACTAGGCCGCTGATGGCCTTTGGAGCACACCCATGTCTTTTACCCTCGCCATCGTGGGCCGGCCCAATGTGGGCAAGTCCACGCTGTTCAACCGTCTTGTCGGCAAACGTCTGGCGCTGGTCGATGATCAGCCCGGTGTGACACGTGATCTGCGCGAAGGGGCTGCCCGGCTTGCTGACCTGCGTTTTACCGTGATTGACACCGCCGGGCTCGAAGAGGTCACCGACGACAGCCTGCAAGGCCGCATGCGCCGATTGACCGAACGCGCGGTGGATATGGCTGACATCTGTTTGTTCATGGTGGACGCGCGTGTGGGGATCACCCCGTCTGATATGGTCTTTGCAGACATCCTGCGCAAACGCTCCGCCCATGTGATCCTTGCCGCCAACAAGGCCGAGGGCAAGGCCGCCGAGGCGGGCGTTATGGAAGCCTTCTCATTGGGCTTGGGAGAACCGATCGCGCTGTCAGCGGAGCATGGTGAAGGTTTAACAGACCTCTATAACATGTTGATGCCATTGGCGGATGCCTATGCTGAAAAGGCTGCCGAAGACACACCAGAAACGGATGTGGACGTCAGCGTGGATGAGGCCGAGGATCCCGATGCCATTCCGATGCCGACCAATGCCAAGCCTTTGCAGGTGGCGGTTGTGGGGCGTCCGAACGCGGGTAAATCCACCCTGATCAATCAGATCATGGGGGAGGACCGCCTGCTGACGGGGCCAGAGGCCGGGATCACCCGGGATGCGATCTCTCTGCGGACGGATTGGAACAATGTGCCGATGCGTATCTTTGATACCGCCGGGATGCGAAAAAAGGCAAAGGTGCAGGAAAAACTCGAGAAGCTCAGCGTTTCGGATGGCCTGCGTGCGGTCAAATTTGCCGAAGTGGTAATTGTTCTGCTTGATGCGGAAATTCCCTTTGAGCAGCAAGACTTGCGCATCGCGGATCTGGCGGAACGCGAGGGGCGCGCAGTTGTCGTGGCTGTCAACAAATGGGATATCGAAGAGGATCGGCAAGCCAAGCTAAAGGACCTCAAAGAGAGTTTTGAACGTCTGCTCCCTCAACTTCGAGGTGCGCCCCTGATCACGGTGAGCGCAAAGACTGGGCGCGGCCTTGACCGGCTGCATGATGCGATCATGCGGGCTTATGAGGTCTGGAACCGTCGTGTGACCACTGCACAACTCAATCGCTGGCTCTCTGGTATGATGGAAGCGCATCCGCCACCGGCCCCGCAAGGCAAGCGGATCAAGCTGCGGTACATGACCCAAGCCAAGACACGCCCCCCCGGTTTTGTGGTCATGTGCAGCCACCCCGACAAGGTGCCAGACAGCTATAATCGCTATCTTGTCAATAACTTGCGGCTCGACTTTGATATGCCGGGCACGCCGATCCGGTTATGGATGCGTGGGCAGAACGACGCCAACCCCTACAAAGGGCGCAAGAAAGCAGGTCCGTCCAAGCTGCGCAAACACACAGAGGGGCGCAGGAAGGATTAGCATTCCCGCGTAACACGCCGAAGTATATAGTGCTTTTCTGCCTCGGGGTTCCTGCTCTGGCATGAAATCCCTGTACAGCAAAATTCGGGTGATCGCCTGATAGGTGACCACCTTCTTTGCGTGTAGTGTCCTGCGGATCGGAACGGCCGGGGCGTCTGTCAGATATCCGTTGAGATCAGTCCCAGCTTCACCGACTTCATCAGGAGGGTGGCGGAGGAATGGACTTCGAGCTTTTTCATCAGATTGGTGCGATGGGAATCGATGGTCTTGGCGCTGATCCCCAACTCCAGCGCAAGTGACGTATTTGAAAGCCCCCTTGCGATGCCCTGTAGCACTTGCATTTCTCTTGCTGTCAATTCGGGCACCTTGTTTTGGGGAGAGAGGACATGGGCAACCGACGGAGACAGCACCGTCTGACCTTTCAGGATCTTGGTGATTCCTTTGCAAATTTCAGTTGGATCATCAGACTTGAGGAACATTCCATTGACGCCGGCTTCGATCAGATTGGAGAATAGGGTGGCGGAAGGATGGGCGGTCAGAATGAGAAACTTGGTTTTGGGTGCCCAGCGTTTTGCCTCAAGAAAAACCTCTGCGCCATTGGCACCGGGCATGTTAATGTCGAGCACAGCGCAGTCAGGTTGGGTGGTTTTGATCATGGCAATCGCATCAAGCCCGTTGTCCGCGATCCCTGAAACTTTGTGCCCTTGCAGCTCAAGCTCAACCGCGAGACCAGAAGCGATGAGCCTGTGATCGTCTGCGATAATAAAACTGTGCTGGCGGTGAGGTGCCATCGAGGGTCCGGCTTGTTGGGGCGTCTGTGGCACATGGGCCTGCGACAGGTTTTGTTCATTGTTACCGTTATGGTCTGTTTTGCGCAAATGGCGCAGGGGCAATCTGCGGTGGTGGCCTTGGACGGCCCACGCATGCCCGCCACGCTTGAGGGGCAGATTGATTATCTGCTTGATCCTATGCGCGCGCTGGAGATCGAGGACGTGCTGAGACTGCCGTCAGCTGAGTTTTCGCCCGTCACAACCGCGTTTCCTGATTTTGGCTACACCACCAGCAACATCTGGTTGCGTCTGCAAGTGCGCAACGACACGCAGGACATCACAAACTGGCGCATCCATTTTCGGGAAAACTTCAAACAATTCATGGCCGTACATCTGCTTCGTGAAACCGGCGCAGTTGAGACGGTTTACGACGTTGGCTTTGATGACGGCTTTGCCAAACGTCCCGTACAATACCCTGAGATGGTTGCCCCGATGCAGCTTGATCCCGGTGAAACGTCTGCCATCTACATCAACTTCTGGTCCGAAGGGTCCTCGCATCTGGCGTTTGGATTTGAAACCGAAATAAGCTTTGCGACCACGACTGCCGCCCGGACGGCGAAGAATTATCTCTATTACGGCATGATGATCGTACCGCTGTTGTTGGCTCTCGTCGGTTTCATGCTGTACCGGCATCAGGTTTTCATTGCCTATTTGCTCAGCTGGCTGTCTGCCCTGTTGTACGTGATGCATTCAGATGGCGTTACGTTTCAGTACCTCTGGCCGGGAAATCCGGCTTGGAACAGTTTCGCCTCAATCCCGCTGGGGGCCGCGTTGATCATGTTTGCCCCCAATTTCGCGCGCGTTTTTCTCAATACGCGCAAATATCACCCGATGATCGACAAGCTTCTTTGGGCCGTCATCCTGTGCGCTGCGGTGCTGGTGATCACGTCCCTGTTCATGGATCGGCAGGTCATCAAAAAACTGCTGGTCCTGCTCTCGCTGATCTCGGTGAGCATGTGCGCGTTTTCTGGTGTGGTCGCCGCGTTTTCGCGGTTCAAGGAAGTCCGGTTCTTTGTCATTGCATGGGCCGGGTTTCTGGGGGCTGCGGCAATCATGAGCATGCGGCACTGGCTGGGCATTGAAATATCGCAGGATTTTCAGAACGATGCGATCCGCAGTGTCATGGTGGTGGATGCGACGCTGATGGGCCTGTCGATTGCGGACAGGTACAGCCAGCTGCGGCAGTCGCGACAGGCTGCCATCGCCGCGCGCTACGAAGAGGAAAACCGCAATCTCAAACTGCTTACTCGTCTGTCGGAGCTTGAAAAGCGGTTCGCCCAAGAGACAGAGCGCCTGCGCGACCGGGATATCGCCAGTGCGGACACCCTGCACGATTTGCAGCAACCAATCGCCGCCTTACGCCTCAACATCCGTGCGCTTGTAGACCGAAAGCGTCAGGAACCCGGTGATATGGACGACATGGAAAGCTCATTTGCCTACATTGAGCAATTGATGACCTCTGCCGCGCAGGAACGCGAGAATGAGGTTACTTCTGCTGGCATGAGTAACGTGGGGGCACAGGAGGAGCCTGACGCCTTTGGACTGCGCAAAGTGACCGATAGTGTGATGCAGATGTTTCTGCCAGATGCCGCTGCCAAGGGGCTTGAGCTGCGGTATTATCCCGCGGAGCAAGACATCAGCGTGCATCCGCTGGCCGCAATGCGGGTCCTGTCCAACCTTTTGTCCAACGCCATTAAATACACTGACAGTGGCAAGATCCTGTTTTGCGTGCGCAAACGCGGGCAGGATCTGCGGGTTGAGATCCATGATACCGGGCCGGGGCTCTCGCGGCAGGAATTTGAACAGGCAAAGGCGCGCAGCACGCGGCTGTTTCAAACGGCGGAAGGCAAGGAGGGCGAGGGGCTGGGCCTCGCGATTGTCAATGAGATTGCGGAGGCTTCGGGATTTGAGGTCTCACAATTGTGCGCCCGTAGCAGTGGGTTGAGTGTCGGGGTCACGTTTCCAAAGTCTTGAGCGTTTTGCAGGAGTTCCCAAAAAATGGGGTGATTACCTTATCCTAACATCATCGCACAAAGCGTAGACTTGGCCCCACCACTGGACAGGTTTTGCCGAAACGACACGCGTATGTTGTTGGGCATCCCCGATCGCAGTGGAATTTTTGAGACGCATTTCACGGCCAGCATGCACAAGGCCTGACACAAAACATTGGATACCGAAGGAGGCCACCATGGCTGCCGGAAACGAACTCAAGCTTTTTCAGGCCAACCTGACGACAACCACCAACCAGATGGAAATCGTCAAACAAGACATCGTGAAATTGGGCGATGCGCTTGACGATGCCGCGACCGCTGCCAGCAGTTACCTGAATTTTCGAAAAGTAATCAAGGTGTTGGACGCAGGCTTTGCCGCCGCGCTGACCAGTCTGAAACTCACTGAAAATGTAGCCCCGCTCAGCACGCCCTCCAAGGCGCTCAAGGACGTGTTGCAGGTAATCCAGCCGCGGATCGCAGACATCAAGGACGTGACGGACAAGGCCAAGAAGCTTGAGCCGTTGCTGGAGAAGTTTGTGAAGGCCGAACGCGTGTTTGAAAACACCGTCACGCCCGCGGTTATCGGTACAGACGAAACCCTGGACAATATTCTGTCCGGGATTGACGAGTTTGTTGACGCCTTTGATCGCGTCTCGACCCCCAATGGCATTCCTGAAATCAACCCAAATGCAGGTACGGAACGGCCCGGCAAGGACGCCTTTACCGGGCTGTTTGCCGAAGCGGATGGCTATGTCGCCTTTGCCAATGGCCCGAACGGCGCGGCGCAGGAGGTCTTTGCGGCGTACAACACGTCAAAGGATTTGCTGAATGAATTGGCGGAGCTCTTTGACGTTGTCGATTTTTCAAACCTGAACGAGATTTTTGGTGATCTGGCTGAATTTGAAGACCTGTTTGCCGGGCTGGAGGCGGTGCTGGAGGTGGTCAGTTCCGTGTTGCGCCCGATCGAACCTTTGTTGGACGCCGTAGGTGCGGTCTTTGATCTGGTGGTGCAGCCGGTGATTGATTTCCTCAAGGACGAGTTGGGCATTGATGAGTTGTTCGACGCGCTCTCGGCGCAGCTTGAACCGCTGTTCCCGGAAGTGACGCTGTTTGACGGGTTCCTTGATGTGTCAGTGCGCCTTGAGGGGATGCTTGACCAGCTTGATGTTGATTTCTTTGAAATCCCTGATTTCACCGATATCTCGCTGGATGTGTTCGACCGTTTTGACGGCACGCTTGAAACAATTGAACTGGCCGCCCTTTCGCTCATTGATGGCATTCCGCTGCGCATCGGTGATCCGGATGGCGACAAGATGCTGGGCACCGGCGGGGATGAGGCGTTTGATCCGCAAAATGGCGATGATGAGGTTTTTGCCAATGATGGCAATGACATCATCGTGGCCAGTGGGGGGGCAGATACGATTGACGGAGGAGACGGGATTGACCGTCTGGTGTTCGCCGGCGAGTTGGCCGAATACGACTTTACCCGAGAGAATTTCAGCACCGATCCGGGCGCAGAGATCATCCTGATCTTTACCCATACGGACGTTGGCGCGCATGGATTTAATGAAGGAACGGAGGTTGTCACAAATATCGAATACTTCGACTTCGGCACCGAAACCTTTACCAAAGAACAGTTTGAACGCGCCATTGTTGGCACGTCCGTTCTGGATGGCGACGGCCCCGTGGGGGAGGCCACAACAGACGAGGGGGAGCTGATTTTCCTCAACAAAGGGGGCACGCTGATTGATGGCCTGACCCTGAATGGCAAAACCTTTGACGGCATGAATGTTGTTTACGGTCTGGGCGGCGATGACCGTATTCAGGGCACGGTCAAATCTGATGCGCCGGGCAGCACGGACGGCAAAGATTTCATCTTTGGCGGGCCGGGAAATGACCTGTTGATCCCGCGCACCGGCGAAGACGCGCTGGATGGCGGTCCCGGCATCGATACGTTCCAGATTTTCAACTTAGGCTTTAACACCGCTGACCGGATTGATCTGGCCAAGGGAACCGCCTTTGTGCGGGGCGGGGCCACAGAGCTGGCGAATGTTGAAAACGTGATCGTTCAGCAAAACGGCGACACGCAGTTGCGTGGGGATGATGCGGGCAACGTCCTCTTTACCGGCAGCGGGCGCGACATGATCACAGGGCGCGGGGGCAACGATGCGCTTTTTGGCAATGACGGACGCGATGTGCTTTGGGGCGGGCAGGGTGTTGATACCCTGCGCGGCGGCGACGACAATGATTTCCTCGGAGCGCTGAACACCTCCGACAATGGCGGGTCGGAGACCTACGACGGCGAAGCAGGCTTTGACACGCTGAGCTATGCGACGGGCCGGGACGAGATCAACAAATTCCTGTCCAACAATGTTTTCTACACCGGCATGCTGAATGAGGCGATGTCGGATTCGGCGACCACCGGGCCTGTGGTGATCCGAACCAAAGAGGGGCAGGTTGACCGCCTGGACGGTGACGGCACTGTCATCGCAACAGACATTGCTTTGAACATTGAGACCTACGTTGGCTCTGATTCCAACGATGTGATCTATGGCAGCGGAGACTCACTGAACCGGATCGAAATCAAAGGTGGTGGTGGTGATGATACCCTGTATTCCTGGGGGGCAAACGAGGTGCAGGGTGGGCGCGGCAATGACCTGTTGATTGCGCAGCGCAGCCCGGATGGTGGCCGCATCGCGGGCTATTTTGAGGGGGACAGCGGCACGGATACGCTTGATCTGCGCCCTGTAGGCGACGCAAAGTTTGTGATCCGCAGCGATACAAGCGGGCGCGTCAACGTCACGGTGGCAGACAAAGATGACACCGGCAGGTCGCAAGACGCGCGCGGTGCGCGGTTCAATGTCGATGGCGTCGAAGAATTCCTGCTGGGTGAGAATGACGACTATGTCGAATGGGGCACGGGCAATGATGCGGTCATTCGCGGTGCGGGCGGCAATGACTTCCTGCGCTCCGTCTCAAGCGATGGCACGCAAAGCCCGACGTTCTTTGGCGATGAGGGCGATGATACAATCATCCTCGACAACGGCGGTTCCGCCTTTGGGGGTGTGGGCGACGACCGGATTGAGGTTGCCTCAAGTTCCGAACAGGAGGTGCAGGGCAACGAGGGCAATGACACCTTTCTGATTGAGCGCATGGACGGGTCGCTTGCGGGCGGGGAGGGGTATGACACGCTGATCCTTGATCCGTTGATAAGTTCTGGCGTGACGGTGAATCTCACCGATGGAACAGCGTTTTCGCAACCGGGCAACCGCAATGCAGCAAGCCTTGATCTGACCAACATCACCGGGGTCGAAGCCTTGATCACCTCTGACAATGCGGACGACGTCACAGGCAGTGCAGATGCAGACCGGATCAGCCTGCGCGGCGGGAATGATATGGCCAAAGGCGGGGATGGCAACGACCAGCTTGTCGGCGGCAGCGGCAATGACACGCTATTGGGCGAAGGGGACAATGACACGATCAACGGCGGCACCGGCAATGACAGCATTGATGGCGGCGCTGGGACCGACACTGTGGAGTACAGCTTTGCCGCACCGGACGGGCCAGAGGGCGGAGCGGTTGCGACGTCCTTTCAGGCGGCGGTTGTGGACTTGTCCGAAAACACTGGCGGTCGCGGAAGCGAAAGAGACACGCTGAATAACGTCGAAAACGTCATCGGCACACATTTGAATGACCAGATCACCGGTGATGGCGCGGGCAATGTCCTGCTGGGCGGGGCAGGCGCGGATACGCTGAACGGGGGGGACGGTAACGACATCCTGATCGCTGGTGGCGGGGGTCTTTCGATCGTTGATGTGATGAACGGAGACGGTGGGAATGACAGCTTTGTCATCGGCAGCGGCTCGTTTGTCGTAGACGGGGGCGCGGGCAACGACACGCTTGATTTCTCCGGCGGTACTGATCCCGCACAGGGTGGCGGGCGTAGTCTGGGGGTCATTATTGACTTGAAGCGTGGGCTGTTCCAGCGGGATGTCGAGCAGAGCGTGGTGGTCTGGGCCGATGACGGCACCCAATCTGCGCGCAGCTTTGACGGGCAGGTGATCACCCCGCAAGACGTGCTGCTGTCCGATCCCTTTTATGCGCTCTCAGCCGCTGATCTGAATTTGCGTCTGCCCACGGGCGAGGAGGACGATCCGAATATCCCGAGCTTTGCCATCGACATTGCAACCTCTGTGAATGGCGATCCGACAGAGATCAGGACTTTTGAGAGCATCGAAAGCCTTGTGGGCAGTTCGCAGAAAGACTTCCTCACGGGTGACGCACAGGCCAATACACTGTCCGGCAGCAACGGTGATGATGTGCTCAGAGGCCGTGAGGGGGACGACATCCTGAACGGCGGTGAAGGGCGTGATGCGGCCTACTTTGACGGCGATCAGGCGCGGTATACCCTCAGCGTGGGGCCAGACGGCACAACGATCACCGACCGAACGGGGGTTAACGGCACTGACACACTCACATCTATCGAAATCCTCGATTTTGAGTTTGACAGCTTTGAGGGAGGGTTCAAGCTTGATCAGTTTGGCGGACTTGGTGGTCTGGCCGCCGACGCGCTGGAGAGTTTCATTGAGCTCTATATCGCATACTTTAACCGGGCACCGGATGCTGTGGGTCTGAATTTCTGGGGCACCGCATTTGCCAATGGCACCACATTGGAACAATCCGCGAGCCTGTTTATCGATCAGGATGAGACGCGGGCGACGTACCCCTCGGACCTCTCAAACGCGGATTTCGCGACAGCGGTCTACAACAACGTGTTGGGCCGGGTGCCGGATCAAACGGGCTTTGATTTCTGGGTCGGCGTGTTGAATGACGGATCGGTCGGGCGGGACCAGTTTATCCTCGCCATTCTGGGCGGAGCCAAGGCCAATCCACCGGGCGGGGCCACACCGGAATTCATCGCCCAGCAGCTTGCAGATCAAAAGTATCTGGCGGACAAAACCGATATCGGCACCTTCTTTGCGGTCAACAAGGGCATGTCAGATGTGGAGAATGCAATTGCCGTGATGCAGCTTTTTGATGGAACCCAAACCAGCATTGAAGAGGCGATTGCCTTGACGGAGGCATATTTTGCCGAAGCCGGAACGGCAGAGGGAGGAGAGTTTTTGATGCCGATTGTCGGCATTCTGGATGATCCTTTTGTCTAGGCCCCGCATGGGTCAAAGCCCGGCCTTAGGGCTCCACTACACCAAAAAGGTCCGCCAACGTATCAGAAGGTAACGAACGCGGCAGAAACGCACTGGGCTGAATGGCCGCTAGTCTTAAGCCGTCGGTCTTCGCTTCATTGGTACTATGGGCTGCAGAGACGACCGTCTCTTCGGCACAGACCTGTACTGCGCGTCCATGTCCATAACAGAACAAAAACAGAATGTTTATACATTTGCCCAGCCTCGCGGCGGCGAGTTTCGAAAAAATCATCTAAGTCATTGAAATTAAATGGAGGCGAGTACAAGAATCTTTTTTATTTTGTTATCAGTTTCTTGGTGTGGTGTTGAAAAAATTATACCATCAATGTTACCAGCAAAATATTATTTGAATTGGACACTCTTGAGCAGCCCCACTTGAGTGGTCCAGTTTGAAAGTTAGTGCATGATCGGCCTTTGGTCCATCGGTACGATGGCCTCTGGCGCGGGTGGGCGATAGCCCAGAGCACTATGGGGTCGTTTGGTGTTGTAGTGGTTCCTCC
>JBGCDV010000005.1:0-99767 GCA_045105735.1 Sulfitobacter sp. | reverse complement strand
CCCGAGGGAGCGGCTTTCTCAAATCTGCATCACTGGCGCGGCTTAAGCAGCCAGCGCATCCTGTGCTGTCTTCACAATCGCACCAAATGCCTCAGGCTCATGCACGGCCAGATCGGCCAGCACTTTGCGGTCCACTTCGATCCCGGCGAGGTTCAGACCGTTGATAAAGCGGCTGTATGTCAGCGCCTCGTCATGGGAGCGCACAGCAGCGTTGATCCGCTGGATCCACAGCGCGCGGAAGTTGCGCTTGCGGTTCTTACGGTCGCGTGTGGCGTATTGGTTGGCCTTGTCGACCGCCTGTGTGGCGACCTTGAAGACATTCTTTCGACGACCGTAGTAGCCCTTGGCGGCTTTGACGATCTTCTTGTGACGGGCGTGGGTGACTGTTCCACCTTTTGTACGTGACATCTCAGGCTCTCCTTATCAGCGGTCGTAGGGCATGAAGCCCTTGATGATCTTTGCATCGGGCTCTGACAAAGCTGTCGTGCCACGTGCGTTGCGGATGAATTTTTTGGTCCGCTTGATCATGCCGTGCTGCTTGCCAGCCTGGCTCGCGATGACCTTTCCGGTCGCCGAGATCTTGAAGCGCTTTTTGGCGCTCGATTTCGTCTTCATCTTAGGCATTTCCGTCTCCGTCTATGATGGTTCGGTTTTCGCACGACTCGGCATGCCATTTTGGCCGGCCGCACGGGTTGAGTGGTGGCGTATAGGGGGGCTTGGTAAGCTTGGCAAGGCTTGGCCAGCGGATTCACTTGAGTTCTTGCAGTTTCCGACACATAGGGCCCACAACACAAGCATTCGTGCCCTGCTCAAAGATACGGTAGCTGCTGAGATTACCTGAGCTTGGGTCAAGTTTCACACCGGGTTTGACAAGAATGCGCATTGATCCTCCGCCATGAGAGAGCGGTGGCAAATGGGTGACCTGTTTGACAATCATCAAACCGGTGCGGGGCAACCCCACCACATCACCGCGTTCGATCATCTGCAAAAAGCCTGCCGGTTCTGGCAATAAATCAAGAGGCTGCACCTCTGTACGGGCAACAAGCCTTGAGGGGTCAATATTGCGAATACCGCCCGCGTATCTCTCCTCGACCAGCAAAGATAGGTCCGAGATCACTTTGATGGTTTGCGCATCATAGGCTTTGCCATTGCGATCCATTTCCGGCGCTGCCTTGGGCCGAATTTTGTCCAGTTGATCTTTGATATCTGGAGTATCATTGAGGCTGGGCACGCTCAGCCGGCGGATGTTGCCTTTGTTCTTTTCTGAAAACTTACCGTCAGTGATGTTGAGAGCCACGGACATCAACGCTTGTCGCGCAGCCCGGCGGTCGGAATTTCTGGCCTTGCTACGCGAGGGCACGCAGGTTTCATCGGGTGCAAAATGCACGCGGTCCTGTTCCAGCCCCGAAACTGCATTCGCGGGATGTGTTACAAAGCGTTCGACACGCTGCACCGCGCCGGTCAGCACCCAGATCACTGGATATTACGCGCCTGCGAGGATGTAGACTGGCCGCGTATCGACCTGCTCAATATGAAGATCGGCCACCGTTGTCGGCCTGTCCCCTTTTGAAATCGATACCGTTGACAAGGCTTGTCCGCTCCGTGCGCTGAACGCAACCGGAATGACTTCTGCGGATTTTGGCGGAAACAGGCACAGGTCAAGCAGGCCCGATGCGACCACTGCGGCTTCCATTTCCGCGCGGCGTTCCTGAGCCAGTCGATGAGTTGCACTTCGCTTTTTCGTTTTGGGAACTGGCGCATCGCCATCGCAATCTCAACAGTTTGGACAATTTCTTCTTGTGTAACAATGCCGTCTCGATTGCGATCGAACTGGAAAATTTTGTCCCTGCCCACGTCCCTCACCTTGGTGCCGCGCATCTGCCGTTCCAGTTCCGCCTCGAGCTCTCCTTGTGACAGAGTGCCATCCTTGTCCGTATCCGCAACAACCCGAAGTGTCAGCAACTGACTTTTGAAAGTCGCGCTCAGGGACGGAAGCTGTCGTTCGATCTCATCACTGGAAATCCGGCGGTCCCCGTTGAGATCAAATTGAAACAGCCTTGCGCGTCTTTGGTTGCGCATGCGTACCACCTGGGCCTGCGCATTGGCCTGCAATGTCTCAAGTCTTACGATGCCATCGGGTGAAAGCGCGAAAAGCCGATCAAGCGATTGGCTGAGCATTGCGCCTGGACGTTTCTGAATCTGTTTTATGAGGTTCGGATTGACGGGATGCAAAGGATGGTCGTCCGCCCGTTCTTGCCCGGATGCAGACGTGGCAAACAAAGCCGCAAAGATCACCGCCATCAAAGTTCGCATATCGTACCCCGCGCGTTGGTTGAACGTTTTTTGTCATGAAAAGCGGGCGAAAGTGTGACAACCCAAGGCAGAATTGCCCCACCAAAACTCGCGCTTGTTCATTCTTTGCTCTGACAGACGGTCCTTGTCAGGCGGGCTGCATCAGACCAGAGTGCGGCAACATCTGCACAATCAGAGTCGGTTCATGCACAATTCAAACAAAAGCGCACTGTTGGCAGAAGTTGTCGCATATGAAACCCGCGTCTGGGACGCGCTGGTCAGCGGTGACAAGGCGGCGGATGCCGGCCATCTCTCGGATCGTTTTCTTGGGGTCTATTCTGATGGATTTGCGGGCAAGGCGGATCATGCCGGGCAATTGGACAACGGCCCAACGGTTTTGTCCTATACGCTTGCTGATCACAAAATCATGGCGTTCGGAGAAAATCACGCCTTGCTGAGCTATCGGGCAACCTTTCGAAGGGTCGGGCAGGACAGGTCAGAAATGATGTATGTCAGTTCCGTCTGGGAACGCATGCCTGACGGGTGGATCAACGTCTTTTCCCAAGACACACCGGCGCAGGAACAGGCAACGCCGCCTTAAGGGCAGGATGAATGGGCCCTGACCCTAAGGCATATAGCGCCCGACCACATTCACAAAGACATCCGGAACTTCACCCATGGAGTACCCTCCGGGCTTGGTCTGTACCGCATAGAGGATAAGCGCGCCACCGATGAGGATCGTGACCGCAGACGCCCGAGGCGCACGGCTGTCCGAAAGCGCCGATAGGATAGAGGGCACAGAGAATGCGGCAACTACCAACCCTAGTGAGAGGGCCAAATCAGGGTCCATACGTCTTCTCCTCGTTACAATTTTCGCAGCTTACTCCGGGTCAGCGGCAAAAATCAAACGTTCGTCGCATGGGGCCACACGCAAGATGTTGGTGCTACCCGGTACATTGAAGGGCACACCTGCCGTCACAACGATATGATCCTGCTCTCCGGCAAATCCCTCGTTACGGGCGGCATTCACGGCTGAGATCACCGCCATCTTAAAGCGGTCCACGTCGCCGGTGATCACACAATTGGTCCCCCAGCTGAGCGCGAGACGCCGTGCTGTGCGCACCAAAGGTGTCAGGGCAATGACCGGCACACGGGGCCGTTCGCGCGCTGTCAAAAGTGCAGTTGTGCCACTCTGCGTAAAACAGCAAATCGCCTTGATGTCCGTCGTCTCCGCAATCTCGCGCGCCGCCGCCACGATCCCGTCTGCAACGGTCATCCGATCCGCCTTGCGCGAGGATTCGATGATCTGGGTGTAGGTCGGGTCCTGCTCAACCTCGCTGGCAACATTGTCCATCGTTGTGACCGCCTCAATCGGATAGTCCCCGGCGGCGGATTCCGCGCTGAGCATCACCGCATCGGCCCCCTCATAGATGGCTGTGGCCACGTCCGAAACCTCGGCGCGGGTGGGCATCGGGCTTTCGATCATGCTTTCAAGCATCTGGGTCGCCACAATCACTGGCTTGGCCGCTGCACGGCACTTGCGCACCAGACGTTTCTGAATGGGCGGCACGTTCTGCACCGGCAGTTCCACACCCAGATCGCCGCGCGCGACCATGATGCCGTCGCTGACCTCAAGAATGTCGTCGAACCGGTCCACTGCTGAAGGCTTTTCAATCTTGGACAATATCGCCGCGCGCCCTTTGGCCAGCGCGCGCCCTTCGCTCACGTCCTCCGGCCGTTGCACGAAACTAAGCGCGAGCCAATCGACGCCCAGTTCGCAGGCAAACTCCAGATCGGCGCGGTCTTTCTCTGACAACGCAGCGAGCGGCAGCACAACATCGGGCACATTCACGCCCTTGCGGTTCGAGATCACGCCGCCCGTGACGACCTCACAGTCAGCAAAGTCCGCACCACAGGCCAAAACCTTGAGCCGAATTTTGCCGTCATTGACCAACAACGACGCCCCCACCTTGAGCGCTGCAAAAATTTCCGGATGCGGCAGGCAAACACGCTGCACGTCACCTTCCGCCGGGTCCAGATCAAGCCGAAATTTTGCACCCTCATCCAACTGCTCGCTCTCGTTGGCAAAGACACCCACGCGCAGTTTCGGTCCCTGCAAATCGGCCAGAATGCCGATGGTGCTGCCCAGATTGCCCTCGACTTCCCGGATGATCTTGTGCTTGGCCCGTATCTCATCATGCGTACCATGGCTCATATTGAGCCGGAACACATCCGCGCCCGCCTTGTGCAATGCCTCGATCATCTCATAAGTTTCGGATGCTGGTCCCAGCGTCGCGACAATCTTTACGTTGCGCAGGCGTCTCATAAAGGTATCCCCGTTTTAAAGTCGTAAGTTGCAGCGCCATGTTAGCGGTAACAGGTCGCACCCTGTCCCTATATGGTGCAGCCGAACCTGTCAAAGATTTCGCCAATAGGAAAGCCAAAGCGTGTCCCTCACGCATCTGAGCGGCTTGACAGGTCTGACAGAGACCCCCAGTTGAGAGCAAAGGAGAAGCCAATGCCAAGCCAACAAGAGATCGAACTGCAAGCCGCCGCCTTTCGCCGGTTGCAAAAGCATTTGATGCAGGACCGTACAGATGTGCAGAACATCGACATGATGAACCTTGCCGGGTTCTGCCGCAACTGTCTGTCGCGCTGGTATCAGGAGGCCGCAAATGAGAGTGGCATTGAGATGGGCAAGCAAGAGGCGCGGGAGCTTTTCTACGGCATGACCATGGCCGAATGGAAAGCCAATTATCAGACGGAGGCGAACGCGGCCCAACAGGACGCATTCCAGACGGCATTCAAAGAGAACGTGACAAAAGGCTGATCACCAGCAGGCAGAAACAATACCGGCTGATTCCCAACAATCGCCCCAATTCGTCAACAACCCCGCCACAATTGCAGGTGCATATGGCCTTGTTAACCATTTCAAGGCCGTGGCCCGATGCTGGAACTTATCGCCATTCCAACTCTACTTACCGTTGGTTTCCTCTGGGATTACCTGTCCTCAGAAGATGACGACGATGATTTCTCCGATGATCCCATTCAGATCACGCTGGAGGACGATGTGGTCGAATTCCATGGCACCGAGGCCAAAGAACATGTGCGCGCCAACGCGCTCGACAATATCCTCACCGGCTCTGACAACAACGACCTCATTGGTGGCCTCGAAGGGGAGGATACGATCAGTGGCGAAGCGGGCGACGACCGCCTGTTTGGCGGCGATGGTAGTGACAGCGCGTCAGGCGGGGTGGGCGACGACAAGATATTTCTGGCCGATGGCGATGATTTCGTCCTGCCCGATCCTGCCACGCAAAGCGATGCAGGCAATGACTTCATCCGCGGCGGTGCCGGCCATGATGTGATCATGGACAGCGTGGGCAGCAACACAGTGCATGGCGACATCGGCCACGACCTGTTGTTTTCTGTTGACGGGCTTGGGCTGGACGGCACCATTGATCCCTCAGAAACCAACAGTCCCGACAGTATTCACGCCGGATTTGGCAACGACACCCTTGTGGGTGACGCGGGTGACACCCTGACCGGGGGCGCGGGCGAGGACCGATTTGTGATCGCGACCCCTTCGGACACCCCCGGTGCTCCTGCGGTGGTCACCGATTTCGATCTGCGCGACGACCTGTTGAGCGTTGTATTTGTGGATCAATCCCCAGCGGACCCGACGATCCGCTTTGAACATGACGCCGAAGCCGACCTGCTGCGCGCCCTTGTCGATGGACAGGAAGTTGCCACGCTAAGCGGTCTTGGCCCGTCAGACGTGCCGTTCCTGCGCACCTTTGTGACAACGATGCCCGAGTTGCTGGCAGGCACTGCCGCCTGAGCGGCGGTCCCTTGTCAGCAGACGCTCAGACCGCGACCTTGCGCATCTCATCAAGGTAGATCTCGCGCAGGCGCGGGGCCACGCGGCCCGGTGTGCCATCGCCCAGCGCCACGCCGTCAATCTCCACCACTGGCATGACAAAAGCGCTTGCTGACGTCGTAAACGCCTCATCTGCCTCTTTCGCCTCATCAATGGTAAAGTTGCGCTCTTCCACTTCCATCTGCGCCTCACGGGCAAAGCGCAGCACGGCGGCGCGCGTGATCCCGTGCAGGATGTCGTTGGAAAGCGCGCGGGTGATGATCTTGTTGCCCTTGACGATATAGGCGTTGTTGGACGTGCCTTCGGTCACAAAACCGTCCTCGATCATCCAGGCATCGTCGCAGCCCGCCTTCTTGGCCATCATCTTGCCCATCGACGGATACAGCAACTGCACCGTCTTGATGTCGCGACGCCCCCAGCGGATGTCCTCAATCGAGATGATCTTGGCTCCTCTCTTGGCGGCAGGGCTGTCAGCAAGACCGGGCTTAGACTGGGTAAAGAGCACGATTGTGGGTTCCGTCGTCTCAGGATCAGGAAATACAAAATCGCGGTCCCCGTCAGAGCCGCGTGTGATCTGCAGATAGATCAGCCCTTCGTCGATCTCATTGGCGCGCACCAATTCGCGGTGCACCTCCAGCAGGTCTGCCTTGGAAATCGGGTTGCGCATCTCCAACTCATTGAGCGAACGGGACAGCCGCACGGCGTGACCGTCGAAATCAATCAGCTTGCCATCCAGCACCGACGTGACCTCATAAACGCCATCCGCCATCAAAAACCCACGATCAAAGATCGAGATGCTGGCCTCATTCTCCGGCAGGTAGTCGCCATTTACGTAATCTGTCCGCATGTTGTTATCCCCACAATGCTGCGACGGGCGGGTGCACTCCGTCGGCGTCAAATGTCAAAGCGTGCTCTCGGTCCTCGCCTAGCAACAGCGGCCCATCGAGATCAACCACCTTTGCGCCCTGTGCCACCAATGTCGCAGGGGCCATGGCGAGGCTGGAGCCGACCATACAGCCCACCATCACATCATAGCCCTGCGCCAGCGCCGCCTCGCGCAGCTTGAGCGCTTCGGTCAAGCCGCCGGTTTTGTCGAGCTTGATGTTGACCACATCGTATTTGCCCTTGAGCTTGGGCAGGCTGGCACAATCATGCGCGCTTTCATCGGCACAGACGGGCACCGGGCGGTCCATTCCAATCAGCGCCGCATCCTCATCCGCAGGCAACGGTTGCTCTACCAATGCCACGCCGAGGCGCACAAGATGGGGCGCAAGATCGGCGTAAACCTCCGCCGACCAGCCTTCGTTTGCGTCCACAATGATGGTGGATGTTGGAGCCCCTGCCCGCACCGCTTCCAATCGCGGCATGTCGTCCGGCGTGCCCAACTTGATCTTGAGCAATGGGCGAAATGCGTTCTTGGCAGCCTGCGCCTGCATGGCCTCCGGCGTGTCCAATGACAGCGTATAGGCCGTGATTTCAGGCCCCGGTGCCGCCAACTCTGCCAACTCCCAAACCCGCTTGCCTGTACGCTTGGCCTCCAGATCCCAAAGCGCGCAATCCACCGCGTTGCGGGCGGCGCCCGCAGGCAACAGATCATACAGCGCATCGCGGGTAATGTCCCCACTCAAACCTCCAATCTGAGCAGTGACAGAGGCCATCGTCTCGTCATACCGCGCATAAGGCACACATTCGCCCCAGCCGGTCACACCCCCATCGCTGATCCGCACCGTCAGCACTTTGGCTTCGGTGCGCGAACCGCGGCTGATGGTGAACACCTGCGCCAGTTTGAACACATCCGGTGTCACTTTTATCTGCATCACTTTGCCTTTCTGGACAGGGTCCCCCGACACCAACACCAGCCAAATGAGCCGGCGTCAGATCAAGGGACCAACCCCGCCCCTCTTTTTGGCCTAAAATACCGTCCGCACTCTCAACACGCGCCAAGGCGTGCTGTTACAGGGCCGCCAATGCATCCGCCAAGCGATCAGCACTTTGACGGAACGGATCAACCGTGGGCAGGCCAAATTCCGCCTCGACTTCCGCCATATAGGCCAAGGCATCTTCTTCGGACAAATGCTGTGTGTTGATCGAAATGCCCGCCACTTTGCACCCGGCATTGGCAACCTTCGCCAAGGTCAGCGCCAGATCAGCAACCTGTCCGATTGTGGGCAGTTCGTAGTCCGGCAGACCCCGCATATGGGTACGCGTCGGCTCATGACAGATGATCAGCGCGTCAGGCTGGCCGCCGTGAATCAACGCAAGCGTCACACCAGAATAGCTCACGTGAAAAAGGCTGCCTTGTCCTTCGATGATGTCCCAGTGGTCATCATCATTGTCGGGGGTGAGGTACTCCACGGCCCCGGCCATAAAATCAGCCACCACAGCGTCCAGTGGTACACCAGAACCCGTGATCAGAATACCGGTCTGACCGGTGGCCCGGAAGGTGCTCTTCATGCCTTTGCGCTGCATCGCCTCATCCAGCGCCAACGCGGTGTACATTTTGCCCAGCGAACAATCTGTGCCAACGGCGAGAACACGTTTTCCGGAGCGTTTCTTGCCATCCGCAATCGGATATTGAACGTTCGGCACGCGCACGTCATGCAGGGTCTGACCGTTGACCTGAGACGCCGCGACCAGATCGCCTTCGTCACCCAGCAGGTTGTGCAAACCGGAGGCCAGATCAAAGCCCATGCCAAGTGCCTCAATCAGCACGTCTTTCCACGCCTGAGAAATCACACCACCCCGGTTGGCCACGCCAATCACCAGCGTTTTGGCCCCGGCGGCCTTGGCTTCCTCAAGCGTCAAGTCCTTGAGGCCAACATCTGCACCACAGCCCTCAAGTCGAAACTGACCCACAGCGTTATCGGGACGCCAATCCTTGATGCCCTGTGCGACCTTGGCGGCCAGTTGGTCAGGCGCATCGCCCAAAAACAGCAGATATGGTGTTTCGATCATGACAGTCCCCTTGGAATCAATATTGGGACAAATTGCGCGATCTAGCACACAACCTCATTGCTTTTTTGATGCGCAGGCATGCTTCAGTGCAAAAATCTTGCGCCAGAATAGATCAATACGCTCACTCTTTGCGCAATTGAGATGCAGCAGATGCCTTTCTCAGCACCCAAATACCACCGAACACGGCGATGTAGAGCACCCAAGGCGGCTCCGCAATCAACGCCCAGAACATGCGCCACCAATCAAGCACCTCTGGGATCAGCTCAGGCCTCAGCCCATTCTGAATATCTTTGATATTGGCGCTTATCCGATCAAGAAGATCTGCTGTCGCAACGGCAGGCTTGTAGTAGACTTTGGGAGGTTTGATTATCCACGCAAGAATGAAAACAGCTGACATATCGGCAAAAAGCAACAAGGCCCGCTTGTTGCCAAGCCTGTCAAAAGTGCGCACCCAAAGCAGGGCATAAATTACTGGCAAAACGAAAAAACAGAATAGAAATAGCAAGACCGGCACGAGAATGAGAACGGCGTAGAAAAGAAGATGTGCAGTCATTCCGCAGTTTGAAAGGAAAACCTTGACCGATTTGGGGCGCAAGGGAGGTATTTGCGGGGAGTGCTGCCATGCTGCAGGTGCAAAATGTTCTTGCACCCCCTCGCGCAATTTCCTAGCACCTCCGATAAGTATACGCGCAACAAAATTACACTCCGAGGTCCGATATGTCTTTCAAGATCCAACCCGCTGCCCCTGCCCGCCCGAACCGTTGTCAGCTTTTTGGCCCCGGCTCGCGCCCGGCAATTTTTGAAAAGATGGCCGGGTCCGCAGCGGATGTGATCAATCTTGATCTGGAAGACTCCGTTGCTCCGTCAGATAAGGACAGCGCGCGCGCGAACGTCATTGAAGCCATCGGCAACGTCGATTGGGGGACCAAAACCCTGTCTGTGCGGATCAACGGTTTGGACAGCCCCTATTGGTACCGCGATGTTGTGGACCTGCTGGAACAAGCCAGTGAGCGTCTTGACCAGATCATGATCCCCAAAGTTGGCAACGCGGCAGATGTCTATGCCGTGGACGCGCTCGTGACCTCCATTGAGGCCGCCAAGGGCCGTACAAAAAAGATCGCGTTTGAGGTGATCATCGAAAGTGCGGCTGGCATCGCCCATGTGGAAGAGATCGCCGCATCTTCACCCCGGCTTGAAGCGATGAGCCTTGGTGCCGCGGATTTTGCAGCGTCCATGGGGATGCAGACCACAGGCATCGGCGGCACGCAGGCAAACTACTACATGCACCACGAGGGCGCGAACTATTGGTCCGATCCGTGGCACTGGGCGCAATCCGCCATTGTCGCAGCCTGCCGGACACACGGTGTGATGCCTGTGGATGGGCCCTTTGGTGATTTCTCTGACGAAGAAGGGTTCCGCGCGCAGGCGCGCCGGTCTGCCACACTTGGCATGGTTGGCAAATGGGCAATCCACCCCAAGCAGGTGGCGTTGTCAAACGAGGTATTTACCCCATCTGACGAAGCGGTAAACGAAGCACGCGAGATCCTTGCCGCGATGGAAGAGGCAAAGGCCAACGGAGAGGGTGCCACGGTCTACAAGGGGCGTCTTGTGGACATCGCAAGCATCAAACAGGCCGAGGTGATTGTACGTCAGTCAGAGATGATCAAAAACTGATTTCACATTGCTAGCGCAATGCGACCGGAGCGGGGGCTGCGCCCCCGTGCGTTTTGGTGCTCCACTCTGAGGTTGGGTTATTCGGCGAAGTTGAAGGGGCTCTGCCCCGTCAGCGAAGCTGACTCCCCGCGGTATTTAAGGCCAAAAAGAGAGACACTTGTGGCACTGCAAGTGTCCGAACGTTGGCCGCTTGCTTTGTCGCGCACCGTTGAGGCCGATCAAGCGCGTTCGTCTTTGGGGGAGCCCATCACCACATAGGATGTGATGGCGTTGACCTGTGGCAGAGCGCCCAACATGTTGGTGTGGAAATTCTTGTAGGCCTTTAGGTCTGCACATTCCACGCGCAGCAGATATTCGATAGTGCCGGTGATGTTGTGACATTCCACAACCTCAGGCGCATAGGCAATCGCGCCTTCAAATGCTTCCTGACTGGCTTTGGAATGGTTGTTCAGACCGACGCCGATGTAGGCGACAAATCCGGCCCCCAATGCGGCACGGTCCAACACTGCGCGGTATCCGGTGATCACACCGCGGCGTTCAAGCTCCTGCACCCGGCGCAGGCAGGCTGAAGGCGAGAGGCCCACACGATCGGCCAGTTCGATGTTGCTGATCCGACCGTTGCGGGAAAGCCGTTGCAATATCTGATCTGTTATGGGGTCGTTTGCCGTCATTTATTGTGACCTTTTCGATAATCACCACAACTTCACAATCACTCACCGTCTGAATCATGTCAAATATTGTGGCATGAACTATGATGTCCTGCCCGCGCTTGCGCTTTTCGCCTTTGTCAGTTCCGTCACGCCGGGGCCCAACAACCTGATGCTGATGGTGTCAGGCGCGAACTACGGCTTTCGCCGCACGGTGCCGCATATGATGGGGATTTCGGTTGGGTTTCTGGTGATGATGGTTCTGGCGGGGCTGGGGCTCATTCAGGTGTTTGACCGCTATTCTTTCAGCTACACGGTTCTGAAGGTGCTCAGTGTCGGTTACATGCTCTATCTCGCATGGCGTATTGCCAATGCCGCACCGATCCGAAAGCAAACCGGGGCCAGCCAGCCAATGACCTTCTTGCAGGCGGCGGCTTTTCAGTGGGTGAACCCCAAGGCCTGGGCGATGGCGCTCACCGCGATCACGGTCTATGTGGCAGACAACGGGCCGGCGATGTTGGGCATTGGCGCGCTCTTCTTTGCGCTTGTGAACTTTCCTTCCGTCTCTCTCTGGACGGTGATGGGTCAGCAGATGGCCCGGTTTCTGACCAATTCTGCGCGGCTGCGTGCCTTCAACTGGACGATGGCTGCATTGCTGATCCTGTCGCTCTATCCAATGCTACAGATCGGATAGGCCGGATTGCATTGCACGCCCCCCCGCGCCATATAGAGCTGACGCAACGCGGAGATCCTGATGACCCAATACCTCGATTTCGAAAAACCTCTGGCTGAGATTGAAGGCAAAGCGGAAGAGCTGCGCGCATTGGCCCGCGCCAATGAGGAAATGGACATCACCGATGAGGCCGCAGCGCTTGACGACAAGGCGGCCAAGTTGCTGGATGAGCTTTACGGCGCGCTGACCCCCTGGCGCAAATGTCAGGTCGCGCGGCATCCAGAGCGTCCACATTGCAAAGACTACATCGAAGCGCTCTTCACCGAGTACACACCGCTGGCAGGCGACAGAAACTTTGCCGATGATCTTGCGGTGATGGGCGGGCTGGCGCGGTTCAACGATCAGCCTGTGGTCGTGATTGGCCATGAAAAGGGGCATGATACCAAGTCACGGATTGAGCGGAACTTTGGCATGGCGCGGCCCGAAGGGTACCGCAAGGCCGTACGCCTGATGGAGCTTGCGGGCAAGTTTGGCCTGCCGGTGATCACGCTTGTGGACACGCCCGGGGCCTATCCCGGCAAAGGGGCCGAAGAGCGCGGACAGTCCGAGGCGATTGCACGCTCAACCGAGAAGTGCCTGCAGATTGGCGTGCCTCTGGTCAGTGTGATCATTGGTGAGGGCGGCTCCGGTGGGGCGGTGGCCTTTGCGACCGCCAACCGTGTCGCGATGATGGAACATTCGGTCTATTCCGTGATCACACCGGAGGGCTGTGCCTCTATCCTGTGGAAGGATTCTGAAAAGATGCGCGAAGCCGCCGAAGCCATGCGCCTGACAGCAGAAGATTTGCGGAGTCTGGGCGTCACCGACCGCATCATTCCAGAACCCAAAGGCGGCGCGCACCGCGATGCGGAGGCTGCAATTGCTGCCGTCCGTTCCGCGATCAGTGACATGTTGAAAGAACTGGACGGCAAGGATGCCAAAGCGCTGGTGGCGGATCGGCGGCGCAAGTACCTTGAGATGGGCAGCAACGGGCTGGCAGCGTAAATCTCAACGGCGCGGGCGGGCCAAAAGCCCACCTCACTGCCTTACGCCAAAGTGCGTGCCGCCCAGAACGGCGGTTACAGTTTAATCCTGAACCTTGGTCCGGGTGGCGGGAGCGGTTCAAAGCCCGCCGCACGGTATACATCCGCCGCCGCCCCGTTTTCAGGATGTGTGCCGACCGTCATATAGCGACATCCCATCAAACGGCTGGTCGCAAGGCTTGCCTCAATCAGCGCACGCCCGACACCCTGCCCTCGCACGTCTGGCTGTACGAAAAGGTGGTGCATATCCATGCCACGTACCCCAAACTGCATCTGAACCAAGGGGCAAAGCACTGAGTATCCGGTCAATCTGTCCTGCTGCTCCGCGACAAGTACGCTCACCCAAGGGTTCGGCCCGAGCGCGTCGCGGCGCAGATTGTCCAAGGTGATCATGGGTTTGTCCCCGTGGTGACGGGCAAGGCTGCGGATCATTTCAAGAACCGCCTCAACATCCAAAGCGCGGATCAGGCGAACATGGGGAACTGTCATCTGTGTCTCCGGGTCAGGACGCCACAGACGGGAACCGCACATGCGGCGGCTCAAGGTTCAAACAAAAAGGAAGAGAGGCCGCTGTCAGAGCAAGCGGTAATACGACGCAAGAAGGGCGATAGGTGCATTCATTAACATGCGCGCACCATGCGTCGGCTACCGGGTTTCGTCAACAGGCCATGCAGCGCGTAGTGACCAGAGCCAAGCCTTGCGAATAACGCGCGGCAAAAGGCGGCATGCCAACGGCCCTAGCTCACCAGCATCCGCAGCCCCTGAGTTACATCTGATCGTACCGCCAGCCTCAGACCCGGCTCATCGCCCGCCTTGAGTGCTGCGATGATCAGCCGGTGAAACTGCGGCGGTTCTGTGCGGCGCAGGCGGCCATAGAGCGCACGCATCGTCGGGCCCATCTGCAGCCAGACAGTCTCAGCCATAGCCAGCATCGCGGGGGCCTGCGCGCGGAGGTAAAGAGTGCGGTGAAACTCAAGGTTGGTTCGGATATAGCTGACAGCATCGCCGCGCTGCACGGCTTCGGCGATGGCGGCGTTGATGGTCTGCATCCGCTCAATCAGCGCCATATGTGCCCGTGGCAATGCACGGCTGGCCAGCTCAACCTCAATCAACGCGCGCAAGGCCGCAAGCTCTTCAATCCGTTCGTTGCTGAGCTCTGGCGTGGAAATCCGACCAGAGCTCGACATCGTCAGCGCGCCTTCTGCCGCCAGCCGTCGTGCCGCTTCACGGGCCGGGGTCATTGATACGTCATAGTCCTTGCCGATGCCGCGCAAGGTCAGCGCCTGACCGGGCGGCAAATCGCCATGCATGATCCGGCCCCGCAAATGCCGATAGACACGGTCATGCGCAACTGAGGTCGCTTCGGTTGGGCGGGCAGTTAGTGACATGGTTGATTTGTGATCACAAACTCGACCTCTGTCAAGAAATCCAGCAAGGAAGCCATAGAGCTGGGTCGCCTTGTTGGCTGGTGCGGCCCCGCGGCAAACCGCTCTGCGCAAAAAGCCGCGCCGCGCAATATCGCTGATCACCCAACGCAAAGCGGCAAAGATGCCGCAGGTCCAGCGGATCAAAGCCGCGAGCGTATCGCGAAAAACATGACATGACAGAGAACAAAGCTTTATGCTTTCCCGCAACCTCGCTCTGCGTCTCACCGTGCATCTGGGGCTTGGCGCAAACCGGGTGACATCCCTGCCTATCCCTTTTTTGAAAAGGACACTTTATGACAAACCCTTGGGTCCTCTTGCTTGCTGCGGGGCTTTTCGAAGTGGTCTGGGCCGCCTCGATGAAGGCATCGAACGGTTTCACGAAAATCGGGCCAAGTATCCTCACCGGCGTGACCGCATGCATCAGTTTCTGGTTGCTGGCGACGGCAATGAAAGACCTTCCGCTGGGCACCGCTTACGCGGTTTGGGTGGGGATCGGTGCCGTGGGTGCTGCATTGGTCGGTATCGCGCTCTTTGGTGATGCAGCGACACCGATGCGTATCGGTGGAATCGTCCTCATTGCCGCAGGGATCACGGCGCTCAAATTCGCCTGACTGCGGCCGCGGTCAAAACCGGTAGCGGTGCAGGGTGTTGCCATGGGTGCGCAACCACCCGCGCGGCGCTTTATAAGGGCCGTAGATACGCTCCACCCCAGCCCAGAATGCGGGAGAATGGTTCATCTCTGCCAAATGCGCCACCTCATGTGCTGCAACATAGTCGAGCACCTCTGGCGGGGACATGATCAGCCGCCAGGAAAACATCAGCGCGCCATCACTGGTACAAGACCCCCAGCGGGACCGCGTATCGCGCATGGTGATCCGGCTATAGGACCGGCCCAGAAGGGCTGCGTAATCATCACAGGCCCCTGCAAGGCGATCCCGCGCCAGTTCTTTCAGGTAAGCCCCCAACCGCGCGCCAACCCGGTCCGCCGGACCGGGTACGGCAATCTCTTTGTAGCCAAGCGTTACCGAACGCCCCTGCCCCGGTACCACCCGCAGCAGCTGGCCGCCCACCGGCACCTCAGCGCCCAGCCGAACGTCAACGTCCTCCCCCCGCTCCGCCAGATGTTTGCGAATCCATCCCTCCTTGGTGCGGGCAAAGTCCAGCGCTTCGCGCGCGGCCAGTCGTTTCGGCATGGTCAAAGTGACCCGCCCGTCCAACTGGGAGATTCGCAGCGATATGCGCCGCGCACGGGCAGACCGGCGCAAGATCAACGGGATCGGAGGATCCCCGGGCAGATAGGTATCGCTCATGCTGCTCACCTCTTTAGGGCGTTAGGGCTTTAGCCTTTGACAGTCCCCCCCTCATATGGCACTTGCCCAGACTCAGCTACTATCATCTACACGCAAACGCTAATTCAAGAAGGGGATGTCATGCCCAAGGAAGAATGGGGAACCAAGCGCCTGTGCCCAACGACGGGCAAACGGTTCTATGACCTGAACAAAAATCCCATCGTCAGCCCCTACACGGGCGAGGTGCTGGAAGTAGACGCGTCCAAATCCCGCATGATCGCCGCCGACGCTGAAGACGCCGCGACAACCAAGGCCAAAGCAGCCGAGACCGAAGAGGACGCGCTGATCGACGACGAAGATGATGTCGATGTGGAACTGGATGACGATATTCTGGATGACGACGATGACGACGACGATACTGTCCCGCTCGAAGACATCGCAGATGTGGCCTCCGAGGACGACGACAGCTGATATTGCTTGGGGCGGGGGCTGATTTTTCGCTTGATCCCGCCCCCGCATCGCACTAATCACGCGCCACCAACCCAAGACTTTGGTCTACGGGGCATTAGCTCAGCTGGGAGAGCGCCTGCATGGCATGCAGGAGGTCAGCGGTTCGATCCCGCTATGCTCCACCAAGGCTTTTCAAGGAAAGCCCTCGGGCAGGCAGTGTCTTTGCAAAGCAAAGATCACGAGATACCTCGCCAAAATCCTTCTGACCGACATTATCTCTGATCTGTACACGGCTTGGATGGGCTGACCGACGCGCGCCCGCTGCTGGACCAGTCTGACAAAGGGGTGTTGGTCCTGCCATCCAGCGCCATGCGCGATTTGCGTGGGTGAGGGCAGGTATCAGGCATCCAAGTTCAATATTTCGGCGAAAATACAGACAGAAACGCGGCCATTACGCATCCTTTGACTGATATCTGCGGGACAGCAGCGGAAAAAGGGAAGTCACATGAGCGCTCAAATCACTGTCTATCAATCCATTGCGCGTGCAACGCGAGAGCACGGTGTAGAGACGATGTTCGGCCTGATGGGAGACGCAAACCTGTTTATGGTCGATAGCTTTGTGCGCGATTGTGGCGGTCGGTTCATCCCGGCGGCACATGAAGGCAGTTCAATACTGATGGCGCTGGCCCATGGCCACGTTTCCGGCAAGGTAGGCGTCGCAACAGTCACCCACGGGCCTGCCCTGACCAATTGCACCACCGCGCTGACCGAAGCGGTGCGGGGTCACATCCCGATGGTTGTCCTTGCGGGGGACACGCCCGTTGATACCCCTCGCCATCTTCAGAGCATTGACCAACGCGAATTGGTGAAGGTGACTGGCGCCGGCTTCGAACAGTTGCGCACACCCAATACAGTCGGCAAAGACGTCGCGCGCTGCTTTTATCGCGCCCAGGTCGAACGTCGGCCGATTGTTCTGAACATGCCGGTGGAGTTCATGTGGGAAACGGTCACACATGACACGCAGGTTCTCGATGTGTTTACGACGCCGGGCGGCGTGGCACCGGGCGATACCCTCGACAATGCCATCGGCATGCTTGCCTCTGCCCGCCGCCCCCTTATCCTTGCAGGGGGCGGTGCCGTCGCCGCACGAGAACAGCTGATCCGGCTTGCAGACAGGCTTGAGGCACCTTTGGCCACGACGCTCAAGGCCAAGGGGCTGTTTCGGGATCATCCCTATGACATCGACATCTTCGGCACGCTGTCCACACCTGCGGCCTACGACCTGATCGCACAATCCGATTGCATAATCTGTTTCGGAACCGGGTTGCACGACTTTACCACGGATCGTGGAAAATTGATGCAAAGCAAGCGGATCATTCAGGTGGATGCAACGCCAGAAGCCATTGGGGGCGGGCTTCACCCTGATGCCGCACTGGTTGCTGATGCCGGTCTGACGGCTGAAACGATCCTCTATTGGCTGGATGAGGCGGAGGTGCCAGCAAGCGGTTTCACCCGTGACCTCGACATTAACAGCCTGACAACGCACCCCACCGGGCCTGACAAAACCTCAGCGGGCCACGTGAACTTTGTCCATGCGCTTGAACGGTTGGAAAGGGCGCTGCCGCAGGACCGTGTGCTGGTCACTGACGGGGGGCGTTTCATGACAGAAGTCTGGTGTCGATTGTCAGTGTCCGACCCACGCAGTTTTGTGAATACCGTAAATTTTGGGGCGATTGGACTGGGGCTGCAAGAAGCCATCGGTGCGGGCATTGCCGTGCCCGAGCGTCCGATTGTGCTGTTTAGTGGGGATGGTGGTTTCATGATGGGTGGCATCAATGAATTTAACACCGCCGTCCGCCTTGGGCTGGACCTGATTGTGATCATCGCCAATGATTCTGCTTATGGGGCCGAGCACATACAGTTCATTGATCGGAAAATGGACCCTGGCCTGACAGAGTTTCACTGGCCCTCCTTTGCGCAAGTCGCAATATCTCTGGGCGGTGAAGGGGTCGAAGTGCGCTCCAAAGAAGATCTTGAAAGGGCACTTGAGGCCCTGGCGCGTCGCAAAGGTCCGTTCCTGATTGACCTGCGGCTCGACCCACATGATGTGCCCCGGATGCGGGTGTGACGCGCGCCGCATGCCATCACGCTGACCAGTATTCAGGTCCGATGAAGTTGCTGACTGTCCTGAGGGGCCTGCGCCCGGTCAAACATGCCGTAATCCCGCACCACATCTGCAATCCTTAGACGGTAGTCAGCAAAGATGCCTGCCCGCCCCTGTGTCTGCGCCCCGCGATGCGCCGCCAGACGTCGCCAGCGCGCAACCGCCGCCTCATCCTCAAAGAACGACAGAGAGAGCAGCTTGCTCGGGTCGCTCAGGCTCTGAAACCGCTCGACTGAGATAAACCCGTCGACCTGATCCAGCATGGGCCGCATTTCGACTGCGATATCAAGGTACTCTGGTTTGCGACCTTCAGCGGGGACAACTTCAAACATCACTGCAATCATGTGGTGGTTCCCGCCCCATGCGGTTCGGACGCCAATTTCAGAAACGTTCGGTCTTCTCGCAAAAGAAACTTCTCCCTTTGCGCAAATTCGTAATTCTGACGGCCCAGCGGGTCCGCAGCCAACCGTGCGCGATAGGCTTCATAGTCGGCAAGGCTCGCGACGTTGTAGATGCCATAGGCCAGAGTGCTGGACCCTTCATGAGGTGCGTAGTAACCAACCAAATCCGCCCCACAGCGCGGGATCGCCTGACCCCACTTGCGGGCATATTCCTCAAACTGTGACTTCTTTGTCGGGTCAATCTGGTAGCGGATGATACAGGTGAGCATGGCAATTCCTTTCAAGATGTTTGCCCTGTCTAACGGATTGCTCCCCCGCGATGCTTCGACTAAGGTCGAACCATGAAAGAAGGTCCGGATATCGCCCATATCGCAGCGTTGATCGGTGATCCCGCACGCGCAAACATGCTCACCGCATTGATGAGCGGCAAAGCCCTGACCGTGAGCGAGCTCGCCTATGAGGCTGGCGTCACGATCCAGACGGCCAGCTCTCATTTGACCAAACTCGACCAAGGCGGGCTGTTGCGCCCGCGCAAGCAGGGGCGGCACAAGTATTTTTCCCTCACCAACGACGAGGTCGCCCATGTCCTTGAGGGGCTGATGGGCCTTGCCGCAGGTGCTGGCCATCTGCGCAAGCGCACCGGACCCAAAGACGCAGAGCTGCGCCGGGCGCGGGTGTGCTACAACCACCTTGCGGGCGACATGGGCACACGCATGTTCGACAGTCTCACCCAGCAGGGGCATCTGTTGGTCAAGGACGACGAAATTGCGCTCACCCCCTCCGGTGCCGCCTTTGCGACCACCTTTGGCATTGATCTTGCCGCGCTGCGCAAAGGCCGCACACCGCTTTGTCGTGAATGTCTGGATTGGAGCGAGCGTCGATCCCATCTGGCTGGCAGTCTGGGCCGCGCCTTTCTGAGCCGGTTCGAAGCCTTGTCATGGGTCAGACGGGATCAGAAAACACGGGTCGTCGCCTTTTCCCCCAAGGGGGCCGCCGCCTTTGATGAATTGTTCCACCTGCGCTGAACCACACTGCCGCTGGACCTCCCCGTCACAAAGGATACATAGGGGCGAACCCAAAGGCACCCGATGACCCCCTATACGCTCACCTCTCTGTCTGAACTGCGCACCCTTGCGGTCGATACGGTCATCGACGTGCGCGCACCTTCAGAATTTGCAGAAGATCACATACCGGGGGCCATTAATCTGCCTGTCCTGACCGACGATCAGCGGGCGGAAGTCGGCACGATTTACACCCAAGACAGCCCCTTTAAGGCCCGCAAGATTGGCGGCGCGCTGGTCGCCCAAAACACGGCGATCCATTTGCAAGGGCCACTCGCCGCCCATGACGGTGCATGGCAACCACTGGTCTATTGCTGGCGCGGCGGGCAACGCTCCGGTGCCTTTGCCACAATCCTGGATCAGGTCGGATGGCGGGTGCAGTTGCTGAAAGGTGGCTATCAAAGTTACCGCAAGCAGGTCGTCAAAACACTTTATGAGACACCTGTGCAGCATCGTCTGATGCTGATCGACGGCGGCACGGGCACGGCCAAAACCGCATTGCTGCACCATTTGGCCAAAGCTGGCGCGCAGACCCTTGATCTGGAAGGGCTGGCCGCGCATCGCGGCTCGCTCTTTGGAGGCACGCAAGTCGAACAGCCCAGCCAAAAGATGTTCGAAACCCGCCTTTCCAGCGCGCTTGGCCTGCTCGACCCGGCGCAGATGACCTTTGTGGAAGCGGAAAGCAGCCGGATCGGTGAACGGATGATCCCGCCCTCGCTCTGGGCTCAAATGACCGCCGCGCCGCGTTTGCGCCTCGCCGCACCGCTGGATGCCCGCGCCACTTTCCTGTGCCGCGCCTATGCAGACCTCACCGAGGACGGCGCGCATCTGGCAGAGGTCATCGACCAACTGCGCCCCTACCACGCAGCCGCCCGCATCGCAGAATGGCATGCACAGGTACAAACCGGTGATTGGAAAGGGCTCTCCGCCGGGCTGATCGCAGAGCACTATGACCCGCGTTACGCCAAATCCGCTGACCGTCGGTCACAGGCCGTGGCAGAATTTCATCTGACCGATCTGACCGACGCCACGCTTGCCGAGACAGCACATCAGCTCACTGCGCGCTTTAACTGAGCGTCACCCGTCCGGCACCTCTCGACAGCCGCCCAATCACATGGCCTGTCCGCGCCTGCGCCTTCAGGGCCGCCAGCACGGCCTCAACGTGGGCTTCGGGCACCGCCGCCAGCAACCCACCCGCAGTCTGCGGATCATAGAGCAACGGATCATCTCCGCCCATGACCTGCGCATCCGCCCGGTTTGCAGGCATCAGAGTTGAGGACACGCCAGCCTCAGACAAGGCCCGCGCCCCTGCATAGACCGGGATCTCATCCGCCTGCAGTTCGGCGTCCAGACCTGAGGCCAGACAAATTGCGCGCACATGCCCGGCAAGGCCAAATCCTGTCACATCCGTCATCGCATGGGCCACCTCCCCCAGAACCGACGCCTCCGCGTCCTGAGGTGTGCCCATCAAGCCCAGAGCCGCCGCCATATCCCGACCGTCCGCGCGCCCCTCCATATCCGCGGCCAGCAACACACCCGTGCCAATGGGCCGCGTCAGGATCAGCACATCATCCGGCTGCGCACCGCTCACCTGCAAGGGCATATCCGCCCGCGTACCCGTCACCGTGAAGCCGAGCGTCAGTTCTGCGCCCATGGTCGTATGCCCACCAACAAGCTGTGCCCCGGCCCCTTCGATCACCTCCCGCGCTGCTTGCGTAATCTCCGTCAGCGTCCGTGCCTGCAACACCGCCGACATCTGCGGCAAAATGAGTGAAGCGAGTACGACCTGCGGCTTGGCTCCCATCGCCCAGACGTCGCCGAGGGCATGAACAGCAGCAATGCGCGCCATCATTGCAGGGTCTTCGACAAAACCGCGCAGATGATCTGTGCTCATCACCTGAAACCCGCCACCCGGTTGCCGGATCACCGCCGCATCATCCCCTGCCCCGGTAACCACATCCCCTGTCATCGGTGCGATATCCGCCAATGCGCCCGACAACACACCCTGACCGACCTTGGCCCCGCAACCGCCACACATTGGCCGGGCCGCCAATATCTCACCGACGTCCAGCGCTGCAAGGGCGGGAGGTGCCGCAGCTCCCATAGAGGGCAGATCCCCCAACCGGTCCATGAACGCGCGGTCAATCCTGTCCTTCCAACGCCACATCACAGGCCCGCTCAGGGTCAGCCCATATTTTTCCGCCATCGCCGATTTGCCGCCAAGAGAGATCAGCTTGAGATAGTTTTTCTGCGGTACCCAACTGCGCCGCGTCCCTCCTGTCAGTGCCGCGCGCAGATTACCCGTGAGAACCGGTGCGGCCCGCACTGCAAAAACCCCCGCCTTGGGCCGCGGCGCATGCGGCATCACGGCGCAATCGCCCACCGCAAAGAGAGTTGCGTCGCCTCTCACCCCCAGATCCGGGCCTACTTCGATAAATCCATCCTGCTGCGGCAAATCCGTCTGTGCGATCCACGCATGCGGAAATGCACCCGCCGCCCCCACACAAAGTGCCGCAGGCACCGCGGACTTTCCTTCAATCCGCACCTCCTGCGCGCGCACCTCCAACACCTGCGCGCCCGTTCTCACCTCAACACCAAGGGCCGCCATCGCCGCCAGCATCTTACGCCGCGCAGCGGGTCCGACACCTGAAATCTGCCCGCTTGCCTCAATCACCGTGACCTGCGGGCGCTCCCCCGCCGAACGCAGCCGGTGGGCCATCGCCATGGCAAGCTCACAGCCCGCAACGCCACCCCCGATGACCGCAACTTCAGGCGGCAACTCCTTTGCATCGACCTCCGCTAAAAACCGCCGCCACCGCGCTGCAAACTGATCCAGCGGTTTCGCCCCGATGCCATGGGCAGCAAAGCCCGGAAGATCCATCTGCGCCGTGATCCCCACATCAATCGAGGCCACATCATATCCTACCGGACCGCGCCCTGCCAAAATCACATGACGCGCCGCGCGATCAAATGCTACCGCTTTGTCCAGGATCAGCCGAGCGCCCGCATGACGGCACAGCCGCACCAGATCAATCTCCAGATCATCACGCTCGTAATGTCCTGCCACATGCCCCGGCAACATACCCGTGTAAGGTGCCGTCGGCCCCGGATTGATCACCGTCAGCCGCGCACCGGGCAACGGGTCCATACCCCAGGCCCTAAGCACCAAAGCATGCGCATGCCCGCCCCCAACGAGCACAAGATCACGCGTAAATGGCACCGTTCTCAACAATAACCTGTTCCTCTTTTTGGCCTTAAATACCGCTGAGCGCGAGACAGCGTCTCGCATCCGATTTGGCCAGGGCCAAATCAATAAAATCAAATGCGGGCTTGCCCGCGCCTTTGCCTAACAGCTACCGCACCCGAAACACTAATGAAAATCCCGCGACTTCGGGATCACCCGCACATCGCGTGGATGTCTGCGGCCCCCAACCTGATCCGGCACCGGGCGGATCACCTCATCGCCGCGCGCGTGGGCCACCGGGACCTGCTCCGCAGATAACTCATCCAGCCGGTCCGTCCTGTTCTCCAATCGGTCCGCCACCACGTGAATGACCCGGCCGTCGCTTTGCACGCGCCCATGCACCACCAACAGCCGCGCCGACATGATCACCGGACGAAACAGCTCAAAGAGTTTGGGCCAGATCACAAGGTTCGCCACCCCGGCTTCATCCTCCAGCGTGATGAAACAGACCCCCTTGGCGCTGCCGGGTTTTTGCCGGACCAGCACCAGCCCGGCGAGCGAGACCTTCTGCCCGTGCCACATCCCCGGCAACTGATCGGTACAGGCGAACCCCTTGCGCCGCAGGCTTGCCCGAAAAAATGACATCGGATGGGCCTTCAATGACAGCCGCAGCGTCTGATAATCTGCCACCACATGTTCGGCTTGCGGCATCGCGGGCAGGCCAACCTTGGGTTCCGCCCCCTCGTCTTTTGCCACTGCGTGCTCAAAAATCGGCAAGGCTGGCGCGTCCTTGAGGCCCTGCGCCTGCCACAGCGCCTGACGCCGGTCGATCCCCATATTGCTCATCGCATCAGCTGCCGCCAGCCGCCGCACCGTACCCCGATCCAGCTTTGCCCGTGTCTTGAGGTCTGCCACATCCTCAAACGGCGCATCGCGCGCTGCAACAATGCGATGAGCAGCCTCTTGGCGCATCCCGTCCACCTGCCGCATCCCCAAGCGAAGAGCAAACCCCGCCCCGCAGGGTTCCAACGTACAGTCCCAATCCGAGAAATCCACATCCACACCGCGCACCTCGACGCCGTGTTCGCGCGCATCACGCACAATCTGGGCAGGCGCGTAAAACCCCATCGGCTGCGAATTCAGCAGCGCACAGGCAAAAGCCGCCGGGTAATGGCACTTCATCCAGCTTGAGACATAGACCAGCTTGGCAAAGCTCGCCGCATGGCTTTCAGGAAAGCCGTAATCCCCAAATCCTTTGATCTGGTCAAAACAGCGCCGCGCGAAATCCTCATCATATCCACGCTCGGTCATCCGGCCCACCATCTTGGTCTGCAAGGTCTCTATCGTGCCACGCGACCGAAACGTCGCCATCGCCTTGCGCAACTCATTGGCCTCTTTGGGTGAGAACTTTGCCGCGTCAATCGCGATCTTCATCGCCTGCTCCTGAAAAATCGGCACGCCCAGCGTCCGCCCCAATATCTTCAACAGCTCATCCTGCGGATGCTCCGCCCCCGGCGCGGGATAGCTGACGCCCTCCAGCCCCTGACGCCGCCGCAGGAACGGATGCACCATGTCGCCCTGAATGGGGCCGGGCCGCACAATCGCCACCTCGATCACCAGATCGTAAAAGGTGCGCGGCCGCAGCTTGGGCAACATCGCCATCTGCGCGCGGCTTTCAACCTGAAACACCCCCAGACTGTCGCCCGCACACAGCATGTCATAAGTTTCCGGGTCCTCCGACGGCACAGTGGCCAGATCAAAATCCACCCCTTCATGAGCGCGCAGCAAATCGAAGCATTTGGCAATACAGGTCAGCATCCCCAGCGCCAGCACATCAACCTTAAAGATCCCCAGCGCGTCGATGTCGTCCTTGTCCCATTCGATAAAAGACCGCTCCGGCATCGCGCCATTGCCAATCGGAACCATCTCCGTCAGGGGCCGCTCGGTTAGGATAAACCCACCCACATGCTGGCTCAGGTGCCGGGGCATGCCGGTCATTTCCCGCGCCAGCAGGATGACCTTGCGCAGATAGGGGTCTGACAGATCCATGCCCGCCTCCCTGACGCGCTTGTCGCCTATCTGCCCCTCAAAACTGCCCCAGACGGTGCCCGCCAGCTTGGAGGTCACATCCTCGCTCAGCCCCATCGCCTTCCCGACTTCGCGGATGGCCGAACGGGGCCGGTAGTGAATGACCGTCGCACAAAGCCCCGCACGCTCCCGGCCATATTTATCATACATGTACTGGATGACTTCTTCGCGGCGTTCATGCTCAAAATCCACGTCGATGTCGGGCGGCTCATCTCGTTCCTCGCTCAGAAACCGCTCAAACAGCACATCATGTTCCTCAGGGTCCACCGCCGTGATCCCCAGACAAAAACACACTGCTGAATTTGCCGCAGAGCCACGCCCCTGGCACAGGATCGGCGGCTTCGCTTCCTGACGGGCAAAGCGCACAATGTCGTTAATGGTCAGAAAATACCGCGCGATTTTCTTGGAGCGGATCAACGCAAACTCCTTCTCGATGATCGCCTTGATCCGCTCGGATACCCCATCCGGATAGCGCCACGCCGCCCCTTCCCAGGTCAGCCGCTCCAACTCCTCTTGCGCTGTGCGCCCCTCGGCCTCGATCTCATGCGGATACTCGTATTTCAGATCATCCAGCGAAAACCGACATGCATCCGCAACTTCCCGTGTGGCCCGGATCGCATGGGGCCAGTCGGCAAAAAGCCGGCACATCTCAGCCGGGGTTTTCAGGTGACGTTCTGCATTGGGCTCAAACAGAAATCCGGCAGTTTCAATGGTTTTACCCTCCCGAATACAGGTCATCACATCTTGCAGGGGACGCCGCTGAGGCGCGTGATAAAGCACATCATTGGTGGCCAGTATTCCCAGCCCAGCGCTGCGCGCCATCGCGTCCAGCCGCGCAATGCGCGCCAGATCATCGCCTCGGTAGAGATATGCCGCCCCGATGTGCCGCAAGCTGGGCAGCGCCTGCACCAGACGCGGCAGCCCCGCCTCGAACACCTCCAGCGCTTCGGGTGGCATCACGATCAGCTGCACATCTTCGCTGTGGGCGCTGAGCATCTCCAGCGTCAGATGGGTCTCGCCCTTCTCCTGCCAGCCACCGTCGATATCCGCCATCTTGCCCTTGCTGAGCAGCGTCGACAGCCGCGCATAAGCCGCCCTGTCACGCGGATAGGCCAGCAGTTTCGCGCCACACATCAGCACCAGCCGTACCCCAATTAGGGGCCGCACGCATGCCTTTTTTGCCTCCGTATGCACCCGCACCACACCCGCCAGCGTGTTGTGATCGGCAATGCCCATCGCGTCATAGCCAAGCTGGTTGGCCGTCGCCGTCAGGTCCACCGCGTCGGAGGAGGCCCGCAGAAAGGAAAAGCAACTGGCCAGCCCAAGCTCTACAAAAGGGCTTGGCGCATTGGGCTGGAACGGGTCCTCCTCCAGCGTGCGGCGTTTATGTCCGTCTTGTTGGGGCATCAGCGCTCAGGACATCCCCCTCCACAACACCCTCATGTGCCGTGCCATTGACGGCCCGCGGGATGGCGATCCAACGGCTGGTGCATGGCAATTTATTTCAACAACATTGGCCCGCCCTGTCGACAAAGCGCCCAGCCTCACCAAATCGCCAGCCCGGTGGGGTGGGCCGGCAATGGCACGGCGGCTGCGCCTTGATTCCGTGCCGGGTGGATATGCGCCCCCTGGCCGCAAGGCATGACAACAAACAGGACCACACGGGAAGGCGGGCGGGGCGTCGTCGCAGACGCGCGTCGCGCCGCACTTCACGCGAAAATACCTTGCATAAACCAGCGCGGATCACCGCCGCGCCCATCGCCCAAAATTCCCTCCCGAAACAGCCAGAACCGTCGTCCGTCCTGCACTTCCACCTTGTAATAATCCCGCAACCGCGTGCCGGGCCGATCGCGCCACCATTCGGGGGCCACCCGCTCCGGCCCCTCAAACCGCGCAGTCAGATAGCTCACCCGCCGCCAGCGAAACCGCGCGGGCGGCCCTTCAGGCACCGCGTATAAAACGGCCACTTCCTCGGCAGGTTCGATCAGGCGCAAGGGCCGCGCGCGTGTCAGCGCAGGCATTCCCGCCGCATCCCCTGCCAATGCAGGCACACGCCTCTCGACCCGTTCCGGCACATGGCTTTCTACCCAGGCCGACCACGTCACCTTGTCCGGCCCCAGTTTGGCGGTCAGCCGGTCCAGCAGCGCGGCCACGTCCCGCCCGGCATCGCGCGCGCCATCCAGATGGTCCTGATGCAGCGCCAGCGGCTCGACCCGCAGCGCCTCCAACGTCAGCAGGTCAAAGCCGAAACCGGGGTCAATCCCCTCCAGCTTGCCGCTCAGCAACCGCACCAGATGCGCCGCCTCCCGACTGGCCGAGGCGAGCGCCACATCGCGGCTGCGCCATTCACCGTCCACCCTGTAGATTGTCAACCGCAGTCGCCGCGCGCCCTGTTCAGCGCGCGCCATCTGGCGACACAAGTCCACCGCCAATGCTTCGAGATGTGGTTCTGGATCAATCACCGGCTCCGCCAACCGCGCACGTGCCAGCCAGCGCACCGCGTCATCCGGTGCGTTCACCGGATCGCCCGTGCGCCCCAGCGCCCGGTCCAACAGGACCAGCGGGTTGACCTCTGCCGCCATCCGGTCAAACCGCCGCATCAGCGCCACGCGCGGCACCTCCATCAGACGGCCAAGCGTCTTGAGGCCCAGCCGGTCCAGCAGGCGCACCGTTTCCTCGCCAATGCGCAAAGCGGCCACAGGCAGTGGGGCCACGGCCACCTCAATGTCTTCAGGGCCACAGATCACGCCCCCCCCGCCGAAGCGCGCCAACATCTGTGCCGCGCCGCGTGTGGGTGCCACAGCCAGCCGCGCCGACAGGCCCTGCATCTTGAAACGGCTGCCTATGTCACGCAACATCTGCGCCTCTCCTCCAAACAGATGTGCAGCCCCGGTGATATCCATCACGATCCCGTCCGCGCCGTCGCGCACCGTCCAGGGGCACCAGCGCCGCGCCCACATCGCCGCACGGTCAAGCAGCGCGATGTCGCCCGGTGCGTCCGATGGCTCCACATGCAGGTCCGGGTGGATCGCCTGCACATCCACCACCCGCGCGCCCGGCATCACGCCCCGCCGGCGCGCCTCCTCGCTCATCGCATGCACCACTGGGCCGTGACTGCCCTGCGCGGTCAGCACAACGGGCACGTCATCCCCCGGCAGCGTCCGCTGCTGGCGTACGATCCTGCGCCAGCGGTCCATCGCCAGATCGGGAAAGCAGACGGAGACGATGCGCGCGCCCTGCGGCCCCCGACTCATAGCCCGCCTCCCAGATACCCGGTGCCCGGCCCCGCGCCCGAAACAGCTCCGCCTCCCATGTGGGCGCGCCGGGGGCAGCCACGTTCCAACGGTGTATCTTGGACGGCAGAGACGACACCCGCCAGCGTTCGCGCGCAGCCGAAAGCGCACCATGATCCCCCGACCGGATAAGCCAGATCGGCACCTCCGAGGCTTCCGCCCGCAACGCCAGCCGCTTGGTCGCGGTAAAACTCAGCACCTCCGGCGCGCCATGGATTTCGCCCACCACCGCTGCAAGCCCGGCGCATCCCGCGCCCTCTTCCATCGCCCACAGCACGTCGCGCGGATGGCTGACCTCGACCCGCAAGACCGCACCTTTGAAGCCGAACTCCGCCAGCGCAGGCCCATAAAGCCGCCCGTTCTCGCGCCGTGACATCCGGTCTGACACCCAGAGCACCGGTGCGGCACTTTCGGGCAGGCAGGCCAGCACAAATGCCGTCACCGCCCCGTCGAAAGGCGCGCCTGAGACCACGTCGCGCAGCACAGCACCGCCCCTGTCGGGGGCAGGCACATCTGTAACCAGACGTTTGGACGACAGGGAAATCACCTGCGCGCGGGGAGAATCGCCCGGAAAAGAATCGACGGCCATGCATCCCCCTATTGTTCATGTTTTGTTCTTCTTGTGAAGATAGCGCAATAGGGCGCGTGCTTCCAGTCCCGTGATCCTTGGGCGGGCAATATGCTGGGTTGATCACCCTAAACTCCCATCAACAAAGCGATGTACATTTCCGCCCGGACCGCTTAGAGGCTGCTCAACCCCGTGCCTTGGCCCCTGCCAAAGCCGCCCTGCCCCGCAGGCAAGGCCCCCTCATGACAGGATAACCCCGTGATCCAAACAATCGCAGATGCGCTTGCCGCCCAAGGCTATGACACGCTGACCCCCGTGCAACAGGCCGTGACTGACCCCGCCCTAACGGAAGCCGACTTGCTGGTCTCGGCCCAGACCGGATCAGGCAAGACCGTGGGCTTTGGCCTCGCCATCGCACCCACCTTGCTGGATGGCGATACACATTTCGGCCCCGCAGGTGCGCCGCTTGCACTGATCATCGCTCCCACCCGCGAGCTGGCCATGCAGGTCAGCCGCGAGCTGTCATGGCTTTACGGCAAGGCCGGTGCCATCGTGACCACCTGTGTGGGTGGCATGGACCAGCGCACGGAGCGTCGCGCGCTCGATCGCGGTGCGCATGTGGTTGTCGCGACACCGGGGCGTCTGTGTGATCACATCAAACGCAACAACATCGACCTTGGCGATCTGCGCGCCGTGGTACTGGATGAGGCAGATGAGATGCTCGACCTCGGCTTTCGCGAGGAGTTGGAGTTCATCCTCTCCGAAGCCCCCGAAGAGCGCCGCACCCTGCTCTTTTCTGCCACGGTTCCGGCGGCGATCGCCAAACTGGCGAAATCCTATCAAAAGGACGCCCAGCGGGTTGAGACCATTGGCGAGGCAAAACAGCACACGGACATCGAATACCGCGCGCTCAACGTGCATCCGCGCGACACTGAAAACGCCATCATCAATGTGCTGCGGTTCTATGAGGCGAAAAACGCCATCGTCTTTTGCAACACCCGCGCGGCTGTCGCGCGGCTGACCACAAAATTCACCAACCGGGGGTTCTCCGTGGTGGCGCTGTCGGGGGAATTGACGCAGTCCGAACGCACAAACGCTCTTCAGGCGCTGCGCGATGGCCGCGCACGCGTCTGCATCGCGACAGATGTCGCCGCGCGTGGCATCGATCTGCCAAACCTTGAGTTGGTGATCCATGCCGATCTACCCTCAAACTCCGATACACTGCTGCACCGCTCTGGCCGCACGGGCCGCGCCGGGCGCAAAGGGGTCTCTGCCCTGATCGTGCCGCCCAAAATGAAATCCAAGGCCAACCGGCTGCTGGGCTGGGCCAAGCTGAAGGCGGAATGGGCCGCGGCCCCCTCTGCCGCTGAGGTCAACGCAGCCGACGAGGAACGCCTGTTGACCGATCCGGCATGGTCTACCCCCGCACCGGACGACGCCGCCACATTTGTCACCTCACTGACTGAGAAGTTCGACGCCACGCAATTGGCCACGGCATTCGTGAATCTCTACCGCGCACGCGCCTCTGCGCCCGAAGACCTCACAGACCCCGGTTCCAAGGACGACCGGCCGCGCCCCAGCTTTGGGCCTTCGGTCTGGTTCTCCGTTTCCATGGGCCGTGAAAGCGGGGCAGAACCGCGCAGCCTGCTGCCGATGCTGTGCAAAATGGGGGACCTGACCAAGGACGACATTGGGGCCATCCGGGTGCAACAGGACCACAGCTTTGTCGAAATCCTTGAGGCTTCTGCCCAGAAGTTCGCCAATGCGCTTGGCCCGGAGATGAAAGTCGAAGACGGGGCCATCGTCACCAAATTGGACAAAGCCCCCGACCTGCCCCGTGGCCCGCGCCCCGGCGGCAAACCGGGCGGCAAAGGCCCCGGTGCGCGTGGACCCAAACCAGGGGGCAAACCGCATCGCAAATCCAACTATGATCCCGATGCGCCCTCCTCCGCCCCGCGCAAACCACGCCCGGCCCCTGCGGAAGGCGCTGAGCCGCGCAGCGACAAACCGAAGTATGACAAACCAAAGTATGACGCACCGCGCAAACCCAAGGGAGAGCGCCCGCCAAAATCGCACAAGACGGAGCGCAGCCCGATGAAACCGGGTGCCAAGCCGAAGCCAAAGTCGGGTGAAAGCCCGGCCAAGCCCAAGGCCAAAGCAGTATGGAAGAAAGAAGCGCCCAAGACCGAAGCACCCCGCGGCCCGAAGGGTGGCAAAGGCGCAAAGCCCACAGGCGGCAAACCGTTTAAGCCAAAGGGTGATGCGTCCGGCGAAGGGTCAAACTATAAACGTGCCGCTGATCCGTCCAAACGCTTCACGCCGCCCAACAAGATCGGCAAGCAGGGCGGTAAAGCCGGCCCCAAGCGCGGCAAATGAGCGGGCCATCGGAAACTTTCAAAGTTTCCGCCCGTTTTCTTTGAAAGAAAACGACCCCCTCCAGAACAGGAAAACGCCGGGGAAAGCCCCGGCGTTTGATCTTGTTGCAGTTTGGCTCGCCCCGGCAAAGGCTCAGCCCTTGCCCTTCCAGGGCACGAGGAACTTCTCGGCCGCGCGCATCAGCATATCGATGCCAAAACCGATCACACCAATCAGAATGATACCCATGATCACGATGTCGGTATTCTGGAACTTCGACGCGGTCATGATCATCATGCCGGCACCCTGTTCCGCCGCGACCAGTTCCGCCGCAACCACAGTGCCCCAACAGACGCCCATCGCCACCCGTGCGCCCGTAAAAATTTCAGGCAGAGAGTTGGGTACAATCACGTGACGCATGATCTGCCATTTGCTTGCACCCAACGAGTAAGCGGCATGTACCTTGGATATCTTGACACCTGACACACCGGCCCGCGCCGCAATCGCCATGATCCAGAGCGCCGCAAGGAACAACAGGATAATCTTGCCTGCCTCGCCGATGCCCGCCCAGATGATCACCAGCGGAATTAACGCCAGCGGCGGTACCGGGCGCATGAATTCCACAATCGGGTCAAACCAACCACGGAACCAGTTGCTCAGACCCATGGCATACCCCAGCGGGATGCCCACGATCGCCCCCAGCAAAAACCCGACCACAACCCGAAACAGCGAGAAGCCAAGATGCTCCAGTAGCGTAAAATTGCGGAACCCTTCGGAGATGATCTGGCCCGTGCGGGTCCAGACCGCCTCGGGCGCGGGCAAGTACAAAGGCTCCATCTGCCAGCCCTTTGAGGGCTCAAAGTTTGGCGTGCCCTTGTCCGACAGCGTCACCGAACCATTCTGCGTGCGCACCGTCTCACCGGGAGCGATCTTTTGACCGTCAATCGCAATGACCTGCGCGCCGTCTTTCTTGGTGATCTCATCGTTGCCATCGACACGGATCAGCCCACTGCGCCATTGCGCAATCGCGATCACATCGTTTTTTGCAAACCCGTCACCGGGGTCAATTTCCGGCAGATCCACCTCTTCGCCGCGCGGGCGCACAATCACCGTGACCGTCGCATCGTCAGGGGCCTGCCCCTCCGCTTGAGCGGTATAGGTGAACGTCGTGTCGCCCTGAAAGGGTCCCGGCGCATGCAGGAATTTGGGCAAGAGCGAAGAACCGGTAAAAATCCCCCACATCACAAAAATCGTCACAATGGAGATAATACCCGCCGCTCGGTTTGGCCGCACGGCACTCTCATCCCCAAATGTCACTGTCTTGAGCGACGTATAATCCTTGATCCCTTTGCTCAGCACCTTGGTCACCAGGAACGCACTGCCCGCAAAGATCGCGATATAGATGATCAGAAAGAAGATGCCAGTCATGCCGCGTCCTCCTTGGTGCCCATAATCTCTTCTTCCATGTCCCAGATCATGTTGAGGATTTCTTCACGCTTGGGGCCGAAATCTTCGTGCTTTTTGACCTCACGCAAGTCTGCGTTCACGCCCAGCTCTGCAAACGGCAGGCGGTATTCCTTGTGAATACGTCCGGGTCTGGGGGCCATAACGATCAAGCGTTCACCCAGAAGCAGCGCCTCTTCCACGGAGTGGGTGATCAGAATGATTGTCTTGCCAGTCTCTTTCCAGAGCTTCAGCACCAGCGATTGCATCTTTTCGCGGGTCAGCGCGTCAAGCGCGCCCAGCGGTTCGTCCATCAAGATGACATCCGGGTCATTGGCCAGACAGCGAGCCAAGGCCACACGCTGCTGCATGCCGCCAGAAAGCTCATAAACCGCCTTTTCCTTGAAATCCTGAAGGCCAACCACATCCAGCAGGTGATCCACCGTCTTGGCCTTGTCGGCCTTGGGCGTCCCCTTCATCGAGGGGCCAAAGCCCACATTCTCGCGCACCGACATCCATTCAAAGAGCGCGCCTTGCTGAAACACCATGCCACGTTCCGCATCAGGCCCGGTGATCTGGTGACCATTGAGCGTCATGACCCCATCGGTGGGGGCCAAAAAGCCGGCCACGATGTTCAAAAGTGTCGTCTTGCCACAGCCAGACGGCCCCAGCACGCTGAGCAGTTCACCCGCCTTGAGATCAAGCGAGACATCTTGCAGCGCCTGCACATGCCCGCCGTCGGGCAAATCAAAACGCATGGAGAGTTTGTCGATGGATAATCCGGTCATCTGTCCCTGGCTTTCCGGCACCTTTATCGGTGCCAACGGGCAGGGTTCGCCCCGCCTCTGTATGTCAATGGCTTGGAGAAATGGTGCGACCCTCGAACGGGGCCGCACCATCATGTCGTTTTACATGCCCTGAGCAGCTTTCAAAGGTGCAGTGTTCACGGCACCCTCATAGCTGTCGAGTGCGCCGTCAATGGAGCCAGCGTTCACGAATACGTCGGCAACACCTTTCATGAAGGTCGCCGCGTTGGCACCCAACCATGCATCAGACAGCTGATCTTCGACAGTCGGGAACTTCATGGTGGCAATGGCAGATTTCGCTGCATCCATATCCATACCAGCCTGCTCAGCAATCACGCCCAGCATTTCGTCTGTTGGGTTTGCAGCCCACTCAGCGTTTGCATCCGCAGTGACCTTGAGGAACTTCGCCAGCTCATCGCCATTTTCAGCGATGTAACCCGCGGGTGCGGACGTGACGTCAAACACCAAAATGCCCAGCTCTTCTTTCTCAGCGCCGGTCAGCAGTGTGTTACCGTACTCTTTCATACGCGCCAGACCACCGCCATAGCCACAAGCGAAATCAACCGCTTTCTGGCTCAGCGCCGCGGCACCCTCTGGTGGCGCCATGTCCACAACCTGCAAGGACGCAACGTCGATACCGAAGTGGTCCATCTGACGCAGGAAGCCGTAGTGTGCAGCGGTTCCGAGTGGCACAGCAACTTTCTTGCCCGCCAGCTCGCCTGCGCTGTCCTTGTCGATCTCCAGATCGGCATGCACCACGCAGTTGTCGTTGTCCGAATAGGACACGGCTACGTCTACAACCTGAATGTCCTGACCACCGGAGGCCGCCACAACGAAAGGAGGCACACCCTGGGATACGGAAATCTGCACGTCACCAGAGGCCATCGCAGCAGACATCGCTGTACCGGTCTCGAAGGAAACCCAGTTGATTTTCTTGCCCAGCGCTTCTTCGTATGTGCCGGCAGCTTTGGCCATCATCATTGGCATCGGCCACTCAAGGAAATACGCGACGGTGATCTCACCGTGGCCATCGGCAAAGGCTGCCTGACCGGTCATTGCCATCACGGCGCCGGCTACAAATCCTGCTGTTGTCTTCTTGATCATTATGTTCTCCCTACTGATCATATGCCGCCCATTTCAAAGGGTGGCGCTTGTCGGTTTACTCCGCCGGCATCATTGCCGATCTTTGGTCCCCTGCCAGACCGTCTCAGAAATCAAATGAAACTGCAAATCTCATCTTTGCGTATTATGGCAGGTTTTCTTACCGCAGCATGGCGGGTCTTGTCTCTCAGAGCAATGATTTCCCCCGGTCCTCTCAACCCAGACATGTCGCACGCCCGCAAAAACCGCAGTTGCCAGGCTGCGCGCAGGTGATGCTGAATGCGCATCGGAATAAACCGCCAAATGAGGCGCAGTGATGAGTCCAGTTGGGCACCGCGACAACAATCTGGCCTGACGAAAGTGCCGGCGCTAGACGAGTGCGCCACCAAAGGGATCATCCACTACACCAACAAGCTGCATCAGGAACTGACCGTTCTCTGCATCAAGCGCATCATTGTAGAAACTGTCGATCGCCGCTTGCGCGGTGTTCACACTGCCTGCGCTGCCATCGAACAAATTCATAACGGCTGTTGCCTGCGGCACGTCTGACAGACCGCGCGTCACTGAATAATAGGCCCCGATGTCGGTCTTGATGCTCAGGTATTGCTGATCGGCCAACTGTTGCTGCATGAACTCCGGCGTAGCCCCTGCTGGCGGGGCCGCCTTGGCACCCTCCAGCACCGACAGGATAAACTGATCCCGCGTGCGCCCACCGCTGTCCAACACGCCAACCCAGAAATCAAAGCCCGCCTGATCGCCCTGTCGGCCCAGCACATTGCTATAGACCGCCGTGACAAAGTCCGCGTTGCTCAGGTCTGCAGCATAAGTCGCGCGCGTCTCATCCTGATCGGTAAAGAGCGTCGCCATCTGCTGCAACGTGGTGCCGTTGGCAAAGGCCGTGCCCCAGAAGTTGAGCCCAACCGCATCAGGTGCACGATTGAAGTACGCGATATAGAGCTCAATGAAGCTCTCCATTGCGGTCTCGCTCAGGTTCTGCGTTCCCGCAAAGACGGTGAGGTCAAACGGCCCGCCCGTGTTGTCGCCAAAGGCCAGCGCCTCGACGTTGGTGATTGTGTCGGTGCCATCCGTCCCGCGCCGATCCTGGACGGTGGTGCCCGCCGCCGAAAGCGTGAGCGTGTAGTTGCTCTGTGTGCCGGAATAGAGCGCGGTATCCGCACCCGCACCGCCATCTATCATGTCATTACCGCCATTCCCGCTCAGCAGATTGGTTGCGGCATTGCCAGTGATCATATCGTTGCCCTGCCCGCCGCGGGCGTCCTCAATGACGGTGTCAAAAGCGATCGTATAGCCACCCTGCGCCCTCGCGCCATCATCGCGCGAGATGAAGGACAGATACCCGCCGCCGCCTTCTTCCACCTGCAAGGTTGCAGCGCGCAGATCAATCACGACGTTATCGCCCGCCCCGGAAAAGTCGATCAGGTCCTGACCGCCGCTGTCCAAAATCGTGACCAGCACAGGCGTGTCACCATATACGGTGTTCCCTGCCCCGGCATTGGGGTTCGGCCCATAGAGCAAGTGCAGCTTGGCGAGATCAATTGCCCCAAAGGTTGAGGATTCGCCGATGATATCCAACCCCGGATGCGGCGCAGAAGCCCCAGCGACATACGACATTCGGGTCGCCAGCTCCGTGTTGAGCCCGAAGTCACCGGAATCCTGTTCATTATCGACACCGGGAAACAAGTTCCCGTCATGCGGATGCGCCAAACCCAGCGCATGACCGATTTCATGGATCAGCGTCACATCATCCAGATCAATAAAATCCGTCGGGATCACCAATACGCTTTGTTGCGTGCCCGGCCCCAGCGATTGCTGGTACCCGGTTGTCCCATCGGTAAAGTCACTAACCTGTTGGAAGTTGATGTTGGCCGTGTCCACCTGCGTGGTTTCAGTAAAATTCAGGTTCACCACCGTTGAGATATATGTGAACAAATCCCGCACGAATTGCTTTTGCGACTCTGTCCAGGTCAAGGTCGTGCGCGGCCCGGTAATGTCGGCATCCGGGATCACGGTACCTGCGGCCCCAAAACTAAAAGTAAGGTTGGTCGTAGTGAAAATATCCGCTCCTGCACCTTGGTCGAGACCGACAAGAAGCGGTGAATTTGCAGGGATCATGGCAGTGTCCTCAGTAAAATGGTTTGTTGATCAATAGCCGAATTAGACCCACCAAGGTCGGTTTCTGTCAACGCAAAACTGGCGCAGTTCAGGCTTTGTATCGTGCGCATTGCACACATCGCGAGTGGAAATGCCGCCTGAGCCACCTGCCCCGGACGGGCTGAACCGACCCATCGCGTTTTCGTCAAAGATACCATCGCGACCCTGCGCCACCGCACACCAAGAAAGCTAGCCTCGGCGTTTGTTGGGCGGTTTCGACAAAGTCTAAGGGCACGAGACACTTCACTCAAAGCGGCTCACAAAATTGGCTATGCCCGCCCAAGAACATTAGACAGCTCCGCACTCTGGCGCTACGCTTCGTGTGATATTGGCCCTACTTGATTCTATGATAAACCAGCAATGAATGGCTATCACGGGGCAATCTTCGCCTCGATTTCATGCGAATCCTCGAAACGAAAGGTCTGACCCATGGACGGCAATCTCAACGAAAACGATCTCTCTCGCGTTGTCGAAGCAGACCGCGCGCATATCTGGCATCACCTGAGCCAGCACAAACCATACGAGACAACAGACCCCCGTATCATTGTCGAAGGCAAGGGCATGCGCGTCTGGGACCAAAAGGGCAAAGAGCACCTTGATGCGGTTTCCGGCGGGGTCTGGACCGTCAATGTCGGCTACGGCCGCGAGCGCATCGCGGATGCTGTGCGCGACCAGCTGGTCAAACTGAACTATTTCGCAGGCTCGGCCGGCTCCATCCCCGGCTCCAACTTTGCCGAAATGCTGATCGACAAGATGCCGGGCATGACCCGCGTCTACTATTGCAACTCCGGTTCCGAGGCGAACGAGAAGGGCTTCAAAATGGTCCGTCAGATCGCCCACAAGCGGTATGGTGGCAAAAAGCACAAGATTCTCTACCGCGACCGCGACTATCACGGCACCACAATCACCTGCCTGTCCGCAGGCGGTCAGGATGAGCGTAACGCACAATATGGCCCTTTCACCGACGGCTTCGTGCGCGTCCCCCACTGCCTTGAGTATCGTTCCTATGAACAAGAGGGCGCGCCGGAAGAGAACTACGGCGTCTGGGCCGCCGATCAGATCGAAAAGGTCATCCTCGCCGAAGGGCCCGACACCGTTGGTGCCCTTTGCCTTGAGCCTGTGACAGCAGGTGGCGGTGTGATCACTCCGCCCGAAGGGTACTGGGACCGCGTGCAAGAGATCTGCAAGAAGTACGACATCTTGCTGCACATCGACGAGGTTGTCTGCGGCGTGGGCCGGACTGGCACGTGGTTCGGCTATCAGCACTACGGCATCAAGCCCGACATGGTGACAATGGCCAAGGGTGTCGCATCCGGTTACGCCGCCATCGCCTGCCTTGTGACCACCGAAGAGGTGTTCAACAGGTTCAAAGACGACGCCGCTGATCCGATGAACTACTTCCGCGACATCTCCACCTTTGGGGGCTGTACGGCTGGCCCGACCGCGGGCATCGAAAACATGCGTATCATCGAAGAAGAGGGCCTGTTGGATAACACCGTGGCCATGGGCGAATACATGCTCGACCAGCTGAACGCACTCACAGACAAGCACGCCTGCATCGGCCAGGTGCGCGGCAAGGGTCTGTTCCTTGGTGCTGAACTGGTCGAAGACCGTGGCACCCGTGAACCTGTGAACGAAAAGCTGGTGCAAGCCGTTGTTGGTGACTGCATGGCGCAAGGCACCATCATCGGGGCCACCAACCGCTCCCTGCCGGGCCGCAACAACACGCTGTGCTTCTCCCCTGCACTGATTGCTGGCAAGGACGACATCGACCAGATCGTGGCATCCGTCGATGACGCACTTGGGCGCGTCTTCGGCTAAGCGTTCCAATTATCGCTCTGTTAAAGCCCCGCTTGTTTTGGCGGGGCTTTTTTTTCGGTCTGCGCAGGCCGGGTCAATGGTCTGCGCCACACGGCAAAAACAGCTCAGACCGTTCACCCATAATGCGGAGTTGCCGCGCGAGGGGTGAGCATTCATAGTCTTCCCGGGTGTCCAAATACAAAAGGAACGTCGTTTTGGGGATCTATCCGCTTACAGGGTGGCAGGAACACCTGATCGCCTATGAGGCTGACCCAGTTGTCAATGCTGCGATGTTGCAATCCGTCACCCTCAGCTCAGTCTTACACATCAAACCGGGCCTGAACCCCCGCAGGCTAGCCAGGGCCTTTAAGGCAATGTGCAATCGGCATGACGTCACCCGCGGCCAATTTGGGAAACTGGGGGGCAGCTGGAAATGTAGCATTGCGGACGCCATGCCCGCCGCCCTCAATGAACACGATTTTCTCAGCATCACCGAAGAAGACATCGAACCGACTTTGATCACCCATGCGCGTCGGTCCATCTCAATGTTCGATACCTCTCTGGTGCGTTTGGATGTGCTACATTTTGGCGACTTGGGTAATGGGCTGATCCTGCGGGCGCATCATGGGATAACAGATGGGTTCGGGATGAACGTTATGCTGGATGATCTGCTCAAGCAGTTTGTCGGCATGCCGGTTCTGGGGCCTGCACTTTCTCATGCTCAATACATGCAAGACTGGGGCGGCGACACCAAGCCTGCCGCATCGGAAATTGAAGCCTATTGGGAAAAAAAGCTGCTCCCGCCAAGCAAACCGCTGAACATCGGTCGCATCAAGCGTGGTTTGCCGATGCTGACCAACACGCACGGTTGGCGGCGGTTCCGCAGTCTCGGCTTTAGGATGCGCAGACAAGATACAGAGCGGGTTGAGGAACTTTCCCGCGTCGAAAACGTCACGCCTTTCATGCTGGTGAACGCGGCATTTCTTTTGGCGCTTGCGCAGGCGGGAAACGCGGAGGAAGTCCTTTACTCCGTTACTCTGGGTCGCTCCGATAGCCGTTTGTCGCGCTATGCCGGGCATCACACATTGCATCCGTTCATGCGCTGTCACATGCCCGAGGGCCGAACCCTCGGTTCTATTGCACGCGCCTCGACGCAAGAATTTGCCATTTCACTTGACCACATGCCCTCGCCAGCGGGGCGTCGATCAGGCTGGTGGGACAAACGATTGTTGGCCGCTGGCGGCTATCCCAGGCAGATCACCTCGGGCAGCCTGAATCCCAATGCGCGGGCGGCCCAACCAGCTCCCGATGCCGCCGAACCGTCAAATGGCTTTCGCATTGGACGGTATGAACTGCGCAGGATCACCATGCCGCCAGAGGCCGGAGATATGGACGAACTCACCTTTCGGCCGGATTTTGATACAACAGGCGGTCAGTTGGATTTCAAATACGACGTTGACGCCTTTGATGATTCTGAAGTCGTGGACATAGCGGAATGTGTTTTTGACCAGCTCGGTATCGCTCCTGATCGTGGGCGGATGCTTGATACCGCGACAGAAGCAGCGACTTTGCGATCTTAAGTTGGCTGTGCCGAGGGCGGCTTGCGCTACGGTCTCCCCGCCGTATGCACCAAACTGGCACATTATTGGGTCCGCCTCTTCCCGAGTGAATCGGGAGCAATGACGTTCAAGTAGACCCATTTTTGAAACCTTTAGTCTCATTAATGGGTTTACTTGCTTCTCGAACTACACTAAGATAAATGACAATACAGGTATAATCGGCTTTCAATCATACCAGATTGATTCACACTTAAGTCCAGAATAGAGTGCCTGAATGACCCTCCCTGTCGAAACATTCTTTCTCCAGCCGGAGGCGCAAGGCACGCTGCAGCAGCAGATCCAGCAGATGATTGCGCAAGGCATCCTGTCGGGCCGTTTCCAGCAAGGAGAAAAGCTTCCTTCCACGCGCAAACTCGCCTCTCATCTGGGCGTCAGCCGGATCACCGTCACCATCGCCCACACCGAACTTCTGGCCAATGACTACCTCATCTCAAGAGGACGATCCGGATATTACGTCTCAGAAAATGCGCCGTCTCCTCCCAGCTTTTCCGTCCCACCCGAGGGGCAGGATGCAGTGGACTGGACCCGCGCCATCGGCCAGAAATTCAGCGGCTCCGCCACGCTGACAAAACCACTAGATTGGGCCAAGTACCGCTATCCCTTTATCTATGGGCAGGCCGATCCGGCGCTTTTTGACCACGCAAACTGGCGTCTTTGCGCGTTGCAGGCTTTGGGACAGCGCGACTTCACATCCCTGACGACGGACTACTACGATCAGGACGATCCACAGCTCATAGAGTTTATCGCCCGTCACACTTTGCCACGACGCGGGATCAATGCCCGACCTGAACAAATCCTGATCACATTGGGCGCGCAAAACGCGCTCTGGCTCACGACGCAAGTGCTGTTGACACAACGCCGCCGCGCCGCGTTGGAGGATCCGTGCTACCCCGCGCTGCGCGACATCCTTTCGCAGTCACGGTGCCACGTAACCCCTGTGCGTGTTGACCAGGACGGCATTCCACCCGATGCGATCCCGCCCGACACGGATGTGATCTTTACCACTCCCAGCCACCAATGCCCGACCAACGCAACCATGCCGATGGAGCGCCGCCGCGCGCTTCTTGAGGTGGCCCGCGAACGCGACGCGCTGATTGTTGAGGATGACTACGAGTTTGAGATGTCGTTCCTCAAATCACCCTCTCCCGCTCTGAAATCCCTCGATACAGATGGCCGCGTTATCTATGTCGGCAGCTTCTCCAAATCGCTGTTTCCCGGATTGCGGCTGGGGTATCTGGTGGGGTCTGAACCCTTCATTCGCGAAGCGCGCGCACTGCGCGCGTCGGTATTGCGGCACCCACCAGGCCACATTCAGCGTACCGCCGCATATTTTTTGTCGCTTGGACACTATGACGCGCTCATCCGCCGCATGGGCACAGCGTTTCAAGAACGCCGCCGCGTGATGGAGGAAGCGCTATCAGAGCATCAGTTGCGCATTTCCGGCCGCGGCTATTTCGGTGGCTCCTCCTTTTGGATGCGCGCGCCTGATCACGTAGACACCAACCAGCTCGCTCAAAGGCTGCAGAACAGCAGTGTACTCATTGAACCGGGCCGCAGCTTTTTTGCAGGTGCCCACCAACCCACAAACTACTACCGCCTCGCCTATTCCTCCATCCCCACTGCACGCATCCGGGAGGGGGTCGATATCATCGCATCCGAGCTTGCAAACATTACCTGATCTGGCGCTAGGGGGCTATCAATTTTGGCCCTAACGTCCGATCACCCATCCGAGTACCCTCCGGCAGAATCGCTGCTCTCACCAACATTAAGGAAGACATGATATGAAAATGACCACCGAAGAGGCCTTCGTAAAAGTCCTCCAGATGCACGGGATCGACAATGCTTTCGGGATCATCGGGTCCGCGATGATGCCGATCTCCGACCTGTTTCCCGCTGCCGGGATCAAGTTCTGGGACTGTGCGCATGAAACATCCGGCGGCATGATCGCGGATGGCTACACCCGCGCCTCCGGCAAAATGTCCATGGCCATCGCTCAGAACGGCCCCGGCATCACCAACTTTGTAACGCCGGTCAAAACCGCTTACTGGAACCACACGCCGCTCCTGCTGGTGACACCGCAGGCCGCGAACAAGACCATTGGTCAGGGTGGCTTCCAGGAAATCGAGCAGATGAAACTGTTCGAAGACATGGTTTGCTATCAGGAAGAGGTCCGCGACCCCTCCCGCATGGCCGAAGTCCTGAACCGCGTGATCGAAAAAGCGCACCGTGGCTCCGCGCCCGCGCAAATCAACATTCCACGCGATTACTGGACGCAGGTCATCGACATTGAGCTGCCGCAGATCATCCGCCTTGAGCGCCCACAGGGCGGTGAGCAGGCCGTCAAAGACGCAGCAAAACTGCTGTCTGACGCGGAATTCCCTGTCATCCTGAACGGCGCAGGCGTGGTTCTGTCCGGTGGCATCGATGCCTCCGCCAAGCTGGCCGAAGCGCTCGATGCGCCTGTGGCCTGCAACTACCAGCACAATGACGCCTTCCCCGGCTCGCACCCACTGGGTGTTGGTCCGCTGGGCTATAACGGCTCCAAGGCCGCGATGGAAATTATCCAGAAGGCAGATGTTGTTCTTGCCCTTGGCAACCGTCTGAACCCGTTCTCCACACTGCCCGGCTACGGCATCAACTACTGGCCAACGGATGCGAAGATCATTCAGGTCGACATCAACTCTGACCGCATTGGCCTGACCAAAAAGGTGGACGTGGCCATTCAGGGCGACGCCAAGCGCGTGGCTGAGCAACTGCTTGAGAACCTCTCGCCCGGTGCTGGCGACAAGGGCCGACAGGAGCGTAAGGATCTGGTTGGTCTGACAAAATCCCGCTGGGCCCAAGAGTTGTCCTCCATGGATCACGAAGACGACGAGGACGAGGGCATCGATTGGAATGAGCGCGCGCGCGCGGCCAAGCCTGATCATATGGCCCCCCGTCAGGCGTGGCGTGCAATCATGTCCGCACTGCCCAAGGACGCGATCATCTCATCCGACATTGGCAACAACTGCGCGATCGGTAACGCCTATCCATCCTTTGAAAAGGGCCGCAAATACCTCGCTCCGGGCCTCTTTGGTCCATGCGGCTACGGTCTGCCTGCGATCCTGGGTGCCAAAATCGGCTGCCCTGATGTTCCGGTTGTCGGCTTTGCCGGGGACGGCGCATTCGGCATCTCCATGAACGAGATGACAGCATGCGGTCGCGGCGATTGGCCCGCGATCACCATGGTGATCTTCCGCAACTACCAGTGGGGCGCCGAAAAGCGGAACACGACGCTGTGGTTTGAGGACAACTTTGTCGGCACAGAGCTGAACGAAGGTGTGAACTATGCAGAGATTGCAAAGGGTTGCGGCCTCAAAGGGGTGCAGTGCACCGGCATGGAAGAGCTGACAGAGGCGCTCAACACAGCTGTGAAAGAGCAGATGAAAGATGGCGTGACCACCTTCATCGAAGTTGTGCGGAACCAGGAACTGGGTGAGCCTTTCCGCCGCGACGCGATGAAAAAGCCGGTCTCTGTTGCTGGTATCAACCGCGACGACATGCGCGAACAGCAGACCGCCTAAACCCTCTTTGAGGGTCGCAAACAAAGGAGCAGGCCATGACAATGCTGCAAGAGTTACGCAGTCGCGCAGCGTCCCGGCCTGCCCATATCGTTCTCAGCGAAGGCCACGATCCCCGGATCGTGGCCGGCGCGCTTGAGGCCTCCCGCGCTGGGATCGCCCGGATCACGCTGGTCGGCCCTCAGGCGGACGTAGAGGCGCTGCTATCGCAGGCTGGCGCGACTGACGCTGACAACATTTCCATTCAGGATCCGAAGACGTCAGATATGACGGATGAGGTCGCCCAAAGTTATTATGATCTGCGCAAGCACAAAGGCATCCGCGAGGATTTCGCCGCTGAACAAGCGCGCGACCCGCTGGTTTTTGCCGCCATGATGGTGCGCAATGGTCACGCCGACGGCACCGTGGGGGGTGCTGTGGCCACCACATCCGACACCGTGCGTGCTGCTTTGCAGGTGATCGGCAAAGCCAAGGACGCGCCTCTCGTGTCCAGTTTCTTCCTCATGGCCCTGCCACAAGATCACCCGTCGGGCCGTGCTGCCATGACCTTTGGTGATTGTGGACTGGTGATTGATCCCAATGCAGAAGAGCTGGCCGCGATTGCTGTGGCCTCCGCGGCATCCCACCAGCAATTGCTGGGTGACGTGCCCAAGGTGGCACTCCTGAGCTTTTCCACCATGGGCAGCGCCCGGCACCCCAATGTGACCAAAGTCACGGACGCCGCCGCACTGCTCAAGGAGAATCACCCGGACCTCAACGCCGATGGCGAATTGCAGTTCGACGCGGCCTTTGTGCCTGACGTCGGCGCGTCCAAAGCCCCCGGATCACCCGTTGCGGGCCACGCCAACGTGATGATTTTTCCCAACCTTGATGCAGGTAACATCGGTTACAAAATTGCGCAGCGGATTGGAGGAGCGCAGGCCATTGGTCCGGTGCTGCAGGGCCTTTCCAAGCCCGCCAATGACTTGTCTCGCGGGTGCACCGCGCAGGACGTGACCAACATGATCGCTGTCACAGTCCTGCAGGCAGCCGCGGATGGATGAGCTTTGGTCTGCTCTGCCAACCGATCCGTCCCAGACGGCACTGCTCTTTGCGATACTCTTCGCCGCTGGGCTGGTGCGCGGATTCTCGGGCTTCGCCCTCTCAGCGCTCGTGATGGCTTCCGCGGCCAGTTTCATTCCACCCATTCTCCTGATCCCCATCCTGTGGTTTCAGGAGATGGCAGCAAGCCTGCTGATGGCCCGTGGCGGCTGGCAAGACGCAGACAGGCCTCGCACAGCCATGCTGGTGATCGGCAATTGGGCCGGCTGGCCTATCGGCCTTTGGCTGACCGTCACATTGCCGGTGGAAACCTCGGCCCGCATTTCGCTGGCAATCATCCTGCTTCTCGCCGCGATGCAATTGCTCAACGTGAACATCCCCGCGCTGGCAAGTCGCGCAGGGACGTTGATCGCGGGTTTTGTGGCCGGGATCGTTGCAGGTGTTGCGCATGTGGGTGGCATGGTTGTCGCACTCTATGTGCTCAGTCAAAAGGACACCGCGCGGTCCATGCGCGGCACGCTGGTGCTTTATCTCTTTATCGGCTCGTTTGGCTCGCTGATCTATCTCATCTTTTTCGGGGTGATGACCTCGACCGCCGCCATTGCCTCGCTTACGCTTACCCCTGTAACCTTGCTGGGCGTCTGGCTTGGAACAAAACTCTTCAATCCCCGCTGGGAACCCTATTACAAACCCTTCTGCCTGTGTCTGCTGATCGGGCTTGCGGCATTGTCGCTGCTCAGAAGCCTGATGTGACCTGATAAAGGACCGACCCGATGAACCAACCCAAGATTGATCTCAGCCCCAAGGTCTCTGACGAGGTGCGCAAGACCACCTGTTACATGTGTGCCTGCCGTTGCGGCATCAACGTCCATATGAAAGACGGCAAGGTCGCCTATATCGAAGGCAACCGTGACCACCCGGTCAATCAAGGTGTGCTCTGCGCCAAGGGGTCGGCGGGCATCATGCAGCACAACGCGCCGTCGCGGCTCAAGTCCCCGCTCAAGCGCGTAGGTCCGCGTGGGTCAGGCGAGTTTGAAGAGATCAGCTGGGACGAGGCGTACGACATTGCGGCCAGCTGGCTGACACCGATCCGGGAAAGCAATCCCGAGAAGCTGGCATTCTTTACCGGACGCGATCAGTCGCAGTCCTTTACCTCCTTCTGGGCGCAGAACTTTGGCACGCCGAACTATGCTGCGCACGGGGGGTTTTGTTCTGTCAACATGGCCGCCGCAGGCATCTACACAATGGGCGGCGCTTTTTGGGAGTTTGGCCAGCCTGATTGGGATCACACCAAGCTCTTCATGCTGTTCGGCGTGGCCGAAGACCATGACAGCAACCCGATCAAGATGGGCTTGGGCAAGATCAAGGCACGTGGCGCGCGGGTGATTGGCGTGAACCCCATCCGCACCGGATATAACGCTGTTGCGGATGATTGGGTTGGCATCACGCCCGGCACGGATGGCCTGTTTATTCTGTCGATGGTCCATTGCCTCATGAAAGCGGGCAAGATCGACCTGCATTATCTGGCGCAATACACAGACGCGCCTGTGCTGATCAACGGTGATGAAAAGTCCCCCGAATATGGCCTCTATCTGCGTGACGAAGACGGCAAACAGCTTGTCGTGGACCGTGTCACAGGCAAGCTGACCGCCTATGACAAACCCGGCGTGAAGCCTGACCTATCCGCCACCCACCGCGCCAAAGGGGTCACGCATCGGCCAGTCTTCCACCAAATGGCCGACATGTATCTGAGCGATGAATACGCCCCCGAAGCGGTCGCTGAACGTTGCGGCATCCCCGCCAATCGCATCCGCGCCATTGCCGCAGAGATCGCCCGCGTCGCCTTTGAAGAGGCGATTGAGTTGGATCATGCCTGGACTGATTTCCGTGGCGAAAAACACACCAAGATGACGGGCCGCCCTGTCTCCTTCCACTCCATGCGAGGGATTTCTGCGCATGCCAACGGCTTTCAGACATGTCGCGCGCTGCACACGCTGCAAATCCTGCTTGGCACCGTCGAAGTCCCCGGTGGCTTCCGCTTCAAACCGCCCTACCCCAAGCCTGCGACAGCCCATCCCAAGCCGCACATCGGCGTGAACGCGAATGCGCCGCTGAACGGTCCACATCTGGGGTTTGTGCACGGTCCTGACGATCTGGCGTTAAAAGAAGACGGCACGCCCGCGCGCATCGACAAGGCCTATACATGGGAAAACCCGATGTCGGCCCACGGTCTGATGCACATGGTGATCTCAAACGCACATGCGGGTGACCCTTACAAGATTGACACGCTGTTCATGTATATGGCGAACATGTCGTGGAACTCGTCGATGAACACCGGCGGCGTGATGGAGATGCTGACGGACAAGGATGAAAACGACGAATATGTGATCCCGCATATCATCTATTCAGACGCCTATTCCTCCGAGATGGTCGCCTATTCCGACCTGATCCTGCCCGATACCACCTATCTGGAACGGCACGATTGTATCTCGCTTCTTGACCGCCCCATCTGCGAAGCGGATGCCGCCGCGGATGCCATCCGCTGGCCCGTGGTGGAGCCGGATCGCAACGTCAAAGGCTTCCAATCCGCGCTCTGCGATCTGGGGGCCAAGCTGGGCCTGCCGGGGTTTGTGAATGAGGACGGCAGCCAGAAATACGCGGATTATGCCGACTACATCGTGAACCACGAACGCCGTCCGGGCATTGGCCCGCTGGCTGGGTGGCGCATGGGCGAGACAGAGCTGCAATCTGGGCGCGGTGGCGTGAATGCAGCACAGCTTGACAACTACATCGAAAACGGTGGGTTCTTTGTTGAGCATATCCCCGAGGGCTCAAACTACTACAAACCGTGGAACGTGGCCTATCAGGATTGGGCGGTAAAGATGGGCATTTACGACAGCCCGCAACCCTATCTGTTTTCCCTCTACGTGGAGCCGATGCGCAAATTCCAGCTCGCCGCAGAAGGGCATGGCGACCGCCAGCCGCCCGACCACCTGCGTGAGCGGATCAAACACACCATGTCGCCGCTGCCGATCTGGTATGATACCGATCAGCAAGGCAACGAAGGGTTCACCGTCAACGCGCTGACCCAGCGACCCATGGCAATGTACCACTCCTGGGGATCGCAGAATGCGTGGCTGCGCCAGTTGCATGGCCGCAACCCGCTCTATGTGCCGACCAAGCTGATGCGCGAAAACAACCTGCAGGATGGCGATTGGGCACGTGTGTCTTCGCCGCATGGCGAGATTACGGTTCCGGTGATGGAGATGGCCGCGCTAAACGAAAATACCGTTTGGACGTGGAATGCCATCGGCAAACGCAAAGGTGCATGGGCACTGGACAAGGACGCGCCAGAGGCCACCAAAGGCTTCCTGCTCAACCACCTGATCCATGAACTGCTGCCACCCAAAGGCGACGGGTTGCGGTGGGCAAACTCTGACCCGATCACCGGGCAGGCCGCATGGTTTGACCTCAAGGTACGCATCGAAAAGGTTGAAGCCCCCAAAGAGTCCCGCCCCGAATATCCGCCAATCAATTCCCCCGTCGGCCAAGGGCCCGACCATCTGGCATGGAAGGTAGGCAAATGAGCCTTTCTCTTTTTGGCCAAAAATACCGCGGGGTCTGGGGCAGCGCCCCAGTGAACAGCAGCAAGGAGCGCGACACATGACATCGCTACCACAAACCACCGAAAAGAAGCTTGGCCTTGTCATCGACCTCGACACCTGTGTCGGCTGTCATGCCTGTGTGATCTCCTGCAAAGGTTGGAACACCGAAAACTACGGTGCGCCTCTGTCGGATCAGGATCCTTATGGTGCAGATCCCTCTGGCACATTCCTCAACCGGGTGCATTCCTACGAGGTGCAGCCAGCACCAACCAGCGCCCAGCCCGCGCCCGAGGCACAGCTCATCCACTTCCCCAAATCCTGCCTGCATTGTGAGGACGCGCCTTGCGTCACGGTCTGCCCGACGGGTGCCAGCTACAAACGGGTTGAGGACGGCATCGTGCTGGTCAATGAGAGCGACTGCATCGGGTGTGGCCTTTGCGCATGGGCCTGTCCCTACGGCGCACGGGAGATGGACCAGGAAGAGAAGGTGATGAAAAAATGCACTCTCTGCGTGGACCGTATCTATAACGAAAACCTGCCCGAAGTGGACCGTGTTCCTTCTTGTGTGCGCACTTGCCCGGCAGGCGCGCGTCACTTTGGTGATCTGGGTGATCCAGATAGTGAAGTCAGCCAGCTTGTCGCGGAACGCGGCGGTGTGGACCTGATGCCGGAGCAAGGCACAAAACCCGTCAACAAATACCTGCCGCCCCGGCCAAAGGACGCTCTGCCTGAGTTCGATGTGCTCGCGCCTTTCCTGGAACCCGTGGTGGAAGAGCCCAAAGGCTTCCTTGGCTGGCTCGACAAAGCGCTGGAGAAAATCTGATGCATCCTGCTCCTTCCGTTATCTTCTTTTCCGTCTTCTCGGGCCTTGGCTTTGGCCTGTTGGTCTGGCTTGGCATCGGCTATCCGGATGTCACGGGCTGGACCGCCTTCGCCTTTTTCGCCATCGCCTATGTGCTGGCTGTTGGGGGTCTGATCTCCTCGACCTTTCACCTTGGCCACCCTGAGCGGGCACTCAAGGCGTTCACGCAATGGCGCTCCAGCTGGCTCAGCCGAGAGGGCATCTGTGCGGTCATCGCCCTTTTGGTCATGGCGCTCTACGGTGCGGGGTTGGTGTTTCTTGGTGAACGCTGGACGCTCCTGGGCCTGATTGGTGCTGTGTTCTCGCTCGCCACGGTCTTTACCACCGCGATGATCTATACCCAGCTCAAGACCATTCCGCGCTGGAACATGCCGGTGACGCCTGCATATTTCCTGTCCATCAGCCTTGCCGGGGGCGCGTTGTTGGCAGGCGAAGTGACCGCCGCGATTGTCCTGCTGATCATCTCAGGGGTCACGCAATTGGCGACTTGGTTGATGGGCGACAAGGCGCTTGCCGCGTCTGGCACCGACCTCGCCAGTGCCACGCAATTGGGCGATGTCGGCAGCGTGCGCGCCTTTGAACCGCCTCATACGGGCACCAACTACCTGCTGCGTGAATTTGTGCATGAGGTCGGCCGCAAGCATGCGCAAAAACTGCGGGTGATTGCCATTGGCCTGATGGCTGTGCTGCCGGTGGTTTTGCTGCTGCTGCCGTTCAACCACTTCATTGCCCTGATTGCGGTGCTGGCCCATGTGGCGGGTGTACTGGCCTCCCGCTGGCTGTTTTTTGCAGAAGCCGAACATGTTGTGGGGCTCTACTACGGCAAGCGCTGATCCATGCAAGTCCGCCGCGCTTTTCCTCAAGAAGCCGCAGAGCTGTCGGCGCTGATCTTTGCGTCAAAGCAGTCCAACGGGTATGACGATGCGTTTATGGCGCTCTGTGTGGATGAGTTGCGCGTGACCGCGCAAGATATTCGTGACCAGATGATCTGGGTTGCGGCAGACGAAACGCTCTTGGGCTGTGTCACGCTTGACCCTGCACAGGGAGTGGGCACAGGTGCGATTTCATCGTTTTTCATCGATCCCGCGCACCAACGCAAAGGTGTGGGGCGCACGCTTTGGGCGCGTGTTCTGCAAGAGGCGCAGGCGCTGCATCTGACAAAGCTCACGCTGGACGCCGACCCCGAAGCAGTGTCATTCTATGAGGCGATGGGGTTTGCCGTGACAGGCCAAAGGCCGTCCGGGTCTATCGCGGGCCGCATGTTGCCCCTGATGGAATTAGACTTGCGCAATCTGTAGGGCGCGGTTCACCCCGCCCTACTCAGTCTCATCAACCAGAAGATTGGAAACCCGGCAAGCCGGACTTCCTGCCCGATCTCAGAGCAATCCCGCGTGGTGCAAGCCTGCATCCACCAACGCTTTGGTCTCATCTGAGAGACCAGTCAACGGCAAGCGGACCTCATCCGAACACAGTCCCAGCTTGGACATGGCGTATTTTGCACCCGCAAGCCCCGGCTCGGTAAAGATCGCCTTGTGCAGCGGCATCAGTTTGTCCTGTATCTCAAGCGCTTTGGCATAGTCCCCCGCCGCACAGGCCGCCTGAAGTGCCGCAGTCAGGGCCGGAGCCGCATTTGCCGTGACAGAGATACAACCGACACCGCCTTGGGCATTGAACCCATGGGCGGTGGGGTCTTCACCCGACAGCTGGATAAAGTCCGGCCCGCAGGTGATCCGCTGCATGGACACCCGCGCCAGATCGCCTGTGGCGTCCTTGACCCCCACAATGCGCGGCAGCTTGGCCAGTTCACCCATCGTATCAGGGGTCATGTCGATGACCGACCGGGGCGGAATGTTGTAGATAATGATCGGCAGGTTACAGGCGTCGTGAATCGCCGTGAAATGCGCAATCAGCCCACGCTGTGTCGGCTTGTTGTAGTAAGGCGTGACCACAAGGATCGCATCCGCGCCGACGTCTTCGGCATGACGCGCCAGACGGATCGCCTCAACCGTGTTGTTGGACCCGGCACCGGCAATGACAGGCACACGACCGGCTGCCGCTTTGACCACTTCCTCAACCACGATCTCATGTTCGCGGTGGGTCAGTGTTGGTGATTCTCCGGTGGTACCAACGGGAACAAAGCCGTTGGAGCCTTCTCCGATGTGCCATTCGACGAGTTTTTTCAACGTCTCCAGATCCAGCTCGCCGTTGCGAAACGGCGTGACGAGGGCAGGCAGAGAGCCTTTGAACATGTGCACGCTCCTTATTGTGCTGGCCGGCGGGATGCCGGACGGGGACGGGTAAGCGGACGGCTTCGTGATTTGATTGCGCGGCCCGCTGCGATATGTTGCAAGGCTCTAGCCCTTTGGCATGAGGAATTGCAAGCGATGACACGGATTCTGACGGCCCTGATAGCGCTTTTTCTGTCCACTGCTGTTGCATTGGCGGAACGTCCTCGCCCGCTTGGCTGGGCGGTGGAGGCGATGCGCGGCGGCAATTGGGGTGCGGCCAAGCAGCTTGCCGCCCGCGATGGAGCAGTCGCCGCGGACGTCATTGAATGGCACCGCCTGCGCGCGGGTCGCGGCACTTTTGCCGAGGTAGAGGCCTTTCTCAAGCGTCGCCCGGACTGGCCCGGAGAAACTTATCTGCGCCGCCAGTCAGAAGCCGCGTTGATCGGGCAGGATGACGCAAACGTGCTCTCCTTCTTTTCCGAAGTCGCGCCACAAACACCGCGCGGCGTGCTCGCCCATGCAGCGGCGCTCACCCGTGCGGGTGACACAGGGGATGCGCAGGCCAGCGTCGTTCTGGCATGGCGCACCATGCCGATGAACGCGACATCGCAGGCGTTGTTTCTGGCCGAACACGAGCCGCTCTTAAAGCCGCACCATGGCGCGCGCCTTGATGCAATGCTCTGGGCGCGTGAACACAGTGAAGCGCGCCAGATGTTCGATCTGGTGAGTGAGGCAGAGGTTGCGCTGGCCAAGACGCGGATCGCTCTGCAACGCAGGTCTGGCGACGTAAACAAGATGATCCGCGAACTGCCCGCCCCGCAATCAGAGGATGCGGGCCTGCAAGCTGACCGCTTTGAGTGGCGCATCCGCAAAGGGTTGGTGAACGACGCCAAGACCCTGCTGCTGGCAAGGTCCACCAGTGCCGATGCATTGGGGCGGCCCGAAGCCTGGGCCAACCGCCGCCGCGCCCTTGCGCGAGGTGAGATGCGTTCAGGAGACGCCAAACGCGCCTATGCGATGGCCTCGCAGCATTTTCTGGAAGGCGGTTCGCATTATGCCGATCTTGAATGGCTCTCGGGTTATATCGCTTTGCGTTTTCTCAAAGACCCGCACGCTGCTTACCAGCACTTTTTGAACCATGACAGCGCGGTGCAATCGCCGATTTCCCAGGGCCGGGCAGGATACTGGCAGGGTCGCGCCCTCAAAGCGATGGGCAAAGATGCCGAGGCGCAAATCGCCTATGAGGCGGGAGCAGAGTATCAAACGTCTTTTTATGGCCTTCTGGCGGCGGAAAAAGCGGGCGTCCCCCTTGACGACGCGCTGAAGGGGACCCCACCTGCGCTGGACTGGCGCGCCTCGCCGCTTTTTAACGATCCCTTGTTTCAGGCCGGATTTCTGCTGCAAGCCTCAGGTGAGCTCACTCTTGCTGAACGGTTCTGGACCCATCTGGCAGAGCAATTGGTGGCCGATGACATCGCGCTCTTGGGACAGGCTGCAATCGACATTGGGCAGCCACATCTGGCGGTGATGATCGGCAAGCGCGCCGCGCGGCGGGGGCTGACGATTGCCGCCCCCTATTACGCGCTGCATTCGCTCAAGGAGATGGAATTGCCAATGGCACCGGAAATGTCACTTGCCATCGCACGGCGAGAAAGTGAGTTTGACCCCGTCGTGCAAAGCGGTGTTGGCGCGCGCGGCCTGATGCAGCTGATGCCCGGCACCGCCAAGGATGTGGCCCGTGATCTGGGCGTCAGCGCCCTGCACACCACCGACAGGCTGACGGCTGATCCCGATTACAACGCACGACTGGGCGCAACCTATCTAAGCCAGATGGCGGGGCGGTTTGGCGGCAACGTCGTGATGGTCTCTGCTGCCTATAACGCGGGGCCTGCGCGCCCACCTCGCTGGATGAAAGACTATGGCGACCCGCGCAGGGGCGACATTGATATCGTGGACTGGGTCGAAATGGTGCCTTTCCGGGAGACACAGAATTATATCATGCGCGTGACCGAAAGCCTGCCAGTCTACCGCGCGCGGCTGGGGCTGGAGCCCCTCCCGATACCTTTTTCTGAGGAATTAGTTGGCAGCACGTTGCAGGCTTTCGCGCCAAAACGTGAATAGACCCGCCGCGACGATGATCGCCACACCAAAGGCGACATTCAGGCGTATCGTTTCACCAAAGATCGTCACACCGATGATCGAGACAAAGACCAACTGGAAGTAGGCAAAGGGTTGCACGGCACTGGCCTCTGCGGCCTCATAGCAGCGGATCAGCAGCCAATGACCGGCAACACCGGTCAGGCACAGGCACCCCATAATGGCCCAGTCCCGCTGTGTCATCGGCTCCCAAAACCAGACACCGATACAGGTCATCAGGGCGGCTCCGGCGACGCCCGTCCAGAAAAAGCTCGTTGCGGTCGTATCCTCGCGTGCGACATAACGGGTCAGCAGCCCGTACACCGCAAAAAGCGTGGCAGACAGCAACGGGATCACTGCGGCAGGGTCAAAAACACCTTGATCCGGTTGCAGGATGATCAAGATACCGATGAAACCCACACCAATCGCGGCCCAACGCCGCCACCCGACACGTTCCCCCAAAACGGGGCCCGACAATGCCGCGATCAGCAACGGATAGCAGGTAAAAACTGCGTTGCTCTCCACCAGTCCCAAAATGGTAAAGGCGGCAACCATAATACAAACCTCACTTGCCAGCAGCACCCCTCGCAATGCTTGCAGAAAAGGTTGGCGTGTCCGTGCGACAGCGCGGACACCGCCCACTTTGCGCCGGGCAATCGTGATGACGAAAGCAGTAAAGAACCAATATCGGATCATCACCACCATCAGCACGTTGTATTTCTCCGCCAGATGCCGAGAGAGACCGTCCTGACCCGCGAAAACCAAAGTCGTCGCCAGCATCAAGCCAATCCCCAAAGGAATATTGTTGCTTTGGCTCATCCGAGCAGTCTTGCCCGGGTCATGTGACGTTTGCGGCCGTACCCTTGGGTCCGCTCCACATCAAAACCCGCTCCTGCCAGCCCCCGACGCACAAACCCCGCTGCCGTGTAGGTCGCCGCACTGCCTTTGGGGCGCGTGTGCTGGCCCACGGCCTGCAGGAGGTCTTCTGACCACAGCTCCGGGTTCTTGGCTGGGGAAAACCCGTCAAGGAACCACGCATCAGCCATGCCCGACCATTGCGGCACTGTCGTACGGGCGTCACCGATGATCACCTCTGCGTGCAGACCCGGAAGGTGCAGCGCGCCCCCTTGCCCGGTCCACGCCCCGCTCAGCAAATCGCGTCGCCCGTCAAACGCGGGAAAGACGCGGTGCGCCCGCGCCATGTCATCCCGCGCCATCGGATAGGCCTCAAAACTTGTGAAATGCAGCGCGCCCGACTGCCCCGACCTGATCCAGGCGTCCCAGACCATCAGCAGGTTCAGCCCGGTGCCAAAGCCCAATTCAGCCACGTGAAACCCCTCGCGAAATCGCGCGGGCAGGTCGTTGCCGTCCAGAAATACATGCCGGGTCTCGGCCACGCCGTCCTCAAGGCTAAAGAACGGATCGTCGAAACGGGTGGACATCGGCACATCGCCGTCGCGCCAAACGATCTGATCTGACTGGTTCTGCACCGTTTCACCGCGTAAAGGAGGTCTGATCCAAGACATGCGGCAAGGAGCGGTTGGTGGCAAGCTACGATCTGACGGTACGCGGGGCGGGTATCTTTGGCCTTTCGATTGCCTGGGCTGCTGTGACCCGCGGCGCACGGGTGCAGGTGGTAGACCCAAACGGCCCGGCCGCTGGCAGCAGCGGCGGCATCGTCGGCGCGCTTGCCCCACATGTGCCGGAAAACTGGAACCCCAAAAAGGCGTTTCAACTTGAAAGCCTGTTAATGGCCAAAGCGTTCTGGTCGCAGGTTGATGCAGAGGGCGGCGGGCAATCCGGCTATGCGCGCAGCGGGCGCTTGCAACCTATCGCAGATACACATGGCTTGGCACTGGCCCGGCAAAGGGCTGAGGGGGCAAAGACACTTTGGCAAGGACGTACGCGTTGGGAGGTCGTGGCCGCCGATTACGGCGATTGGGCACCGACCAGCCCCTCGGGCTTCCTGATCCATGACACGTTGAGCGCTTTGGTACACCCGCGCAAGGGGTGTGACGCGCTGGTCCGCGCGCTTGCCACCCGAGGTGTTCCGATTGTGGCAGAGGCTGTGGATGCCGGCGCCGTGATCTGGGCCACGGGAGTAGCGGGGCTTCAAAGACTAACCGGAGATCATTCCCGCAGCATGGGTGCAGGCGTGAAGGGGCAAGCGGCCTTGCTGGCACATGATGCAGCCGGGTTGCCACAGCTTTTTGCAGGCGGCGTCCATATCATTCCGCACGGTGATGGGACCGTTGCGGTCGGCTCCACCTCTGAGCGCGACTACATCACGCCGGACCAAACCGATGCGCAGCTTGATGACGTGATCACCGCCGCCCGCGCTGCCGTCCCTGCGCTGGCAAACGCAGAGGTCATCAACCGATGGGCAGGCGTGCGCCCGCGATCGCGCAGCCGCGCACCGATGCTGGGGGCCTGGCCCGGCAAACCGGGACACTTCATCGCAAACGGTGGGTTCAAGATCGGGTTTGGCATGGCCCCCAAAGTGGCACAGGTCATGGTCGATCTGGTTTTGGAAGGACAAGACACGATCCCGCAAGGGTTCAGGGTCGAGGACAACCTCTAAATCTCCACCCGCGCCGACATGCATTGCCGGCCATCCGGCCCCCGCACCCAAAGATCGCGCCCCACGAGGCAAAGCTCCGCCGTTTCAAAGTGCATCAAGGGCGCGGTCGCGCGGAATTCAAAGCCTTTGAGCGACCCCAAATGGCGTTGGGCAAACAACATGAGATGCTGGGCCAACAACGGCCCATGCACCACCAACCCCGCATACCCCTCCACGTCTCGGGCATAGTCGAGGTCATAGTGGATGCGATGCCCGTTGAATGTCAGTGCGGAGTAGCGAAAAAGCGTGGTCGAAGAAAACGCAACCTCTGCGCGATGGACTTCGTCGTTGCGGGCCATAGGGGCCGTCAGAGGTACAGCCTCCGGCGTGGGGTCTTCGCGGTAGACAAGCTCTTGCCACTCCGTCAGGCAATGCGTCGCACCCTGATGTATATCGTGGCGCAGGGTGACAAACCCCAACGGGCCGCTGCGGCCCGATTTGCGGACAGCTTTTTCGCAAACAGTCTGACGCTTCGCTGTTTCACCCACACGCAAGGCCGCGTGAAACGCCAGCCGCCCCGCGGCCCACATGCGTCGCGGCAGACCCATATCCGGAATCAGCCCGCCAACTTTGGGGTGTCCGTCACGACCCAGTTGCGAGGGCAGCTCCGGCGACCAGAAATAGAGTTGATGAAAGAAGGGCGGCAGTGGATCACCAGTGGCAAATTCGCCCGGCACTCCCAGCATGACCTGCATCGCATGCGCGCGGGCGGGGTCCATGACATCACTTTGACTTGTGGCGGGCAGATCGGCAATTTGCATGACAACTGCCTAGAACAGGAGGCCCCAATGCCGCAACCCATCCCAACACTCATAGGACTTGATCATCTGGTGCTGACCGTTGCCTGCATCCCTACGACGGTCACGTTCTACGAAACTGTGCTGGGCATGCGCGCTGAGTCGTTTGCAACAGCGGATGGGCAAACCCGATGGGCATTGAAGTTTGGGCAAGCCAAAATCAATCTGCATGAGGTCGGCAGGGAATTCGAGCCAAAGGCCGCGACACCCACCCCCGGCAGTGCTGACTTATGCTTTCTCACGCAGACGCCAATTGGCGAATGGGTGACGCATCTGCAGGCTCAGGGCATCCTCATAGAGGAAGGCCCGGTGCCGCGCACCGGAGCACAGGCCCCGCTGACCTCCCTTTATGTGCGTGACCCGGATCAAAACCTGATCGAGATTGCAATTGAGAGCTAGATCAACCCACGCAAAGCCTGCATCAGCGTGGTCAGCTCCTTGACATAGATCTCACCGGTCAGGTGACCGTTTTCGTCAAAGGCATCGCCACTGCCCGCCAGATGAATCTCCGGGCCTTGCAGGATCACGGGACGAAAAGGCACCATGAAACCGCGCAGCACCATCTGCGCCCGCTCACCACCCGCGCGCCCAGCGGCCGCGGACATCACGGCGACGGGTTTGCCATTCCACGGGCTGCCCTCTGCGCGGCTGATCCAGTCAAGCGCGTTTTTCAAGGCACCTGACGGGCCTTTGTTGTATTCTGGCGTTGAAATAATCACAGCATCCGCCGCCGCGATCTGATCGGCAACCGTCTGCACCGCGGCGGGCACCCCGGTGGCCGCCTCATCATCGCCATTGTAGAGTGGGAAATTTATGTCGGCGAGGGCATAGTCACATTCCCCAAACAGCCGCGCGGCCTCTGCCAGAAGTTTCGTATTGGTCGCGCCGCTGCGCAAAGACCCTGAGATGCCGAGAAGTTTGGGAGCAGCCATGCCACATCCTCCGTCTTGAGTGTTGTTTCCCTATACCTCGTACAAATTGCGCAAAAAGCAAGAAGCCCCCGCGAAATGCAGAGGCTCCGTGCGTTTATGAACAGAACGGATCAGGCCGGATTTGGCAGGATCACGATCTCAACCCGACGGTTCTGCGCCTTGCCCTGAGGTGTGAGATTGGATGCGACAGGCTGGCTTTCGCCGCGCCCGAAGGTGCGAATGCGCTGCGGCGGCACGCCGTTGTTGATCAGCACGTTGGCCACCGATTGTGCGCGCCCCTCAGAGAGCGTCTGATTATAACCCGCATCACCGTCGCTGTCGGTATGGCCGACAACCTGAAGCGTGGAGTCCGCATAGACCTGCACGTTTTGTGCCAACGAACGCAGATCACCCTGCAATGTCGGCGTCAGCGCCGTGCTGTCCGTCGCAAAGAGCAGGTTGTTGGGCAGTGTCACGATCAGACGGTCACCTGTGTTGGTGATCTGCACATCGCTCCCCATTTGCTGACGCAACTCGGCCTCTTGCTTGTCCAGCGAATACCCGATGCCTGCGCCAATTGCGCCGCCAATCACAGCACCAACAAGAGCACCATCACCACGGTTGCCATCCCCCTTGGACAAGGCCCCGATCAATGCGCCGGTGCCCGCCCCGATCAATGCGCCGTTCTTTGTTTTCTGGTTGGGATCCCCCGGCTGCGCGCCAATGCGCCCCGGATCAGTACATGCGCCCAACGTCATGGCACCGGCCACAAGAGCGGCTAAAGTTATCTTTGAAGAAATCATATCTACTGCCTTCGTTTTCAATGTTCAGGCCCCGTTCGGGCAGGGCGTCTTGGTTGGTGCAGTATATATGGGAGCGGGGCAGATAGGAATCACGGGGAAAAAGGCATCGGCAGTATCTTGCCCACGCGATTTTGATCAGGCTTCAGCGCGTGCCGCCTCAAAAGCCAGCATGGCGCGTTTAACCGGCAGACCCCAATGATACCCGCCCAAAGCGCCCGATTTGCGCAGTGCACGGTGGCACGGAATGAGCCACGAGACCGGATTGCGCCCCACCGCAGTGCCCACGGCACGCACGGCTTTGGGGCTGCCGATGGCGGTAGCGATGTCCGAATAGGTCGTCACTTGACCTGTCGGCACCTTCAGCAACGCTTCCCAGACATTGATCTGAAAGGGGGCTCCGATCAGGAAAAGCGGCGCTTTTTCGAGGCTGCCATCCTGAGCACCAAAAGCGGTGAGCACCCAAGGGCGCAACATCATGGGGTCCTCTACGAACGCCGCCTTGGGCCAGCGCGAGGTGAGATCCTGCATCGCGGCCTCCTCCCCCATCTCGGAGGCGAGCGCAAGGCCGCAAATCCCTTTCTCCGTTCCCATCACCAGCGCCAATCCAAAGGGACTGTCAAACCATCCCCAAAAAATCTCCAGACCCGCACCATCACGTGCATATTCACCGGGGCTCATTGCCTCCCAGCGCAAAAAGAGATCATGCAGACGGCCAGTCCCCGACAATCCTACCTCATGTGCGGCTTCCAGGGTGGTGGCTTGATTGCGCAGCATGTCTTTGGCCTGCCCCAACATCAGATACTGCTGATAGCGCTTGGGGGAGACCCCGACCCACCGCGAAAAGAGGCGCTGAAAATGGGCAGGCGACATGCCCATCTGAGCGGCGATCTGGTCCAGTGTCAGGGCGTCATCGGCCTCATCAAGCAGGTTAATCGCGCGGCGCATTACGTTGTAATGATATCCATCATCGAGGGCGGGTATGGCTGTTGTCTGGTTCATGTGTTGGAATTTATACAGATCATGCGCCCCAAGCGACCCGAAACATGCGCAACTGCTTGCCCCCTGCGCCCGCATCGCGCATACCAACCGCCATGGCAAAACAACTTGACTATCACACCATTCGCGAGATTTTCGCCCGCTTTCAAGCCGCTGATCCCGAACCAAAGGGCGAGCTGGAGCATGTGAACGTCTACACACTTGTTGTCGCGGTTGCGCTTTCTGCGCAGGCCACCGATGCGGGTGTGAACAAAGCGACACGCGCCTTGTTCCAGATCGCGGATACGCCGCAAAAGATGGTTGATCTGGGGCTGGAAGGGTTGACCGAGCACATCAAGACGATCGGGCTTTTTCGGCAAAAGGCCAAGAACGTGATCAAGCTGAGCCAGATCCTTGTTGATGAGTATGACGGCGTTGTCCCCAATTCGCGCGCGGCTCTCCAATCGCTGCCCGGTGTGGGGCGCAAAACCGCGAATGTCGTGTTGAATATGTGGTGGCAGCAGCCAGCACAGGCCGTGGACACCCATATCTTTCGCGTCGGCAACCGCACCGGCATCGCCCCCGGAAAAACCGTGGACGCGGTTGAACGCGCCATTGAGGACAACATCCCAGCGGATTTCCAGTTGCACGCACACCATTGGCTGATCCTGCATGGCCGCTATCACTGCAAGGCGCGCAAACCCATGTGCCCAACCTGCATCATCAAGGACCTCTGTCCGTTCAAGGAAAAGACAGAGCATTGACCCCTTTCCAAAGGAAAAACTGACCATGAAAACCTACGACCTTGTTGGCATCGGCAATGCTGTTGTTGATGTGATTGCCCAAACAGACGATGCCTTTCTCAAGGACCTCGGCATCCAAAAAGGCATCATGCAGCTTGTCGAACAGGACACAGCGGAGGTGCTCTATGGGGCGATGATCGAACGGGTACAGACGCCGGGCGGTGCGGTGGCAAACACCATTGCAGGTGCGGGTGCCTTGGGGCTTGAAACAGCCTTCATCGGGCGGGTTCGGGATGACGCACTTGGCACGTTCTACGCAGCCGCGATGGAGGATCACGGCATCGATTTCGTGAACCCGCCCGTTGAGAGCGGCGAGGCACCTACCTCCCGAAGCATGATATTTGTCACTCCTGACGGTGAGCGGTCCATGAACACCTATTTGGGCATCTCAACGGGGCTTACCTCGGTTGATGTACCACAAAAGGTATCTGGCAACGCCAAGCTGATGTTCCTTGAAGGGTATCTGTTTGATCACGACGCAGGTAAGACCGCCTTTCGCGAGGCGGCACGCGCCACGAACTACGGTGGTGGCATGGCGGGCATTGCGATCTCTGATCCGTTCTGCGTTGAGCGCCACCGCGACGATTTTCTGTCGCTGATCAAAAACGATCTGGGTTTTGTCATTGGCAATGAAGCAGAGATGAACTCACTTTTTGAGACAGACGCGGTTGAAATTGCGCTCTCCAAAATCACAGATATCTGCCCCATTGTCGTTTGCACCCGGTCCGGCGACGGCGTGAGCCTGATCCGCGATGGGGAGCGCGTGGATGTACCTGTCACCCCCATCACACCCGTCGATGCAACAGGTGCCGGCGATCAATTCGCCGCAGGTTTCCTTTTTGGGCTCTCAAAAGGGGCCGACCTTGAGACCTGTGGCCGCATGGGCAACCTGTGTGCAGGCGAGGTGATCAGCCACATCGGACCACGCCCGCAGCAAGACATGCTGTCGGTGTTCAAGAGCGAAGGGCTGGTCTGATCAATGATCACAAATGGGGCGTATGATGTGCCTGCGGGCAAAGTCGCCGAAGTTGTGACTTACCTTGAAATGCGGGCTGCTCCTGAAATTCAACCTGTTGAGCCGCCCGAGGGTGTTGCCTTTCGGCAGGTCACACCTGATGTCGCGTGGTTTCGGGATGTCTTTGACCGGGTGGGCGCGGAATGGCTTTGGTTCGGTCGGCGCAAGATCACCGATGCCGCGCTCGGTGACATTCTGGAGGATCCCAAGGTTGTCAACTATACGCTCACCAAAGACGGGCGGGACGAAGCCTTGCTGGAACTCGATTTCAGGCAGGACGGGGAATGCGAGCTTGCCTACTTTGGCTTGACCGGCAAGCTGATCGGCACAGGGTCGGGCCGTTTTCTGATGTCCAAGGCCATCGCGCTGGCCTGGGCTCGCGATATATCCCGCCTTCATGTTCACACCTGCTCGCTCGACAGTCCGCAGGCATTGGGGTTCTACATCCGCAGTGGGTTCACACCCTACAAACGCGCGGTTGAGATCAACGATGATCCCCGCCTGACCGGTCACCTGCCGGAGACCGCTGGCCCCCACGTCCCCCTCATTCGCCCGGAGTAACGCGGACCAGTTAGCGCTCCGCCGTGCAGTTGCCCTTTGTCATGCACCCCTTGACCTGTTTCAACAAAGCCGGTTTCGGCGCACCGAAAGCGGTACCACCACATGGGCTGATCGCGAGGGTATAGCCCCCTTGGTCCTTGCGCACGAAGGCCAGTGTATCTTCGCCGTTTCGGGCAGACCCGCACCATGGCCCCAAGCAGAAAACCTCAAGCGTCACAGCCTGGTCAAACGGCAGCACAAAGCCGTCCTTTGACAGGGAATACCCTTTGAGTTCCCCGGCAATCTGCGATTTGCGCGGCGGATTACCATTCTGAAGGCGTCTTTTGGGCAAACGCGCCGGGTCAAACGTAATCCGACCATGCACAACCACATAGGTCTCCTCCGCCGCATCAAACTGCGCATAACTGCGTTCAACCGATGGGGTAATGCAAGAAAGTGCTAGCGCCGGAACCGGGGCAAGCAACGCAAGCAAAAACGCAATCAGCCGCATCACAGATGCTCCTGAAACTCAGTGAGCACCGCTTCGTAAACGCTGCGTTTGAAAGGCACGATGCTATCGACAAGCTGATCCACCGCCATCCACTTCCACGCGGAAAACTCCTGATGCTCGGTCTCAATATTGACCTGATCGTCGCGCCCCTGAAACCGCATGAGGAACCATTTTTGCTCCTGCCCGCGAAAGCGTCCTTTCCACAACTTGGGCACCAGATCATGCGGCAACTCATAAGGCACCCAACCTGCGGTCTCTGCCAGAACCTCAACCAGATCTGCGCGCACCCCGGTTTCCTCTTCCAACTCCCGCAGGGCGGCCGTGCGCGGATCCTCACCCTTTTCCACACCCCCTTGCGGCATTTGCCATGCATCGCGGTATCGGTCCTTGCGCTGCCCGACGAACACTTCTCCGCTCGCATTGAGGAGCATCACACCCGCGCAGGGACGGTAAGGCAATTTTTCAATCTCTTCCGGGGTCATCTGCGCGTCCTTTTGGTCCTACTGAGCGTGATCATCGGTAACATGGTTCCTGTTGGGTCAAAAGCCATGTGGCCGGTTGCTTGATTTATCCCGCAAACCTCCATGATATCCAATAGCGACCGATGACGCGGCGTTGCACGTGACTCTTTACCTCGTTTGCGTTCAGGTCACCTGCGACGACTGCATCAGCCAGAAAGGTATCGCCATGTCCAGCTATCCCCATATGCTCGCCCCGCTTGATCTGGGTTTCACCACATTGAAAAACCGTGTGCTGATGGGGTCAATGCACACCGGGCTGGAAGAAACGAAAGACTGGAACCGCGTTGCCGAATTCTACGCAGCCCGTGCGCGCGGCGACGTGGGGCTGATGGTCACAGGCGGGATCGGCCCGAACCTCGAAGGATCAGTGCTGCCCGGTGCGTCGATGATGGTGAGCGATGAGGACGTGGCACACCACAAGATCGTCACCGACCGCGTTCATGAAGCAGGTGGCAAAATCGCGATGCAAATCCTGCATGCCGGGCGCTATGCTTATGGGCCCGCCTGCGTCGCGCCCTCTGCCATCAAATCACCGATCTCTCCTTTCCCACCCAAAGAGCTGGACGAAGAAGGCATCGAAAAGCAGATCGCCGACATCGCCGCCTGCGCAGGCCGCGCCAAAGAGGCAGGATATGATGGGGTTGAGGTGATGGGGTCCGAAGGATACTTCCTCAACCAGTTCCTTGTCACCCACACCAACAAACGCACCGACCGCTGGGGCGGTTCTTACGAGAACCGGATGCGGCTGCCGATTGAAGTCGTGCGCCGCGTGCGCGAGACCGTGGGCGAGGACTTCATCATCATCTACCGTTTGTCGATGATTGATCTGGTACCCAACGGCTCCACCTACGATGAGGTCGCGCAATTGGCCAAGGAGATTGAGAAAGCCGGGGCCACGATCATCAACACCGGGATCGGCTGGCATGAGGCGCGCATTCCGACGATTGCCACCTCGGTGCCGCGCGCCGCATTCGCGTGGGTGACAAAAAAGCTGATGGGTCAAGTGTCGATCCCGCTGATCACCTCGAACCGCATCAACACGCCCGAAGTCGCCGAAGAAGTGCTGGCAAGTGGATGCGCCGATATGGTCAGCCTTGCGCGGCCCATGCTGGCCGACCCGGATTTCGTGGCCAAAGCGATGGGGGATAAATCCGCGCAGATCGCGCCCTGTATTGCATGCAACCAAGCCTGCCTGGATCACACCTTCAGTGGAAAAATCTCAAGCTGCCTCGTCAATCCCCGCGCCTGTTATGAAACGGAGCTGGTGATTGAACCCACTCCAACACCTAAGACCATCGCGGTGGTCGGTGCAGGGCCAGCGGGCCTTTCCTCGGCCCTGACGGCGGCAGAACGCGGCCATAAGGTGACTGTCTTTGACCGCGCAAATGAGATTGGCGGGCAGTTGAACCTTGCCAAACAGGTCGCAGGCAAGGAAGAGTTTTTCGGCTTTGTCGATTGGTACCGCACCATGGTGGCCGAACGCGGCGTGACGGTGAAACTGAACACTGAGGTTTCTGCCAATGATCTGGACGACTTTGATGAGGTCATCATCGCCACAGGTGTGGTCCCGCGTGATCCGCAAATTCCGGGCCAGAATACGGGCAATGTGGTCAGCTACATTGATGTGCTCAGTGGCACCGCTGATGTGGGCGCGCGCGTCGCGGTTATTGGCGCAGGCGGCATCGGGTTTGATGTGTCTGAACATCTGGTGCATGCGGGAGAAAGCCCCACGCTGAACCTGCCGGAGTGGATGCGTGAATGGGGTGTGGCCGATCCGTCGGAACACCGAGCAGGCCTTGCCCCCGAAGGTCCGCAGCCGGACAAACCCGCACGCGAGGTGACATTGCTGCAGCGCAAGGCATCCAAAGTGGGCAAGGGGCTGGGCAAGACAACGGGCTGGATACATCGCGCCTCGCTCATCATGAAAGAGGTCAATATGGTCGCTGGCGTGAACTATGAGAAGATTGACGCGGAAGGCCTGCACATTTCCTTTGGCGAAACGCGTGAGAACCCAACTGTGATCGAGGCGGACACCATTGTGCTCTGTGCCGGGCAGCTTTCCGATCGCAGCCTTGCCGACGCGCTGGAGGCCAAGGGCAAGACCTGTCATGTGATAGGTGGCGCAGATGTCGCGGCAGAGCTTGACGCCAAACGTGCCATTGATCAGGGCACAAGGCTCGCTGCGGCGCTCTGATCAAGGTACGTCACCACGCGCCCTTCCGCCAAATGTTAGACCGCCCGTCTTTGGCCCGGTCAGATTTGAGTATTGATGGCAAAAAGGAGCACCTACATCTCGTTCCTTTTTGCCCAAATACTCATACGCAAGAGTAGCCCCAAAAGGTGACACCCGCGTTTGAACGGCCGTAGGGTCCAGAGCTTTTGCAACGTAGTGCTGGAAACAGTTGTTTACCTGTTTCCAGCGCCTCAACGATCCCGCAATTACCACGCAACTGTCCCACCCGTGCCCCGTTCCTGCCTGATTTGACCGCCATACCCCTCCCTCGAAACAAGTGATTTGAAGGAGCGGGTATGGACCGGCTTACCGAAATGGAAGCATTCGCCACGGTTGTTGATCAAGGCGGGTTTACCGACGCTGCCAAGAAGATGGGGATCTCAAAATCTGCTGTCTCAAAACACGTCTCCTCGCTTGAGGCACGGTTGGGTGCGCGGTTACTCAACCGCACAACGCGCCGGGTATCCCCAACAGAGATTGGTCTGGCCTATTATGATCGTGCCCGTCGGGTGCTGAATGATGCAGGTGAAGCAGACGCATTGGTCACGTCGATGCAATCGGCCCCCTCTGGTCTCTTGCGCATCTCCGTGGCGACGGACTTTGGTGTGAACCACCTTTCGCCGGCTTTGTCCGAATTCCTCAGTGATTTCCCTGACATCACGGTCAACATGGTTCTCAACAACCGCTATGTTGAGCTGATTTCAGAGGGCTTTGACATGGCCGTGCGCATTGGCGAGCTGGAAGACAGCACACTGCGGGCGCGGAAACTGACCGAAACAACGAAACGCATGATTGCCTCGCCGAAGTATTTTGAACAGTACGGACGCCCCGAAAAGATCGACGACTTGAACGATCACAAGCTCTTGCATTATTCCAACCAGTCCAGCGGCAATGTTTGGAAGCTGACCGCCCCATCGGGCGAAAAGCGGCAAGTGCGCACCGCTGGGTGGCTGTCGGTGAACGACGGGCAAAGCCTGTTGAATGCCGCCATCTCCGGTCTTGGCATCGCCTACCTGCCCAGCTTTCTTTATGCCGATGCAATGGAAAAAGGGCTGATCGAAGACGCGATCCCTGATCTGCCAATGGAGACCCAGGGCATCTATGCCGTCTACCCCCCGGGCCGTTTCACGCAGCCCAAGGTACGCGCCTTTATCGATTTTCTCGTCCACGCCTTTGCTGAAAAAGGTCCGAACGACTGGTAACAAACACCGCTTCCCTCGGTGAAACTGGACCCCCGATGCTGCAAAGCACTCGGGGGTTTTTTCATCTTTGACACAAATTTGCCTGAAACACTCTGTACGCGACGACGAAACAATAAGTCCGGAGCAGACCTGAATGACTTTTCGCCGCAACGCCGCCCTTCTTGCCCTGACCCTTCTGGTCGGAGCATGCACGCAGCAACCCCTGACGGGCAACGCACCCACCCGGCTTGAAGTAGACCCACTCGGGCCCCACGCGGCACCAATCGTTTCATCTGGCCTGACCGAAGAAGCGCGCGCATTAACCGCAAGCGCTAAGGGGATTGTGCGGGCCTCGACCCTCAAAGGGGCAATGATTGGCGCTGCCATTGGATGCGGATTGGGCGCACTTACGGGTTCTGATGCCAGCAACTGCGCGAAAGTCGCAGCCGTTGGCGCGGTAGGCGGCGCGGCCCTTGGCCACCGGGCGGGCAAACGCGATGTGAAACGCCGGGTTGAGCTGGCTTCTCCGAACGCGCTGGTGCGCAACCTGCGGCGTGCAAATGACAGCCTTGCAACCATTCAATCCGATCTGCCCGCTTTGCTTGCAGCTCAGGACGCGGAACTGAACCGCCTGACTTTGTCGTTTGCAGCCAACCAAATCACAGCTGAGGCGCATGACCGTCAGATAGATGCCATCAGAGCGGAGCGCCGCGCGTTGGCAGACGCACTGTCGCTCAGTGCCGCACAAGCCAAGGTCGCATCCGCCAACCTGCGGGAGGCTACCTCAAAAGGTCATCATGGTTTGGAATGGCACATTTCTGCTAGTGATCAGCTTGCACGCGAGGCGCTCTCTGCGCGCGCTGACATCACGCTTTTGTAGCGCCCCAGCATAATTCAATGATCTGTTAACCAAAAAGGCGTCATTCCCGCTTAAGTTGACCTAACGTCAAAATAAGATCACAGGGTCCCTAAAGACTGCCCTATTTTTGCCTTAAACGGTCTGTATCTCTTTTCGAAACAATCAAAGAGCAGTCCAGAGGCAGGGCAAAACATGATCAAGCAGCGCACAATCGCGATCTCAATGGCAGCAATGGCCTTGACGGCCTGCGCGCATCAGGGTCTTCAATCGTCGGCCTTGACCCGTTCAGAGACTACACCGCTCGCCTCCTATGGCAATGAAACCTACCAGACAGAACAAAACCGCACGCTGGCCTTTTTGCAGCGGCGCAACAAGAAGGACGACACAGAGCGTCACGCCCGTGCAGGCCCCGATGGTCCCTCCAACATCGCGGCTCCCGCTGAGCAGGAAACAATTTCTTCCCGCGCCAGCATTTCACTACTCTGACGGGATGCCCTTAGGGGCTTCCCAGCAATACCACCTCAACCCGGCGGTTGGCATCACGCCCCGCCGGGTTAAGATTGCTTGCGACCGGAGACAGATACCCCATGCCTTCGGCGTCCAATCGCTCAGGGTCAATGTCGAAAATCTCAATCAACCGCTGCCGCACCGACGCTGCGCGCTGCCGTGAAATGGTGATGTTCCCCTGCAAGGGGCCAACGGTATCGGTATGCCCGACAAGTGCAACGCGCATCTCGGGACGGCTCATCAAAAACTCTGCAAGTTGAGCAAGCGACGTGAAGGGGCCAGACCCCAAGGCGGTGCTGCCCGTTTCGAACTCCAAATCCGGCAGCACAACGTGCCCCTTTGACAGCAACCGTGCCTCAAAGCTGTCGGCCACGTTCGCATCCTTTGAAACGGGCAAAGAAGCGGTTGCCTCCACAGCGGCGGTCGTTCCCTCCGGTGCACCGGCGTGAATGATCTGGACGTAGGCCGAGGTCGCAGAGGTGCTGGCAAACAGGGTCACCACTTCGGCGTCTTTGATCCCGGTGACAAAATGAAAGGCGCGTATGTTCACGTACATGTTTGGGCCGGGCAGTGTCTCGGTGGCGAAACGAAAATCAAACCCACCGCAGGCCTGTTCATCACAATCCAGTACCACGTCAAAACCTGCCGCAACGATCTGCGCGCGCAAGGGGCGCATCACCTGAACAGGTGTCAAACCGGGAGAGTCGAGCCGCCAGGCGCTGCGCGCAACACGGCCTTCAACCTTGCGGGTTGGAACCGCGCCTTGGGCGAATGTACCGACGGGGGCGGCGTAGGTATCTGGGTCGGTGTTGCGCTCAACCGTTTGGCGTGCCGTCGTTGGCAGACTGAGGTCAAGCGCCAGCGCTGGCCCGCACAGCAGACAGAAAATGACGCCCCCCGCGCGGATCATCTGGCCTGTGCGTGGTATTCAGGATTGGGGCGCATATCGGTACCACTGGCCACTCGGTTGGTCATGTTAAAGAACGCCGCAACACTGGCGATGTCCCAGATGTCGCGGTCACTGAAACCATGGTCCCGCAACGCCTGGCGGTCCGCCTCCACCACGCTGGCACTTTCGCGGGTGAGCTGCACCGCAAAATCCAGCATCGCGCGTTGTTTGTCCGTTATTGGCGCGACCTTGTAGTTCATCACCAACGCCTCACCCAGTGCCGGATCCCCCGAAAGCTGACGTACAGCAGCACCGTGAGCCACAAGGCAATAAAAGCACTTGTTCACCGACGACACCGCCACAGCAATCATTTCACGCTCCAGCTTGCTCAGCGTGCTGTCCCCCAGCATCAGGTCGTTGTACATCGCCGTGAAACTGTTCAGTTTTTCCGCGTCGAAGGCATAGGCGCGCAGAACATTCGGCACCATGCCCAGCTTTTCCTGACAGATGTCAAAATACTTCTGCGTGGCCTCCGGCAACGGGTCCATCATCGGCAGGTTCAAAGCGGTGGGCATGTCGTTGGCCATGTTTGGCATCCTTTATTCGGGCTTGTGACGGTAATGGTAACGGGCCACCGGCGCAAAGCCCAGCGCGCGGTACAGGGCATTGGCCGCTTTGTTCTCTTCCACACAAAGCACCGAGATATGTTTCGCTCCTTGCGCGTGCCCCCAGAAGGCCGTCTTGCGCATGATCCATTGCGCAACGCCCTGCCTGCGTTGATGGGTGGGCACCTCCACCGCATGCACCATGCAGATCTCACCCTGGACCGCAGCAAAGGCAACCCCGGCGGGTTTCTCATTCCACCGGGCAAATATTGCGGTTTTGACTTTCGCCCGGGCCATCACACCAAGGCGTGCAGGCCCAATGCCCCCTTCCGCCCAAATCTCCCGCATGATGGCAAGCGGCTCCCAGATGGTGAAAGCGGTCACACGCGGGATCGGCACGTCCGTCAGGTTTTCGATGGGCAGAGAATACAGGATCACAGGATCAACCACGGCGTACCCTTCCGCAGCGAGCAGTGCGTCAAGGTTTTCCTCACCTTCGCGGACCATGAAGAGTGGCTTCTGGCCGATGGCAACCATCCCGGCTTCTGCTTTGGCGATATCCGGTGCGGCAATCTCACCAAGCGCCGTTGCCGCAGACACCCGTTTGCCACCCCCTTGCCCTTCGCGCAGGGTCCAGCGCCCTTCGGTCCAGCGCCGCGCAGCAGGCCATGTTTCATCGACCGCGTCATAAAGCTGCGCAGATGTCGGGGTCATGGGAATGAAACCTCCAACGCCGCAAGCGCCAAATCGATCTGCCCCTCGTCCGTACCCCGGATGACGATATGCGCGCCGTATTTGCCGTCCTTCTGGAATGGATAGGACCCCATAGACAGCGCCGGGTAAGCATTGGCCAGCTCCCCCAATGGTCCCGCGATATCCCCTTCACCGCGTTCAATCCGCAACGTCTTGCTGATCAGCGGGGCACCACCTGTCAGCGTTGGGATGACCGAGGCAACCATCGCCTCAAACACTGCTGGTACACCCGCCATGACGTGTACGTTTTCCAAACGAAAGCCGGGTGCCGCGGACACCGGGTTGTCGATCAATGCCGCCCCTTCGGGGATGCGCGCCATGCGCAACCGGGCCGTGTTGAGCTCTATCCCTGCCCTTTCATAATGCGCCGCCAAAATCGCACGCGCGTCGTCCCGAACATCAATGGCCGCGTCAAAGGCGGCGGCAATACAATCGGCAGTGATGTCATCATGCGTCGGGCCAATGCCCCCACTGGTGAAAACGTAGTCATAGGCATTTGACATTGCCTGAACAGCGGCGATGATCACGCTCCGTTCATCCCCCACAACGCGCACCTCTTTGAGATCGATACCGGCTTGCGTCAGTTGCCCCGCCAGATGGTGCATGTTGCTGTCACGGGTGCGCCCTGACAGGATCTCATCTCCGATCACGATCATGGCGGCGGTGGGGTTGGACATGCGGTTCTCCTTGAGCGTTGCTGTGCATCGGTATAGGCCGCGCCCCATGCGCTTTCAAACCGAACTTGTTCCCGCCCGCCTGATCCGCCGCTACAAACGCTTTCTGGCCGATTGCACGCTGGAGGACGGCCGTGAGGTTGTCGCCCATTGCGCCAATCCCGGCTCCATGATGGGGCTGGCCGAACCGGGCTGCAAAATCTGGCTCGAACCCAACGACGATCCAAAGAAAAAGCTAAAGTACGGCTGGCGGCTGGTGGACCATGAAAACGGACATTTCACCGGTGTTGATACCAGCCTGCCGAACAAGGCCGTGCGCGCCGCATTGCAGGCCCGTGAGATAGCGGCCCTTTCTGCCTACACCTCCGTCAAGCCCGAGCAGAAGTACGGCACCAATTCCCGCATCGATTTTCTGCTCAGCGGCGATGGCCTGCCCGAGGCTTATGTTGAGGTGAAGTCAGTGACGTTATCACGCACACCTGGTCTGGCTGAATTCCCCGATAGCGTTACGGCGCGCGGTGCCAAACATCTGGCTGAACTGGCGCAGGTTGGACGCGCGGGGCACCGGGCCGTTTTGCTCTACCTTGTGCAGCGCACCGATTGCACACATGTCGCCATGGCAGACGACATCGACCCCACCTATGCAGCCGCACACGAGGCTGCAACGCAGGCAGGGGTGGAAACGCTCTGCATTGGTACCCATATCACCCCTCAAGAGGTCGCAATTGCCGCACCTCTGGTCCTTGGCCGCCCATCGCGGTAGTAAGGCATACCTAACTACGATTGGAGAATGCGGTGAACGATCAGCACCGAGGCCGTCAAACCAAGGATGGCATCCGCATCTACGACCCGAGCGATTTCGCAGGGATGCACGCAGCAGGAAAACTGGCTGCGACCATTCTGGATGAGATTGCGGCGCATGTTTTCGTCGGTCAGACCACAGGTGAGATTGATCGCCTGATTGAGGAAATGGTCGAGGCCGCAGGCGCAAAATCCGCGACGATCGGTTACAAGGGCTACAAACACGCCAGCTGCATCAGCGTGAACCATGTAGTGTGTCACGGCATCCCAAGTGACAAAAAGCTCAAGGATGGCGATATCCTCAATATCGATGTAACCGTGATCGTCGATGGGTGGTTTGGCGACACCAGCCGCATGTACGTCGCAGGCAAGCTGAGCCGCAAGTCAGAGCGATTGATCGAAGTAACCCACGACAGTCTGATGCGCGGCATCGCGGCGGTTAAGCCCGGCAACACGTTTGGCGACATTGGTCATGCGATCCAGACATTTGTCGAAGGGCACCGCATGTCCGTCGTGACCGATTTCTGCGGTCACGGGTTGGGCCGCGTCTTTCATGCGCCACCGAACGTGCTGCACTACGGCAAGCCGGGCACCGGGGCGGTATTGGAACCGGGTATGTTCTTTACCATTGAACCGATGGTGAACCTTGGCCGGGCGGAGACAAAAACCCTTTCTGATGACTGGACGGCTGTGACCCGCGATAAATCCTTGTCGGCGCAGTATGAGCATTCGGTAGGGGTGACAGACGACGGTGTTGAGATTTTCACACTGTCGCCAGCGGACAGATTTCACCCCACCTACGGCTGATCGTCTCGCATCATCCGCTTCATCAACAGTGACAACACCGTCTGGCCGCCCAAGGGCGTCACGCAGTCGTGGATAAAGACAGGTGCCGCAAAGGGCTGCGGCGCAGGCAGGCGGATCGGCTCAGCCCGCTCTTTCGGCATGGCGTAACGGCCCAAAGGATAGCTCGCGTCGGTCATATTCATAGCGTACACCATTTGACCAACTTTCAAAACGCCCCTTCGATGTGGCAAGACGATTGACTCCAGCCATTTATGTAATAATGTAATTACATGTTTACTAATCCAGATATGGACCAGGTTTTTGCAGCCCTCGCGCACCGTACGCGCCGGGACATCCTTGATCTGCTGCGCGACACGCCCGGCATGGCCGTGGGAGAGTTGGCCAAATCGTTTGATGTGACCCGGATCGCCGTCATGAACCACCTCCACGTCCTCAGCACAGCAGGCCTTGTGACCAGTCGCAAGGATGGCCGTACACGGCGGCTTTATCTCAATGCGATGCCCATACAGATGATCTTTGAACGCTGGATTGATGGATATTCCGAGCATTGGCTCGACCGGATGAGCCTGATCAAACAGACCGCTGAGGCGGTCGCACGCAAGACTGAAAGCGAATGACATGACCACACCTGCCCCAAAGTCCATCAGCCGGACTTTTATCAACGCCCCGATAGAAACTGTGTGGTCTACATTGGTCGCCACGGATCAACCGCTGCCGTTCTTTTTCGGAGCGGTATGCCAGACCACCGATGGTCTGAAACCCGGTGCCAAAATGCGTATGATCAATCCCAACGGCAAAATCGCAATGGTGGTGGGTGAGGTGCTGACGTTTGAGCCACCTCACCGCTACGCCCACACATTTCAAATGACCAACATTGATGAGCCTCCCTGCGTGGTGACCTATGAACTGCGCGAAAAGGACGGCGGAACGGAGTTTGACCTGATCATCACCGAAGCCATCAAAGGCTCCAAACTGCACAAGGAAATGCTGAGCGCACAAGGTTTCATCGCCTCAAACCTCAAGTCCCTGGCCGAGACCGGCAAGCCGGCGTTCACGGGGCGTATGGTCGGCGTCTTGGGGCCGATCTTTGCGCTGTTCGCGAAAAAGCAGCAACGGATTGAGAACTGGCCTCTCTAACAATCTTGCGCAAATAGGTAATAAGTATTGCCATAAATTTCGTTCTATGTTCAGGTCCTGAAAATAGGGAAGGGATTCTGACATGAATTGGGAAGAGATTTTCGCCACGCGCATGGGCCGCATGAAGGCCAGCGAAATTCGTGAGCTGCTCAAACTGCTGGATCAGCCTGACATCATCTCCTTTGCTGGCGGCATTCCCGACCCCGCGCTGTTCCCGGTGGACGCTTTCCAACAAGCATTGGGCGAAGCGCTGTCCCCTGCGAACGCAAGCAATGCGCTGCAATACTCCGTTTCCGAAGGGCATGGGCCCCTGCGCGATTGGATCGTGGGGGAAATGGCTAGGCTTGGTGTGCCCTGCACCCGCGACAACGTGCTGATCACCTCCGGCTCTCAACAAGCGTTGGACTATCTGGGCAAGCTGTTGCTGACGCCCCAGGACACCGCGCTGGTCACTTGGCCGACATATATGGGGGCACTGGGTGCGTTCAACGCTTATGAGCCCACTTATGACCGCCTGATCCCGGGCGGCAATCGTTCGGCTCAAGACTACGCTGACACCGCCAAAACGGCGGGTGGTCGCGTGAAATTCGCCTATGCTTCCGTTGATTTCGCCAACCCCACCGGAGAGACGCTGGACCGCACTGCGCGGGAAAACATCCTTGATCTGGCTGACACGCTGGACATCGCGGTGATCGAGGATTCTGCCTATCAGGCGTTGCGCTATGACGGCGCCGCCATCCCACCGATGTTGGCACTTGAGATTGCGCGAAAGGGCAGCATCGAAGACTGTCGGACGCTGTATTGCGGCAGCTTCTCGAAGACACTTGCGCCCGGTTTGCGCGTTGGCTGGGTCTGCGGTGCGGCGTCTGTCATCACGCAAATGGTGCTGCTCAAACAAGCCGCTGATCTGCATTCCGCCACGTTGAACCAAATGGCCATCAACACCGTTGCACGGAGCATTTTTGAGGATCATACCGCCAAACTGCGCCAGACCTATGTCGCGCGGCGTGACTCGATGCTGACCGCTTTGCAGACGCATATGCCTGAAGGCGTCAGTTGGACCAAGCCCGAAGGCGGTATGTTCATATGGGTTGCCCTGCCCAAACACATGGACGGCGGCACCCTGCTGCGCCATGCGCTGGAACATCAGCGGCTGGCCTTTGTGCCGGGGCAGGCGTTTTTTGCGGACCGGTCCGGGGCCAACACCCTGAGGCTGAGTTTTTCGATGGCCGATGACACGCAAATCGCAAAAGGCATGGAACGGCTCGGGGCGGCCATACGCGCGACGGTCTAAGACGTCTCCATCAGTGTCACATGGGTATCGCCATACTTGCGTGTCTCAATGCGTCTAAAACCTTCGGGGGCTTGCATAGGCGCGCTTTCTTCCCAAACCACAGTTGCGCTGGCGCTGAGCCATCCGCCCGTGCGTGCCGAAGCCAGTGCTTTTTGCCCCATCCCTTTGCCATAGGGCGGGTCCAGAAACACCAGATTAAAAGGGGCATGCGGCCAAGCGCCCAGCCGCGTGGCATCATTGCGCATGAGCGTGGCGTGGTTCTCCGCACGCAACTTGGCGATGTTCTCGCCGATCAACCGCTGACCCACACGCCCGTTCTCGACAAAGCACACTTCTGCCGCTCCACGCGACAGTGCTTCAAGCCCCAGCGCGCCGGTTCCCGCGAAGAGGTCAAGCACCCTTGACCCGATGAGCACATCGCGGTGCGTCAGCATCGAAAACAAGCTCTCTCGCACCCGGTCAGAGGTTGGGCGCAAATGCGCACCCGCGTCCCCCTTGCCCACACTAGCCAGCGCCGTGCCGCGATATGTGCCCGCGATAATCCTCACCCGCGCAAGAGCGCCTTGAGGTCAGTGGCGGGGTCCGCGATGAGCTCCGGTGCGGGGGATTTCCCACTCTCGATCAACCGCTTGCCGACCATATAGCCGCGCGGATCGTTCATCGCGTCCACAGCCAGCAGTTCCGCACCGCGATAATACCAGAACGCCACGCTGTCCGTGTCCGTGCGCCGCGTCACAACGCGGTCATAGCCGGTGTTTAACCCCGCAATCTGCAATTTCACGTCATACTGATCGGACCAGAACCACGGTTTTGCGACGTATTCCTTGCCCGCACCCATGATGTTTTCGGCCACGACCTCCGCCTGATCAATCGCGTTTGGCACGGATTCCAGCCGGATGCGCGTGTCACGGTATGGGAAAGACGCACAGTCCCCCGCCGCCCAGATGTGCGGGACTGAACTGCGGCCCTGCGCATCCACCTTGATGCCATTGTCCAGAGTGAGCCCTGCGGCTTCCGCCAGATCGCTGCCGGGGCGGATGCCGACGCCGACGATCACAAAATCCACCTCAAGGCGCGTACCATCCGACAGTTCTGCCCCGCTCACCTTACCCTCGCCCGTCAGGGTTGTCAGACCTACGCTTTCGCGGATGTCCACGCCGTGCCGTGTATGTAGACCCCGAAAGAAATCACTCGTTTCAGGGGCCGCGACCCGCTGCAAAATCCGCTCCGCCATCTCAACCAGCGTGACCTGAAGGCCCAGCTTGGCGGCAACCGAGGCCGCCTCCAACCCGATGTAGCCGCCCCCGACGATCAGCACGCGCGCGCCTTCCACAAACCGGGGGGCCATCGCATCGACATCTGCAAGGCCTCGCACCACATGCACCCCATCCAGATCACCGCCAATGGCAGGCGGCAATCGGTTAGGCTCCGATCCGGTGGTCAGCACAAGGTCATCGTAGGGCAGGACATCACCGCCAACCGTGACCGTCTGCGCGTCAGGGTCAATCGCCGTGACCTCTGCGCCCATGCGCAGATCAATGTTGTTCTCTGTGTAAAATGCCTCCGGCCGCAGAAACAACCGTTCCAGCGCCATGTCGCCCAGAAGGTACGCTTTGCTCAACGGGGGGCGCTGGTAGGGTGGCACCGGCTCTGCACCGATCAGGGTCACGTCGCCCTCAAACCCGCCATTGCGCAGCTTGGCCACACAGGATGACCCCGCTTGCCCCGCGCCGATCACAATAACTTTGCCCATCAAATATCCTCCCGCGACTGGTCGCCTGCGCTCATAAAACCTATATGTACGCCAGCGATAAACGCAAACCTATGAAAGGCAATACAGATGACAATTTCCCAAGGCGACGCCCTGCCCGACGCAACCCTCGTGCAAATGGGCGCAGAAGGACCAGCGCCAGTGCAAATGGCTGACAAGGTCAAGGGCCGCAAGGTCGTCGTATTTGCTGTGCCGGGCGCATTCACGCCCACCTGCCATTCTGCGCATGTCCCCAGCTTTGTGCGCACCAAGGATCAGTTCGACGCCAAAGGCGTAGATGAGGTGATCTGCGTTTCCTGCAACGACCCCTTTGTAATGAAAGCATGGGGCGAGGCGACCGGAGCCGAGGCTGCAGGCATCACCATGCTGGCCGATGCTCAGTCTGAATTCACCAAGGCCATCGGCATGGATTTTGACGCACCACCTGCGGGTCTGGTTGCCCGTTCCAAGCGCTATGCGATGCTGGTCGATGATGGCAAGGTGACGCTGCTGCAAGAAGAAGAGAACCCGGGCATGTGCGAAGTGTCCGGCGGCGAGGCATTGCTCGCCTCCATGTAAACACTTGGGGTGGGGCATCCACATGCCCCACCTTTCCGCCTCAGCTCACACTGGCAAGGCTGTCCATCTTGCGCGCCAGCTTGGCGTCCAGCGCGCTCAATCCATCCACATCATGCGTTGTCAGCGTGACATTTACCGTCTTGTAGACATTGTCCCACTCTGGATGGTGGTTCCATTTCTCAGCCCAGATCGCCGCTTGGGTCATCCAGCCAAATGCCTCAACAAAATCGGCAAAGACAAACGTCTTGTGGATCGCATCGCGCCCCTGAACCATCTCCCATCCGGTATCAAATAGGGGTTGCAACACGGTGTGACGGGTTTCCTGACTCAGTCTTTCGGTCATTCCTGTTCCTCAATCTGCGCCCGTTTGAAGGGGCCATACTCCGTTAGAACTTCGATCTCGTGATCCACCGCATCCCGCTCTGCCTGCAGATAGTCACCCACCGCATTGGCAAACCCCTCGTCACGCATCCAGTGCAGTGACCAAGTGGGCGTCGGCAGATAACCCCGCGCGAGCTTGTGTTCACCCTGTGCGCCCGCCTCAACCGTATCAAGGCCACGCGCAATCGCGATGTCGATGGCCTGATAATAGCACAATTCAAAGTGCAAACAGGGATGATGTTCGCGGCAGCCCCAATACCGGCCATAAAGCGCGTTCGCCCCGATAAAGTTCAACGCCCCCGCAACCCACCGTCCGTCCCGTTCAGCCAAAACCAAGGCGATATCATCGCGCAGGGTTTCTTGTGCAATGTCGAAAAATTGTCGGGTGAGATAGGGTGAGCCCCATTTGCGCGCCCCGGTGTCCTGATAGAACTGCCAAAATGCATCCCAATGCTCAGGCTGCAAATCATCGCCCGTGAATGTTTGAATTGTGCCGCCAAAACCCTGCGCCTGCGCGCGCTCTTTGCGGATGTTTTTGCGCTTGCGGGAATTGAGGCTGGCCAGAAACGCATCAAAATCCGCATATCCGTCATTGCGCCAATGAAACTGCTGGCTCTTGCGCACCATCATTCCTAACTCTTGCGCAAATTGAGCCTCCTCGCTTGTGCAGAATGTGACGTGCAGCGAAGACAGGTTGTTGTTTTCTGTCACTTGCTGGGCACCCTTGATCAGCACCTGACGGCCTACATCTTCAAATCCTTCGCAGGTCAGGAACCGCCGCCCCGTGGCGGGTGTGTGGGGCACTGCGATCTGCAATTTGGGGTAATACGCGCCGCCTGAACGCTCATAGGCATGCGCCCAATTGTGATCAAAGATGTACTCGCCCTGAGAATGCATCTTGGCATAAAGTGGCGCGACCGCGATCACTTGGCCTTCGACGTAGGCCACCAAATGCTGTTGCTGCCAACCTGTGCCGGGTCCGACACTGCCGCTCTCTTCCAGCGCCGATAAAAACCGATAGGTCGTAAAAGGATCATTCGGCGGCGCTCCATCCGCAGCCTCCGGACAGGCGCAGGCATCCCAATCGGCCTGACCGATCTCGGCAATGCTGGACAGCAGCCTGATCTCAATTTCCTGTTCGCTCATGGTTTGCCTTGCTTGGTTGCGCTGAATGTGTGGCAACCTTGCGGCGGTTCAAGGTGCCAACTTGGCGGCATAGCTCTCAAAGGTGATATTATCCGCCACCTTGCGCGCCTCCGCCTCCTGAGCAGGTGTTTTGACAGTCCAACAACAGATCATCGCGCCCTGCGACTTTAATTCTGCAACCCGCGCACGGTCCAGGTCATCGACCTCATGCGAGATAAAACATGCGCCCACTCGGTCATAATCAGGAATGTCGCGCAGGTGATCACAGGTCGCAGGCGGCAGCGGCCAGTCTTCGTACCGATAAGCGCTGGTGACGATCCCACGAGGGACGTCGGGCAAAAGTTCTGCCAATTTTGCAACTGCATTGGGGTTGAACGACATCACGGCCAACGGGCCATCATAGCCCTCAACAGCCCTTGCAGTGGCAGCTTCCAGTGTCCCGATATCAGTGCCCATCGCACCGTCCTGATCCTTCAGCTCAATCACCAAGGGAACGCGCCCTGCGATGATCTCCAGCACCTCGGGCAGGTCGGGGATACCCTCATCCGCACCAATCAGGTTGATATTGCGCAGCTCTCTCATCGGGCGCAGCCGGATGGGGCCGCTGGCACCGGTCAGGCGCTCCAACGCATAATCGTGAAACACCATGGCGGCCCCATCAGCGCTCAGCTGCACATCCACCTCGATGCCATATCCAGCCTCAATCGCCGCGCGAATGGCCGCGCGGCTGTTTTCGGGGCGTCCATCAGATACATTGTGCAAGGCGCGATGCGCCAATGGCACGTCGTAGAAAACACGCGACAGTGTCATGCGACTTCAAAAATACCTTCGATCTCGACGGCGACGCCGAGGGGCAGTGAAGGGGCCGATACGGCAGAACGCGAATGCCGGCCCTTCTCGCCCAGCGCTTTCACCAGAAAGTCAGAGCAGCCGTTGATCACCTTGGGCTGATCGGTAAAATCCTGCGTCGAATTCACGAAACCGGTCAGTTTGATCACCCGCACCAACCGTTCTATATCGCCCCCACATGCTGCCCTGACCTGCGCCAGCAAGGAGATCGCGCAGGTTCTTGCTGCGGCGGCGCCAGCCTCCACATCCATGTCAGCACCCAGTTTGCCAATGATCAGCCCGTCAGGCCCGTTGGAGATTTGGCCCGAAACATAGACGATGTTCCCAACCTGAACGAAGGGTACGTAATTCGCCGCCGGGGCCGGTGCATCGGGCAGGGTCACCCCCAGTTCGGAGAGTTTATCGGTGATGCTCATGGCGCGTTTCCTTTGCAAATGGCGTTGCGCGGACGCTAGCCTTCTTGACAGGAAACGAAAAGGGCTCTCGCGGCTGTTGTGGGTCAACTTTCACGAAAGGCGCGGTTGAAATAGTCAGCAACCGGTTTCACAAGATAGGCGATCGGGGAGCGCGCGCCCGTTTGAATGTAAGTCTCAACCGGCATTCCGGGCAGCAATGCGACGTCCTCCGGCAACTTGTCGATCTCACCGGGGTTCAGCCTGATCTGCGCTTCAAAATATGCCTGCCCCGTGCGCCTGTCTTCGAGTGCATCCGCAGACAGACGGGTGACCGTGCCAAAGACCTCTGGTGTGCGCCGCTGATCCAGCGCGGAGAGCCGCAGCTTGACCTCCTGCCCTTGAAAAACCTGGTCAATGTGTTGGGGGATCACACGAGCCAAAATGATGCGCGGCTGATGTTGCGGAATGAGGTAGAGTAACGGGTCGGCGGCACGCAGCACCGCGCGCGGGGTCTGGACCTCCATCTGATGAACGATGCCGCTTACTGGCGCTCTGACCTGCGCCAGAACGATTTCTGTCTGCAAGCGGTTGATGTCATTGCGCAGTTTGCGGATCGGCTGTTCCAGCTCACCGGATTTGCCGATTGCGTCCTGTCGCCGCTGGGCCGCCAGCTGGGCGATTTCGATATCCATCTCGATCACACTCTCGCGCGCCTGCGCCTGCGCGGCGCGCAACTCCCCCATCTGGCCGCGCAAGCCCGCTCCTTCCCGCTCCAGCTGCAACAGTGACGCCGCGCGGGAAAGCCCCTGAGCCATCAGCTTTTGCTGCGTCTCCAGCGCTTGGGTCACCAGCGCGATTTGTTCAGAGAGCGCAACGATCTGGGTATCCAACCCCGCAATCCGGGCGGCGACCTGCTCTTGCCGCTGGCGCAATTGGCCCGACTTGGTGTCAATCGTTGCACGCCCTGCCTTAAACAGCGCATGTTGTCCGTCAAGCAGCGCCCGGAGGGCCACATCGTTCTGCGCGCGGCTCAGCAGTTCATCTGTGAAATCCACCTCAGCTGCGTCCAAGTAGACAGCGCGCAGCCGCGCCTGCTGTGCGCGAAGCTCAAAAAGGCGCTGCTGTGCATAGGCCAGATCGGTGCCTTGTTGTACGACATCCAGCCGGATCAGCACATCACCCTGCCGTACCGCATCACCATCACGGACCAGAATATCCGCCACCACGCCCCCCTGTGGGTGCTGCACAACTTGTCTGTTCTGTTCCAGATCGATGGTGCCGGGGGCCATGACAGCCCCCGCAATGGTCGCCCGCAGACCCCAGAGGGTCAGCCCACCCACCAACATCGCAAGGGCCAGCATACCCGTCAGAACAAACGGCAAAGCCGACGGCGTGACGCGATCCTGCGGGCTCATCTCATGCCTCCTGCAGCCTTTGGCACTGCTTTCAACGCATGTGCATTCTTGACCATGTCCGACAAGACGGCATCCTTGGGGCCGAAGGCGACGCGCGTGCCGGCCTCCAGCACAAGTATCATCTCACACTCACGGATGGCCGCTGGCCGATGCGCCATTATCAGCACTGCGCCGCTGCGTTCCTTGAAACCGCGCACCGCTGTGTTCAACGCCTCTGAGCCATCGTTGTCGAGGTTGGCATTTGGCTCATCCAAAACCAATAAAACCGGATCGCCATAGAGCGCTCGGGCAAGGCCGATCCGCTGAAGTTGCCCGCCTGACAAACGATGCAAATCACCCCGCACTGGGGTGTCATACCCCTGCGGCAGTGCAAGTATCATTTCATGCGCACCCGCCTGTTTGGCCGCTTTGATCACCTGTGCTTCGACGGGTGTGCGCGTCATCCGCGCGATATTCTGCGCCAGCGTACCATCAAAGAGTTGCGTTTGCTGTGGCAGGTAACCGACATATTGACCCAGCGTTGTGGGCGCATAATGCTCAAGTGCGGCGCCATCCAACCGAGCATCACCGCCTGCAGCGGGCCAAACCCCGACAAGCGCCCGCGCCAGCGTGGATTTACCTGAACCCGATGGACCAATGATCCCAACGCCCTGCCCCGGTTCCACGTCAAAGCTAAGCGATTTTATCGTGGCGACGCCGGCACCGGGTGGCACTACCGTCATGCTGTTGACCTTCAATCGCGCCCGCGGTCTTGGCAAAGCCACTCTTGGCGCATCCTGCGGGACTTCACCAAGCAGTGCCGCCAGACGCCCCCAACTCTGTGCCCCTTGCTGTGCCACGGGCCATTGGTTGAGCAATCCCTCAACCGGCGACAGCGCGCGGCCCAGCAAAATCGACCCCGCGATCATGGCACCGGGTGTCATTTGCCCGCGCATCACAAGCCACGCGCCCAGACCCAACATCGCGGATTGGAGCATCAGCCGCAGGGTTTTTGTCATGCTCGAAAACCCACCGCCCACATTCGCGCGAGCAAGTTCAGCGACACTCGCTCGATCCTGCATGTCACTCCAGCGTGAAAGGGCGGCCCCTTGCATCCCCAGCGCCCACAGCGGTTCAGCTTGGGTATGCATCTGATGGGCCAAACTTTGCGCTGATTGTTGATGCGTCCCAGCAGATGCCTGTGACCGGCGTGACATCAATTGGTTGGCCAGCGCAATCCCCACCAGCAGCGCCGCCCCGCCAAGTGCCAGCGCACCAAGCAGCGGATGAAACAGGAAAATCGCCGCAAAGAAAACCGGGGTCCACGGCAAGTCAAAAATCGTCATAACGACGGGTGAGGCGATCAGCCTTTGAACCTGTTCGAGGTCTTGCAACCCAACGCTTGACCGCGCATCGGGCAGCACCGCGGCCTTGCGCATCACTGCATGAAAAACCCGGTCTTTGAGGTCTTGGAAAAATCGCAAAGCCACACGGGCTATGACCCGCCCGCGCACGAAATCCAGCACACCCATCATCAGATAGAGAAAAACCATGAGCCCAGACAACGCAATCAGTGTGGGTACGGAACCAGATGACAGCACACGGTCGTAGACCTGCAACATGTACATCGGCCCGGTCAACATCAGCAGATTGGCAAAAAGACTAAAGAGGCCCACAGTCCAATACAGCGGCCGACCGCGCGCACGAACGCTGCGCAGTTCCTCACGACCCTGTCTTGCGACATGTGTCTTCATCCGCATGTTCCCACTCAAACCACTGGCATGCGCGCTCTTCTGGCCGCTTGCCCCTGATCAGACTAAGAACAGATGTTCTTTAATTTTGAATTGCTGAGGATCGGAAATTTCGCTCAAAACTTTCACATCCGGAATGACCTTCAGCGTTCTCCTGCATGGGAGGGGGGCGGTCCATTGCCATTGCCACCACCGCCAAAAATGTCGCGCAGCACCTGATCAATGATCGTGCCCGAGTTGTTTCCGACTGGAATGGGGTCTGAGCCTTGTTCAGCATCCCCAAAACCCGTTGTCGGTCCTGGCTGCTCCATCGGGAGGGGGACATTGGGCAGACCTTCATGGACACGGCTCATGACCTCGCGCCAGATGTCCGTGGGCAACCCGCCACCCGTCACACCAGTGAGCGGAGTGTTGTCGTCATACCCCATCCAAACGCCTGCGACGTAGTCAGCGGAAAACCCGATAAACCATGCGTCCTTTGCCGCAGAAGTCGTACCTGTCTTTCCTGCCAATTGGCGACCGCCAAACTGCCCGCGTGCGCCTGTTCCATCCGATATGACTTTTTCCATGATATAGACCAGCTGACGTGCAGCGCTTTCCTGCACCACCCGCTCTCCGATGCCGCCACCTGTGCCCATTAACGGTGAGTCGTCCCCCAACAACGTCAGCTCAACCAAGCCATAGGGTGTGACAGACGAGCCTCCGTTCAGGATACCCGCATAGGCGCCAGTCATTTCAATCAGCGTACTTTCGGACGCGCCAAGCGCCAACGCCGGGCCTGCAGCCAGATCATTCCGGATGCCAAACTGAGTCGCCACTTGACTGACCATTTCGCGACCCACGCTCTCAGAAATCTTGACCGCCGGAATGTTAAGTGAATCCTTGAGCGCCGTGGTCACGGTCACATCACCGTAGAATTTATTGGTATAGTTGCGCGGGCACCATTCGCCTGACCCGGGGATATTCAGGCAGTAAGGCTCATCGCGGATCAAATCGTTGGGGGAATAGCCCAGATCAAGGGCGGCCGCGTAAACGAAAGGTTTGAAAGCAGACCCCGTCTGCCGCAACGCCTGCGTGGCGCGGTTGAACGCGCCTACAACTTTGCTTTTGCGACCGCCCACCATTGCACGTACAGCACCATCCGCGGACATCACAACAATTGCGGCTTGCGCCTTGGACCCTTCACGCACCTTGTTCTCGAAAACCCATCGCAAGCCATCCTCTGCGGCCTTTTGGATGCGCTGATCCAGCGTGGTTTTGATCCGCACATCCTCAGTTGTGTTACGGGTAAAAAACTCCGGCCCTGTGGACATGACCCAATCGGCAAAATACCCCCCGGCGCGGGCTTCTGCTGCTTCTGACAGCACGGCAGGATTGGCCTGAGCATTCTCCGCCTCTTTTGATGAAAGATACCCTTGTTCACGCATCAGGCGGATCACGGTGGCCGCCCGGTTGCGCGAGCGTTCCAAATTGTTGGTGGGCGAAAGCGTCGTTGGAGCGGTCAGCAGCCCCGCGATCATCGCACCTTCCGCTGGCGTGACCGCCGACGCAGGTTTGCCAAAAAACCGCTGTGCTGCCGCTTCTGCGCCAAAGGCACCGCCGCCCATATAAGCTCGATTGAGGTAGATGGAGAGGATGTCATCCTTGGTGTATTTCACCTCCATCGCCATGGAGAACAACGCCTCCTTTACCTTGCGCTGAATGGACGTGCGCCGGCAGTTGGCCTCATATTCCTTTTCGGTGATCCCTTCAGACGGGTCAAACGGCTCCCCCAGACAAATCAGTTTGGCCACCTGTTGTGTGATGGTGGATCCGCCATGGCCCGAAAGCGGCCCGCGCCCTTCGCTCAGGTTGATCCGCACCGCCGACGCGATGCCGCGCGGGCTGACACCGAAATGCCGATAAAACCGCTTGTCTTCCGTCGCAATCACCGCGTTCTTGAGATGAGGGGACACGGACTGCGCCGTGACCACACCGCCAAATTGATCCCCGCGCCAGGCGAACACCTCACCGTTGCGGTCAAGCATCGTCACAGAACCGCGCGCTCGGCCATCCAAGAGCGCCTCGAGCGGTGGCAGCGTGGTGTAGAGGTAGCCAACAGCCAAGGCGAGCACCAGCACCGCAACCGCCGTCAACCGCCAGGTGACCTTCCAGATGAAACCGAGCAACCAGGAGAAAATGCGGCCGAAAAACCCCACGATACCGCCGCGACGCGGCTTTGCAGCCTTGCGTTTGGTACGGCGGGCCGGGGATGGCTTTTTCGCGGCCTGCTTTTTCACAGGCTTCTTCGCCGCCGGCTTGCCCTTAGACGGATAGCGTTTGTCAGCGACCAGAGGGCGCCTGCGCTTGGGTTTGTCAGTCATCTATCGCCTGCTCGGCTGCTCATTTTTCGGCAGCTTATCGTGTTTCAATGGGATTGTTTAGCGCAAGCTTCGTTCCTTGAGAATGAATGATCTGCTCATTTATTGTGCGATAATGATCTGTTGCACCTATTTTAGGCAAATCAGTCGATTTCCTGCCCCGGATTCTCTCATCGAACCTTCCAACTCTCTCTCAAATCGCAATTTGCTGCAGGTGCACAGTGCAGGGTCAGCCTGCGAAACGAAAGAGGGATACCAGAGGTGAAACTCATCATAGCAACAATCAAACCATTCAAGCTGGAGGAAGTGCGCGAAGCACTCACCGAAGCGGGCGTCCGCGGGCTGATGGTAACCGAGATCAAAGGGTTTGGCGCACAATCCGGTCACACGGAGATTTATCGCGGCGCAGAATACGTCGTGAACTTTGTGCCCAAGGTCAAACTGGAACTCGTCGTCTCAGACGCGGTCGCAGACCAGATGGTCGAGGTGATTTCGCGCACGGCTCAGACCGGCAAGATCGGCGACGGCAAAATCTTTGTTCTCGATGTCGAACAGGCCGTGCGCGTGCGCACAGGCGAAACCGGCGAAGACGCAATCTAATTCAAGGACGAAATGATGAAAAAGACATATCTCATTCCAGTCGCCGTCGCAGCCGCCGCGCTGCCATCGGTTGCTCTGGCTCAAGACGAGGCCGCTGCGGCTGTGACCGCTGAAATGGTCTGGATCATGAACACGTTGCTGTTTCTCATTGGCGGCTTTCTGGTGTTCTTCATGGCTGCGGGCTTTGCCATGCTCGAGGGCGGGCTTGTGCGCTCCAAGAACGTGACCATGCAGATGACAAAGAACGTCGCGCTTTTTTCTCTCGCTACCATTGCGTATTGGGCGTTCGGATACAACCTGATGTATCCGCTGGATAATTGGTCTGTCGATGGTGTGCTGTCTGGTGTCTTCGGCCCCGGTGTGCTCGAAGCGGTTGGCATCGATCTGGCGGGCGCGGACGATGGTGAATATGCCTCGACCGGCTCTGATTTCTTCTTTCAGCTTATGTTCTGCGCCGCGACGGCCTCAATCGTGTCAGGCGCTCTGGCCGAACGGATCAAGCTGTGGCCTTTCCTGATCTTCGTGGTCATCCTGACTGGCATCATTTACCCGCTGCAGGCGTCTTGGAAATGGGGCGGTGGATTCCTTGATACCATGGGCTTTCAGGACTTCGCAGGCTCTACGGTCGTGCACTCGGTTGGCGGCTGGGCGGCGCTTGCTGGCGCACTGATCCTGGGACCACGTTTGGGTAAATACAAAGATGGCCGCGTCAACCCGATGCCCGGCTCCAACCTCGCGCTGGCGACACTGGGTATGTTCATACTGTGGCTCGGCTGGTTCGGTTTCAACGGCGGATCACAGCTTGCCATGGGCTCCGTTGGGGACATCGCAGATGTCAGCCGCAACTTTGCCAATACCAACGCAGCAGCGGCTGGTGGCGCAGTTGTGGCGCTGATCCTGACACAACTGCTCTACAAAAAGCCCGACCTGACAATGATCCTGAACGGTGCATTGGCGGGCCTCGTATCCATCACCGCGGAGCCCTTGACGCCAAGCCTTGGTGTGGCCACGCTGATCGGTGGTATCGGTGGTGTGATCGTCGTGTTTACTGTGCCTTTGCTGGACAAGTTCAAGATTGACGATGTCGTCGGCGCGATCCCTGTGCACCTGTGTGCGGGTATCTGGGGCACCATCGCAGTGGTGTTTACCAACAGCGACGCATCAATCGGGACGCAGCTCTATGCCATTCTTGTCGTCGGCATCTTTACCTTCGTGGTTTCGGGCGTGGTCTGGTTCATCCTCAAGGCGACCATGGGCATCCGGGTGAGCGAAGAAGCCGAGATTAACGGTCTCGACACCACGGAACTGGGCATGGAAGCCTATCCCGAATTCTCTCGCGGGTAACTCTCTTACTGCAACAAAAGAAAGGCCCGGATCATTTAATCCGGGCCTTTCTTGTCTCAGCATGTAGCAGTTGGGCAAAAGGGGGCGTGTTGGCCTTCACCAACCATTTGGCCAGTCTTACGCGGCCATCTCTACCCGGACTTCGCCGTTATGCAGAAAGCACCTTTTGTCAAAAAGCGTCAGATCGACGGGGTTTGGCAATCGAATGTCCTTGATGCCGGGCAGGCCCTTTGAAGATAGCTCAAAAGCCCGGTCAATCTGTGAGATCACGACCACAACCGCACCGCTTTTTATGGCGAACTCCTTGAGCGTCCGAATTTGGTCATCAAGCGGAGGCGTGCTTCGCCTTTGATCCAGAAGCTGCAAATAATCGACAACGATCAATGCCTTATCAATCGCCCCGCGTAGGCGCTCAATAATGTAAGCTGCACAGATGTTGTCTGAGGTGTCGACGACGACGGGACGGTCAAATCCCTTGGGGTCGATACCCAGTTGTCCAAACCGGTCCCAGACATCCGTTTCATTATCGTCCAGAGTAAAGACATAGCCGGTACGGTTGGATTTTTCTGCCAATGCGATCAGTTCCAACCCCAGAAGGGTCTTACCATGCCCCGGGCGCGCACCGAGCAGCACCATATCGCCTGAACGCATCTGTCGCATGATTTCAATGGCAGGTGTCGACTTGGAATAGATAGACACCAAGTGGCTCCAATCCCTGAAGCCTTCTTTCGCCGCGAGTTGGTTAAGTGCCTCGTGAAGACGCATGTCGCCCTCACGTGCCAGCACTTTGGCCTGACGCTTTAATTTGTATATGGGTGATGACAATCTCATCTTGAACCTCCTCTTTCGAGCGGTCTCCGCAGTCCCTCCTTTTGCGCGTGCTCGAACAGGTTTGGTCCGAAATGGCATCGCTCCGCATGTCGCCTGCTGCCCCGATGGAGGGGGGAGGCCCGAGCAAGGCCATTTCGGAACGGTAGCCGATGCGTCTGGGTCGCTCAATCAAATTCTGGCGGCGACGAGAACAATAGCGCTCCGCCTAAACGCCTACATCGATGATTGCCTGGGCCAGCACCGGTACGGTCTGCGTGTTCAGGCCCGCAATGTTCATCCGGCTGTCGCCAACCATATATATCCCATGCTCTTTTCGCAGCGCCTCGACCTTTTCAGGGGTTGTACCAAGGCGGGAGAACATGCCCCGATGCTGCGCAAGAAATCCAAATCGATCAGACCCAGAAAGCCTCTGCAATTCGTCAGCGAGCTGTGTGCGCAGGCCAAGCATGGCATTTCGCACCTCTTCCAGCTCCGTCATCCAGTCCGCCTTGAGCACCGCATCATTCAGGATCGTCGTCACAATCCGCGCACCGTGATCGGGCGGAAAGCTATAGTTCTGGCGGTTCAGGAATGCCAACGTCTGCTGGTTCAGTTTATGGGCTGATGTTTGCGCGGCAACAGCCATCAACAGGCCCGTCCGCTCACGGTAGATGCCAAAGTTCTTGGAACAGCTTGCCGCAATCAGGCATTCCGGCACAGCTGCTACAATCTTGCGCGTGGCTTCCGCATCCGGCTCAAGCCCGTCGCCAAAGCCCTGATAGGCAATGTCGATCATCGGGGTTGCACCGGTTTTCAGCAAAACCTCGATCACCGTGTCCCATTCTGTCTGGTTCAGATTGGCCCCGGTCGGATTGTGACAGCATCCATGCAGCAAGATCACATCGCCCGCATGGGCTCCCGCCAGATCGGCCGTCATCCCGTCAAAGTCCACCCCGCGCGTTTCATTGTCAAAGTAACGATAGGGGACGACTTCCATGCCCAGATACTTCAGGATTGACAGGTGGTTGGGCCATGTCGGGTCCGACACAAAGACCCGCGCATCAGGTTTGGCCATCTGGACCAGCTCAAAAGCCTGCCGCACCGCGCCCGTGCCGCCGGGGGTGGCCACGGCCGCCACGGTTTCGCGTGGGACGGCACCCGCCAGCACCAGATCAATCATCGCATCAGCAAAGGCCGGATCGCCCGCAAGGCCGGTGTAGACCTTCGTGTCCTGCGCCTGCCAAATCTGCTGCTCGGCCGCTTTTACGGCACGCATCACCGGCGTCAGGCCTGTGGCATCCTTATAGACCCCGACCCCCAGGTCGACCTTGGTTTCCCGCGGATCTTCGCGGAACATCTGCATCAGGGCCAGAATTTTGTCAGCTGGCTGTTCTTTGAGCGTTTCAAACATCAGGTGTCTCCGGTTGCTACAGGCACAGTGGGGAACATCCCCCATTCGGCCCATGATCCATCATAAAGTGACCAGTCGGTGTGACCCATGCGTTCCAGCGCGAGGGCGAGCACCGCCGCCGTGATACCGGAGCCGCAAGAGGTGATGATGGGCTTGCCCAAATCAACACCCGCCGCTTCAAAGATCGCACGGGTTTCGTCGGGTGATTTCATGGTCTTGTTGTCGGTCAACAGCTCCGCGAAGTAGACGTTGCGCGACCCCGGAATATGGCCTGCACGCAACCCTTCGCGCGGTTCAGGCGCATCTCCGCGAAAACGTGCGGGCGCACGGGCATCAACCACCTGCGGATCACCGAGTTTTGAGGCATGTGCCACTTGCGTGACATCCCGGACCAATTGGTTTTGCACACGCACCGTCATGTGGCGATCGCGGGGAATGGGGGGCATGTCTTCGGTATCTCGGCCTTCCGCAACCCACTTGGGCAGGCCGCCATCCAGAACAGCAACATTTTCCTGCCCCATCAGCTTGAACAGCCACCACACCCGAGGTGCCGACAGGATCCCGGCACCATCATAGACCACCACCTGATGCCCATCACCCACACCCATTGCACGCATACGTGACATGAATTTCTCAACCGGGGGGGCCATGTGAGGCAGATCGGACCGTGCGTCCGAAATCTCATCAATGTTAAAAAACCGAGCGCCGGGGATATGGGCGGCATCATACTCCGCCTTTGGGTCGCGGCCTGCATCAGGCAGATACCACGAGGCGTCCAGCAGCCGTAGATCGGGGTCTTTGAGGTGTTTGGCCAGCCATTCAGTTGACACCAGTGTTTTGGGATCGTCCGCCATCATAAGCCTCCAGCAAAGTTTACTTTGCCTACCGCTCTGGGCTGGGGCTGGCAAGGGCAGGAGGTCACCGGCCCCTGCCCCAATCGGGTTTTAGCCCGTCTTTTTGCGGATCATGCTGACAATCGCCAACACCACGCCACCGCCGATGCCGCCACCAGCGACCTGCGATGCAATCGACGCGATATCCAGACCGCCCCCAGCAGCACCAGCGCCCAACACCATGTTCAGGATTGTGCCACCAAGGCCCCCGCCCACAATGCCGGAGATTGAGTTGATCAGCGTGCCCTGATTGATGCTGCCGACAGCTTTGCCTGCGAGATTGCCGCCCACAGCACCTGAGATCAAACCGATAATGAGTTCCATACGTCCATTCCTTATGCCGCGTTTGCTAAAGAAAACCCTGGCGCGGCATCCAAAGATCGGCTCACATTAACCTTGGTTAAGGTCAGCCGAACGGGGAAATCAGGCGTACAAACCTCACCTTTGCGCCGATCCGATCAGAGCGAGATTTCGGCCAACAGTCCCTCGATAAAACTCAGCATCACCGCATGACGCTCCGCTGCGAGGCGCTGCCCGGTACGGGTCTGAAACCCCTCGGCCAGCCTCAGCAACTTGGTGTAGAAATGATCCAGCGCGAAACGTCCATCATCAAGGGTGCGGCTTTGGGCACTGGGATCATCAACATCATAGATCAGACGCCCAAGCTGCCCTGACACCACAAAACAACGTGCAATCCCGATATGACCAATCGCATCGAGCCTGTCCGCGTCCTGCAAAATCTTGGCCTCAAGCGTGCGGGGCGTGATCCCAGCCGAAAAGCTGTGCGCGGCGATGGCATGGCTGACCCCGTCAATGGCCGCCTGTTGCCACGCCAGACTGGCAAGGACGCTTTCTGCCCGGTTGGCCGAAAGCTGTGAGGCTTTCGACCGATCCGGGTGATCCTTGGGCAGGTTTACGCCGTCATGCAGGATTGTCGCGGCAACCAACAGCCCGGGGTCGCCCCCCTCCTCTGCCATGATGCTTTGCACGTTTTGCCACACCCGCAGCACATGCGACAGGTCATGCGCCCCGTCGCCTGCATCCGGGGCGCCATTGCGCAGCAGGTCTGTTGCAAGCTGTTGATGCGGGGCAAATCGAAACGCGATATCTTGGGTCATATCCCGGCCAAAGGGTCCGTTTGCACAAGACTTGATCGCGCGCGCATCCAAGCCCACCACCCCGCCAACGCAGGATAGCTGGCAAGGGCTGCCGCCCCCTCAGGGACGCGTGTGAAATAGGACATCATCGGGGCAAGATGCAGGTCAGCAAGGCTTAGCGCTCGACCATTCAATTGCCGACCCTCTGCTGCGATCTGTTCCAAAACAGACAAGACTGGCACAGCCCGGCGCAACCCTTCTGCAACCTGCGCTGGATCCTCATCCAACCCTTCAACAATCCGTGCGTAATACCCAAAAGAGAACACCTGCCGAACCATGATCGGATAGACATCCGCATCCACCAGCCCCATGATCTGCGCCATCTGTGCAAGGGCTTTGGGGTCTTTGGGCTGCGACGGGCAGGTTGGGACCAGCGCATCCAGATATCGAAGGATTGCCGCTGTTTCAGTCAGTCGAAACGCACCGTGCTCCAACACCGGCACCCGGCGAAACGGTGTGTAACGGGGCAGGATCGGATCAGGTGGGTCGGCAAAGGGGTTTGCCTCAACATAGTCCGCCGACAATTCCAGCTCATGCAGAGCCAGCCGCACGACCCACGTATAAACGGAGTGTTGAAACCCGATCAGCGTGAGCGGCTCAGCCATGATCCTTCATGAGCCGCGACTTTTGACGCGACCAATCCCGCTTTGCCTCGGTCTCCCGTTTGTCGTGGTTCTTTTTACCCTTGGCGATGCCGATCTTGAGCTTGGCCTTGCCGCGATGGTTGAAGTACATCACCAGCGGCACCAGCGTCATGCCCTTGCGCTGGGTCGCGTTCCACAAGTCTGACAATTGCTTGCGGCTGACCAGCAGCTTGCGGCGACGGCGTTCCTCATGGGTGAATGTCTTGGCCTGCGCATAAGGCGCAATGTAAGAGTTCACGAGCCACAACTCGCCATCCTCAACAGCGGCATAGCTTTCCGCGATGTTCGCCCCGCCGTTGCGCAATGACTTGACCTCGGACCCTTCGAGGATGATCCCGCATTCGATGTCATCCTCGATAGCATAATCATACCGCGCGCGGCGATTTTCCGCGATGACCTTATAATTCGGGTCGGATTTTGAGGATGATTTTACCTGTGACATGCTAGGCGATGTAGGCCGGGTGGCATCGCAACGCAAGTCACCTCCCCTATTGATGAGGCTTTGTCCCATGAGAATATGTGTATTTCTGCTCACCTGCCTTTGGCTGATCTCCGCCCCTTTGATGTCTGCTGCCGACCCTCTGCGTATTCTTGTGATGGGCGACAGCTTTATGACCTCCAACACATCACAACAGCAATCCGTGCCACACCATCTGGCGCGCGGCCTGAATGCAAAGGTCAAAAGCAAGGCCGTATCCGGCGCAAGCTTTGGCTATCCATTGCCAATCACCGGATCACTGGGCCTCAACATCGCTAAGCAATATCGAAAAGGGGCCTGGGACGTGGTGGTGATGAACGGGGGCGGCAATGACCTTTGGCTGGGATGTGGCTGCGGGGCCTGTGGCCGCAGGTTGGAACAATTGATCTCTGCTGATGGGACCATGGGGAAAATCCCCCAAACTGTGGCGCGGGCCCATCAGGGCGGCGCTCAGGTGATCTATGTCGGCTATCTGCGCAGCCCCGGCTTCGGCTCCCCGATTGAGCGGTGTCGCGCATTGGGCGACGCACTGGAGGCGCGGCTGGCACAAATGGGAAAGCGCTACTCGGCGGTGACCTTTGTATCTTTGGCTGATGTCGTGCCTCACGGGAACCGCAGCTTTCATGCTGCGGACCGTATCCATCCTTCACCCAAAGGCAGTGCTGCAGCCGCAAAACGCATCATCGCAGCCATTCGGAACCGGCGTTAGTCGCCCAGTTTGGCGTGCACCTCGTCCAGATCGATCTCGCCGATTGGCATCTTGTTGCCCGGATTCTCGAAGTCATACTTAAACAGATCAAAGTCGCGTTTGTAGATTTCACGCACCAGATGCATCGACAGATCGTCAAAGTAGTCCTCAACCGGATGGGCGCGCTTGGGGCCGTGGCCCTCACTCTCGTTGAAACGCGGCACGTCATCCAGCACCACAGCTGTGGGCGTCTTGATCGCGCTCAGCACATCCTGCATGCCGTCGTTGAACTTTTCGGTCCAGACGATCTTGTCATAGGTGCCGCCGTTCACGATGAACGTACTCACATGCCCTGACATCGCGGACCAATGGATATCGGGGTCCATCGGCCGCCGCCACCGGATCGTGTCGCGCGCAAACAGCAGGAATCGCCGAAAGCTCTGGATCTGGTCAAACTCCTGCTTGCCATCATCCCCCCCTACATCGATCCCGTATTTCTGAATGAGCAGCGGCACGAGGTTGCCCCGGTAGCGTTTGCCGTTGCGCTGAATGCCGCAAATCTTGTCAAAGAACGAAGACAGGATACGGGTGTAGGGGTTGCGCACACAGGTAAAGGCATATGAGGCATGACTGGTCACATTCGACGAGATCGGTGCCTGCGATGGTTCAAGCGCCCATTTGTGCATCCCCGATTGCGCATCATGGATGTCGCCATCAAAGAACGTGCCGTGGTCCGAATAGAACATGATTTGCCCGATGGTGGAGCAGGCGCATTTTGGCACCACACGGTAAACGACACTCTCGCTCTCTGTCATCCAGGTCCCTGGAAAGCCCATAGTTCTGTATCCCTGCTCATATGACTGTTTTGCGCAACAGTTCACTCTTGGCTTAAAAAAGCAAATTAATGGTGTTTATTCAATCTGTCTTCACCTTTATCAACGTAAACAATCAAAGGCAAAAGGGCAGTTCGTTTCCAAAATGGCTAAAATCGCCTACATTCTGCTGTGTCACAAGGACCCCGATGCCGTGATCCGGCAAGCGGAGCGGTTGACTGCGGTGGGGGACTACATGTCGATCCACTTCGACGCCTCGGCCAGCGCGGTGCATTTCAGCCTGATCAAAGAGGCGCTGAAGGACAATCCCAACGTCACTTTCGCCAAAAAGCGTATCAAATGCGGCTGGGGCGAATGGTCTTTGGTACAGGCCACGTTGAATGCGGTGCAGTCGGCAGTTGATGCATTCCCCCGTGCCACACATTTTTACATGCTCTCAGGCGATTGCATGGCCATCAAGTCGGCGGAATACACGCATCAGTTTCTAGACAACAATGATGCCGATTTCATCGAGAGCTTTGACTATTTTGAAAGCGACTGGATCAAGACAGGTTGGCGCGAGGAACGCCTGATTTACCGCCATCTTGTGAACGAACGCGAACACAAGAAGCTGTTCTACTTCCTCTTTGAGGCTCAAAAGCGCCTCGCGCTGGAGCGCAACATCCCCGAAGACCTGCAAATCATGATCGGCTCCCAGTGGTGGTGCCTGCGCCGCCGCACGATTGAGTGGGTACTGGATTTTGTGCGCAAGCGTCGCGACGTGACCCGCTTTTTCCGCACGACGTGGATCCCGGATGAGACGTTTTTTCAGACCCTCGTACGCCATCTGGTGCCAGAGGAAGAAATTCGCTCCCGCACGCTGACGTTCCTGATGTTCACCGACTACGGGATGCCAGTAACCTTCTACAACGACCATTATGAACTGCTGCTCAGTCAGGACTACCTCTTTGCCCGCAAAATCAGCCCCGAAGCGCTTGACCTCAAGCGCCGGCTGGGACTGCTCTATGTTGCACAAGGCGTGCATTTCCAGATCAGCAATGAAGGCCGCAGCCTGTTCCAGTTTCTGTCAGGCCGAGGCCGCATCGGCCGCCGCTTTGCCACCCGTTTCTGGGAAACCGAAAGCACTTTGGGCCGTGAACGCGAGCTTCTGATTGTGGTCTGCAAGAAATGGCATGTCGCCAAACGTGTTCTTGAGCGCATCCGGCAGGTGACCAACGTCCCCGCCATAGAATACCTCTTTAACGAAGAGGACACGCCGCTGCCTGACCTTGGCGGCATTCAGAACACGCTGGAAAAACGCCACCGACACCGTCGTGCGCTGATGCGGATGCTGTTTGACTACTTTGAGACGGACAAGCTGATCATCTGCATGGATCCTGCGAACCTTGATCTGCTCAATGACTTTGCCGCAGATCGTTCCGTGACCCGCATCATGGAGATTGAGTGCCACTTCAGCGATGACTACCTGACAGGTCATGCCATGCGCGTCGGTTTGGCAGGGGACCAAACCTCCAGCGACACACTCGACCGTCTGTTGCCCACCATCCGTAACGACATGGTTTTTGAGAGCGACCGCATCCGCGACGCCGCCTTTGAGCATCTGACCCGCATGCGAGAACACGCAGATGTCGAACAGAATGCCGATGCCTTGACTGAGTTTCTGGCCATTCCCAAGGACAAAGCGCAGGAAATCGCACAGACGGATTACCTGTTCTCGGACTGATACAGGGTGCGCCTCAGGTTTTCTTTTTCCACGTCCCGAGCCAGCGCCGCATGGCACCTGACTTCTCAGCCACATCATCCTCAATCGCTTCCAGTGTTGGATCAATCCGCGCCATGCGGAACCGCCGCCAGCGCACATAGATCGCCCAGGCAACCGCCGCAAAAAGCACGATGATAAAGATGTTCAGGAATGGAATGCCCTTTGACGCATCCGGCCCGTCCACCGGACGCAGGGAAATCGCGTTCGGGAAGATCGTGAAAAACTCGTTCCGCCATCCGTAGTGTTTGATTGCATAATACTGAGGCGCATCGGCTGTTGATTTTGCATCCGCCGCCTCAGCCTGCAGGTTGGACGTGTCGAACTTGAAGTACGGCGGCCAGCCCCAGCCCGTATCCTCATTGCGGTAGACCATAACGTCACCTTTGGCGCGCCGCGTCTGGATAAAGAATACATCACGGTTGGCCAGCGTCCCATCTGACCCAACATCCGCCTGCGCCCAGAACAGCGAGTTTTCGCCCAGATCAATCCGCTTTTCATAAGTGTCGGTCACCCGCACGATATCGTTTTGCGGCAACGTGTAGTGAAAGATCGCCACCACCAGCACCCAAAAGGTCGTCCAGAACACCCACTTGATAACCGTAAACATCGCGACCCTCTCAGGTAAAATTCGTCAGATAGATGATGATCGCAATCACCACCACAGGCACCACATAGACGCCCAAGATCAGCTTGCGCCGGATCGAGCCATCATAGCGCTCAAGACCCCGCTGCACAAAGGTATCGCGGTCCACCAGCTGCTTGCCGTCATGCCATTTCTTGCGCAACTTGGATTTTCGCACCGCGCGGGAATAGAACGACAGGCAGACATAGACCACGGTCAGCGCCACAAAGAGCATCACGAAAAGCCGGATAAAACCGATCATCTGTTCCTCCTTACGGCACCCCAGGGGCCAACTTGCGCGATCATATCACGCACCGGCTTGGGCTCCTCCAGCGGTGCATCATGGCCAAAGAGCGCCTCACGCGCGCCTGCCTTGTCCACCTGATACTCGGCTACGAGGAAATCCACAACGTAAGCCTTCTTGGTCTCCGGCCAGCCTGCATAGGTGCGATAGAACAATTCCTTGTGACAGATGAACATCTGCCGCGCGTCCTTGGGGGCCAGCTCTGCCAGCAGCATATTGACCAGCGCTGCATCCGGCGTATCGGCTGCGCGCAGGGTATAGAAATAGGCCGGGTGATCGGATGAGATGCGCGGCCATTTGCCCCCGTTCTCCGCCCAGCGCACCAGTGCGCCCAGCGCATGAAACTCCTCTGGCAACAGGTCGTGATAGCGCCGCGCAAACCGCCGCAGGTCAGATCGTGTGGCACCGCTCAGGTCCACACCCTCATCTGCCACCGCCCCCACCAGCACGAAGTCCATCTTTTGCCGCAGGATCGCCGCTGCGTGATCCTTGCGCCCCTCAACAATCGTCTCGGTCAGGTTGTTGTACTCAAAGAACTTCGCGATCTGGTTCCGTTGCCGCGCCTCAAAGGTGTATTTGATCGGCAATTGGCCCAGATGATCCGCCCCATTGGGCGCAATCACCGCCGGATGGTCCATATCCTGAAACACGTAAAGCCCGCCAAAATGCGCGGTCCAGAAGTTGCGCTGGTCAAACCCCATTTCGCGCAGCCGCACCGGGTTGCGCACCACATCCCCGGTCTTGCCCGCCAGATCAATCATGTCCGCAATCAACACGTCATCAAACCAGCCATCAGGCTCCGATTTGAACTGTTCCACCATCCGCGCGAGCTTTTGCGCGTCCTTCACCGTGCCGGTGGTCGTGTCCGCCTCAACCTCGACCCGCCGAATATCAAAGAGCCGCGCGGGCGAGGAGACGTCATAAACGCTGTTCACCAACTCCCCCGCCACCGCATCCCGCGCCGTAAGGGCAAAAAGCTGTGCCTCATTGGTATCAAAGAACTGCCGCAGAATGCTGCGCGAGGTGGAGAATTTGGTGTTGAGCAGCGGTGCTGTGCGCTGCTCCATGCTGAGCAGGATGAACTGTCGGTTCACACCTGCATGGTTGAGGTACAGGTGGTCGTTAAGCTCGTCACCCACCTCCGGCGAATAGCCCGAAATGTCGATGTGGAAATCGGTGAGCTCGGTGGTCTTGCCCGTGAGGTGCTTGAGCGCCCGGTTGTATCGGTCGATGAGCGTTGGGGACGCCACGTGAAAGAGGTTGCCGAACATGAGGCCGTGTTTAATCAGCCGTTGCATAGCACCCTCCTGCCATACTGACCCCACAGTATACCCTGCATCTGCAAAGCAGATGCGCGCCCTTCCCTTCCCCCCATGGGGAAGGGCGCAGGGTGGGCGGTGGGGGCGGTGTGGCAAAATGCAAAGCCGTGGCGGATGAGGCGGTTCATTTTTCTTCAGCTTTCCGCACAAAGTTGTTTCTTAAGAAGATCGGAATACTTGGCGGAACCATGTCACCAGCGAGCTTGGGATCAAACCAATATAGTTTTTCGCGAGCGCTGCGGTCTGGAAATCGCACGGAAACAAATTTTGAAAAAATTCTCTCATGCACTTTCCTAAGCCACTCATTCGCTTCAACATTCCAATCATGCCAAATAACAAGAAGTTGCTGCTTTTCTTCTTCGGTTTTGATAGAGGCACCGTGTCTGTTAAGGCGTCCAACAAACATTACTTCTTCACCCATCGGATAGTATGAGTTACCGTCCAATTTGTTCATATACATGTTGCAGTTGGCATGATCTGGGACGTGACTAAGGTTTTTGAGGGCTGCGGAAAATGAATAATGATTTGATGCTTCATGCCTGACATTTCTAACAATGGCATATCCATCAGATTCCTTCAGGGCACCGAAACGTTCAACCGCTTCTTTGGCCATTTCGAGCGTTGTATCGTCCTCTAGCCCTTGTTTTAGAAGGCCTTCAAACATTGCTGCAAATTCAAAAAGTTTTGCAGACCATGTTCTCAATACGACATACCTCTGCGCAGCTATCGCAACATCCAAAGCAGCATCTTGAGTGAGATTATGAGCGGTTTGGATGTAGATTCTCTGCAATATATTCAGTTCTGCAGCCGCAAAATTGGCGAGAGATAGCAAAGCCAACTGTTCGGCTGGAAGTACTGCAAGATCTTTCCAAGTCAGTGGATATTCAAACTGCTTTTGAAGCGCTTTCTTATTCACCCTGCACCCCCCAAATACCGCCGCTTCGCCTCTTCCATCCGCGCCATATCCCGCACGGCTTTCTCAATCGCCACCTCATCCGACTTATCCGCATACCGGAACTCGCTGTCGGCGTAGCGGTTGATCTCCTGCACCACCATCTCCACCGTGATCGGCTGGCGCATGTCGTCGATCATCGCCTTCTTCTCATCATAGCCTTTGAACAAAAACAGATCGGGCTGCTCCATCCATTCATCGGGCAGCTCAAAATCCATCGCCCGCACCTTCACAGCATCGGTAATATTCTTGA
>JBGCDV010000004.1:0-110059 GCA_045105735.1 Sulfitobacter sp. | reverse complement strand
AAATCGCGGCAGAGCCGGAAGCGCCAACGCAAAGCGCACCAGAGCCAGAGCCAGAGCCAGAGCCAGAGCCAGAGCCAGAGCCAGAGCCAGAGCCAGAGCCAGAGCCAGAGCCAGAGAAGCAAGTCGCATCGGCACCTCCGGTGCAAGAGGAACCCGCACAAGAAGCGCCGCAACCTGCGGCGTCCCTGCCCGCGTTTCTGCGCCGCCCGATGGCAGAACCGACCGCACCGACCGACAATGCCCCGGCGGAGCCGGAGACAGCTGCCGAAGTTGACATCGCGCCAACAGAGCCACCTGCCCCCAAGCCCCGTCAGATCGACATGCCGGTCATCACACCCATGGACGAAATCACAGCCAACCCTGGCATCCTTGCCTCTGCGACGCGCACCCGACAGCTGACCAACAGACAAGCCAGAGATATTGCCCCACTGCTCGACAAACTGACGGTTCTGCGCGATTCTATGGCTGCACGGCGCCGTCCGACCCAGAGCAATAGCGCAAACGACTGACACCCATGCCACACCGGGACTTTCCCTCTTGCACGCCTGCCAAGTTCAGGTATGTAACCACGCATGTCGGGCTATGGCGCAGCCTGGTAGCGCGTCCGTCTGGGGGACGGAAGGTCGCAGGTTCGAGTCCTGCTAGCCCGACCAACCGACATACCACAAACGCCCGCCGCCCTCTGGGCCTGCGGGCGTTTGATTTTGAAAGGGCCGGTACATGCAAGGCGTGATCCCCAACCAATTGATTTCACAGATGATCAACGACGGGGAGATTACCGCGCGGCCTGCGGTGATCCCAGAACAGATCCAACCCGCAAGCCTTGATCTGCGGCTGGGCACCGTTGCCTACCGCGTGCGCGCGTCCTTTCTGGCCGGGCATGGCGCGCGGGTTGAGGATCGGCTGGCCGAATTTGAAATGCACCGTGTTGATCTGAGCGATGGTGCGGTGCTCGAAAAGGGCTGCGTCTATGTCGTGCCGTTGATGGAACGGCTGGATTTGCCCTCTGATGTCTCCGCCGTGGCCAACGCCAAAAGCTCAACCGGGCGGCTTGATCTGTTGACGCGCACCATCACAGATGGCGGCGCAGAATTTGACCGCATCGGAGCAGGATACTCAGGACCACTGTTTGCCGAGATTTGCCCGCGCTCTTTCTCTGTGCTGGTGCGCCCGGGCATGCGCCTGAACCAGATCCGTTTTGGCCGAGGCGATGCGGTGCTGGATGACGACGCCCTGCGCGCACTTCATGCCGAAACGCCACTGGTGGACGGGGACGCCGTGATCGACGATGGCCTTGGTTTTTCCGTGGATCTGCGGCTGCCCGACACCACGCTCGTGGGCTACCGGGCCAAGCCGCATACCGGCGTAATCGATCTGGACAATATCGGTTTTTATGACCCGGCGGCCTATTGGGAAGAAGTGCACAGCGAGAACGGCCAGATTATCCTGGACCCCGGTGCATTCTACATTCTGCTGAGCCGTGAGGCGGTGACGATCCCGCCTGAATACGCCGCTGAGATGGCCCCCTATCTGGCCATGGTGGGGGAATTTCGCGTGCATTATGCAGGGTTCTTCGATCCCGGTTTTGGCCATGCGTCCGCTGGCGGCTCCGGCTCTCGTGGGGTGTTAGAAGTACGCTGCCATGAGGCCCCTTTTGTGTTGGAGCATGGGCAGGTTGTCGGACGATTGGTCTATGAACGCATGGTCACACCGCCCACCCAGCTTTATGGCGCGGACCTTGCCTCAAACTATCAGGGTCAGGGTCTCAAGCTCTCGAAACACTTCAAGGTTTGATCGTAATGCTGCCGTTGGCCTCTAGCACGGGCATCGGCTTACCTTCGGTGCTGACTTCGGTAGACGGGGGCGGATCATCGGAGCTTCCTCCGCTGAAAATCCGCTTGCCTGCCGCCTGAATGGAGGCAAAAGCGTCCTCGGCCATGAACCCCGACAGGAAGGCGACAAACGCCACGGTGTAGGGGCTGAGCTCCACGTTGCCCGGGCCACCGCCCCCTTGGGTCAGCGCCAACATCCCCGCCCCTGAAAACAGAAAAATAGCAATGGCAGCGGCGATCCCCTCGCCCACATTCACAAACAGCCGCGACATCGTCAGCCCGGGTGAATGTTCGTGATAATAGCGGCGTGAAAAGGCCACGACAGTACCGAGCCCCCCCGCTGCGATGGTGACAATCAGCGTTAGAAATATCGTCGGGAAGCTTACAAGCCGCTGGAGAACATGGGTTTTGTAGCCAAGCGGCAGATGAACCACCAGCGATTCAAACCGCGCCTGATGCGCAGAACTCAGCCCCACGGTGCCCTGCAGCTTGGCAAGCGTCTCCTCACTTGTTGTCAGGTCCGACGCCATTTTTTCCCGAAGAGCCTCAAGACCGCTTTCTTTGGCCCGCTCCGCATGGGCCGCATTGGTGTGTGTCACCATCTCTTCCTGAAAAACGGTGGCCTTTGCCCGGTATGCACTCTTGGCGGCCGTGAACCGGTCCTTTGACATCTGATTTAGGTCAAAAGGCGCGACCAACCCTTCAACGAGTTCAACTGCACGGGTGATTTTTTGGTGGTTCAGTGCCTCGGAGAGTTGGACCGCCTCCAGGCGTGCAAGCGGTGCGCTGCTGTCCATCCCGCCAATCCGCGAGAGCGTTTTGACCTGTTCCCGAGTGCTGCTGACTGCTTGTTCGGCAAGGCGCGCAGTCTGCCCGATCAAACGGTTGTAGTCTGCCTTTACCCCAGAGATTTCCCGATCCAGCGCAAGAATTTCGTTGCGCATGTCCTTGATTTCCCGGGTCAAGGTTTCCTTGCGTTTGATGATGAAAATGAGGTTGTCAATTTCGAGCCGCTCCGACTGTTCCACATCGGGTTGCAGCGCCTTGCTCTGATCGACCGTTTCGATCCATTCACCGCGGTAGATGTACGTCGCAAAGCCGCCGAAGACAGCAAGACCGAAGACAATGTAGAGAGCGACAACCATGATCCCCAGAGGGAGATAACTGGCCGTCTCACGAAAGGTTGGTTGAGCCACAGCACTAAAATCCACATAAAATATGTGGATAACCTACCCTAGAAAGCCGATTCGCTCAACTATCGGTGGAAATGCTCAGAGTTTGTTCATCCTCTGACCCGCTTTCATCGCCATTCGAGCCTGCCGTGCCTGCTGGCGTGCGGCGCGTTGTTGGCGGCGTTCTTGCGGGGTCAGTTCCTGTTGCGGGTTGACCGGATTGCCGTGATCGTCAAGCGCATCCGGCGGCAGGTTTTGCATCTTGCGACGCTGCCCCATCTCGCCCGCTTTGTTGAAACCCGCGCTCACGCCCCGGCGAATAAGCTGGTTCATGACCTGACGGATAATCATGTTGATGATCTGGTTCATTGACTGATCCTCGATTTTGCCTCACGTCATATATAGCGTCGAATACGGCCATTTTCAGGCGTTCCCCGCAAATAAATGCGCAGTGTGACAGATTGCCTTGATTGCGGGCGTCAATCTTCAAATAGCTCAGATTGGCCTTCTGTGCTTTCTTCTTCGTCCTCCCCCTCGCCCATCAGCGGAACTGTGCCGGGCGGCGGGCGGTTTTCGAGCAATCCAGCGGAGCGCAATTCCTTGAGCCCCGGCAGATCGCGGGCATTTTCAAGGCCGAAGTGGTCAAGGAAGCTTTGCGTGACCACAAAGGTCACGGGCCGCCCCGGTGTCATTTTACGGCGTCCAAAGCGGATCCACTCCAGTTCCAGCAGTTGATCCACCGTACCACGAGAGACGGAAACCCCGCGGATTTCTTCGATTTCAGCGCGGGTAACCGGCTGGTGATAGGCGATGATCGCCAAGGTCTCAATCGCAGCACGGCTGAGCTTGCGCACTTCCACCGTCTCTTTTTGCATCAGGAAGCCAAGGTCAGCCGCCGTGCGCATCGCGTAGCCATCGCCCACTTTCACCACCTGCACGCCGCGCCCTTCATAGCGTTTGCGCAGATGGACCATCGCCTCACCCGCGTCACAGCCATGCGGCATACGCGCCTCAAGCTCTTTCAGCGTGATAGGTTCTGACGTCGCGAAAAGCACCGCCTCAATCATGCGTTCCTGTTCAGCGATGGGCGGAGCCTCAAACAGGCTTTCTTCTTTTTCTTCAATCTCTTCAGCCACGCGGCTCATCCCTTTTTCGCAACTGGATCGGGGCGAATGTCTCGCTCTGCCTGATCTCAAGGTGTCCTTCTTTGACCAATTCCAGCGACGCCGCAAAGGTTGCGGCAGTGGCAGAGCGGCGGCGCACCGGGTCGGCCTCCCAGCCTTCGGGCAGAAAGCTCATCAAATCGCCCCAGTCACCGGCATAGCCAATCAACCCGCGCATCCGCTCCAACGCCTGTTCCATCGTGAACACCGCGTCACGGTCCATCACAAAGGGCCGGAATTCATCGCGCGTGCGCAGGCGCGCATAGCCTTGCATCAGATCAAGCAGGGTCGCAGTATAGGTCACCCGCCGCACGCGCTCCACTTCGTTTGTTTGCCCACGGGCAAAGAAATCACGGCCCAGTTGGTCCCGCGCCATCAGGCGGGCGGCGGCGTCTCGCATGGCTTGCAACCGTTCCAGCTGAAACGCCAGATGCGCGGCAAGTTCTTCGCCAGAGGGGCCTTCTTCGGTTGGATCGGGGGGCAAGAGCAGCCGGGATTTCAAAAAAGCAAGCCAGGCCGCCATCACCAGATAGTCCGCCGCCAGTTCCAGCCGCAGCGCCTTGGCTCTTTCCACAAAGGCCAGATACTGCCGCGCCAGTTGCAGCACCGAAATCTTGCGCAGATCGACCTTTTGCGTCCGGCTCAACGTCAAAAGCAGGTCTAGCGGCCCCTCAAAGCCATCCACATCGACAATCAGGGCCTCCGCCGCCATCCTTTCGGCGACAGAAACTGTGTCTTCCTCAAATGTGGTTTCAGCCATGCAAAGTCCCGCCCAAAAGCGCTTCAAACTCGCGCTCAAGGGCCGGAATGTCAACGTCATCGGGGGTTTTGCGCCAGGCGAGTGCCGCATCCGCACGCGCCTGTGCCTGTGGGGTCATGCGGCCTGCGGCCTCAGCAACCGCGCGGCGCTCGGCCAAAGGGGCATTGCAGAAAAGGACGACATCAACGCCCGCTGCAATCGCCGCCGCTGCGTTCTCTGCCGCGGTGCCAGACAACGCCTTCATTGAGATGTCATCGGTCATCATCAGCCCGTCAAAGCCAATGTCGTCGCGGATCACCTGCATCATCTTGGGCGACAAGGTTGCGGGGGCGTCATCCAGCGCGTCAAAGACCAGATGGGCTGTCATGCCCATCGGCAGATCACGCAGCGCGCGGAAGGGCGCGAAATCGGTTTGCATCAACGTGGCTTTGTCCGCGCTCACATGCAGCAGATCGAAATGCGTGTCCCCGGTCGCCCGGCCATGCCCCGGCATATGTTTCATCACGGGCAATACCCCCCCCGCCAACATGCCGTCCGCTGCACCACGACCCACTGCGATCACGCGTTCGGGATCCTCTCCAAAACAACGGTTGCGCAGAAACGGGTGCGTCTGTGGCCCAACAATATCAAGCGTGGGGGCGCAATTGCTGTCGACACCCACATGGCGAAGCTCATCTGCAATCAGTCGGTACATCAGGTACATGGCGCGCAGTGCATCCGCTCCGGCCTGTGCAACCAGATCCAGCGGCGGCATCCATTCACGCCAATGCGGGGCGCGCATGCGTTGAACGCGGCCTCCCTCTTGATCAATTGTGATCACCGCGTCGCGTCCCACCGCATCACGCATCTCAGAACACAGCGCGCGGACCTGATCCGGCGTGTCGATGTTGCGCGCAAACAGGATAAATCCGAAAGGGTCGACCTCCCGGAACAGGACCTTTTCCTCAGCCGTCAGGCGCAGACCATCCGCGTCGATGATGGTCGCGCCAAAAGGCATCAGCGGGTTACAACCGGAATACAATCCGCGTTGGCCGCAACCAGTGCCGAACAAAAGCGCCGGGCATCCGCAATATCCTCAAAACCCATCGCGCGCAGGCGGTAGAACACGCGCCCCCCGCTGGTGGCTTTTTGCACGATGCGGCGTTTGCCCGACATATAGGCGTCAAAGCGGTTTTGCATCTGGTCCCATTGCTCCCGCGCGACCTGCGCGCTGTCAAAGGCCCCAAGCTGGGCCAGACGGGTGCCGGCAGGCAGGCTCGTCGGATCAACCTCTTCGGTGTCATTCACAATCGCTGTCACGGCAGCGGGGGTCACTGTGGCGCGGACGGCGGGTCGGATTTGCGGGCGTTTGGATTGCCGCACACCCGGCGCATCGAGCAAAAGAGCGACCTGCTGCTCAACAGCTTTGACCTCTGCCACCACGGTTTCAGTCACCTGCGCGACAACTTCTTCTGCGTTCTCCCCCAGATCGGTGAGCGGAGCCACCCCAGCCGTCAGCTGGGCCACAATGTCATCCACGTTGCCGCTTTCCAGTGCGGCGCTGATCTCTTGCGCATCCACGACAGGCTCTGAATTGAGAAGGGCCGCCGCATCTGCCTGTGGCGCAGCAGCAACCATCGCGGCTGGCATCACCTGATCTTCTTCCGCCAAATCGATGGGTTGCGGGGCCAGAATGAGCCTGTCGGCGGGTTTGGCCGCAGTGCCTTCGGCGGCCACAGCATTGACCGAAAGGCCCTGATGGCGCGCCAGCTGACCGCCGGGATCTTCGGGGCGGATGCGCATTTCACCGCTCGCAGCCTTGACCACCGGAATGCCGCTGACATCACGCACAAGGAGCTTGTAGCCCCATATCGCGATGCCCACGATCAGCGCGAACGAGATCACCGCTCCCGCGATATTTGTCAGCGTGACCAATTGGTTAGATCCATTAGGTCCGGTCTGGTGAAATTCGGATTCATCTGTGTACGCCCCGTGCATGGGGGCGTGCGTGAAATCTGCCATCTCTGCCTCATCGCCCGGCGAATACAATGCCCGCAGGGTCTGGTCTTGGGGTTGCCTGTATGCGGCGCGGTCCGTGCGTTATCGCATCTCTTGCGCCGGTGTGACCCCGAGAATACCAAGCCCAGCCGCAATTACAATCGCCGTGGCCCGGGCAAGGGCAATTTTTGCCTGCGAGGTCGCAACGTCGTCCTGGATGAAGCGCAGTGAGGTGACCTCATTGCCCTTGTTCCACAGACCGTGGAAATCACCTGCAAGCTCATAAAGATAGAACGCAACGCGGTGCGGTTCATTGGTGCGCGCGGCCGTTTCCACCAAGCGTGGCCATTCGGCAAGCTTGCGCAGCACGCCAAGCTCGCTTTCGTGATCCAGCAAGCTGAGGTCTGCGGCGGCCAGCGTTGCCTCATCTGCCGTTATTCCGGCATCTTCGGCCTTGCGCAGCACCGAAGCCACGCGGGCATGGGCATATTGCACGTAGAACACCGGGTTCTCGCGGCTTTGCTCCAGCACCTTGTCGAAATCAAAGTCCAGCATCGCGTCGTTCTTGCGGGTCAGCATCACAAAGCGGGTCACATCGGGGCCAACTTCGTCGATCAGGTCGCGCAGGGTAATAAAGGTCCCTGCCCGCTTGGACATCTTGAATTCTTCACCGTTTTTGAACAACTTGACCAGCTGCGTGAGTTTGATGTCCAGCGGCACCTGCCCTTCGGAGAGCGCCGAAACAGCCGCCTTCATCCGTTTGACATACCCGCCGTGATCCGCGCCAAAGACGTCGATCAACATATCAAAGCCGCGTTGCACCTTGTCGAAGTGATACGCAATATCCGGCGCAAAATAGGCCCAGCTGCCATCAGATTTCTTGACCGGGCGGTCCTCATCGTCCCCATGTGCGGTGGATTTGAACAATGTCTGGATGCGCGGCTTCCAATCGTCGGTCTGCTTGCCTTTGGGCGGCGGCAATGACCCTTCGTAGATCAGCCCCTTGGCGTGCAGATCGTCAATTGCAGCCTCAATCCGCCCCGTGCCATAGAGCGATTTCTCCGAATAGAAGACATCCATCTCAACGCCAAGCGCTTTGAGATCCGCGCGGATCATGTCCATCATCGCATCGGTGGAGAAGGCGCGCACTTCTTGCAGCCAGACGTCCTCGTCCTTGCCGACGTAGGCATCCCCTACCTTGTCTTTGAGCGCCTCACCGGTGCCAATCAGATAGTCGCCCGGATAGGTCCCATCTGGAAAGGCCACGTCCTGCCCATGCGCTTCAAGATATCGCAGATAGACGGACCGGGCGAGCGTATCGACCTGACCACCGCCATCGTTGATGTAGTATTCGCGTGTCACCTCAAAGCCCGCAAAATCAAGCAGGCTCGCCAGCGCATCACCAAAGACAGCGCCCCGTGTGTGGCCGACATGCAGCGGGCCCGTGGGGTTGGCGGAAACATATTCGACGTTGACCTTTTGCCCCTGCCCCAGAGATCCACGCCCGAAATCCGTGCCCTGGCTCAGCACCGTTTGCGCAATCGCCTGCCAGACAACAGGGGCCAGCCGGAGGTTCAGAAAGCCCGGGCCTGCCACCTCAGCCGAGGTGATGCGCGCGTCTTCTGCCAGCTTGGCCGCCAGTGTTTCCGCAATATCGCGCGGTTTCATTTTGGCCGGTTTGGCCAGCACCATGGCCGCATTTGTTGCCATGTCGCCGTGGGCAGGATCACGCGGCGGTTCTGTTGTGATCGGGGCAAAGTTCAGCCCTTCCGGCAGGTCGCCCGCGCGGACCATGTCCTCCAGCGTGGCGATGACCGTTTCGCGGATGTCGGCAAAGATGTTCATGGCTGCGTTCCTTTGTTGCGGTCCATGTATCATGTGCGCGGGGGCAGTCAACGGCGCGGACGCGTGAACAGCCGGGACACGCCTTGCCGCTCAGCGCGCGCCCAGCAAGCGTGCGTGTTCCGCATAGGCATAGCGGTCCGTCATCCCTGCAATGTAGTCGCAAACCATCCGCGCCAGTTGTGTCTTGTCTGATCCCGCGCGTTCAATCTGGCGCGCCCAGTGCCGGGGCAACATATCAGGGTTTTCCAGAAAGAGCGGGAACAAGTCTTCGACAATCCGGGTCACCTCCGCGCGTTTTTCCATAACCGATGGCGCGCGGTACATGCGTTTGAACAGAAAGGCACGGATTGCGCCGATGTCCGCCCACATCTGTTCAGAAAATCGGATCACGGGCCGCCCCAGATGGCGGATCTCAGCCGCTGATGTGGCCTGCGCCTTGTTCAGCAAGGCTTGTGACGTCTCGATGACGTCGCTCACCATCATGCCGAACACCCGCCGCAGGGCCTCGTGCCTGCGCCGATAGGGGTCCGTTTGCGGATACAACCGATCCACTTCGTCATAGGCAGGTCCGACCAGTGGAAGCGCCGCAATCTCATCCTCAGCAAACAGACCCGCCCGCAGCCCGTCATGCAGATCGTGGTTGTTATAGGCGATGTCATCCGAGAGCGCCGCAACCTGCGCCTCCGCACCGGCGTGGGTGTGCAATTCCAGATCATGGCGCGCGTCATATTCGGCCAGCGCGTAAGGCAAATCACCGGTCACGGCCCCATCGGCCCGCAGCGACGTCACAGGACCATTGTGCTTGGCGATCCCCTCCAGCGTGTCCCACGTCAGGTTGAGCCCATCAAATTCCGCATAATGCCGCTCAAGCGAGGTGACGATCTTGATCGCCTGCGCGTTGTGATCAAACCCGCCATAAGGGGCCATCAGCAAATGCAGCGCGTCTTCCCCTGTGTGGCCAAAGGGCGTGTGCCCGAGATCATGGGCCAGCGCGACCGCTTCGGTCAGCTCTCCATTCAGGCCCAGAGCCCCCGAAATCGTCCGCGCGACCTGAGCCACCTCAATCGAATGGGTCAGGCGCGTGCGATAGTAATCGCCCTCATGCTCCACAAAAACTTGCGTCTTATGCTTCAGCCGCCGAAACGCGCTGGCATGAATGATCCTGTCCCGGTCCCGCTGATAGCAGGAGCGAAACGTGCTTTCCTCCTCCGGCACCAGCCGTCCCATGGCCGTGGCCGGATCAGAGGCAAAAGGTGCGCGCATGGCGGCTGGTCCTTGTGGCCTGTCCTGTCGCTTTCTATATTAGCATCCAGAGCCGATGGAAACCGGAGCGATCAGATGAACCTGCCCCCCAAAGTGACCCCCCGCGCGTTTGAGCGTTTGTCCGAGATCGGTGCCGCAGACCAAGGCAAGGTTCTGCGCGTCGCCGTAGAAGGCGGCGGCTGTTCGGGGTTCCAGTATGAGATTGACCTCGATGAGCCGAAAGACGACGACCTGATCCTCGAAGGCGCTGGCGAGAAAGTCGTGGTCGACGCGATCTCGCTGCCGTTTCTGACCAATGCGGTGATCGACTTTTCCGAAGAATTGATCGGCGCACGGTTTGTCATCGACAACCCAAATGCCACATCCGCCTGCGGGTGCGGCACGTCCTTTTCGATGTAGGTGCTGCGCAGCCGGGTTGAGAAACCTCAGACCGCCCGCGCAAACTCCTCAAAGAAAGCCTCAAAGCCTGATGTTGACTCTTCGGCCTGCTCAAGCGTCATGCGCGTCTGCGCGTCCAGAGCCGGGATCAACCGCCCCTTCATGCCCGACCAATCGGCACTGCGGGCACCGCCCAGTTCATACAGACATTCCGACAAGGGGCGCAAAGCCGACCCACCAGACGAAGGTGGCGCGAATTGCACGCCGCCTTCGGGCAATGGCGATTGAAACGCGCGTCCCCCCGCCAACCGCTCAGCCCAGCCCGTAACGAGATAGGCGTGATACGCGTCGACGGTTTGTGGGACATCGCCTGCGTGAACGGGCATGATGCCCCAATGAGCTTGCGCCACTGCTTGCGTCCAGATCTCGCTCGGATCTGCACCGACATAGCGCAGCGCGGTGCAAATCTCCGCCAACAAATCATGGTTCTGATCCAGATAGGCAATGAGGCCCGCAAACTCCAGGCTCTGCAAGGCATCCTCCCCCAAATCAGGGTCGCCCTGACCGTATTCAGAGAGGTAGAAGACAATATGTGTCAACTCGTAGGCGGCCTTTTTATTCGGCAGTGCGAAGGTCTTGGGCCGCTCGGCAAATTGCCGCAACCGATCACCAAGGTCACCCGTGCCAACCGGTGCCGCCGCACCACGCCGCGCCAGCAGCCGCTGTGCTTCTGCGCGTTGCAAATCTGATAATTCCGCGTCCGCAAGTCCCGTGGTCGCGACCCATTCGCAAATCGGCCCGCCCTTGTCGCCTGAAAACCCAAGGTCCTCAAGGTCGAGACACATGGACAGAAAGAATCGGTAGTACTGTGGATAAAACCGCAACCGTTCTTCGATCCCGTCATAGAACTCCGCATAGGCCGACAGTGCGTCCGATGAGACCTGCTCACCCGTTGCGGCCAGCACATTCAACAGTTCCGCGTTTTCCTTGAGCCATAAGACATCCCCCGGCAGCCTGCGGTTCTGAGATACAGCGCGCATCAACACATCCAAAGGACGTTGCTGGCTCAAACGCGGTTTGGGCTGAAAGGTGATGACGTTGGACATGACGGCTCCTTGTCGCAGGGAGGTCCGGCAGCAGCTGCCGGACCCCGATTGGCAGGTTCAGACGCTTGTGACAAACAGGCCGGTGCCGTCGCCGTCAGAAGCTTCGGACCCTGCTTCAAGAACGCTCGTCACATAGAGCGCTGTGCCGTCACCCGCCATCATGTCGCTGCCTGTCGGCGCGGAGCCTGAGACGAACATTTCAACGCCGGCACCGGTGTCGATGCTTGTCGCGTCACTGGCTTTTGGAGCTGCGGTAACGATTTGTGTACGTGCAAGTGCTGTCATGGGAATTCCCTTTCCAATGGTAAATAAATGCAACTTCAAATTGCATCTGTAACTACGCTTGCCCGCCTTGAGTGTTTTGCCAAGCTGATTTTTTTGACAAATCCGCTTGTACAGGTTCCATCCACAGTTGCGTCGCAAAAGAAGATTGGCACCGGAATTAGGAAATAATCTTGTCCACAGCGCGAAATTTTTCTTATCCACACGGGTCAAATTAACCCTTTTTCAGGTGTTCCTGTGGCCCCGCAATCCAAAGTTGCGGCTGATTGAGGCGAATCACCCATAGCGAAAGTGTCGCTGACTTGCCCTGATCCGCGTTTTGCGCGATAGCAAAACCAGCAAACGGAGTGTGCCAAATGAAGATCGCGACCTTCAACATCAACGGGATCAAAGCCCGCATTGAAGCACTGCCTGCATGGCTCGACAGCGCGCAGCCGGACGTGGTGCTGCTCCAGGAGATAAAGTCCGTGGATGAGAACTTCCCAAGGGAGCTTTTCGAGGACCGCGGATACAACGTCGAAACCCATGGTCAAAAGTCGTTCAATGGCGTGGCGATCCTGTCCAAACTCCCGCTGGAGGATGTCTCGCGAGGGCTACCGGGGGACCCGACAGACGAGCAGGCCCGCTGGATCGAAGCCACTGTCATCGGAGAACAGCAGGCTCTGCGCCTGTGCGGCCTGTATCTGCCCAACGGCAACCCGGCCCCAGGCCCCAAATATGACTACAAGTTAAGCTGGATGGCCCGTCTGGAAGCGCGCGCGCGGGACCTACTTGCCGGGGAAATGCCATTCCTGATGGCGGGTGACTACAACATCATCCCCCAGGCCGAAGACGCAGCCACCCCGGACAGCTGGCGCGACGATGCCCTCTTTCGTCCCGAGTCCCGCGCTGCATGGCGGCGTTTGCTAAACCTCGGCCTGACCGAAGCCTTCCGCGCCCGCACACAAGGCCCGGGCCACTACAGCTTTTGGGACTACCAGGCCGGGGCCTGGAACCGAAACAATGGCATCCGCATCGACCATTTCCTGCTCAGCCCCACCTGCGCCGACCTGCTGCGCGACTGCCAGATCGACAAGGACGTGCGCGCTGGCGACAAACCCTCCGATCACGTACCGGTCTGGGTCGATCTCGATCTCTGATCCCACATCTCTGGGCTGGAGCCGCCTTTGCTTGAGACAGGTCGGGCGGAGTGATGGCGGTGTAACAAGAAAAATCGCGGAGGGACCCGCCCTGCGGGATACCGCTGTTTTACTTGGGACGCCGACAGCACTCTGCCAGGCAGGGCTCATTCAAAGGCGGCTCTAGCCCCTCTGGGATGGTGAGCCTGAAGCCCCACCCTCAGAACAAACGTAAAAGCGAAGACGGCCGTCAGGACGGATGAGCAGGCGGCCCGCCAATGCCCTACGCCTCCAACTCCGCGTCCCAATAGAGAAAATCCATCCAACTCTCATGCAAGTGGTTTGGCGGAAACTTACGCCCCATGTTGCGCAGCTCTTCCGCACCGGGTTGCCGCGGCGGTTTGCGCAAATGCAGCCCGGTGCGGTGCAGCGGTTTTGAACCCTTGCGCAGATTGCACGGCGAACAGGCCGCCACCACGTTCTGCCACGACGTCACCCCGCCGCTCGCGCGCGGCACCACGTGGTCAAAGGTCAGATCCCCCTTTGCCCCGCAGTACTGACAGCGGAATTCATCCCTCAAAAACAAATTAAAGCGCGTGAAGGCCACGCGCTTTTGAGGTTTCACATAGTCTTTCAGCACAACAACCGACGGTATTTTCAGGGTCATTGTGGGGCTTCGCACCACATCGTCATATTCAGCGACAATATCGACACGCTCCAGCCACTTGGCCTTGATGGCATCCTGCCACGGCCACAACGACAGCGGATAATAACTGAGCGGTCTGTAGTCGGCATTCAGCACCAGTGCAGGTCTGTGCTTCAGCCCTGCCGGCTGTCTGGTAAATTCGGTTCTGAAATCGCCGTCCATGCGCGTCGCTCTCCTGACCCTCTGGCCCGACTATATCTCGTGGTTTTGCTCTGGCAAGGCAAAGCTGACCACAAGATGTCGCGGGTGGGTCTGGACACAGAGGACATCACATTTTCTGCAAGGCTCCCTACAGGCTCAGCTTATCCCGCATAAACGCCAGCGCCACGCTCAGCCCATCCGGCGCGATGCCGTGCCCGGTTCCCTTCATTATGTGGGCATAAACGTCCTGCCATCCGGCCTGCTCCATAGCCTCAGCCGCCTCCGGCAGGGATTGCGGCGGCACGACGTCGTCCACATCGCCATGCACCAACAAAACAGGGGGTTTCACCACCGCCTCATCCGCAAGCAGTTCCGGGGACAGAAGCCGCCCTGAGAACGCCACGATCCCGGCCACCGCATCCTCGCGGCGCGGTGCCACGTGCAGCGCCATCATCGTGCCTTGCGAAAATCCAAACAACACGACTTGCTCGGGCAGCACATCCTCATCCACCATAAGCGCGTCCAGAAAAGCGTTCAGATCCGTGACCGCCTGATCCATGCAACGCATGGATTCCTCTTCTGACGACCCGTCGATCCACGGGGTCGGGAACCATTGATAGCCCCCCATCATGCCCGGCACATTTTCGGGTGCGTCGGGGGCCACAAAAAGCGTGTCCGGCAAATGCTCCCCCAATGGATCAGCAAGACCCAGCAGGTCCGCCCCATTAGCCCCGTATCCGTGCAAAAACACCACAATAGACCGTGTTTCGCCCGATTTTGGCGCGCGCCGCTCCGCGTTCAATACCCGTGTCATCCCAGCCCTTCCCTGTTCTTGATCACACGGTAGTAGGCAAAGAGCGCGCGGGCTGCAACAGACCGCCACGGCGACCACGCCTGCGCCATCCCGGCCAACGCCTCTGCCGGGGGCCGTTCGGGCAGATCAAAGAGTGCTGCGGCTGCGACCTGAAGCGCCAGATCACCGGGCGGAAACCCATCCCGCCGCCCCAGTGCAAACATCGCATAGACCTGTGCCGTCCATGGCCCGATGCCCGTGATCGCTGTGAGAGCAGCCAACACATCCGCATCCGGCAAACCGCGCAGCGCTGCATAATCCAGATCACTCTGCGCAAGGATCACCGCGTATCGCGCCTTGGGGCGGCTGAGGCCGGCGTCGCGCAGCCCATCCTCCCCGGCCGCTTGAACCGCCGCCTGACTGTGCAACCCAGCCGCCTTGACCCGCGCACGAATCGCATCGGCAGAGGCAACGCTGACCTGCTGGCTGATGATAATATCCAAAAGACCGGCAAATCCATCCGGTCTGAGCCGCAACGGCAATGGCCCGGTTTTTGACAGCGCCTGTGCAAAACGTGGCTCGACCTGCGCAAGCCATGCGGCCCCTTCCGCCACATCGGCGTCGCAGGTGATCACCCGCACGCCTTCAGACATGATCCGCCACCCAATCCAAAGCCGCGTCGACGGTTGCAACTTCCCGCACGCCTGCTGGCTTTGTCGGGCGCTCAATCAGGATCACCTGGATCCCAAGTGCAAGGGCGGCCTCCAGCTTGGGACGGCTGGGCAGCCCCCCAAGGTTGCGGCAAACCACTGTATCGACCTTCATCCGCTCAAAAAGCGTGATTTCCCCCGCAACCGAAAACGGCGCATCCCCAAACGCCAACTCAACAAAATCAAGGGGGGGTGATTTGTCATGGTGCGTCGTCTGGCGCAGCATCAGGACCTCACCGCGAAACCCCCTGCAAGCCGGGAGGCTTTCCCATCCCGTCGCCGCAAAGACCCGCGCGCCGCTGGGGATCATGTCGATCGCCTCTGTCATATCCGCCGCGCTTTCCCAAAGCGGGCTTTCGGCGACATCCCACGCAGGCCGGGTGACGCTCACCAAAGGACGCTCTGTGGCCTTTGCGGCCCGCGCACCTGCCGTTGTCATCGCGGCGTCAAATCCGTGACAGGCATCTACGATCACGCGCGCCCCCTGCGCGAGGTCAGCGACACGCGCGTCCAGATCCTCACCCACGACCTCATAGGGCACGGGCATCGGCTCCGATCCTCGGGGCGGCTCTGACATCAACGCCTGCACCCCAAGCCCCCGCGCCAAAAGGCCCTTGGCAATCTGGCGGGCCTCGGCACTGCCGGCCAAAAGCAAAACGTCGGGATCATGTCGCATCAATCGCGACCTTAGGCTGCTTGCGGACAAGCACAAGGCCTCAGCGTCGGGGGTTGCCCCTTCGGGCACGCGGGAGTACGTCTCAATCCAAGAAGGAACATGCCATGATTGATGACACCCAGGCCAAACGCAACGTGGCCGTTCTTGTGGCCGCGCAGGCCTTTCTGGGCAGCCAGATCACGATGATTTTCGTGATCGGCGGTCTGGCCGGCCAACAGCTTTCGCCAAATGTCTGTCTTGCCACGCTGCCCATTTCGATGATCGTTTTTGGCTCCATGACCACGGCACCGTGGTTGTCGACGTTCATGCAGAATTTTGGCCGCCGTGCCGGATTTGTCGTCGGTGCGCTTGGCGGACTGATCGGGGCGATTGTCTGTGCCTACGCACTTACGATCAACAATTTCTGGATCTTTCTGGCCGGCAGCTATCTCACCGGTATCTACATGTCGTCGCAGGGTTTTTTCCGGTTCGCTGCTGCTGATACGGCTTCTGACACTTTTCGGCCAAAGGCAATCTCATATGTCATGGCGGGGGGCCTGATCTCTGCCATCATCGGGCCGCAGCTTGTCTCAATCCTGTCGTCGGGTCCTGATGCGACTGTGATGCGGTTTTTCCCGGTCTACATTGCCGCGATGGTGTTGAATGTGCTGGGCATGGCGCTGTTTTTCCTCCTCGATATTCCCAAGCCGCCCAAGCCCACACTGGATTCGCCCAAGGGCCGCACCAGATGGGAGCTTTTGACAACACCGCGCATCGCGGTTCCGGTGATCTGTGCCATGGTTTCCTATGCGTTGATGAACCTCGTGATGACCTCCACGCCGCTGGCTGTTGTGGGCTGCGGGTTTGCTGTTTCCGATGCCTCCAACGTGGTGACGGGTCATGTGCTGGCAATGTTTGCGCCATCCTTCTTTACCGGTCATCTGATTGCCCGATTCGGGGTGGAGCGGATCATGGGCCTTGGCATCCTCATACTGGCCGGTGCGGGTGTTGTTGCCCTGCAAGGGGTCGAGTTGGGGAACTTTTACGTCGCATTGATCCTGCTGGGGCTTGGCTGGAACTTTGGTTTCATCGGGGCCACAACGATGCTGGCCAGCTCGCATGAACCGCATGAGCGAGGCCGCATGCAGGGTCTGAACGATCTGCTGGTGTTTGGTGGTGTAACGCTGGCCTCGCTTGCATCGGGCGGGTTGATGAACTGCTCCGGCGGCGATGCTGTCACGGGCTGGGCGGCGGTGAATATGGCGATGATCCCCTTCCTTGTGCTGGCCGGTGGATCGTTGATCTGGCTGGTGATGCGCCCCAAGACCCACGCGGCCTGACCCGCTACCAGCGCCCCGTCACCACGCGCAGGGCAAAGGTCATGCGACCGGCCTCAACCGGATCGGGCAAGCGCCCGTCCGCCACGGCGATCGGGTCTTGTGCGGCGGCCCTTAGCACGGCTTCGGCCTGCGCCACATGCATCAAGGCAGGGCGTGCCGCTTTGGACACCAAAGCCCGCGAAGCCCGTGCTTTGTGCAGCCGCTCCATTGCCGTTTGTGCCAGCGCGGCGACCCCATCCATCGTTCCGTCCAATAGAGGCACCCTGCCCCGTGCCTCCAGCTCCGGGATCGCGCGCAGCCATGCCGCCACACCGGCGGCAAAGGCCGCATCACGCAAAACACCTTCTTCTGCTGTCCCCAAAGCCCGCGCCGCGACCACCATCAGGTTCCCTGCGGTCTGATCCATGTAGCGGGCAAAATGTGCCTCGTCCTCAAAGGCGTCCTTGTAGATGTCCCAGCGGCGCGCGGCGACCAATTCATCCAGCAGCGTTGCGGCGTCTGGCCCAATCGCCGCCGCCAAGGGTGTGGCAACCTCGTGCCGGCGTACCGGTTTACCCTCGGCAATTTCCTCGCATACATCGCGCCACCACTGCAGGCGCATCTCTGCAATCATTGGCTCTTGCGTGACCCAGGGCGCACGCGCCACCTCGACGTTGAAGGCATAAAGGGGAAAGAGCACGCGGCGCGCTGCAACCGGTGCTGCCATCACCGAGCGAAAGCGCAGCGGGTCGGCCCGTTCCACCAAGGCCGCACAAGACGTAAGGTCCGCGTCAAAGCTCATCTTGGGCGCACAACACTCAGCAGATAGCCAAATTCATCCCGGTGCGCGCGCCAGCATGCGATCTCTTCTTCGGCCTCGTCCAGCACGGTGCCCAGCGCTGCGTCAGCACCGGGGCGCAAGGCTGCCACACGTGTTTCAAGCGGGCCATAGTATGCCTCCCAGGCTGCATCAGAAAGCTGCCGTTGACCCAGCACATCGTAACCCGCCGCTTCAATCTGTGCGGTGATCCCGGCCACATTTGTCATACTGGGATACTCAGTGTCCCAAAGCGCTCTTGCCCGGTCAGATCGATCATCTGTGAACCAGCACGCCTCGGAAAAGACGATCGCACCCCTTTTGTTCAGTGCCTTACGCCAGGTCGTCAATGCCTTGGTCACACCAAGGACATACACCGCCCCCGCGCACCAGATCAGATCATGGGAGTTCATGATCCGCGCCATGTCAGCCTTGAGTACGGTGACGCGACCGTCCTGCTGCCACGCCTCGCGCGCCGCTTGCACAAAATGCGCCGTGGTGTCGAGCGCTGTGACCTGCCCGTCGGGTGCAACATCCAGCAACGCGGCAATGTCCCCGCCCGGACCGCAGCCGACATCCGCGATCATTGCGTTCTGCGGCGTGCCCGCAACTTCGGCTGCCCACTGGATATCCGCCGCCTCCCCCGGCCCCTCACGGGGCAGGTCGCGGTGCAGTTCAAAGAACGCCTTCATGGCGGGAGAGAGCGCAGGATCAGAGGTCATTGAGCAGACTTTCGATGGCAAGCCGGGTCTCCGGCGCGTTCACGATATCGAGATGGCCGACGCCATCCACGGGCACATAGCTGCCCTTGTCCGTGACCGCGCTGAGCGTGGGTTGATAGAGCGCGGCGTTAAAAGCCTCATCGTCTGCGCCCGTGACCACGACAAAACGCGGCAACGCCGCAACATCTTTGAGGTAGTTGCTGCGCGGTGCAAAGCCGGTGTTGAGACGGTACGAATACTGCGTAGTCGCAGTATCCCCCAAGGGGCCGTCAATCACCACCTGAGGCATCCGAAGCTGCATGATCGTCAGGTGATTGAGCGCCTTGATGCCAACGCTGTTCAGCATGCTCAACCCGATGATACGCCGCATCAAGGGATAGGCCCAGCCGCCGGAGTTTTGCCGCGTCATCGGGGCGTTGTGTTTCAGAAACGGAGCCATCAACACCGCGGCATCCATTCTCTGCCCATGCGCACCGCCCGCAAAACGCACCACCAGCCCACCGCCAGAGGAATGCCCGGCAAGCACAACTTTCTGCCCCTGTGCCGCTTCTGCGCCAATCAGATCAGCCAGATCGTCTTCAAACTGCGCGATATAGCTGATGTCACCGCGCGCGCCCGGTGCCGTTCCATGGCCTCTGAGATCGGGGACCACGACGTCTGCTGTGGCACTCAGCGCACGCGCGAGCGGGTCAAACTGCAAGCCATGCCAGCCTGAACCATGCACCAGAATGAGCAGCGGTGCGCCCGCGTCCGGCCCGGGGTAACGGCGGACCTGCAAGGCATAGCCGTCACGCATGGCAACGCTGGCCAGCGGCATGGGCTCTTGTTGCTCGCCTTCAAGCGTTTGGGTGAAATCGAGCCCCTCGCCCGGTGGCAATTCACCGGGGCGTTGAGACAGGATCAGACCAACAGCAATTGCCAGCGAGATCACTGCGGTGGTCAGCAGAAAGGACATCACCTTACGCGCCACCGCGCTGCCCCTTCACATCGCGGACCAGCTTCCAGCGGATGGCATCCAGCAGCGCCTCAAAGCTGGCATCCACGATGTTAGCGCTTACCCCAACCGTGGACCAACGGTGGCCCTGCCCATCTTCGCTGTCGATGATCACGCGGGTCACCGCTTCGGTGCCGCCTTGTGTGATACGGACCTTGAAATCGACCAGCCGCATGTCTTCGATCATCGCGGAATACTGCCCGAGGTCTTTGGCCAGCGCCTTGGACAGCGCGTTCACCGGGCCGCGATCACTGCCTGCCTCATCCATGCTTTCGCTGACCGACTGGCGTTTCTCACCATCTACCTTCACCACCACCACAGCCTCAGAGAGGCTGACCATGTTGTCATACTTGTTCTTGCGCCGCTCAACCGTCACCCGGTAGCGTTTGACCTCGAAAAACTCGGGCATCTGCCCCAGCACATCGCGCGCCAGCACCTCAAAGCTCGCTTGAGCTGTGTCATAGGCATAGCCCTCAGCCTCACGCGCCTTGACCACCTCCAGGATGCGGCCCAGTGCGGGGTCACCTTTGGCCACCTCAAGCCCGGCCTCTGCCAGACGTTTGCGCAGATTGGACTGACCCGCCTGATTGGACATCGGAATGATGCGCGTGTTGCCCACAACGCTGGGTTCCACATGTTCATAGGTTGAGGGGTCTTTGAGGATCGCGCTGGCGTGCAGCCCAGCCTTATGCGCAAAGGCCGACGCGCCGACAAAGGCCGCCTGCTTGCGCGGCACCCGGTTGAGGATTTCATCCAGCATGCGGCTGGTGCGCGTCAGCCCTTCAAGCGCCTGCGCGCTGATGCCTGTGTCATAGGCGCTGGCGTAAGGTTCCTTGAGCAGCAGGATCGGGATGAGTGCTGTCAGATTGGCATTGCCACACCGCTCTCCCAACCCATTCAGCGTGCCTTGTATCTGGCGCGCGCCTGCATCCACGGCGGCCAGCGTGCAGGCCACTGCGTTTTCGGTGTCGTCGTGGGTGTGGATGCCCAGATGATCCCCCGGAATACCTGCGTCAATCACCGCCTTGGTGATCGCGCTCACTTCAGCGGGCAATGTGCCGCCATTGGTGTCACAGAGCACGATCCACCGCGCGCCAGCCTCATGCACGGTTCTCAGGCATTCCAGCGCATAGGCCGGGTTGGATTTGTATCCGTCAAAGAAATGCTCCGCATCAAAGAGCGCCTCACGCCCGGAGGCCACGAGATGGGCGATGCTGTCGCGCAAAAGCCCAAGATTCTCGTCCAGCGTAATGCCCAGCGCGGTTTCCACGTGAAAGTCATGTGTCTTGCCCACCAGACAGACAGAATGCGTGCCCGCGTTCATCACTGCCGCCAGCACATCGTCATTCTGCGCCGAGATCCCGGGCCGTTTGGTCATGCCAAAGGCGGTCATGCGCGCCTGTGTTTCTGGCGCGGCATCAAAAAAGGCGTTGTCGGTGGGGTTGGCACCGGGCCATCCCCCTTCGATGTAATCCACACCGAGCGCATCCAGCGCCTGCGCGATCTGCTGCTTTTCTTCGGTAGAGAACTGCACGTCCTGCGTCTGCTGCCCGTCGCGCAGGGTGGTGTCGTAGAGATAGAGGCGTTCTTTGGTCATGGCTGGTCTCCCTGTCGGGGTGCAGTGACCTGCGCTCGACACGCATCACCCATATGGTGGAGTTCGCTCCACTCCCCGTCGCCAAAGGTATCCTGACTTATCACAACAGGCCCTCCAATTGAGCAGTATCAAACCCCGCAGGCGCGGTCAGCTGAACACCCTCTTTGCTCATCTGCACTTCGATGCCAGCCGCAACGAGCGCCGACTTGATCCGGTCCACTTCGGCAAAGTCTTTGGTTTGCATCGCGGCCTCCCGCGCGTCGCTCAGCTGTGTTTCGAACCCTGAAAGGTCAATCGCCTCTTCGACAGCCCAGACCGGGACGTGCTCCCCCATCAACCCAAGCAATGCCAACGCCGCACCCAATCCCTGTGCGTCATTCTCCGCACTCAACCGATGGCATTCCGAAAGCACACCGTGAGTGTTCAGGTCATCACCCAGAAGTGTCAAAACCGTTTCAGGGACCATCGTCGCCTCTGCTCCCGCCGCCTGACCATACCACTTCCTCAGCGTTTTCTCCGCCTCCACGCGCTTCTTTTCCGTCCAGTCCATCGGCTTGCGGTAGTGCGTGGACAGTAGCACAAAGCGGATCACCTCACCCGGCACACCCTGATCCAGCAGGTCGCGCACGGTAAAGAAATTGCCGAGCGATTTGGACATCTTCTTGCCCTCCACCTGCAACATCTCATTGTGCATCCAGACATTGGCAAAACCGTGCCCGACGCAGGTGCTCTGCGCGATCTCATTCTCGTGGTGCGGAAAGGTCAGGTCGTTGCCACCGCCATGAATGTCAAAGCTTTCGCCCAGCAGTTCATGCGCCATGGCGGAGCATTCGATATGCCAGCCGGGCCGCCCGCGACCCCAGGGGCTGTCCCAGCCGGGCAGGTCATCGGGCGAGGGTTTCCACAGCACAAAGTCCATGGGGTTGCGTTTGTAAGGTGCCACCTCAACCCGCGCGCCCGCGATCATATCATCGACCGACCGACCCGACAGCGCACCATACTCCGCGTAGCTGTCCACGGCGAAAAGCGCGTGACCCTCCGCGGCATAGGCATGGCCCTTGGCAATCAGGTCTTCGATCATCGCAATCATCTGCGCGATGAAAGCCGTCGCGCGCGGCTCCTTGTTCGGGCGCAGCGCACCCAGCGCATCCATGTCCTGATGATACCAGTCAATGGTCTCGTCTGCCCGCTGCGCGATCAACTCTTCCAGCGATCCTTCGGCCCCCGCCGCTTTGCGCTTTTGAGCGGCCTCATTGATGCGGTCATCCACATCCGTGAAGTTGCGCACGTAAGTCACGTGTTCCGGCCCGTAGACATGCCGCAGCAGGCGATAGAGCACGTCAAACACGACCACCGCCCGCGCGTTGCCGATATGGGCGCGGTCATAGACGGTCGGCCCGCAGACATACATGCGCACATCATCTTTGTTCAGCGGGACAAACTCTTCTTTTATCCGGGTCTTGGTGTTGTGCAATCGTATCGTCGTCATGGCTCACGTCCTCACGCAATTCTGGCGCGGGCTTGCCATAAAACTATCGAGATGAAAACGACATGAATGACCGCCCGCGAGAAAACTCTCAGCAGGTAATAATGCAAATGGTTGTACACATCAGCTTGGTCATGGCGCATCCGTAGCCTGCGGACATGCGTGTGGTCAACAGTTGATTGACGAATCAAACCACCTCTGCGCCCCTGCGCCCCGTAGGACAGGAGAGCACACATGCAGGCATCACAGCGGATCACCGGGCTTTTGGGCGGCGGCTCTGACGGCTGGGACGTGTTCAACAAAGCGCGTGAGATGATCGCGGCAGGCACACCTGTGACGGAGCTGACCATTGGCGAACATGATATTCGCACAGCCGCGCCGATCTTGCAGGACATGCACCGCTCGGCACTGGGCGGGCACACGGGCTATGCTGCCATTCCCGGCGTGGCGGCCCTGCGCGACGCGGTGGCCGCACGGGTGACGGAACGCACCGGCGTGCCGACAACGCGGGACAACGTGATGATCACACCCGGCGGGCAGTCCGCGCTGTATGCCGCGCATTTTGCTGTCTGCGATCCGGGTGAGCGCGCGCTCTACCTTGATCCTTTCTATGCGACCTACCCCGGCACCCTGCGCGGGGTGAGTGCGGAACCTGTCTGTATCCAGACCCATGCCGAGGACGCCTTTCAACCCCGCGCCGCTGACATCGCGGCACAGGCGGCAGGTGCGAAATCCCTGCTCATCAACACGCCCAACAACCCCACCGGCGTTGTCTATTCCCGTGCGACCCTCGAAGGGATCGCGCAGGTCTGCCACGACCATGACCTCTGGCTGATCTCGGATGAGGTGTATGACACGCAAGTGTGGGAAGGCGACCACCTGTCGCCTCGCGCCCTGCCGGGTATGGCAGAGCGCACGCTTGTGGTGGGCTCCATGTCCAAATCCCATGCCATGACAGGCTCCCGCTGTGGCTGGGTTGTGGGGCCCGAGCATGTGGTCGGCCATCTGATCAACCTGGCCACGCATACAACCTACGGCGTGCCGGGCTTTGTGCAGGACGCAGCCCTGTTTGCGCTGGAGCAAGGCACCGGTTTTGAAGAAGAGATCGCCGCCCCCTTCCGCCGCCGCCGCGCCATCGCGCAAAAGGTGCTCGCGGCGCAGAATGCAGTGGCCCTCGTCCCTTCTCAAGGCGCGATGTACCTGATGCTGGATATCCGCAGTACCGGGATGAGCGGTGAGGACTTTGCCTATGCGCTGCTGGACACGCACCAGATCGCGGTCATGCCCGGTGAGAGCTTTGGCGCTGCGGCAGCGGGCCACTTGCGGGTGGCGATGACGATCGAAGATGGGGCGTTTGAAACAGCGCTGACAACGCTCTGCGCCTTTGCGGACAGCCTGACGGCATAAAAAAGGGCCGATGCACGAGGGAACGCACCGGCCCTTTCCTTTGCTTACCGGCACCAGCCGGGGCAGCAATCAAAAGCGCAGCGAGCCGCGCAAGGTAATCGTGGTGGCGTCCACATCGTTGCCTGCCACACCACCCACATCGTCAAAACGATGCTCAAGCACTTCGGCGCCCACGGTATAGCGCTCCGTCACCTTGTAGCTGACCCCGATGCCCGCAAACGGCCCGGTTTCATCCCCGACAGAGGTATCGGCACGCGCCACACCCGCGGTGGCATAGATCAGCGTATTGCCCAGATCATAGCCGCCCTTGACCTTGAGCCGCGCCACGGAATCGATGCTCGCGGCCCCTGCGTTGAGGTCCACATCGGTCTGGTCGTAGTCCAACTCACCGCCAATGACATAGTCACCAAAGTCATAGTCATAGCCTGCATGGAAACCAAAGCTGTTGTCGCTGCCATCCAGTCCGGCATCACCGCCGATGTCCGCATAGCCAAGCTGGAGACCCGTGTAGAACCCGGTCCAGTCGCTCACAACCGGCGCTGGCGGTGGGACAGGCGAAATCACAGGCGTGTCTGCCACAGGCTCCTGCAGGCTCCCTGCCACGGCGGCCCCGCCAATCATTGTGCCTGAAAGTGCTGCCACAAAGGCCAGTTTTTTCAGTTTCGTCATCACTCTGCTCCTTTTTCATTTTCTTGAGCGGATGCTGTGTCACCCCGCCACTGCGGCAGGATCACTCAAGCAATGCCTCAGATAGCGGTGCAGTTCCCAAGTTTCGCCCCCTGCCCCCGCGATGGGCAGAATGTTGCAGCTTTGCCGGACGAGCCTCGGCCAAAACCGGCCCAACACCGGCAACACCTGCACACAAACACGCGACGCGCCCTTGATCTGATGCTGCACCTGCACGGGTCGCAAACAGGCTGTCATGGCGTAAACGGGACAGATCAGATGCGACAATCTGGCAGGCTGCGATCAGAGGAGAACACGATGCGGCCTGACATTTGCATCATCACACGGATCACGCTGACCATCGGGGCGGTCCGGGGACGTGCGGCGCGCGGCGCACCGCAAAAGGGATAGCGCACCCTTTTCTTTCTTCTATTCCGGATTCCCTACTATGACTGATCAAACCCCTGTCCGTTCTGGCCGCGCCGCGCGTCGTGCTGCCCGCGCCAAACCTCTCGAAGCGCATATGCGCCCCATTCGCCCCGGCATGGAGGGCGGCCACTACAAACCCCTTTCCGACGCTGGCGTTCAGGCCATCCACAACGCAGCACTCGAAGCGCTTGAAACTGTGGGCCTGTGCGACGCCCCGCCGTCAGGGGTGGCTTACCTCACTGGCGCTGGTGCGATTGAAGGCGATGACGGCCGCATCCGCTTTCCCCGCGCGCTGGTGGAGGACACAATCGCACGCGCCAACCGTTCGATCACACTGTGCGCACGTGACCCCGCACATGATCTGGAATTGTCCGGCAACCGCGTCCACTACGGCACGGCGGGCGCGGCGGTGCATCTGGTCGATGTGGATGGCAACAGCTACCGCGAATGCACGCTGCAAGACCTGCATGATGCGTCCCGGATTACAGACGCGCTGGACAACATCCATTTTCTGCAACGCCCCATGGTTGCACGTGACATCACTGACAACCGGGAGATGGACCTCAACACCGTCTATGCCTGCAGTGCGGGGACGATGAAACACATCGGCACGTCGTTCACCGATCCATCATATGTCAAAGATGCGCTGGAAATGCTGCACATGATCGCGGGTGGCGAAGACAAATGGCGTGAGCGGCCTTTCATGTCCAATTCCAACTGCTTTGTCGTGCCGCCGATGAAATTCGCGACCGAAAGCTGTCAGGTGATGGAGGAATGTATCAAAGGCGGCATGCCTTTGCTGCTGCTGAGCGCGGGGATGGCCGGAGCCACGGCCCCCTCAACCGTCGCGGGTGCAATTGTGCAGGCGGTTGCGGAATGTCTGGCGGGACTGGTCTATGTCAACGCGGTCAAGCCGGGGCATCCGGCGATCTTTGGCACCTGGCCCTTTGGACTGGACCTGCGCAGTGGCGCGATGACAGGTGGATCAGGCGAGCAGGCCCTACTCAGTGCCGGCTGCGCGCAGATGCATTCGTTTTATGGTGTGCCCGGTGGGGCGGCAGGCGGCATTGCCGATGCCAAGATGCCCGACATGCAGGCCGGTTGGGAGCAGATGTGCTCCAACGTGATGACAGGGCTGTCGGGGCTGAACATGGTCTATGAGGCGGCGGGCATGCATGCCTCTCTGCTGGGGTTCTGCCACGAATCGCTGATTTTGGGGGATGACCTCATCGGGCAGGCGCTGCGCTGTGTGCGCGGAATCGAAGTGACCGAGGAAACGTTGGCGCTCGATCAGATGCGCGAGGTTTGTCTGGGGGGTCCGGGGCATTACCTTGGCACGGAAGGGACGCTCGCGCGGATGGAGCTGGACCACGTCTATCCGGCATTGGCCAACCGATCCTCTCCGAAAGAATGGGACGAAATCGGCAAACCCGTTCTGGTCGAAGGAGCCACCGCGCGCAAAGATGCGATCCTGAGCAAGCGCAGCCGCGCGCGGTTTGATCCACAACTTGATCACGCGATCAGAGCAAGATTCAACATTCACTTGTCCGCGTAACACATTGCCATGGATGAAAAAGAGGCCCGGCGCTGGGGCAGCCGGGCCTCTGTCGTGCGCAAGCCGGAAGTCAAAGCTGCCCGACCATCCGACCGCGCACAGGCCCCTTACCCTTCGGAGGGTGCTGGCATCATGCCGGCCTCTTGGGCAGCCTGCACTTCGCCGTCATCCAAAGCACCATCGGCGTTGAGATCCATCGCCGAGAATTGCTCATTTGTGACGTCCGGATAGACAGCCTGCACTTCGGCCACGCTCAGAATGCCGTCGCCATTGGCATCGACCTCAGCGGCACCGGCACCCATGGCAAAGGCTGGCACACAGGTGGCGGCCAGCGCGATAGCGGTCATGCGAAAAGTCTTGGTCATTAGGATACTCCCTTTCAGGGTTTGGTTGTTCGAAGGCTTTGCCGCCTTCACCCTATCAGATGCTCAAAACGCGCTTCGCATCCGGGCCCCCGCCGCCACACGCGAGCGCTCGCCGATGGGCATGTGCGCTATGGGCAAGGTGTTGCCCAAAAAGGGGGCAGTCTGCGGATCGGCGGAAATTCCCTCAGAGATTGAATCGCAAAAACCCGTCATGCTGCCCGAAAACAAAGCAGGAGGCATACCATGACACAGGAACATGATCCGATTGAGGCGATGTTGCCCAAACTGATCCGCCGCGCGCGCAGATTGGCGCGCACCCCCGATGAGGCAGAAGACATGGCGCAGGAAACGGCCCTGAGGATGTGGCAGATGCGCGAAGAGGAACGCCCCATTGAGGCGCCAGAGCGCTATGCGATGACAATGTTGCAAAACATCGCGCGGCAACGCTGGCGCAGCCGCCGCCCGACCGAGGAGTTGACAGATGATATGATGCACGCCGCACCTGAGGCCCCTGCCCGCATTGCCTGCGCTGAATTGCAGGCCGCAATCGAACGTCTGCCCGCAGATCAGGCGGCACTGATGCGGTTGGTGATGCTGGGAGAAACCTCCCCTCAGGTGTTGGCCGCGCGTGTTGGGGTCCCCAAAGGCACGGTGATGTCCCGGCTGGGCCGCGCACGCAGGCGGTTGCGCGAGGAAATGGGGCTTGAGGGATCTGTGGTGGAATTGCTGTGAGGTTTGCGGTGGTGGAGAGCGCGGGATTTTCGGAGGCTCTGCCTCCGGACCTCCGCGGTATTTAAGGCCAAAAAGAGGGGCATTGCGGCTGTTGTGGGTCCTTCTTTGGTTGGCCCTATGAGGGTGAGGCTGGAAAGAAGAAAGGGAGGACCGAAGCCCTCCCTAGTTTCGCCGTTCAAGCTCAATTTGTTAACCGCTCGGTGTTTTTTTGCCTGCGGCCTGAACGTCGTCCAGAGCGAACGCATCCGCTCCGTGTAATGCGTCCCAGCTGCGCTGGGGCGCGGAGTGGGTGGCAGCGTATTGCAAAGCAATGCGCGAGAACCCACCCCATCTCATGTGGAGCGCCTTTCAACGCTCCAAATTCCTATCAGCTACACCCAGACGTCCCGCCGCAGGTGTTGCACTTCATGCAGGTCCCGTTGCGCACCAGCGTGTAGTTGCCGCATTCGCCGCAGGCCTCGCCCTCATAGCCCTGCATCTTGGCCTTTGTGCGTGCATCCAGTGACACCGCGCCAGATGAGACCGCCGTGCTTGTGGTCATCGCAACAGCCACGCTGCCACCTGCGACTTCCGGCATCACAGCGATGTCACTGTGACCGCCCTGAAGCACGACAAGCTCTTGTGGCGGGCGGTTGCGCAGGTAGCCGGTTGAGCTGATCTGTTTGAGCACTTCCAGTGACCGTGTCGTCGCGGCCTCTGAAAGTTCGCTCAGGTTGGCGACGCTCTCCTCCTCATCGCCCTTGCCCAGATCATCAAAGGTTGCCCCTTCGGGTTTCACATGGGCCAGATCGGTGCGGTCGAGGTAGCTGACTGCCAGTTCACGGAAGATATAGTCGAGGATTGAGGTCGCGTTCTTGATGCTGTCGTTGCCCTGCACCATGCCCGCAGGCTCAAACTTGGTGAAGGTGAAGGCATCGACGAACTCTTCCAGCGGCACGCCGTATTGCAGACCCACAGAGACCGCGATGGCAAAGTTGTTCATCATCGCGCGGAAGCCTGCGCCTTCCTTGTGCATGTCGATGAAGATCTCGCCCAGCTTGCCATCCTCATATTCGCCGGTGCGCAGATAGACCTTGTGGCCCCCTACCATGGCTTTTTGAGTGTAGCCCTTGCGGCGCTGAGGCATCTTTTCGCGGTGCGATTTGATGATCTCTTTGACAACGATCTTTTCGACGATCTTTTCGGCAAGCACGGCAGCTTTTTCCTGCATGGAGCCTACTTCGAGCACCTCTGCTGCCTCGTCGTCGTCTTCGACCAGAGCAGCGGCCAAAGGCTGGCTCAACTTTGAGCCGTCGCGGTAGAGCGCGTTGGCCTTGATGCCCAGCGACCATGACAGCTCATAGGCTTTCTGGCAGTCCTCAATGGTGGCGTCGTTGGGCATGTTGATCGTTTTGGAGATCGCGCCGGAGATGAACGATTGCGCCGCGGCCATCATGTAGATGTGGCTGTTCACGGACAGGTAGCGCTTGCCCTTTTTGCCGCAGGGGTTGGCGCAGTCAAAGATGCCGTAGTGCTCTTCTTTGAGGTGCGGCGCGCCTTCCAGCGTCATGGTGCCGCAAACGTGGTCGTTGGCAGCGTCGATGTCCGCACGGGAGAAACCCAACGATTTCAGCAGATCAAACGTTGGATCGTTCAGCTTTTCCGCTGGAATGCCAAGCACTTGGGTGCAGAACTCTTCGCCCAGTGTCCATTGGTTGAACACAAACCGGATGTCAAAGGCTTGCTCCAGTGCCGCATCCACCTTGGCCAGCTCATTGGGGCCAAAGCCGTGGCCCATCAGCGTGGTGTGGTTGATGCCCGGCGCGTTGCCGATGGTGCCGTGACCCACCGCGTAGCCGACGATCTCTTCGATCTGGGCAGAGCCATAGCCAAGCTTTTCCAACGCGCCCGGAACAGACTGGTTGATGATCTTGAAGTACCCGCCCCCGGCAAGCTTCTTGAACTTTACCAGCGCAAAGTCAGGCTCGATCCCTGTCGTGTCACAATCCATCACCAGACCGATGGTACCGGTGGGCGCAATGACGGAGACCTGCGCGTTGCGGTAACCGTGCGCCTCGCCCAGTTTCAGCGCTTCATCCCAGCAGGACATCGCCACATCGACCAGCCCCGGCTGCGGGCAATTGTCTTGATCCAGCGGCACGGGCTTAACGCTCAGCGCCTCATACCCTTGCGTGTTGCCATAAGCGGCGTTGCGATGATTGCGCATAACGCGCAGCATGTGGTCCGCATTCCTTTCGTAGCCCGGGAAGGCACCCAATTCGCCCGCCATCTCGGCGGAGGTGGCATAGGAAACGCCCGTCATAATCGCCGTCAGCGCACCACAAAGCGCGCGGCCCTCGTCGCTGTCATAGGAATAGCCCATGTTCATGAGCAGGCCGCCGATGTTGGCATAGCCCAGACCCAGCGTGCGGAAGTCAAAGGAGCGCTGCGCGATTTCCTTGGACGGGAACTGCGCCATCATCACGGAAATCTCCAGTGTGACGGTCCAGAGACGCGAGGCATGCATGTAGTCTTCGACGTTGAACGTACCGTCCTCAAGGAAGGTCAGCAGGTTCATCGACGCAAGGTTACAAGCCGTGTCATCGAGGAACATGTACTCAGAACAAGGGTTTGAGCCGCGGATCGCGCCGTCTTCGGGGCAGGTGTGCCAGTCGTTGACGGTGTCGTGGTACTGGATGCCCGGATCAGCGCAGGCCCATGCGGCATGGCCGACCTGCTCCCACAGATCGCGGGCGCGGATGGTCTTGGGAGGTTTGCCTTTCACGCGGTCGATCAGTTCCCAGTCGGCGTCTTTCTCAACAGCTGTCAGGAAGGCATTGGCCACGCGGATGGAGTTGTTGGAGTTCTGACCGGAGACGGAGTTGTATGCCTCAGAGTCCCAGTCAGTGTCATAGGTGGGAAATTCAATGCTGGCGTGGCCCTGCTTGGCATAATCCAGCACGCGTTTCACGTATGTCTCTGGGATCGCGACCTTTTTGGCCGCGCGGATCGCTGATTTCAGCTGGTCATTCTTGGCAGGATCATAAGCGTCTGCCTCCGCTCCATCCCATGCTTTGATGGCCGCGAAAATCTCATTGAGCTGACGCTCGTGCATTTTGGAGCCCGCGACGATCGACGCCACCTTTTGCTCTTCAAGCACCTTCCAGTTGATGAAGTCTTCGATATCGGGGTGGTCGGCATCGACGATCACCATCTTGGCCGCACGGCGTGTGGTGCCACCCGATTTGATCGCGCCCGCTGCACGGTCACCGATCTTGAGGAACCCCATCAGGCCCGAAGATTTGCCACCGCCAGACAGTTTCTCCCCCTCGCCGCGCAGGGAAGAGAAGTTTGTGCCCGTGCCAGAGCCGTATTTAAAGAGACGCGCCTCACGCACCCACAGGTCCATGATGCCGCCGTCGCCCACCAGATCGTCCGCGACAGACTGGATAAAGCAGGCGTGCGGCTGAGGATGCTCATAAGAAGACTTGGAACGCGTCAGCTTGCCGGTCTTGTAGTCCACATAATAGTGCCCCTGCGCAGGACCATCGATGCCGTAGGCCCAGTGCAGACCCGTGTTGAACCACTGAGGGGAGTTTGGTGCCGCACGCTGAGAGGCCAGCATGTGACGCATCTCGTCAAAGTAGGCGCGCGCGTCTTCTTCGGTGGTGAAATAGCCACCTTTCCAGCCCCAATAGGCCCAGGCACCCGCCAAACGGTCAAACACCTGCTTGGAGGACGTCTCACCGCCCATCTCGGCACCGTCCGCCGCAACCGAACGCCACAGAAACTCGGGAACGCCTTTTTCTTTCACCTTCTTCACCGCTGTCGGCACACCCGCCTTGCGGAAATACTTTTGCGCGATGACATCGCTTGCGACCTGACTCCAGCTGGAGGGGACCTCTACATCGTCGAGCTTGAAGACGACGGACCCATCAGGGTTGCGGATTTCTGACACCGTGGTCACGAAATCCAGGTCTGCATATGCATCTTGTCCGGTCTTGGTGAATTTGCGTTCGATTTTCATCGTATGCTGCCTCTTGCACTAACTGTTTTACCCTAGGTGCGGTCCAATTCTTGGCCGCCCCATCCCTTTTTCACTGGTCAAAGCATGACTTCCCCGCCACCCGCCAAGAGAATGGCGGATGTGAGATGCAGATTTTAATCGAGCTTTTGTCGTTTTCCCTGCGCTCATGCCCGGATGCGCCTTTTGAGCGTTAACCACTACATCTTGTGGCGTCATCCTCAGCTCGCACAACTTGACGTATGTTCCCCCATTCGGTCAACGCGTTTTTTTTCAATTTTCGATAATCTTGCGGTTGACCTTGAGGCACAATTTCAGGCGTGACACGCCGCCCCTGATTCAAAGGGTTAATATCCCCAAATCGTTCCACGGCGTTCGCACTCAGACCAAGGAAGAATAGTCTTTAACCTCGGCCTATTTAGGGCCTCTGGTTGAGGTTTTAGGTGAAGTTATCCACAGGCAGATAGTTGATAAGTCGTACGACCTGAGCCCCGTCAAAAAAACTTTGCGTGCTGGCGGAAATCCGCAAAATTGCAACACCAGCGCGCGGAAAATGGCAGAATCGGCACATCAAAACTCAGGCGAGAAGCAACCATTGGTGGTGTTGAGCGCTCTATAACACCACATCTAGTAGTGTCGTGGGGGGGGGGGGGCGCTTTCCCCCAACAGCTGTTTGAAGCGCGTACCGTCAGACACAGCGATGCAACCGCCGTTCATAGCCAGACGCACCGAACACCATAGAATGACATGAAGTGAAAAAGTGGTCGGAGCGAGAGGATTCGAACCTCCGACCCCCTGTACCCAAAACAGGTGCGCTACCAGGCTGCGCCACGCTCCGACTGTTCGCTTCTTTAGACAGAGTTGGATCGAAAGAAAAGCCCTGTTTTGGCAGAAATCAACACGGCCACGCCGGGCCATATTCCGCATGGGCCGGATGGCGCACGTGCGTGCCTTCTGTGATGCCCAGCTCTTTGGCCACCCCACCGTTGATTTCAAGCACCGTCAGCACGCGCCAACCGCCCCGGATCGGCGTTTCATCCAACGGAATGGCGTTGTGATGGATATGTGTGACCACGCCTGCGCCGTTGATGAACAGCATATCAAGCGGGATCAGCGTATTGCGCATCCAAAAGCTGGTGCGGCGCGGACGGTCGTTGACAAAATACATCCCCGCATCCTGCGCCATCTCTGGCCGGTGCATCAGGCCCTGCGCCTGCTCTTCGGGTTCATCCGCCAGCTCAACCCTGAACTGCGTGCTGCCCCAGTCACCCTTGAGATAGACAATATCAGGGGCGCAGTCCTGCGAGGCAAGCGCAGGTGCCGCGATCAGCGCCGCACCCATCCATATGCTCAGCCGTCGTGCGAAGAAATATCTGAGTGGAGAACGGTTTCCCATGCCTGTACCTCAACGGCCATCACGCCGCGTTTGCCTGTTACAACGCGCACCGCCAATGCCTCGCCCGGTTGAAGGTCTGACAACCCCGACTGGCGCAACACTTCGACATGCACAAAGATATCTTCAGGCTTGCCAAAGACATTTGCAAACCCAAAACCCTTGGATTTGTCGAACCATTTGACGCGGGCAGGCTGCAGTGGTGCCGCTTGGATTGTCGCGGCGTCCAGACCTTCGATATCCGACAGGGCACCCGCTGGCACAGTCTGCGGTGGATGGATCGCCACCACTTCGGTGGCCTGCACGCCGCGTTGGGTTTCCTGGATCAACAGGTCAATCTGCGCGCCATCCGCAACAGAGCTTTGACCGAAGCTCCTTAACACATTGACATGCAACAAGATATCGGGGCCGCCTTCATCAGAGACGACACAACCACACCCTTTGACAGGGTCAAACCACTTAACCACACCACTCAAAACCACGCGCTGAGACGAGATCTCGTACTCTTGTGGTTCATTGATGCTGTCTTCAGCCACCTGCATCCTTCATTTCTTCAATACCAAAAAATCAAATCAATTTCTTTCGCCTGCTCAATTCAGACATGCACAATGAAATGTTTTAAGCTCAAACAATCAAGGGCTAAGACGCACAACTTCCCAATCTGCTTGAACATTTGGCCGGGTCCATCGAAACCTGTCGTGTAAACGGTGATCCCCATCGGCCCAAAACTCCATCTCAACCGGGGTCACCCGGTATCCTCCCCAAAACGGCGGGCGCGGCGGATGTATGCCTTTGGTCGCCGTCACCTTGGCAACTTCCGCCATCAAAGCGGCACGGTTGCTCAGCGGGCGCGATTGTTGCGATGCCCAGGCACCCAGACGGCTCGGCAAGGAGCGCGACGCATAATAGGCATCAGCTTGTGGTCCGTCCTCGCGGCTGACCAGCCCCCGCACGCGAATCTGTCGTCTCAGGGATTTCCAATGCAGAACAAACGCCGCCTTTCCGGCATGGTCCAGCTCCTGCGCCTTCTGGCTCTCATAATTGGTGTAAAAGACAAAGGCCGCCGCTTCGATCTCCTTCAGCAGGACCATGCGGACGTTCGGCAGGCCCTCCGCATCAACGGTTGAGAGCGCAATTGCATTTGGGTCATTTGGTTCGGATGCTTCGGCCTCTGCCAGCCATGACTGTGCGATTGCAAAGGGGTCTTCCCCCGCAAATTTTCCCGACCGACCAGACATTTCACCCACCTGAACTCATGCAATTGACCGATTGCAACACGACCAAGGCCCACCGCCCCGTGGCGTAGGGCTACAGGATATATCGATTTGCACCAACAAAAAACGGACCAAGTGGTCAGATTTTCCCTCACAGCGCTGGCACTGCCTGCGCTTTGGGCACCTTGTACGCCAGTAGTCTTGATGGCTTGCCCGCAATGGCCTAAACGAAGTGCACAGAATATTGGAAAGTACTGGGCGGGCAATGGCAAACGATCTGATGCAAGGCAAGCGGGGTCTGATCATGGGCCTTGCCAATGACAAATCAATCGCGTGGGGTGTCGCACGCAGCCTTGCGGATGCTGGCGCGGAACTGGCATTTTCATATCAGGGCGATGCCTTGAAGAAACGTGTTGATCCGTTGGCCGCACAATTGGGCAGTAACATCGTCCTGCCCTGCGATGTCGGAGACGAGGCGTCGATAGATGCGCTGTTTGATGCCCTCAAGGAACGCTGGGGCAACCTTGACTTTGTCGTGCACGCCATTGGTTTTTCTGATAAAAATGAGCTGCGCGGTCGCTATGTCGATACCAGCCGCGGCAATTTTGCAATGTCGATGGACATCTCCGTCTATTCCTTTACCGCCGTGATGCAGCGCGCAGAAAAGATGATGAACCCGGGGGGCAGCGCTGTGACACTCACCTACTACGGTGCGGAAAAGGTCATGCCGCATTATAATGTCATGGGTGTGGCCAAGGCCGCACTTGAGGCGTCGGTCAAGTATCTGGCCGAAGATCTGGGCAAGGATGGCATCCGCGTCAACGCGATCTCCGCCGGACCGATCAAAACGCTCGCCGCCTCCGGCATCGGTGATTTCCGCTACATTATGAAGTGGAACGAATACAACTCGCCCCTGCGCCGCAACGTGACGATTGAGGACGTGGGAAAGGCCGCGCTCTTCCTGCTGTCTGATCTAGGCTCCGGCACAACGGGTGAAAACCTGCATGTGGATGCTGGGTATCACGTTGTGGGGATGAAAGCGGTCGACGCCCCCGACATGGCCAAAGAGTGAGCGTGAGCCTGACGCTCGCCGACCTGCTGGCGTTCAACGCCGTCCTTCTGGCCGCCCTCGCCAGCCCCGGGGCTGCGATGTTGTACATGATCAAAACAACCGTCAGTGCGGGCCGATTGGCTGGCATCCTGACGGGGGTGGGCCTCGGCACCGCTGCCGGATGCTGGACTTTGGCCGCGTTTTTGGGACTGGAAACGCTGTTTCGCCTGTTTCCCTGGGCCTATACAACACTGAAAATCGGCGGCGCGGCCTATCTGCTTTGGATCGCAGTGCAGACGTGGCGGCATGCCTCCAGCCCGCTCAATCAGACACCCTCGCCGCACGCACACAGCTTTTTTGCCGGGGTGCTGGTCAACTTCGGCAACCCCAAATCGATGCTCTTTGCCGCCGCCGTGATCCTTGTGGTCTTTCCCAAAGGGCTTGGCCCTGCCGACATCACATTGGTCGTTCTCAACCACGTGGCCCTTGAGCTTGTCTTTTACAGCCTCTTTGCAGTGCTGCTCAGCGCGCCACCCGCCCGCCGGGGCTATCTGGCCCTCAAACCCGTCTTTGACCGCATCGCCGCCACCCTTCTGGGGGCCTTTGGCCTGCGGCTCCTGATCGAAAGGTAACCCCATGACCGACCGCCTGCCCCATGAAAAAGGCTTCCACATCTCCTGGGATCAGATCCACCGCGACAGCCGCGCGTTGGCCTGGCGGCTGGACGGCCACGGGCCTGATGATGGCGCGTGGCGCGCCGTTGTCGCAATCACACGGGGCGGCATGGCCCCGGCCATGATTGTCGCGCGTGAGCTGGACATCCGCACGGTCGATACCATCTCGGTCATGTCCTACCATTCGGGCGGTGGCAAAGCCGATCAGCGGCGCGAGGCACGCGTGCTGAAATCGCCCGACGCCGACATCATGGGCGACGGCACCGGCATCCTGATTTTGGACGATCTTGTCGACAGCGGCAAAACCCTTGAACTGGTGCGCCAGCTCTACCCAAACGCGCACTTCGCCACCGTCTATGCCAAACCCGAAGGCGAACCGCAGGTTGATACCTTCATCACCGGGGTGAGCCAGGACACCTGGATTTTCTTCCCCTGGGACATGGCCCTGCAATATGTCGAACCTTATCGCGGCAAAGACTGACCGCGCGGGTGAATCACCAACCCGCCCCTCTTTTTGGCCTTATATACCGTCACAAACCCTCAACGCAGGCTGACCGATGACGCTACCCCGCACCGCCGCAACCTACCCCCCTCCCGTGATGGAGGCACGTCGCTGGCTGCAAGGCGTCACACATCCCGCCGATCGACCGCTGATCAACGTCAGTCAGGCCGCCCCGGTGGACCCGCCCCCCCAAGCGCTGCGCCAGGCGATGGCCGATGTGGCACTGAACCGCGATGATGCGCATCTTTATGGACCCGTGCTCGGCCTGCCCGCTCTGCGCGAAGAACTAGCGCAGCAGACCTCCACCCACTACGCAGCAGAGATCACATCCCAGCAGGTCTGCATCACGTCTGGCTGCAATCAGGCCTTTGCCGCCGCCATCGCAACACTTTGCGCTGATGGAGATGAAGTAATCCTTCCAACCCCTTGGTATTTCAACCATAAAATGTGGCTTGATATGTCGGGCGTGCGATCGGTCGCACTCCCCACCGGCACCGATTTGATGCCCGATCCTGAGCATGCCGCCGCGTTGATCACGCCGCGCACCCGCGCCATTGCGCTTGTCACCCCCAACAATCCCACAGGGCTGGAATACCCGGCCGAGCTGTTGCAAGCCTTCTTTGATCTGGCCCGTGCCCGTGGCATCGCCCTGATCACCGATGAAACCTACCGCGATTTTGACAGCCGCAGTGGCCCGCCCCATGCGCTTTTTCAGCAGCCCGATTGGGACCAGACACTGATCCATCTTTATTCCTTTTCCAAAGCCTACCGCCTTACCGGGCACCGCGTCGGCGCGATGATCACAAGTGCGACCCGGCTGGCAGAGGTTGAGAAATTCCTCGACACCGTCGCCATCTGCCCGTCGCAATTGGGCCAACACGCGGCCCTTTGGGGGATGCAAAACCTTGGGGACTGGCTGGCGGGAGAACGTCTGGAAATCCTCAACCGCCGTGCAGCGATCACCGCAAACATGCCCAAGCTCTCCGCAAAGGGCTGGCAGCTGCTCGGGCTGGGGGGGTATTTCGCCTACATGCAGCACCCGTTTTTCACATCCTCCGCTGATCTTGCCCCCCAGTTGGTGCGCGATGCAGGCATCCTGTGCCTGCCCGGCACGATGTTCTGCCCACAGGATGACGCCATCGGCGCGCATCAGTTGCGTATCGCCTTTGCCAACCTCGATGCGAACGGCATTTCTGAGCTCTTTGACCGTCTGGCCGCCCTGCCCGCGCCATAGCCCACTTGCCCCGCCCCGCCCCACCGCATAGACACTGCATCTGAGGCGCAACGAAGGAAGCGGTCATGGCAAAGAGCACCGGCATCGGCAAATACGCAATGTGGATTTTAATGGGTCTGTTGATCCTGGGTCTGGGCGGCTTTGGTGCGGTCAACCTGAGCGGCAACATCCGCTCCATCGGCACGGTAGGCAGCAAGTCGATCCCGGTGGACGCCTACGCACGCCAGTTGCAAAATGAGATTCGCGCGATCGAGCAGCAGCAGGGCGCACAGCTGCCCTTTGCCCGCGCGCAAGAGATTGGTCTGGACCGCGCGGTGCTTCAGCGCATCGTGCGCAACCGCGCATTGGATCACGAAAACTCAGAGCTGGGCCTGTCCATCGGGGACGAGGCCCTGCGCGAAGAAATCCTGCAGATCACCGCCTTTCAGGGCGTGAACGGCGAATTTGACCGCGACGGCTACCGATTTGCGCTGCAACAGGGCGGCGTGACCGAGGCAGAGTTTGAGACCAGCCTGCGTGAAGAGGCCGCGCGCACCTTGTTGCAAGGCGCGATCCTTGGCGGTGTGCGGATGCCGGACACCTATGCCGAAACGCTGGTGAACTACGTGGGCGAACAGCGCAGCTTTACCTGGAGCCTGCTGACCGAGGATAACCTGACGACACCGCTCGCCACGCCCTCCACCGACGATCTGCGCGGTTTTTATGAGGCCAACACCGACCGTTTCATGCTGCCCCAAACCAAAGTCATCACCTATGCGCTCCTCACCCCTGACGCGCTGATTGACGAGGTGGAGGTGCCTGTGGAAGAGGTGCGCGCCGAATACGATGCGCGGATCAATCAATATGTTCAGCCAGAGCGGCGGCTGGTCGAACGTCTGGTGTTCTCTGATCAGGATACCGCTGATCAGGCCGCGGCGGCATTGGAAGTGGGCGGCACAACTTTCCGTGCGTTGGTCGAAGACCGCGGGCTGGCGCTTGCGGATACAGACCTTGGTGATGTGAGCCGGCTTGAGCTTGACGCCGCAGGTGAAGCGGTTTTTGCCGCTGAGGTGGGCGATGTCGTGGGACCCCTGCCAAGCTCCCTTGGCCCTGCCCTGTTTCGGATGAACGGCATTCTGCCCGCGCAAAACACCCCCTTTGAAGAGGCGCGCGAGGTGCTGGAGCAAGAGCTGGCGCTCACCCGAGCGGTGCGTGCAGTTGAGGCACGCGCCAACGATCTGGATGATCAGCTTGCCGGTGGCGCGACGCTGGAGCAGCTCGCCAATGAAACAGAGATGGAACTGGGCCAGATCAACTGGACCGCCGAGACCAGCGAAGGCATCGCGGCCTACAACGATTTCCGCGAAGCCGCGAGCGCATTGGCGCAAGGCGATTTCCCCAAGATCGACCAGCTTGAAGACGGCAGCATCTTTGCCATGCGCCTGAACGAAGAATTGCCCGAGCGCCCGAATGCCTTTGAAGACGCCATTGGCGATGTGCGCAGCGCCTGGCGGGCAGAGCAGACCGTGAATGCATTGACCGCACGGGCCACCGAACTGGTGGCAACGCTGGGTGTTGAAGGGTCGTTTGAGGCCGCAGGCCTTGATGCTGTCATCGAACAGGACCAGACGCGCGGCGGATTTATCCCCTCGACACCTGTCGGCTTCATGTCTGAGGTGTTCGACATGGATGTGGGCAATGTCACCGTTATTCCGGATGAAGAAAGCATCGTCATCGTGCGTCTCGACGCGATCACCTCAGCTGCGGATGATGAAAACAGCGTGGCCTTGCGCGAGCAGCTCAGTGCGCAGCTGAACCAGACGCTCGCGCAGGATCTGTTCAACATCTACGCCGACGATGTCGTGCGCCGCGCGGTCCCACAGGTGGACCCCCGCGCGCTTCAGGCCGTTCACGTCAACTTTCCCTAGAGGCATCTGATGGCCCTGACCCCCGCGTTTGAGGATTTTGCCCAAGGCTACGGCGCGGGCGAGAACCAGATTGTCTATACCCGGCTTGCCGCCGATTTGGACACACCTGTGTCGCTGATGCTCAAGCTGACCGGGGCGGCTGAAAACGCCTTTGTGCTCGAATCCGTGACAGGGGGTGAGGTGCGTGGACGCTATTCTATCATCGGCATGAAACCAGACCTGATCTGGCGGTGCCGGGGTGAAAGCTCTGCGATCAACCGCGCCGCCCGGTATGACGCGGATGCCTTTGAGGACGCCGCCGGCAACCCGCTTGATGTGCTGCGGGGGCTGATCGGCGAAAGCAGGATCAACCTGCCCGAAGATTTACCACAGGCCGCAGCGGGCCTTTTTGGCTACCTCGGCTATGACATGATCCGGCTGGTGGAGCATTTGCCAGACGTGAACCCGGACCCTTTGGGCTTGCCCGATGCACTGATGCTGCGCCCTTCGGTCATTGCGGTTCTTGATGGGGTCAAAGGTGAGGTGACGATTGTCTCGCCCGCATGGGTCTCTGACGGTCAAACGGCGCGCGCGGCTTATGCGCAGGCCGCTGAGCGGGTGATGGACGCAGTGCGTGATCTGGAGCGCGCGATGCCCGGCACCTCTCGTGATCTGGGCGACGCGGATGAGGCCCCGGCCCCGGTCAGCAATTTCACACGCGATGGCTACAAGGCAGCGGTGGAAAAGGCGCGCGAATACATCGTGGCGGGCGACATCTTTCAGGTGGTGCCGTCGCAACGCTGGGCGCAGGGTTTCACCCAGCCGCCCTTCGCGCTTTATCGCTCGCTCCGGCGCACAAACCCCTCACCCTTCATGTTCTATTTCAATTTTGGCGGCTTTCATGTGGTCGGGGCCTCACCGGAAATCCTCGTGCGGGTCTTTGGCAACGAAGTCACGATTCGCCCCATCGCAGGCACCCGGCGGCGTGGGGCCACGCCAGAAGAGGACCGCGCGCTCGAAGCTGAGCTTCTGGCGGATGAAAAGGAACTGGCCGAACACCTCATGCTGCTGGATCTAGGCCGCAATGATGTGGGCCGCGTGGCCAAGATCGGCACGGTGCGGCCCACAGAGGAATTCATCGTGGAACGCTACAGCCACGTGATGCACATCGTCTCCAACGTGGTGGGTGAGCTGAAAGAAGGGTGTGACGCGCTCGACGCTTTCTTTGCCGGGATGCCTGCGGGCACCGTTTCTGGCGCGCCCAAGGTCCGCGCGATGCAGATCATCGATGAGTTGGAGCCGGAAAAGCGTGGCGTCTATGGCGGCGGTGTCGGCTACTTCAGCGCGGGCGGCGACATGGACATGTGCATCGCCCTGCGCACCGCTGTGATCAAGGATGAAACGTTGTTCATTCAGGCAGGTGGCGGCGTGGTCTATGATAGCGACGCCGAAGCGGAGTTTATGGAAACGGTGCACAAATCCGGTGCCATTCGCCGCGCTGCTGAGGACGCCGCGCGCTTTGGCGGCAGCGGGCGCAACTGATCCATGTCACCGCAACGTCCGGCGTTTGAGATTGAAGGCCACAGCATCGCCCCCGGCACGTCGTGTACGGTCACGTTGCCCGTTTCAACCCTGCCCGATCATACGCCGGTTGGGCTGCAGGTGCAGGTGCATCACGGCAAACGCCCCGGCCCCACGATGTTCGTCAGCGCCGCCATCCACGGCGATGAAGTCATTGGCGTTGAGATCGTGCGCCGCCTCTTGCGCGCGCCACAGCTTAACGCGTTGCGCGGCACACTTCTCGTTGTGCCTGTTGTGAACTCCTACGGCTTTCTCAGCCGCTCGCGCTATCTGCCGGACCGCCGCGACCTGAACCGCTGCTTTCCCGGTCACCCCTCCGGCTCGCTCGGTTCCCGGCTGGCCCATATCTTTCTCGGCGATGTGGTCAAACGTTGTGACTTCGGCATTGATCTGCATTCTGCCGCCATTCACCGCACCAACCTGCCGCAGGTTCGTGTCTCTCCCGGCGATAAAATGACCGCAAAGATGGCGCTGGATTTCGGCGCACCTGTGGTGCTCACATCCCCCTTGCGGGAGGGCTCGTTGCGTGCGGTGGCCGCCGACCACGGCGTGCCGATTGTGCTGTACGAAGCGGGCGAAGGCTTGCGCTTTGATGAGATGGCCGTGCGTGCCGGGGTTGCGGGCATCCTGCGTGTCATGCGCGGACAAGACATGTTGCCCGCGAAGGGCATCGCCAAAGCCAAGGTCGCGCCGCATCTGTGCATCTCATCCTCCTGGCAACGTGCGCCCGCGGGCGGCCTGTTGCGGACCTTTCGGGCTGAGGGCGAAACGGTGGCCGAAGGCGATGTTCTCGCCACGGTGTCTGATCCATTTGGCGATGTGGAGACGGACCTCATCGCGCCCAACGCCGGTATCCTGATTGGCCGTGCGATCCTGCCCGTCGTGAACGAAGGCGATGCGGTTTTTCACCTCGCACGGCTCAGCCCGAAAGCGGCGACAGACACCGTGGACGATCTTGCGGCGCAACTGGAAAGCGATCCGCTGTTTGATGAGGATGAGATCATCTGAACATTGTCTTTGACAAGTCGGGCGCTAGCTATCTTCCAACCCAATTGGAGGCCCTCAATGTTCAGACTTTCCGCCCTCGCACTCATCCTGTGCACGTCAGCCGCACAAGCCGACCTCACCGTTCGTTTTGACGAAGGTGCCCCCAAGGACAGATTTACCCTGACCAACACCGGCGATTGTGCTGTGCCAGCCGCACGTGTGACCCTTGATCTTGGCACCGCACCTGCGGGGTTGATTTTTGACGTCACCGGCACCGGCGCAGGGGTTGAGGTCTTTCAACCTTTTGAGCTGGTTGCGGGTGCCGAAAATCTGAATGTACTGCCGACCGTTCTGGACGGGGACACCGCCATAGAGCTGGATCTGCGCGGTCTGGGACAAGGACAAAGCGTGGCGTTCACCATCGATGTGGATGACACCGGCGGGGGCCGCGAAATCACGGTCAGCGGGTCAGAGATTGCAGGGGCCACCGTGCGTGCAGCAATGGGGACGAAAACAGAAGAAGCCTCTTTCACGGAGCGGGCTCAGGCGGTGATACCTGTGGCGTCCTGCACTTCGTGATGAGACAGGGATCGGGAATTTTCAAAATTCCCGACCGTTTTCTTTGAAAGAAAACGCGTATGACCGCTGATCTCAGCGCCAGATCCGCTGGCGGCAGATCAGCCGTCTTCTACCGCGTTCAACAGGACCGCTGAAATCGGGGCAAGCGCCACCTGTCCTGCACGATCCTGCAATCCCCAAAGCAAAAGCGCCGAAATCGTGTCGGGCCGCAATCGGCCCAGCATGATCACTGCCCCTTCTTGCCCCGCCTTGAACGCCGCCTGATCAAGGAAACGTCGAATAACCGTTGCACTTTGATCCTTGCTGTCAAAATCGCGGAACACAGGGGCGGCTGGCACCCCTTCCTTGACCGCGAGCTTGGGCATGGTGTTGAGGCCCTTGTCTTGCGTGACCAGACCGTGACCGCTCTGGTTCAAGATCGCCGTCACCTGATCTGATACCGCGCGCGACCCTTGCAGACTGCCCGCGGGACCTTCCAACACGCCCACGACCTCACGCAGTTGCGCCAGTGTCACGCCCAGCGTTGTTTCCGCATCGGTGGCCTGCGCCCCCGGCGGCAAGTCAATCATCGCGAGAACTTCAAAACCGGCGTCTTTATAGAGCTTCACCCGCTCTGCCGCGTCCGGCAGGCTGCTGTCGACCGCAAAGCTGAGCGTGTAGGGAAAACTGCGCAACGCCGCGATCCCTGCTTGGCCAGCCGTGGCGCTGGCACCGTTGTCGATCAATACAATGCTCATCAATGGCTTTGCGTCAGGGTTGGCAAAGGGCTGCCCGTTGCGCGCAATGGGACGCGGGTCTTGATTGGGGCTTGCAGCGCCTGCTTCTGAGATTACGGTCACATCGGCTGGATCGGTCGCTGGCACGGCAGACGGCACAAGCCGGTTGACCGTCACACCGTTGTCGCGATCCGTGAGGGAGATGGCGGGCGTGCCAATTTGCGGCCGCGCCGTGGGGGCAAGCATCGCCACTTGCGGCGCATCATCCTCCTGGGGTGTGGCATCTGCCGGGGCGGCCTCTGCCGTCTCCTGCTCAACCGCATCTGCGGTCTCGGGGGCAACAGTTGCAGGGGGATCCACCGGAGCGAGCTCTGCCTCATTGGTCGCATCCGGCACGTCCGGCTCTGTTGCCTCAGGAGCCTCAGGTGCCTCGGCAACCACAACGTCCTCTGGCGCAGGTGCCTCTGCGGTCTCTTGCACAGCTGGCGTTTCCGTCTCGCTCTCGACCACCGCCTCTGGCGTTTCCGCTTCGCTCTCGGCCACCGCCTCTGGTGTTACGGGGGCGTCTTCGGCGGCTGGGGTCTCTGTCACGATGGTCTGGCTGGTTTCATCTGCACCGGGGGCCTCCGATGCCTCAGGCGCATCCGAGACAATGCGCACCGGTTCATCGGTCAAAGGCGTCTGGGTGCCAGCATCTTCGGTCTCCTCGAACGCGGTCTCGACATCCTCCGCCTGCGGCTGCGGCGGTTGCGCGGGCTGCGTACTGATCGACACATCATCGGCGGGCTGCGGTGCCATCGGGGCCAGCGCCTGCGGGTTCGGCAAAACCGGCTCTTCGCCGTCCAATGCCACACCACCTGCATGTGCGGTCTCTGCTGGGGTCGAGAGGTCTGACGCCACACCCGTCTGCGGTGCCTGAGCCGTCGCCCGGGTCTCTTGGCCCAAGGCTGTCAGCGTATCGGGGTCAGGCGCGGGCGCGGGTGCTGCCGATTGCCCGGCTTGCACCGCCGTATCGACTTCGGAGCCTGCGGCATCAGAACCGTTCACCTCAACGGGCGACTGGGTCGCACCGGGGGCGGCATCGCTGACCTGTGGAGGTTGCGGCGGAGGTGCGATCGCCGAGGCGACAACCGCCACACCAAGCCCAAGCACACCGCCCGAAAGCGCCCCGCCAAGAAAACCGCGCATCATTTGCCCACTCCTGCTCCCGTGGTCGCCAACACAAGGTGGGTGCGGCGACCGACGATTGATTTAGGCCTGCGTGCGCTCTTGACGGCGCGGGGCAAGCCTGAACATCTATGCGCAACCTATACCCCGGCAGCAGGCCCCCAGACCAGCCCTATGCCCCCAGAGACGCAAAGAATTACGCCCGTGTTGCTGCTAATAGATAACTACGACAGCTTTACCTACAACCTTGTACACTATCTGGGTGGACTTGGCGCGGATGTGCATGTGCATCGCAACGACAAGCTCTCTGTTGCCGATGCGCTTGCGATGAAGCCTGCTGGCATTCTGCTGTCGCCCGGTCCCTGCGATCCCGATCAGGCGGGCATCTGCCTTGATCTCACGCTGGCCGCCGCCGAACGCAAAATCCCGCTTTTTGGTGTGTGCCTTGGCCATCAGACGCTGGGGCAGGCCTTTGGCGGCAAGGTCGTGCGCGCAGGCGATATTGTGCATGGCAAGCTGGGGCAGATGCACCACGACGGCACTGGCGTCTTTGCGGGCCTGCCGACACCCTTTGCGGCCACGCGCTATCATTCGCTGATGGTGGAACGTGACACGCTGCCCGACTGCCTGCAGGTCACGGCGGCGCTGGAGGACGGCACGATCATGGGGCTGCAACATCGTGAGCTGCCCCTGCACGGCGTGCAGTTTCATCCCGAATCCATCCGCTCTGAGCATGGCCATGCGATGCTGCAAAACTTCCTGAATGAAATGAAGGTGCCCGCATGAGTGACGCGCTCAAACCCTTGATTGACGCCGCCGCCGAAGGTCCCCTGACCCGTGATCAGGCCGCGCAAGCCTTTGAAATCCTTTTTGAAGGTGAAGCCACGCCAAGCCAGATCGGCGGCTTTTTGATGGCCCTGCGCACCCGCGGTGAGACGGTGGACGAATACGCTGCCGCCGCGTCGGTGATGCGGGCGAAATGCAACGCCGTGCGCGCGCCAGAGGGGGCGATGGACATCGTGGGCACCGGCGGCGACGGCAAAGGCACGCTCAATATCTCGACTGCCACCGCCTTTGTTGTGGCAGGTGCCGGGGTGACGGTCGCCAAACACGGCAACCGCAACCTATCGTCCAAATCCGGCGCGGCGGATGCGCTGACGCAAATGGGCCTCAACGTCATGGTTGGCCCTGCGGTGGTGGAACGTGAACTGGCCGAGGCGGGCATCGGCTTTATGATGGCCCCCATGCACCACCCCGCAATTGCCCATGTCATGCCCACACGCGCGGAACTGGGCACGCGCACAATCTTCAATATCCTCGGCCCGCTCACCAATCCCGCCAGCGTCAAACGCCAGTTGACCGGGGCCTACCGCCGCGATCTCATCCGCCCGATGGCAGAGACGTTGCAGGCGCTGGGGTCTGAGAAAGCGTGGCTCGTACACGGCTCGGACGGCACCGATGAGCTGACCATCACCGGCGTGAGCTGGGTGTCGGGGCTGGCTGATGGGGCTGTGACTGATTTTGAAGTTCACCCTGACATGGCCGGGCTGCCCGTGCATCCCTTTGAAGCCATCGTAGGTGGCACGCCTGAGGAAAACGCCCGTGATTTCAACGCCCTGTTGGAAGGTGAGGCATCTGCCTACCGCGACGCGGTGTTGTTGAACGCGGCGGCGGCCCTAGTGGTGGCAGATGTGGCATCGGACTTGCCCGCCGGGGTTGAGATGGCCCGCGAAAGCATCGATTCCGGCGCGGCCAAGGACAAGATCACCCGCGTCGCAGAAGTCTCACAACAGAAATGACCCATGGCCTGCCAGCCGGCCTCGGCGCATGGAGTGACCTGCCGTTCTTCACCAACCATTGGCCGGACATCGCAACTAAGCTGGAAGCGGAGACGCGGCCCATCTTTCCACCCGCCCGGGCCATGTTTCACGCGCTGGAACGCACCCAACCGCAAGACACGCGTGTCGTTATCATTGGCCAGGACCCCTATCACACACCCGGCAAGGCTGATGGGCTGGCCTTTTCCATCCCGCAGGGATTCGGCGGACGTCTCGACAGTCTTGGCAATATTTTCAAAGAGATAGAGAGCGATCTGGGGCGTCCACGCACACGCACGGACCTCGGCGACTGGGCTGACCAAGGCGTCTTGTTGCACAACACCGCGTTGAGCGTCCCTCAGGGGCAGGCAAAAGCACATGCGCGCCTCGGATGGCACCACCTTGTGCAAGATGTACTGGCGCGCCTGAGCGATGCGCCGCGCGCCTATCTGCTCTGGGGGACGCCTGCGCACAAGGCAGCCGCTGCGGTGCAACAGAACTTCAATCTCAAGATCGAAAGCGCACATCCTTCGCCGCTTTCCGCCTATCGCGGCTTTTTCGGCTCCCGCCCGTTCAGCCAGACGAATGTATGGTTGCAGGCCCAAGGCTTAGGCCGCATAAACTGGGGCGACCCGGAGGGACCATGACACAGACGATCCTAGACAAAATCAAAGCCTACAAGCTGGAAGAAGTGGCCGCTGACAAGGCCGCGCGCCCGCTCGCAGAGGTCGAAGCGGCAGCACAGGCAGCAAGCCCGGTGCGCCCCTTTGCTGACGCGCTTTTTGATGCCTCTCGCGAAGGATATGGTCTGATTGCCGAAATCAAAAAAGCCAGCCCGTCCAAAGGGTTGATCCGCGATGACTTTGACCCAGCCACACTCGCGCAGGCCTATGCGGCAGGCGGGGCGACCTGCCTTTCTGTGCTGACGGATGTGCCCAGCTTTCAGGGCGACAAGAGCTTTCTGACGCAAGCGCGCGACGCCTGCACCCTGCCCGCCCTGCGCAAGGATTTTCTCTACGACACCTATCAGGTCGCGGAAGCGCGCAGCCTTGGCGCGGATTGCATCCTGATCATCATGGCCTCCGTCTCGGACGCGCAGGCAGCTGAGCTTGAGGATGCCGCGACCCACTGGGATATGGACGCGCTCATCGAAGTACATGACGCCGCTGAGCTTGAGCGCGCGACCCGCCTCAAGAGCCGCCTGATGGGCATAAACAACCGCAATCTCAATACGTTCGAAACCTCTCTTGATGTGACACGTGAACTGTCAAAACATGTGCCAGCGGATCGCCTGATGGTCTCCGAATCCGGGTTGAACACGCCTCACGACCTTGCCGATATGGCGATGTACGGCGCGCGGACCTTCCTCATCGGTGAGAGCCTGATGCGGCAAGAGGATGTCACAGCGGCAACGCGCAGATTGCTGACCAACCCGCTCACCGCCGGAGGCATGTGATGTCCCTCACCCATTTCGACGCCAAGGGTGACGCGCACATGGTCGATGTCTCGGACAAGGCCGTGACCTCCCGCATCGCTGTTGCGGAAAATCACATCAAAATGCAGCGTGAAACCTTTGATATCATTACCGAAGGCCGCGCTAAAAAGGGGGATGTTCTGGGTGTCGCTCGGCTTGCCGGGATCATGGCGGCGAAACGCACCTCTGACCTGATCCCGCTGTGTCACCCACTGCCGATCACCAAGGTCAGCGTTGATCTGACCCCTGATCCTGATCTGCCCGGCATCCGCATCACCGCTACCGTCAAAACCACAGGCCAGACCGGGGTCGAGATGGAAGCGCTAACCGCGGCCTCCGTCACCGCGCTCACGGTCTATGACATGTCCAAAGCGGTGGACAAAACGATGGAGATAGGCGGGCTGCGCGTGGTCCTCAAGGACGGTGGGAAGTCAGGCCGCTTTGAGGCCACATGATCTCCGTTGAGGAGGCGTTGCGCGGGCTGCTTGATCTTGTCGCGCCCTTGGAGGCCGAAGACGTTGCTCTGCGCGCCGCCGCTGGCCGCGTTCTTGCCCAAGACGTCTGCGCCACCCGTACACAGCCCCCTTTTGCCGCCTCTTCTATGGATGGCTACGCCTTGCGCCGCGCCGAAGTTGAACCTGATGCGATGTTCAAGGTCATCGGCGAAGCCGCTGCCGGTCATCGCTTTGACGGCTCCTTGCGCGCAGGACAGGCCGTGCGGATCTTTACCGGGGCTCCGGTCCCTGACGGGGCCGATTTTGTTGTGATCCAAGAGGATGTGACCCCGCGCGGTGATCTGATCACACTGGGACATGACATCAAGGACAAGGACAACATCCGCCCCGCCGGGGGTGATTTTGTCACCGGTCAGACCGTTACCGCACCGCAGCGGCTGCGCCCTGCTGACGTTGCCCTGCTCGCGGCGATGAACATCGCGCGCGTGCCTGTGACACGCAAACCTGTTGTCGCGGTGCTCGCCACGGGCGATGAGCTGGTGCAACCGGGCGAAGAGCCGGGCACCGATCAGATCGTCGCGTCCAACAGTTTCGGCATCACCGCCCTGCTTGAGGGGCTGGGGGCCGACGTGCGCCTGCTGCCCATCGCCCGCGACAACGCAGCTTCCTTGAAACAGGCCTTTGCGCTCAGCGACGGCGCCGATTTGGTCCTGACGATTGGTGGCGCGTCCGTTGGGGATCATGATCTGGTGGCCCCCGTTGCCGCTGAAATCGGGATGGAACAGAGCTTTTACAAGATCGCCATGCGCCCCGGCAAACCGCTCATGGCCGGGCGTCTCGGCAAAGCCGCCATGATCGGCCTGCCCGGCAATCCGGTCTCCGCCATGGTCTGTGGCACGGTTTTTGTGGCACCTGTCGTGCGCCGCCTGCTGGGGCTGTCGGACCTGCATCCCCCCGCCCTCCAAGCGCCGCTGGGTGTCGATATCCCCGCCAACGGCTCCCGCGCCCATTACATGCGCGCCCGGCTCAAAGATGGCGCGCTCTATCCCGACACCCGGCAGGACAGTTCTTTGCTGTCCGTGCTTGCCACCGCCGATGCCCTGATGGTGCGCCCTGTGAACGATCCAGCCAGAGTTAAGGGCGACACAGTCACATTCATTCAGATTTAACATCCATTGACACAAAACAAGAACATCCGTAGAACAAAAGAAAACTATCCACGAGGACTTGGCTGTGCTGACCAAAAAACAACTCGATCTTTTGGCATTTATCCACAAGCGCGTGCAGCGCGACGGTGTCCCGCCGAGTTTTGATGAAATGAAGCTTGCGCTGGATCTGCGATCCAAATCGGGCATCCACCGGTTGATCACTGCGCTGGAAGAACGCGGGTTCATCCGCCGTCTGGCACATCGCGCCCGCGCGATTGAGGTTGTGAAACTCCCTGAAAGCCTTGGCGGCATGCCCAGCACCGGCTTTACCCCGCGCGTGATTGACGGCGACCGCCCCGATACACCACCGCCCGCTGCTGCACTGGATGTCAGTGTTGCCGAGGCGCTCAGCGTGCCGGTGATGGGCCAGATTGCCGCTGGTGTCCCGATTGAAGCGATCAACCACATGACCCACTCCGTAACCGTGCCCAGCGGCATGATTGCAGGGTCCGGGGAACACTACGCGCTTGAGGTGAAAGGCGATTCAATGATCGACGCCGGGATCAACGATGGCGATGTCGTGGTCATCCGCGAATCCTCCACCGCCGATGACGGCGATATCGTTGTGGCATTGGTTGAGGACAGCGAAGCAACGCTCAAGACGTTCCGCCGCAAGGGCAGTTCCATCGCTTTGGAGGCTGCAAACCCGGCCTATGAAACGAGGGTATTGGCCTCTGACAAGGTCAAGGTTCAAGGCCGATTGGTCGGATTGATCCGGACGTACTGATCGTATGCAGGCCGCTCTTTGGGCCAATTGGTCCAAAGCCGCTCTCCGGCTTTGTCCCGTGCCGTCACCATCTGCCATCCAGCCGCTGTGCGCCGCAGCGCAATAGACCCGGTTTGGCGCAGTTTTGGCGGGTCAAAGATGGGACAATCAGGCGCGGCGTCCCTGTGCATTTCAACCGACGCCACAACAATCTGTCCCGCCCTGCACCCCGCAAAGCCAGCGACAGCACGTTTGCCCGACAGATGCACCAAAGATCCGTCAGACCATAGCTTTGACGCCGCAAGCTGTCCGCCGCCATTTCCATCATTCTCCAGCCAGTTTCGCGCCACAAACCCCGCGCCCTTGGCCTTGCTGAGCCCGCGCCCCTGATCGGTCATCACGCCCACCAATGTGCCATTGTCCGCGATCAGCACCTCTGGTCGGACGGCCCCCTGCCAGAGCACAAAGCTCAGCGCCATCATCGCCAGCCCCCCCCATTTCAGCCGTCCCTGCCACAGCACCACAGCCAGAAACCCCAGAGCAAGCAGTGGCAAAACCCACGGCCCCGGCCCGATCACATAGCCCCGCGCGCCCTCAATGGCTGCCACATGGTGTGCAACACCAAGGATCCAGTCCAACCCCAGCCCCATCGCTTTGAGCGCAATCCAGTCAAGGCCAAGTGGGGCCAGCACAAGTGCAATCACCGCGGCAGGGATCACCAGCACCCCCATCAGCGGCACCGACAGCAGGTTTGCGATCAGCCCATAATGCGCGATGGCGTTGAAATGCACGGCCGCAATCGGCGCTGTGGCCAATCCGGCAACGGCAGAGGATACGAATGTTGCAAAGACCGGCCGCGCCCAACGGGGAATGGCCTGATGCTCCAGATAGCGCAGCCAGCCGAAAACCACGACAAGCGCTGTAGTCGCGGCAAAGGACATCTGAAAGCCCGGTCCCATCAGGGCTTCAGGCCGCATGATCAGCACAAGGGTGGCCGCCACAGCGACCGCGCGCAGCGAAAGCGCCCGCCGCCCGATGATTAAGGCCGCCAGCGCCACCGCCACCATGATAAAGGCGCGCTGTGTCGCGACGTTTCCGCCCGACAGCGCCAGATATCCACACGCAGCGATCAGCGCGCCCACGGCCGCAATCCCCTTGGTTGGCCAGTGCAGGGCCACATGGGGGTGAGCCGCCAGCAACAGCCGCAACGCGCCAAAGACAACAGCCGTCAGCAACCCCATGTGCAGACCGGAAATCGCCAGCAAATGCGCGAGGTTACTGGCCCTGAGCGCCTCTAACGCGTTGCGGCTGATGCCGCTGCGGTCTCCGGTGGTGATGGCCGCAGCAAAACCACCCGTGTCGTCGGGCAGGACCTGCGTGATGTGGTTCGACGCCGCCATGCGGACCCGGAACACCGCCAGTCCTGCGTGACCTTCTGTGGCCAATGCGGCCCCCATCAGGGGCACGCGGGTGTAGCCCACAGCACCTAGTCGGGCGAACCATGCATGGCGCTGAAAATCAAATCCACCGGGTTCCACCGGACCTGACGGCGGGGACAGATGCCCGGTTGTCATCACCCGCAAGCCCGGTTCTGGCGTGATGCCTGCCGCCCCGTCCCCGTGCAGCGATATGCGAACGCGGTGGGGCGTGCGAGCGGGGGACACGCGCTCCAGCCGGACCTGATCCAGCGTGAGCCGCAGCGCGTCCGACTGGCTGCGGTCCATCGCGACAATCCGGCCCTCAATCGGGCCATAATACCGCCAGCCCAACACCGGGCCTGCAACCGAATGCGCCCGTGCGCCAGCGATGACAAAACCGATGCAAATCAGCGTGATGGCCATGGGCAAAGGTGCAAACGCCTCTGACATCATGCGCGACAGCACGATCAGCACCAGACAGGCGCCTCCCAGCGCGCCAAACATCATCACATCCGGCTCCACTTTGATGGAGAAATAGAGCCCGATGCCCGCAGCCAGACAGACAGGAACCCAGCCCAACAGGTGCCCGCGCTGCAAGATCAGCGTGGCCTCAATCTGCGCCCAAAGGCGTTTGATCATCGGGCTCGGGCCGCCCATGCTTGCCCCCGTTCCGCGCACTGGATAGACAGACCTCAAACCTTACGGGGATGATGGTTAGCAAAAGGTAAACGCCAACCAACCCCGGCCCTCACTTGTTAAGAAAGTCACACCCATGTCCGCGCCCGTCGTTACCCGTTTCGCCCCGTCCCCCACCGGATTTCTCCATATCGGCAGCGCACGTACCGCGCTTTTCAACTGGCTCTATGCCCGTGGTCGGGGCGGCAAGTTCCTCTTGCGGATTGAAGACACCGACCGTGCCCGCTCCACGCCGGAGGCGACGGATGCAATCCTGAAAGGAATGGATTGGCTGGGCCTTGACCACGACGGAGAGATCGTAAGCCAGTTTGACAATGCCGCCCGCCATGCCGAGGTGGCCCGTGACCTGCTGGCGCAGGGCAAGGCCTACAAGTGTTTTGCCACGCAAAACGAGATTACGGCCTTCCGCGAGGCTGCCAAGGCAGAAGGCAAAAGCACGCTTTACCGGTCGCCCTGGCGGGATGCAGATGCGGCGGATCACCCCGATGCGCCTTACGTCATTCGGATCAAGGCACCGCAGGACGGACAGACCGTGATCCGGGACCGCGTGCAAGGCGATGTGACGATCCAGAACAGCACGCTGGATGACATGGTGTTGCTGCGCTCTGATGGCACGCCTGTCTATATGCTTGCGGTGGTGGTGGACGATCACGATATGGGTGTCACCCATGTGGTGCGCGGCGATGATCACCTCAACAATGCAGCGCGCCAGATGATGATTTATGAGGCGATGGGATGGGAGGTGCCGGTCTGGGCGCATATTCCGCTGATCCATGGGTCCGATGGCAAGAAACTGTCGAAACGTCACGGAGCCACGGGCGCGCAGGAATATCAGGCGATGGGGTATCTGGCTGCTGGCATGCGCAACTACCTTGCGCGGCTCGGATGGAGCCATGGCGACGATGAATTCTTCTCAGACGCGCAAGCGCGCGAATGGTTCGACCTGGAGGGCATCCGCAAAAGCCCTGCTCAGTTTGATTTCAAGAAACTTGAAAACATCTGTGGTCAGCATATCGCCGTGACGGATGACGCTGCATTGCGGCATGAGTGCGAAGCCTACCTTGCAGCGGCAGCCCTTCCAGCGCTGAGCGCGCAACAAAGTGATGCGCTGGAAAGGGCGATGTATTGCCTCAAAGAACGGGCGAAAACCCTGCCTGAACTCATTGAAAAGGCACACTTTGCCCTCGCGTCCCGCCCCATTGCGCCAGATGAGAAAGCGTCAAAGAACCTCGATACGGTATCCCGTGGTATGCTGAATGAATTGACGCCGCAGTTGCAAAATGCTAGCTGGGATCGAGAAACGCTGGAGGAGGTGCTGAACGGCTTTGCCGCCAGCAAAGATACCAAATTCGGCAAACTCGCGGGGCCCCTTCGGGCGGCACTTGCAGGGCGCGCAGTGACCCCATCTGTTTTTGACATGATGCTGGTGTTGGGACGTGATGAAACCCTCGCCCGCCTGACTGACGCCGGTGTTTGATTTAGGGTTAACACCTTATCAACGCACCGTGCGATAACACCACGGAACGGCCCGCGCCAAGGGCCGCGCCCCAGACGGCCCGCGAGAACTGCGCGGCCGCCCATCGGACGAAAGGGACCGTATGACTGAGAGCACGAAATCCGCAAAACTAAGCATTGACGGCAAGGACTATGACCTGCCGATTTTTTCGCCCACCGAAGGTCCCGATGTGATCGATATTCGCAAACTTTATGGGCAAGCGGGTTTGTTCACCTATGATCCCGGCTTTACCTCGACAGCGTCTTGCGACAGCACGATCACCTACATCGACGGCGCTGAGGGTGTTCTTTTGCATCGCGGCTATCCGATTGACCAGCTGGCGGGCAAATCCCACTACCTCGAAGTGTGCTATCTGCTGCTTTACGGTGAGCTTCCCTCCCCTGCAGAGTTGGAAGACTTTGAATCCCGTGTGACCAATCACACGATGCTGCACGAACAGATGATGAATTTTTTCCGCGGGTTCCGCCGCGATGCGCATCCCATGGCCGTTATGGTCGGTGTCGTCGGCGCAATGTCGGCCTTCTATCACGACAGCACCGACATCACCGATGAATGGCAGCGCGAAGTGGCCTCGATCCGTCTGATCGCCAAGATGCCGACGATTGCCGCGATGGCTTACAAATATACCATCGGACAGCCATTTGTGTATCCGCGCAATGATCTTGACTACGCGTCGAACTTCCTGCGGATGTGTTTTGCCGTGCCTGCCGAGGATTATGTGGTCAACCCGATCCTCAGCCGTGCGATGGACCGTATTTTCACGTTGCACGCGGATCATGAACAAAACGCTTCCACCTCAACGGTACGGCTTGCGTCGTCATCCGGGGCGAACCCCTTTGCCTGCATCGCCGCCGGCATTGCCTGCCTCTGGGGTCCCGCACACGGCGGGGCGAACCAGGCCTGCCTTGAAATGCTCAAGGAGATCGGCACACCCGATCGCATCCCCGAGTTCATCGCCCGCGCCAAAGACAAGGACGACCCCTTCCGCCTCATGGGTTTTGGTCACCGCGTCTACAAAAACTTCGACCCCCGCGCGACCGTGATGAAAGAAAGCGCTGATGAAGTGCTTGAGCTGCTCGGCGTGGAAAACAACCCCATCCTACAAGTTGCAAAAGAGCTTGAAAAAGCAGCGCTTGAGGATCCGTACTTCTCCGAAAAGAAGCTCTTTCCAAATGTGGACTTCTATTCCGGCATCATTCTTGAGGCGATGGGTTTTCCAACATCCATGTTTACGCCCATCTTTGCATTGAGCCGGACGGTTGGCTGGATTTCTCAGTGGAAAGAGATGATTGCCGATCCGCAGAACAAGATCGGCCGCCCCCGTCAGCTCTATCTTGGAGAGACGGCCCGCGACTATTCAGACATCGAAACACGCTGAGCACCACGCCTGTTCAGACAAACGCCCCGGCCTGACCGCCGGGGCGTTTTGCGTTGCCTCGCTTTGTTGACGCAAGGGCAACAGTATCCAACCGCACCGCCACATTTCCACCCAATGAGAATCCCGCAATTCCGAATCGCGCAGGGACAACCGGTGAAGCGCGCTGAAAAATCAGCGCAAAACAGCGATACTGTTTCACCAGAAATTGCTCGTATCGAAACAGGAATGGCCGAAACAAGGCACAATTGCGGCATTGTTTCGTGCTTGCCGACAATCAAACCCGATGCTTGACCCGATCTATTCGGGACAAGTAGCGTGTCGCCACCGCACCAAGAAAGGCCCATTCATGTTTAACGAGTTTGCCATTGCTCTGGGCTTTGTCCTTGTCGCGACCGCCGCACTTGCCCTGTTTGTAACCCGAAAAGAGGCTCGTGCGCGCGCCAGGGGTATGAAACGCATTTTGGGTGGTATGCAGCAATGAGAGGCGACATTGAAATGACCCGCCTGAACTGGGACCGTGCTGCGGGCATGCCGTCCTGCTCCAGCTTGCCGGAGGCCGCCCCCCAAGGCGCGCTGGTGCCAGACAACATCATGGACCGAGACCAAGTTGCGGTTGTCTACAACAAGGGCGAAACCCCGCCTGAGATCACAATTCGCGCGATCTCAGGGTCGGTTCAAACCGTGCTTGCAGATGGCATCGCCGTGGCAGTCATCGCCAGCGCATCCGGCCCGGCGCTTTCTGCTGACGATGTGCTTTTGGTGGAACGCGCGCTTTAGCGCCCCTCGAAAGACGCGCCGCGTTTTTCGGTAAAGGCCAGCACGCCCTCTTTGAAGTCCCGCGATTTGCCGCAAACACCTTGCTGCTGCGCTTCAAAGGTAAGCTGTTCCTCGAATGAATTGTCCCATGTGCCACGGATGACTTCCTTGGCGCTGGCGTAGGCCACGGTTGGTCCATTGGCCAGATGTGCCGCCTTGGCGCGCCAGTGGGCGTCAAACTCTCCGTCCGGCACCGCTTCCCAGATCATTCCCCAATCGTCAGCTTGCCGCGCGCTGATTTTGTCCGCAAACAGCGCCGCCCCCATTGCCTTGGCTGTCCCCATGGATCGCGGCAGCACATAGGTGCCACCGGCATCCGGGATCAGGCCAATTCGTGTGAATGCCTGCATGAAATATGCCGATTCCGTCGCAAAGACCACGTCCGCCGCCAGCGCGAGGTTGGCCCCGGCGCCCGCCGCGGGGCCGTTGACCGCCGCGATTGTTGGGATAGGTGAATTCACAATGGCCCGGAGCATCGGCGCATATTCGTCACGCAATGTCCGCTCCATATCCACCGATGTGCCCGAAGCGCGATCGCCAAGGTCCTGACCTGAGCAAAACGCACGTCCTTCACCTGTCAGTACCATCACGCGCGCATCCTTGCCCGCTTGCGTGGCTGCATGGGCAATCTCTGCGCGCATCTGCGTGGTCAGCGCGTTCATCTTGTCCGGGCGTGCCATGGTGATCAGGGCCACGCCCTCTTCAACGGTGTAGGTGATGGTTTGATATTCCATGATCGCGCGTCCTGTATCCAAAAAGTTTGGCACAGTGTTATCAAAGTCGCGGCGCGGGACCAGCGAAACCAGACGTCATTGTTTCAAAATATCATCCAGCCGCGCCTGTTCTTCGACCGACAGCGGCACTTCTTGAGGCGCGCTGGCCCGGGCACGGGCGCGCAGATAGGACAGGCCAACACCCCCCGCGAGCAAAAGCATCAGCGGCCCTGCCCCCCAAAGCAGCCAGTTGGCCCCTTTCACCGGCGGGTTCAGCAACACAAACTCGCCATAGCGCGCGACAATGAAATCGAGCGCTTCGCGATCGCTGTCGCCCGCCACCAGCCGCTCACGGACCAACAGACGCAAATCGCGCGCCAGTGTCGCTTCGCTTTCGTCAATACTCTCGTTCTGACAGACCAGACAGCGCAAGCCTTTGGACAGCTCTCGCGCGCGTTCTTCCAGCACCGGATCATCAAGGATCTCATCGGGTTGCACCGCCAAAAGCGGCGTGGCCAGCAGCATCAGGATCAGGGCCAGCCGTTTCATTCTGCTGGCACCGGTGAGGCGCGACGGCGTGAGGCCCCGGCCGCAACGCGGAAACGCCGATCCGTGAGGCTCAATAGCCCGCCAAGTGCCATCAGCGCAGAGCCGATCCAAATCCAGTTGGTCAGCGGCTTGATATACGTGCGCACGGTCCACCCGCCATTGGTCTGCTGATCCCCGATCACGACATAGACGTCGCGCTTGAGATCATAGTCGATCCCGGCTTCGGTCGTGGGCATCTGTGCTACCGGATAGAACCGTTTTTCCGGTGTCAGCTTGGCAATCTCACGGCCGTCTTCGCTCAGCGTTACGAAGCCCATGGTCGACAGGTAGTTCGGCCCCCGCACGTCCCTGACATCGGTCAGCGTGAGCTCATAAGGGCCGACCATCCAAGGCCGATCAATCTGCGCCACGCGGATGTCATCGACCGTCCAGGCGGTCAGTCCCGCCACACCGGCCATCGTCACACCAAGGCCCGCATGTGCAACCGCCTTGCCCCAGTCTGCCCGCGGCAGACGCAGCAAACGACCCCAACGGTTCGGCCCACGCCCGGTCCGCTGCGCCAGCTCGACAACGACGCCCATCACCAGCCATGCGCCAAGGAACAGACCAATCGGCCCAATCAGGCTGCGCCCGCTTTGCATCGCATAGGCCAAACCGCCAACAGCGATGGCCAGCACGAAAACATAGCGCAGCGGCTTCATCGCCTTGGATATCCGCGCCCGTTTCCACGGCAGCACAGACCCCACGGGCAAGATCAGCCCCAAGAGCACCATAAAGGGCGTAAAGGCTGCGTTAAAAAACGGCGGTCCCACACTCAGTTTGCGGTCAAAAAACATCTCTGCCACCAGCGGCCACATGGTGCCGACAAACACAACAAAGCAAGACACCGCCAACAGCAGGTTGTTCACGAGCAAAGCGGATTCGCGGCTGGCCAGACCAAACACACCTTTTGCCTCCATCGCGCCTGCCCGCAGGGTAAACAGCACCAGCGCCCCCCCCATGAAAAAGCCCATGATCATCAAGATCCAGACACCACGCTCTGGATCATTGGCAAAGGCATGCACAGAGGTCAGCAGACCGGAGCGGACGATGAATGTCCCGATCAGCGAAAAGCCGAAGGCAAGGATCGCCAGCAGGATTGTCCAGCTTTTGAGCGCTTCGCGCTTTTCGACCACGATGGCGGAATGCAGCAGGGCAGCGGCCAGCAACCATGGCATGAAAGACGCGTTTTCAACCGGATCCCAGAACCAGAAACCGCCCCAGCCCAGCTCATAATAGGCCCACCAGGACCCCAGTGCGATGCCGATGGTCAAAAACACCCATGCCGCCAGCGTCCAGGGCCGCACCCACCGTCCCCAAGCGGCATCCACGCGCCCTTCGATCAGGGCCGCCACCGCAAAGCTGAACGCCATGCTGAGGCCGACGTAGCCGAGGTAGAGAAAGGGGGGATGAAACGCGAGGCCCGGGTCCTGCAACAGCGGATTGAGGTCCTGGCCATCGAAAGGCGGCGTCTCAAGCCGCAAAAACGGGTTGGAGGTGAAGATGATGAAGGCGAAAAACGCAACTGCAATGGCGGACTGCACCGACAGCACCCGCGCCCGCAAAGTGGGCGGCAAACCGTTGCCAAACCACGCCGCCATCGCCCCAAAGAGCGTGACAATCAGCACCCAAAGCAGCATCGACCCTTCGTGATTGCCCCATGTTCCACTGATTTTATAGAGCATCGGCTTGGCGGAGTGAGAGTTCAGCCAGACCAGCCGCAGCGAGAAATCAGAAACGATAAAGGCCCACATCAGCGCGCCAAACGACAGCGCGGTGAGGGCAAACTGCGCCCCTGCTGCGGGTTCGGCCACCGCCATCCAGCTTGACCAGCGTTTGTGTGCGCCGATGAGGGGCACGATCATCTGCACAATCGCCACAAGAAAGGCGAGCAGCAGCGCGAAATGTCCAAGCTCTGTAATCATAGGACAAAGTATAGGCGGCAACCCCGTCGCTTGCCATGTAAATTCGGCCTGTGCCGGGGTGCAAAGCGTCGCAGTCAGCGCTGGCTGCGGTGCCAATCCGTCAGCGCGGCGTTGTCAGTGTGCGCCGTTGCCGCAAGCGAGAGCGCCGCATCGGGTCCGGTGTCGGCAACTGCCACAGTATCGGCGCGCAATTTGCCAATCGCTTCAATATTGTCGAGCACCATAGGCACCCGCGCAACTGAGCCAGCAATCTCGCGCTGGAATTCCTGCGCTTTGACCTGATGACGCGCGCCAAAGTAGAAGGATACAATCACCCCCAAGAGCCACCAAAGCGGCTCCGGCACCAGCGCAATCCCTTGCATTCGTTCGGAAAACCAAAGGGGGCTGACCATGGCCGACACAAAAAGACCCAATGTGCCAAGCGCCAAAGCTGGTCGCGGCAAACGGTTCAGCCCGTCCATGAACCGATCAAACCATCCTTTGCGCGGCACCGCAAATTCCGCCCCAAATTGCGCCATCGCCTGCCCTTGCATGCCCGCACTGCGCTGCGCGCCTGCTTCGGCATTCTCGCGAAAAACCTCAACGGTTTCGCGCACCACGTTACCCCCGCCACCAAAGACCAAATTAAATACCCGTTCCATCATGCCCATGCCGAAACCCTCGCCTTGAAAGCTGCGTCGCTCAGATGATAGCGCGGCGATATGAACTCTTCCGCGCGTCTGATCCAGCCGCCTTTGCCCCCGGCCCGCGTACGCGCGTATTTGCGGCTCGCCGGGCGTTTGTCTGCCAGTCTGAAGTAGTAGTTCCGCCGCGCGATCCCATAGGCATCCACCAGATGATCGGGCGCTGCGGTCATGGCACGGGAAACTGCCGCAATGCTCTGCGGACCTAAAACGCCGTCCACGCTCACCTTGATGCCCATCTCGCCCAAAAGCCGTTGAAGGATTTTCACCGCATTGCCCCCGGCATTGACATACATGTCGAACACCGTCGGTTGCAAAGGCTTGGGTAGTGCCGCGATCCGGGGCCGCTCAAAATAGTGTTTGATGAAAATATCAACCGCTTGCGCCCGGCTGAGCGTGCGCACGTCAGCGGCGTTTACACGACCATCACCCGTCAGATCCAGCCCAAGTCGCTGCATTGTGTGGATGGTCACGCCAAACTTCGTGGCCCCTCCGGGATCATCGGGATCATTCACATATCCCCCCTCCCGGCCCACGATGTCCTCTGCAATGTCCCGTACCGTCGTCATGCCACATACCCCGCTCAACTCTGCGGGACAAAATGGCAGCGCAATGGTTAATGCAGCCTAAGCTCTGCGCACGGTGTCAGGTGTCAGGCTCGACATAGACACCCTGTTCCTTGAGGGCATCAACAACTTCGGCGGGCATATAGTTTTCGTCGTGTTTGGCAAGAATTTCAGTCGCTTCAAAGACACCGTTGATGTATTTTCCGGTACCCACCATCCCCTGATTTTCTTCAAACAGATCAGGCAACACTCCGGTGAATGTGACCGGCACAGACGCGCCGCCATCTGTCACACTAAAACGCACCGTTTCGCTTTCGCCGCGCACAAGGGTGCCTTCCTCAACCAGCCCGCCAATGCGAAACACTTCGGTCGGGCCGGGTGGTTCGGCCATGATCTGACTGGGTGCACGGAAAAAGTTGATTCCATCGCGCATCGCGTAGCCGATCAGCACAGTAGATGCGATCAGCGCCACCACCGCCACCGCAATGACCTGAATACGGCGCTGTTTCTTGAGGCTTTTCATCGGGCCAAACCCTTTATGGAAAGAGCGGGGCCATCATCAACCCCTCACGCTCTTCTATACCTAACATCAGATTGGCATTCTGCAACGCCTGCCCGCTGCTACCTTTTGTCAGGTTATCCAGTGCTGCGGTGACAATCGTCCGCCCCGCAATCCGGTCCGCCGCAACCCCGATATGGCAAAAGTTCGACCCCCGGATGTGCCGCGTGCTTGGGGTCTGCCCCAAGGGGATCACCTCAATAAAGGGTTCATCCACATAGGCCGACGTCATTGCCGCATGAATCGCTGCCGCGTCCCCTTTGACATAGCAGGTCGCCAGAATGCCCCGGTTGGCGGGCACCAGATGCGGGGTGAATTGCACCTTCACCTCGCGCCCGGCGATGGCCGAAAATTCCTGATCAAACTCGCCCAGGTGCCGGTGCGTCCCGCCAATCGCATAGGCGTGATACCCTTCAGAGAGTTCCGCATGCAGCAGGTTTTCCTTGAGCGCCCGCCCCGCACCAGACACCGCACACTTGAGGTCGATGATTATCTCATCCAGATCAATCAGCCCCTGCTCGATCAAGGGCCGTAGCGCAAATTGCCCGGTCGCCGCGTTACACCCTGTGCCTGCAACCAAACGCGCCGCCTTGATCTCGTCCCGATAAAACTCCGTCAGGCCGTAGACCGCTTCGGCTTGCTGCTCCATCGCTGTGTGCGGATTGCCGTACCACGCCTCATAAGCCTCCGGGTCGCGCAGCCGGAAATCCGCGGAAAGGTCCACGATTTTCAGGTCCGCAGGCAGTTTCGACACCACCTCCTGCGAGGTTTTGTGCGGCAGCGCGCAAAAGCACAGATCAATGCCAGCAAAATCAATCTGGTCGATGGTGACCAATGTGGGCAGATCCAGATGGCGCAGGTGTGGAAAGACATCAGCAAGGCTTTGACCCGCCTTTGAGTTGGCTCCCAAGGCCTTGATTGTCATGGAAGAATGGCCGGAAATCAGCCGGATCAGTTCAGCGCCAGTGTAGCCGGACGCGCCAAGAATAGCGATATTATACATGTGGAAAGTCCCTTGTTCGGGTGTCGTTTAAGCGAAAATCAAGCGGCGGAAAAGCTGATCTGTCGTCGCAAAAACTGTGTCGCGCGGTCAGAGACCTTTGCAGGGTCGCCCGTTGTCAGGAACGCCGCGTCCCCGGACCCCAGCTTATCCGGGTGCCGTTCAAGGTAATCGGCAAGGCTCTCGGCGACCAGACTGGCTTGCGAATAGACACTCACGCCTTCGCCCAAAGCCGCCTGAAAGGTCTCTTCCATCAAAGGATAATGCGTGCAGCCCAAAATCGCCGCGTGTGGATCGGGCATCTTGCGTTTCAGCGCATCCACATGGCTGCGCACCAGCGCCTCGGCCAGAATGAAATCTCCATCCTCGATCGCGTCCACCACACCGCCGCAGGCCTGCGCCTCCACATCCACGCCAATCGCGCGGAACGCCAGCTCGCGCTGGAACGCCCGGCTCGCCACCGTCGCAGGTGTGGCAAAGAGCGCCACGTGTTTCACCGCGACCTCACGCGGGGGAGAGTTATCGCCCCATTGCCGCTCTGTCAGGGCCTCAATCAGCGGCACAAATACCCCAAGCACCCGTTTGTCGCTGGGCACCCAAGCCTCCTGCATCCGCCGCAACGCAGCCGCCGAGGCCGTGTTGCAGGCCAGAATCACCAGATCACAACCCGCGTCGAACAACCGCTGCGTGGCGGCGACGGTCAGGTCATAGATATCATCTGCCGTGCGCACGCCGTAAGGCGCATGAGCACTGTCGGCCAGATAGACAACATCCAGCTCCGGCAGACGCTCCTGCACGGCGCTCCAGACGGTCAATCCGCCCAGGCCACTGTCAAATATCCCAACTGCCATACCGCTCAGGCCCCTTCAGGCGCGATGATGTTGATCGAATTCAAAGCCAAGCTCGGGCGCACCAAGCGGCTCTGGTGACAGGTCATACGTCGCTTTGCGCAGGAAATCCATCATGGCTTTTGCATCCCCCGCCAGCGGGTCCAAAACGTCACGCCCCAGCGGTGCGCCGATCACGACCCGCACAGAGGTGTCCACCCGTTTGCGAAACTCCTGAATAAGCAGGCCAACACGCAAAGTTGGATGCAGGTGGCTGGCAAGCTGAAACATCCGACTGGTGTGGCCCTCAAAATAGATTGGCACCACCTGCGCCCGCGATTTGGCGATCATCCGGGCCGTAAAGCTGCGCCAGCTTGGGTCCATCGGCTTGTCAAAGGGCCGCGCACCGGTGCTGACGGTGCCGCCGGGAAACACCCCCACCGCACCCCCCACTTCCAACAGGCGCAGCGCGTCTTTTCTGGTGCGCAGGTTCAGCGCCAGCGCCGCTTTGCCTGCCTCAAAGCTGACAGGCAGCATATGCCCGCTCAGATCATCCGCCCTATCAAACGCCGAATGCGCCATGATCCTGAAATCACTGCGCCGCTGGGCGATGATATGACCCAGCATCAACCCGTCGAGGATGCCATAAGGATGATTGGCGATGAAAATCAACGGCCCGTCCCGCGGGATCAGATCCAGACACCCGCCCGCAATATCAAGGCTCACCCCGTAGCGCGCGGTCATCACGTCAAAGAAGTCACGTCCCTGCGCAAGCTCCTGCTCATACCCTCGCGCACGCCGGATCAGACGGTGCCGGCCCGTGCTGTTTTCCAACAGGCGAATGACCGCACGTCCGGCACGTGTTTGCGCCGTATGGGCATAGCTGATTTCACGGGCAGAGCGGGACATGTGTTTTTCCGAGTGGCGTTAGGGTTAGCCTGACCGCACAACACCACAGATTTGTGACAGGGTCACTCCGCCGCCTGCGCCGTTTCTGACCCACCTGACCGGATCACACTCAGCAATTCCTCGCGCCGCTTCGCGGCCTTTGCCTCGTTGGCCTGTTTCACGGGACCAAAGCCTTTGATCTGCTTGGGCAATTCGGCCAGGGCCACCACGGCCTCCCGCGTGGCGTCCGTCACCAGTGGCACAACTTCCGCCATATCAGCCTCGTATTGTTTGATCAGCGCACGCTCCATCTTGCGCTCCGCTGTGTAGCCAAACACATCAAACGGCGTGCCGCGCAGACCCTTCATACGCGCCATCATCCGCAAAGGACGTTCCAGCCAAGGGCCGAATTCCCGTTTCAAGGGCCGACCGTCTGGCCCGGTTTTTGACAGCATCGGCGGGGCAAGGTTGAAGGTCATCTTGAAATCCCCCTCAAACTCGGCCTGCGCCTTTTCCCGGCTGCTCAAGAGCAGCCGCGCCACTTCGTATTCGTCCTTGTAGGCCAGCAGCTTATGATAGCCCTCAGCCACCGCTGCTTTGACGTAACGGTCCGCGACACTCTCCATCAGCTTGGCATAGCGTTTGGCCAGCCGCTTGCCCTGATAGGCTGTCAGGTGCTCCATGCGGAACGTGATTTTATCGTCCAGCGTTTTGGGCAGTTGCACAACCTTGGGTGCGATAACCTGTGCGGCGTCCTGCGGATAAAGCGCCGCCCAGCGCCCGATCTCAAATGCTCGCAGATTTGCGTCCACCGCCGCCCCGTTCAAACGGATCGCCTCCTGCATTGCCTCCAGCGTCAGCGGCAGCAACCCGCGCTGCCATGCCCCGCCAAAGACCATCATGTTGGAATAGATCGAATCGCCCAGCGTTGCCTTGGCCAGATCGGAAGCGTCAAACATCACCACATCGTCCTTGAGGCGCGCCTCCAGCGCGAGGCTGAGGCGGTCATGGGGAATGCGAAACTCCGTATCGCGGGTGAAATCGCCTGTTACGATCTCATGGCTGTTGACCACAGCGCCTGTGCGCCCTGCCTGTGTCAGGCCCAGCGTTTTGGATCCGGCAGAGACCACCAGATCGCCGCCAATCAGCGCATGTGCCTCCCCCGTGGCCACCCGAATAGCAGAGATATCGCCGGGATCATTGGCCAGACGGCAGTGGATGTGCACCGCACCGCCCTTTTGCGCGAGCCCCGCCATCTCCATCATCCCCGCACCCTTGCCATCGAGCTGTGCCGCCTGCGCCAAGAGCGCGCCAATGGTCACAACACCCGTGCCGCCGACACCAGTGATGACGACGTTATGGGTGCCATCGATCTGTGGCAGGTCGGGCAAGGGCAGATCAGGAAGACTAATCTCCGCGGTCGCTTCCTTGCGCACTTTGGCCCCTTCGAGCGTCACAAACGACGGGCAGAACCCTTTGACGCAGGAAAAATCCTTATTGCAGGAGGATTGGTCAATCGCGCGTTTGCGCCCCAGTTCCGTCTCCTTGGGCACGATGGAAACGCAGTTGGACTGCACCCCACAATCGCCACAGCCTTCACAGACGTCCGAGTTGATGAACACCCGCTTGTCGGGGTCCGGGAACAGCCCGCGCTTGCGCCGCCGCCGCTTTTCCGCCGCACAGGTCTGCACGTAGACAATCGCGCTGACGCCTTCACGGGTGGCAAAATCGCGCTGCACGCTGTCCAGTTGCGCACGTTCATGCATCGGGATGCCTCTGAACGCCGCCGGGTCCACGTCTTCCTTTTCGTCATACACAATGGCGAGGTGCTTGACCCCCATTGCCTGCAACTCCGCCGCAATGCGTGGCGCGTCCAGATCGCCTTCGTTGTGCTGGCCCCCGGTCATCGCCACCGCATCATTGTAGAGGATTTTGTAGGTGATCGTGGTCCCCGCCGCGATGGCCGCGCGGATCGCCTGCACACCCGAATGGTTGTAGGTGCCGTCGCCGATGTTTTGGAACACATGCGCACGGGTGGAAAACGGGGCCTCCCCGATCCAGTTTGCGCCCTCGCCCCCCATATGCGTGAAGCCCAGCGTGTCGCGGTCCATCCACTGCGCCATAAAGTGACACCCGATCCCTGCATAGGCGCGGCTGCCGTCTGGCACCATGGTCGATGAATTGTGCGGACACCCTGAACAAAAGTACGGCAGACGCGCCGCGATTTCCTCAGCGTTGTCGGCCCGTCGCGCTTCATCCAGCGCGGCCAGTCCCGCCTTGACGCCGTCCGTCTCGCGGCCCTCATCACAAAGCACACGGCCCAGTTTTTCGGCAATATCCACCGGATCCAGCGCCCAGCGCGCTGAGAAAAATTCTTCGCCGTCCTTTGTGCCGCCGTAGACCCTGCGCCCCTGACGGTTGTCAAAGAGCGCTTCCTTGATCTGCACTTCAATCAGCTTGCGCTTTTCTTCCACCACAATGATCAGGTCGAGCCCTTCGGCCCAATCATTGAACCCCCGCATGTCCAGCGGCCATGTCTGACCCACCTTGTACGTGGTGATGCCCAGCCGCTCTGCCTCTGCCTCATCGAGGTTCAGCAGGCTCAGCGCGTGAATGAGGTCCAGCCAGTTCTTACCCGCAGCCACCAGACCGATCTTGGCCCCCGGCTTGCCCCAGATACGCTTGTCCATCTTGTTGGCATGCGAAAACGCCTCCGCCGCGTGGCGCTTATGGTCGATCAGGCGTGCTTCTTGTTCGATGCGGTCATCGACCAACCGTATGTTCAGCCCCCCTTGCGGCATCACGTAGTCCGGCGTGACGAACGACAATCGATGCGGGTCGCCATCCACAACGGACGTGACTTCAACGGTGTCTTTCATCGTCTTGAGGCCAACCCAAACTCCGGCATACCGCGACAGGGCCCAGCCATAGAGACCATAGTCCAGAATTTCCTGCACACCTGCGGGGGACACCACCGGCATGTAGGCATCCACCATCGCAAACTCGGATTGGTGCAACACGGTGGAGGATTCGCCCGTGTGGTCGTCCCCCATCGCCATCAGGACACCACCGTTGACAGATGTGCCCGCCATATTGGCATGGCGCATCACATCGCCGGACCGGTCCACACCGGGCCCTTTGCCGTACCACAGCCCAAAGACACCGTCATACTTGCCCTCGCCCCGCAGCTCCGCCTGTTGCGCGCCCCAAAGTGCTGTGGCGGCCAGGTCTTCGTTCAGCCCCGCCTGAAACGTCACTTGATGTTCAGCCAGAAACTTCGCCGCCCGTTCCATCTGCAAATCTACAGCTCCCAAGGGGGAGCCACGATAGCCCGTCACCAATCCAGCGGTGTTCAATCCCGTCGCCTGGTCCCGCGCCGCTTGCATCAGCATCACCCGAACCAGCGCCTGCGTGCCATTCAGCAGCACCGGGCTCTTTTCCAGATCAAATCGGTCGTTGAGTGAAATCTTTTGGCTGGTCATGGCGGCCTCCCTACTTTCCGTCAGTCTTGCACAAATCTGATGCGTGTATAGGTCATAGATACTGACCTGTATAGCGCCTTTTTCCGACAAGCGCCCGAATTACTCGGGGCAAGCACTGGCCTTTTAACCAATATAGGGTACGACTCTGGCAGCCACCAAGGGGACCGACATGGATTGGGACAAGTTGCGTATCTTTCACGCTGTCGCGGACGCGGGGTCCCTGACCCATGCGGGCGACAAGTTGAACCTGTCTCAATCTGCGGTGTCGCGCCAGATCCGCGGGCTCGAAGAACAGTTGAACACCAACCTCTTTCACCGTCACGCACGCGGGCTGATCCTGACGGAACAGGGTGAATTGCTGTTTGATGCCACCGCCGCGATGTCCAAACGGATCGACGCCGCCTCCGCCCGCATTCGCGACAGCGAAGAAGAAGTGTTCGGAGAATTGCGGGTGACCACGACCACTGGTTTCGGCACGCTCTGGCTCGCTCCGCGCCTGCCCAAGCTGTATGAACAGTTTCCCGATCTCAAAGTGGATCTGATGTTGGAAGAACGTGTGCTCGACCTGCCGATGCGCGAGGCCGACGTGGCGATCCGTATGAAAGAGCCAAGCCAGGCCGATCTGATCCGCAAGAAACTGATGATGATCAAGATGTGCCTCTACGCAACGCCCGCCTATCTGGCCGCCAATGGCCCGTTGGAACGGGTGGAGGACATGTCAGAGCATCGGCTGATCTGCCAGAACACCGAAAGCGCGCAGGTGGGGGCCGGCCAGAACCTCGTACAGCAACTGCTCATGCATGAGGTGCGGTCCCTGCTGACGGTCAACAACTACTTTGGCGTGCTGCAAGGGGTCCTGCATGACCTGGGCATTGGCGTGCTGCCAGACTACCTGGTGCAGGATTTTCCCGACCTTGTGCAGGTCTTGCCAGACACCCAATCCGCCGATGTGCCTGTTTTTTTGGCATATCCAGAAGAATTGCGGCAATCCAAGCGGGTCGCAGCGTTCAAAGACTTTGTGCAGGATGAGATCATCACTTACCGTAAGCAGTTGAAAGCGCAATAATTTCTGCGAACTATGCAGAAAATGCATATCAGATATGCCACAAAAAATACCTAGAATGCCTTGATAGGGCGCACGCCGCCGCCTAATTCAACCTCATAAGGACGACGACCCGAGGGCCTGTCTCCTTATACCTCCCTGTTGGACTTGGCCGAGCCTTGCGCTCGGCCTTTTTTTTGGGCCAAAGCGCTGTTTCCTTTTGACGCGGCGAGCTGCACCAGTAAGGCTGTGCGCCAGCGCTGGCTGTCAGCGCGCGTTGACACAAAGATCCAAACTGCCATGCCTCTACATATTGCTCCGCTCCGCACGCTGCTGCTGACCCTCTTTGCTGTGATGCTTCTCCAGACACCGCAGGCTGCGGCACAGATGAGCCTGATACAAGGCGGCACCGCGACGGCAGAGCCCCCCACCCTGCCCGATCCCCTGACACCCGAAGCTGCCAATGCGCTGATCTCCCGGCTGTCAGACGCGGATGTGCGCGCCTTGTTGCTGGACCAGCTCAACACCCAAGCCACACAGAAGGCGCAGCAGGAGAACGACGGTACGTCCGAATTTCTCTACCACGCCACGACAGGCGCGGTGCAATCGGTCATCATCCCGGTTGAACGATTGCCCAATCTCTTCAGCGGGCAGGCGCGCGCCTTCTCCAATTTCTACGAAAAGGTCGGCGGGGGCATCGGGCTGCTGCAAATGCTGGGCTACATGGTGCTGGTCTTTGGTGCGGGAGCCATCGCTGAGCTGATCTTTCGCAGGGCAACGCGCGGCTGGCAAATCCTGCCTCCTGCTGATCCAGACAACCTGTCTTTGCGTGAAACCCTGCAGCTGCTGGCACAACGCCTGACCACACAGGTCATCGCGGTTGTCGTCTTTGTGGTGGTCGCCCGCTCCACGGGCAAGCTGATCCTGCCGGAACATCTGTTTCCAACGGTGCAGCTCTTTGGCATCTACCTGATCGGGTTTCCGCGCTTCATTCTTGCGGTCGCGTTCTTCTTCTTTGCGCCGCAGAACCCTGAGTACAGGCTGCTCAATGTCGAAACCCCCGTCGCAAAGGCGTTTTGCTTTCACCAGTTCTGGATCGCCTTCCTGATCGGCTTTTCCGGTGCGATCCAGATATTCAATGTCGACAATGGCGTGCCTCTTGGGGAAACCCGCCTTGGCTTCTGGCTGAACCTTGGGCTCCACATCTACCTTGTCGCGATTTTCTGGCGCTACAGAGAGGCAGGCGTCGGGCTGATGCGCGGGGCAGACCCGGACGTCACGCCGATGGAGGAACGCGCTGCCCGTCTTTATCCTTACGCAAACATGTTCATCATCATCGCGGTTTGGTGGATCATCAATATTGTCGTCAGCTATGGCAACTTTGAGTTGCTGGGCAGCGCACCACATTACAAAACCATGATCCTGCTGATGTTTGCCCCCGCCATGGACACCGCCATTCGCGGGCTTGTCCGCCACCTTACCCCGGCCATGTCCGGCGAAGGGCCCATCGCGGAACGCGCGTACCACGCCACCAAACGCGCCTATATCCGCATTGGCCGTGTGGTGATCTTTGCTGTCGTCGTGCTCTCGATTGCGGATTTCTGGGGCATGTCTGCAACCTCGCTTGCGGCTGCCGGAGTAGGCGCGCGATTTGCCGCGTCAATCATCGAATTCCTGATCATCATGTCCATCGGCTATCTGCTTTATGAGGCCGTCTCGCTCTTCATCAACCGCAAGCTGGCTGCTGAACAAACCGCCGCAGGCTACAACCCGGACGAAGAAGAGATTGGTGGCGATGGCGGTGGTGCGGGCGGCTCGCGCCTGTCTACTGTCCTGCCTCTGATCTCTCTGGTCGCACGCAGTTTTATCATCGTGCTCTTCCTGCTTCTGGGCCTTGGCAACATCGGGGTGGATACTACGCCGCTGCTTGCCGGTGCCTCCATCGTGGGTCTTGCCATCGGTTTTGGTGCGCAAAAGCTGGTGACGGACGTCGTCTCGGGCGTGTTCTTTCTGGTCGATGACGCCTTTCGCAACGGCGAATACGTTGAGGTCGAAGGCACCATGGGCACGGTTGAGAAAATCTCGATCCGCTCCATGCAATTGCGCCATCACAAAGGCCCGGTGCACACCATCCCCTACGGCGAAATCCCCAAGGTCACCAACTTTTCCCGCGATTGGGTGATCATGAAACTGCGTTTTACCGTCCCCTTCGACAGCGATCCTGAGAAAATCCGCAAGATTTTCAAAAAGATCGGTCAGCAGATGATGGAGATACCGGAGTTTCAGGAAGATTTCCTGCAGCCCTTCAAATCGCAAGGTGTGCTTGAGATTGACGATGTCGGCATGGTCATCCGGGGCAAGTTCATGGCCAAACCGGGCAAGCAATTCATGATCCGCAAGGAAATCTTCAACCGCGTGAACGCCGCCTTTGCCGAAAACGGCATCGAATTTGCCCGCCGCGAAGTGCGCGTGGCCATCCCGAGCCTTGAGACTGCCCATGATCTGACACCGGAGGATACCGCCGCAATCTCCGCCGCTGCGTCGCAGGCCGCCCAAGAACATGCAGCAGAAGGAGCCGGGCAAAAGGACGACCGTTAATCACGCCTGCCCCCTTCCCCCTCCAACAGCCTTGCACTAAGAGACGGGGCAACAACTGTCATGGGGGACAATTGGCACATGCAAGAGCCTGCCATCACCGAAGAGATCATCGCAGCACATGGCTTCACGCCTGACGAATTTGCCGAGGTGAAAAACATCCTTGGCCGCGATCCGAACTATACGGAAATGGGCATCTTCTCAGCGATGTGGAACGAGCATTGCTCGTACAAGTCTTCCAAGAAATGGCTGCGCACATTGCCAACCGAGGGGCCTCAGGTGATTTGCGGCCCCGGTGAAAACGCAGGCATCGTAGACATCGGCGACGGTCAGGCGCTGGTCTTCAAGATGGAGAGCCACAACCACCCCTCCTACATCGAGCCCTATCAAGGGGCGGCCACTGGCGTGGGTGGCATCCTGCGCGACGTCTTTACAATGGGCGCGCGCCCCATCGCCGCCATGAACTCGCTCAGCTTTGGTGCACCCGATCACCCCAAAACCCGCCAGCTTGTGCATGGCGTCGTGGCCGGTGTCGGTGGGTATGGCAACTGCTTTGGCGTTCCAACTGTCGGGGGCGAAGTGCGCTTTGACCCGGCCTATAACGGCAACTGCCTGGGGAACGCTTTTGCAGCGGGCCTCGCGGATGCAGACAAGATTTTCTACTCTGCCGCCTCCGGTGTCGGGATGCCGGTGGTCTACCTCGGGGCCAAAACCGGCCGCGACGGCGTGGGCGGGGCAACGATGGCATCGGCAGAATTTGACGACACGATTGAGGAAAAACGCCCCACCGTGCAGGTCGGCGACCCTTTCACTGAAAAACGCTTGATGGAAGCCACGCTTGAACTGATGGCGACCGGGGCCGTGATCTCCATTCAGGATATGGGGGCCGCTGGGCTGACCTGCTCGGCGGTGGAAATGGGCGACAAAGGCGGCCTCGGCGTGCGCCTTGATCTTGAACGTGTCCCTGTGCGCGAAGAGAACATGACCGCCTATGAGATGATGCTCTCTGAGTCGCAGGAACGCATGCTTATGGTCCTGCGTCCCGAGCTTGAGGCCGAGGCCAAAGCCGTCTTTGACAAATGGGACCTCGATTTCGCCATAGTCGGTGAAACCCTGCCCGAGGACCGCTTCCTGATCATGCTGAACGGCGAGGTCAAAGCGGATCTGCCCCTGAGCAAACTTGCCTCCACCGCCCCTGAATACGACCGCCCCTGGGTGCCAACTCCACCCGCAGAGCCACTTGCGGATGTGCCCGGTGTCGATCCCATCGACGGGCTCAAGGCCCTCATCGCAGACCCCAACTACGCCGCAAAAAACTGGGTGTTTGAACAATATGACACGATGGTCATGGCAGACAGCGCACGCACACCAGGCATCGGCTCGGGCATCATCCGCGTGCACGGCACCGACAAATCCATCGCCTTCACCTCCGATGTGACCCCCCGCTACGTTCAGGCCAATCCGGTTGAAGGCGGCAAACAAGCGGTGGCCGAGGCCTACCGCAACCTGACGGCAGTGGGTGCCAGACCCCTCGCCACCACCGACAACATGAACTTCGGCAACCCCGAAAAACCCACCATCATGGGCCAGTTTGTCGGCGCGATCCAGGGCATCGGCGCAGCCGTCTCTGCCCTCGACATGCCCATCGTTTCCGGCAATGTCTCGCTTTACAATGAAACCGACGGCGCCGCGATCCTGCCCACTCCCACCATCGGCGCTGTGGGCCTGATCGACCACCCCGATCACATCATCGGCTGCGACGTACGCGAAGGGCATGTGGCCCTTGTGCTGGGCGACACAGAGGGTCATCTTGGCCAATCTGCCCTGCTGGCAGGCGTCTTTGGCCGCGCCGAAGGTGACGCGCCACCCGTCGACCTTTCAGCAGAAAAAGCCCACGGTGATTTCATCCGCGCCAACCGCGACTACATCAAAGCCTGCACAGACCTCAGCGATGGCGGCCTTGCGCTTGCCGCCTTTGAACTTGCCGAAGCCGCCGATGTCGGCGTCACCCTTGATGCCCCAGACACGCCAACGCTTTTTGGTGAGGATCAGGCCCGTTACCTGATCGCCTGCAACTTCGATCAGGCCGAAGCGCTGATGATCGCCGCCAACCGCGCAGGCCTGACCCTGACCACTGTTGGCAAATTCGGCGGCACAGACGTCACGTTCGGCGGCACAACCGCCCCCCTCGCTGACTTGCGCGATACCTTCCGATCCACCTTTGAAACAACCTTCGCTTAAAAACCTGGTCTCAGAGCCGCCCTTGCTTGAGCACAGACGGTCACAGCGATGGCGGGATGCCAAGAGAAATCGCCGAGGGCCCCGCTTGCGGGAGACGGCTATTTGTCTTGGGAGCCGGACAGCGCTGTGACAGACGGGGATCAAGCAAGGGCGGCTCTGAGATCCATTTGGTTTTGGTGAGCCCCGCAGCCTCTCACCCTCATCAAACGCGGCAGCGAAGAAGGCCGTCAGGGCTGATGAGCGGTCACCTGAGCCATCAACCGTGCCTTTTCCCCCACATCATCGGGGCGTGAAATCACTTCCGCCAACGCCTCAAGTGAAGCAATCGAATGGCCCGCCCGGAAGCTGTCCACATGCGGCAGCATCGCCCTGATCCCTGCGGCCTTGGGGGCAAAGCCGTCCCAGCGCAGCAAAGGGTTCAACCAGATCACCCGCCGTGCGGTCAAATGCAGCCGCTGCATGGCGCGCGCCAGATCATCTGGCGCATCCCGGTCCAACCCATCCGTGATCAAAAGCACAACCGCGCCCTGCCCCATGACCCGCCGTGACCAGTCCCGGTTGAACGCCTCGATACAGGCCCCGATCCGGGTCCCCCCTTCCCAATCCTGCGCCTCGGCCCCTGCCGCAGCAAGGGCCGCATCGACGTCCCGCGTGGCAAGATGCCGGGTGATGTTTGTCAACCGCGTGCCAAAGGTGAACGCATGCACCTTGGCCCACCCCGCTCCGCGCGCATTGCTGACCGCATGCAGGAAATGCAGGATCACGCGGGAATATTGGCTCATGGAGCCAGAAATGTCACAAAGCACCACCAGATTGGGATAGCGCGGGCGCGGCTTTCGGAACGCCAGTGTGTCCATTTCTCCGCCCCGCCGCAACGCCCCCCGCAAAGAGCGCCGCGCATCGATCCGCCCTTGGGTGGCGACCATCGCCCGCCGCGACGGCAAGGGTTTGACCGGCAGCGCAAGCCGCGCCAGCATCCGCTTGGCCTGCGCCATCTCGGCCAACGACATTTGTTCAAAATCCAACGTCCTGAGCCGCTCTGCGGGCGACATTGTCAGGCTGGCATCCACCTCCACCAGCTCCTCCTCATCAGAGGTCCCCTCTTCTTCGGTCTGTGGCGCTTGCGCCCCATCCAGCAGCGCTTCTGCGGCGCGCTTTTCCGCGGATTGAGCGGTGCGCTCCTCCTGTACCCCACGGATTGCGGGCAGCATCGCGGCCATCATATGTTCCAGATACCGCGGGTCGCGCCAATAGAGCCGAAAGATCTGCGCAAACACCCTGCAATGTTCGGGACGGTTTACAAAACAGGCGTGCAGGGTCCAGTAAAAATCCCGTTTGTCTGTGAACCCGGCCGCTTCCACCGCGCGAATGGCATCAATCACCCGTCCAGGACCAATTGGCACGCCCGCCCGGCGCAAGGCCCGCGCGAAATGCGTGATGTTGCCTGACAATTTTGGATCGTCCGGCAGGTCGAGATCGGGCAGTTCAGCCATGATTGGCTGAATGAAGGACGCTGTCCTCCAAACCTCCTGCGGTATTTTTGGCCAAAAAGAGAAGGGGCTGCATCTTAGGCTGGTTCCAGACTGGCTTTGGCCTGATCGAGGATTCGTTTCGCCTCTGAGCCGTGCAGTTTTGCGATGTCATCCTGATACTTGAGAATCGCGCCCAATGTGTCGGCGATGACCTCGGGGCTCAGGGTGACCACATCCAAGGCCAGCAGGCATTTCGCCCAGTCGATCGTCTCTGCCACACCGGGCTTTTTGAACAGGTCTTCGGTCCGCAGGCGTTGGACAAAGGCCACGACTTCGCGGCTCAGGCTTTCGGCGGCCTGCGGTGCGCGCGCCGCCAGGATCTCCATCTCGCGGTCGAACGTCGGGTAGTCGACCCAATGATAGAGGCAGCGCCGCTTGAGCGCATCATGTACCTCCCTTGTGCGGTTTGAGGTAAGAATGACAATCGGCGGCTCAGGAGCTTTGATGGTTCCCATCTCAGGGATGGTCACCTGAAAGTCGCTCAGGGCTTCAAGCAAGAAGGCTTCAAAGGGGGCATCGGTGCGGTCCAGCTCGTCAATCAGCAGGATCGGCGCGCCGTTTTCATCCGGGCGCATCGCCTCCAGAAGGGGGCGTTCGATTAGAAAATCATCGCTGAAAAGCTCCGTTATCAGCGCTTTTTTATCCGCTGTTCCCGCCGCTTCGGCTGTGCGGATCGCCACCATTTGCGCGGGAAAGTTCCACTCATAGACCGCAGACGCCGCATCCAGGCCTTCATAACATTGCAATCGGATCAACCGGCGGTTCAGCCCGGAGGCCAGGGCCTTGGCAATCTCGGTTTTGCCAACGCCCGCCTCTCCTTCCAAAAACAGGGGCCGGCCCAGTTTCAGGCTCAAAAACACCACTGTCCCCAAGGCCCGACTACAGATGTAGCCTTGCTCTGACAGCATGTTTTGCACGGCATCGATGCTCGAAATATCACTCATAGACTGCTCCCTCTTGGGACCAAGGTGCATTTGCACCGCACGGGGTCAAGCGCAGGTTTGCGAAATTGTCACGGCTCGGGGCCTAACTTCCCATCAGATTGACGTGATTCGGGCGCGCTGGCATAACTGTCACAAGAATGAGAGGTGCGGGGCAGCGCATGACCCCGGCCCAGAGGCGGACATGAGACGGATTTTGACCCTTCCCAAGGCGAAGCGGTGATGGCAGATTTGCGCATCACCGCTGTCACGTGCGTCAAGAATGAGGGGCCTTTTCTGCTCGAGTGGATCGCCTATCACCGCCTCATCGGGGTGACGGATTTTCTATTTTATTCAAACGATTGCACGGATGCGACCGACAGAATGCTCGACCGTCTGGAAGATCACGGTGTTGTCGCCCACCTGCCCAATCCTGCGAAAAACCGCAACTACCAGATGCAGGCGCTTAAGGCGGCCAAGCAACACAAGTTGGTCAAACGCGCCGATTGGGTCTGGGTTGCGGATGTGGATGAGTTTCCCAACATTCATGTGGGCGATCACACATTTCCCGCATTGATTGACGCCTGCGGTGATCCGCAGGCAATCTCGCTCACGTTTCAGTTTATGGCCAATGGGGGCATTGAGGACTTTGTGGATCAGCCGGTGATCACGCAGTTCGTGCACAGCCACAATCCCGATATCTGGGGCGCTGATACTGCGATTGAGGTCAAAAGCCTTGTACGGCGCGATTTCCCCACCGATTACTTTGGCGCGCACCGCCCCTTCCACGACGAAAAACGCAAGGGTATCAGCTGGACCGATGGCGCGGGCCGTCCGGTGCCCGGCCCTTTTCTGCGCCGCGCCAACAAACGCCGTATTCGTGCCTTTCCGGCGCGCGGGGCGCGGGAATTTGCGACACTTAACCACTACGCCCTGCGCTCCCTCGACAGCTATCTGGTGAAAAACGACCGGGGCGATGTCAACCGCGAACACCGCGCGTTTGACGACAGCTATTGGCGCGAACGCAACGATGCAGGGCATCTTGACGACAGCATCCTGCGCTATGCCGACGACCTGCAAGCAGAGATGGCGCGGCTCAAGGCGCTCGATGGCATTGCAGCATTGCACGCAGAAGCAGTGGGGCACCACATTGCCAAACGGGACGCGCTTTTGGCTCAGCAAAGCTACCGCGAGATGCAAGCGCAACTGCGCGCCGCCTCCCCCTATTCCGCCGCAGAAACCGCCATTCGCGACGCCATCGGCTTTGAGATCGGACACGTCCCATGAGCCGTCTGCGCGTTATCAACCTCGCCTTGCCCAAGACGGGCACCACAACCCTCACGGATGCGTTGCGCCATGCGGGGCTGAGCGTGGCGGACTGGCGCATCCGTCCGGGGCAGTCCAAACGCGATGACATTCCGCGCATGCATGTGGGCAAAATCGTCTATGACGATTATTTCGACAGTGGCGACCCGTTGGCCCGTCTGGACGAGTTCGACGTGATCAATGAGATGTCCTGCGTGCGCGAGGACCGCTCGCTTTGGCCGCAAACCGACTGGGGCGTGTTGAGCGCGATCCAGCAGCATCACCCAGAGATCAAATTCATCCTCACCACCCGAGATCCCGCCAAAACCGCCGACAGCATGATGCGCTGGAACAACCTTGGCCGCCGCCGTCTGCCCAATGCGGATATCCCCGGCCTGCCGCGGGGATTCGGGAAATCCGAGGCGGATCTCGCCCGCTGGCTGGCCGCGCATTATGCGTTTTGCCGCCATGTCTTTGCAGGCTCGGACAATTTTATGGAATACGACATCGAAGACCCCGACGCACAGACCAAGATCAGCGCCTATCTTGGCCTCGACCTGCCGTGGTGGGGCCAGAGCAATGTCGGCAAAACAGCAGAAGCATCATGAAACTCACGCTCCTCATTGGTCCGACAGAGAAAGCCGCCATGCGCTTTCGCAGTCTCTTTAAGAAAGAGGCCAAAACGCTTGAAAAAGCGGGTATTTCAGCACCCGACTGGAACCACGTGCGCCTCTATACGGCCGCTGCTGAGGCGGATGAGATCAGCATGCTGCGCTATCGGCGCGGTCTGGATAACCCACTGGTGCAACAGACCCTCAACGCCGAATTCCAGACCCTCTTTGAAAAGGAATTGCCGGATCTGAAAGGCGACCACCTTGTGCTCGCTGCGGCCCAACTGGGCAGCCTCCTGCACCACCCCTCAGAGCTTAAACGTCTGCACGCGCTGCTTTCCATTTACTTTGACGACATTCAGATCGTCGCTCATGTGGAGGAGCAGGCCCGCCTGCTGGTGCAGCACTACATCAGCGCCGTGATCGCGGGGCGCCGCCATTCCCTGCACCAAGAGCTTGATCTGGCTGGCACAAAAAACTGGGGGCGCGGCGCATTGGCCCTGCGCGGAGAAACCGACCCCTTCGCCAACCTCTTTGACGACATCCAATGTCCGCCCTTCTGGCTCGATTTCAAAGCGCTGCTGGCCTTCTGGGAAAAAGCCTTTGGCAAAGGCAATGTGACGCTGGCCCCGCTCGACCTGCCGCAGCTTTATGGCAAAGATGGCTTGCAAGTCCTCGCCACTGCCCTTGGCCTCAAGAAATCGCTCGGCCCAGTATCGCCTGATCGCATTTTCTCTGCCGAACCCGCTGCCTCGCTCAGCCGGATGCGGCAGATGAACGATGTGCTGATCCGATATTCACAAGCGCAAGACATCATCATCCCGCCTGATCTATGGACCCAGATCCACAAAAACATCCGCATTTCCGGTGCCGAAATCGCACCCGGCAGCCTGTCAGCGATCTCGGATCATTTCCGCAAGGACAACGCAGCGCTGGTCAAACGCTTCCCCGATCTCAAGCGCGCGCTCACCCCCGATGACCCGGCGCAGCCGTGGGAAGAGGCCGCCCCCCAGATGGGCTTTCGCGCCACCCAATACCTTGCCGCATTCACCCATGCGATCCGCAAACAATCCACTCCCGTGGCCGAAAAACGCGCCGAGGCGCAAGCCGCAGCACAAGCCACTGAGAAATTCGACCTGCTTCTGACAGAAGGAACCGCCGACAAGAAACAAAAGGCTGCCAACAAGCGCCTTTTGAACCGGGTCAAGGTCAATCATCAGATGGTCATGTCCACCCAGTTCAAACCACACAACAACCTTGGTGCCGTGAACGAAGAAGACCTCGCCGCCGCCTATACCCCGATCAAACCGCGCACCCTGCCCAAAGGGTCAAGCGGCAACGTCATTGTCGGCTGCATGAAAAACCAGGCCCCCTATAGCGTGGCATGGGGGGCCTAGCACCGCGCGATGGGCCTCGATAACTTCCTGATCTATACCAATGATTGCTCTGATGGCACGGATGAGGTGCTGGGCCGTTTGCAGGAGATGGGCATCGTCCAGCACCGCAACAACGACAATTGGAAGGGAAACTCGCCCCAGCAATATGCGCTCAACCAATCGCTCAAGGAACCGCTGATCAAAAACGCGGACTGGATCATTCACATCGACGTGGATGAATTCATGAACGTGCGCACGGGCAATGGCACGCTTGCCGATTTCTTTGCCGCCGTGCCGGACGCCACCAACGTCGCGATGACCTGGCGGCTTTTTGGGCACAATGGCGTGACCAAATTAAGCAACGATTTCGTGATTGATCAGTTTGACACCTGTGCCCCAAAATACTGTCCCAAGCCGCACACGGCCTGGGGGTTCAAAACCATGTTCCGCAACATTGGTGCATACGCCAAAATCTCCTGTCACCGCCCGAACAAACTTGATGAAGCCTTTGAAAACAAGGTGAAATGGGTCAACGGTTCGGGTCAAGACATGACTCGCGATGCCGCACATAATGGCTGGCGGTCGTCCAAAAACAACGTCGGCTACGATCTGTTGCAGCTCAACCATTATGCCCTGCGCTCAGCTGAATCCTTCCTGATCAAACGCCAGCGGGGCCGCGCGCTGCACGTCGACCGCTCCATCGGGATCAACTATTGGATTCGCATGGATTGGTCGGATTTCCGCGACATCACCATCAAACGCAACATCCCCCGGCTGCGTGCTGAATATGACAGGTTGATGGCAGACACCGAACTCAACAAGGCACATCAGGCGGGCCTGAAATGGCACAAGGCCAAGGCGCGCGAACTGCACGCCAAACCGGAATTTGCAGAACTCTATAAACAGGCGTTGGATGTGAAACTGAACGAGACGGAGCGGGTGGCCTATGCCCTCTCGCTCGACATGGAAAGCTAGCACGCCGTGCCGCATCTCGCCATCCTGTGCCTGCGCAATGAGGCCGCTTTTCTGCTGGAATGGCTGGCCCATCACCGGGCCGTAGGCTTTGGCGATTTCCTCGTCTTTTCAAACGATTGTGATGATGGCACGGATGCGATGCTGGACCGGCTGGCGCAAATGGGATGGCTCACCCATCAGCGCAACACAGGGCCTTATGACAAAGGTGGCATCCAGTTCACCGCGCTCAAGGCAGCGGCCAAGCTCGCTCCGGTGAAACAGGCCGACTGGATCCTACCGCTCGACATCGACGAATTTGTGAACATCCACACCGGCGATCACACGCTGCCCGCCCTGCACACCGCCCTGCCAGAGGCCACCGCCATCACCCTCACGTGGCGGCTTTTTGGCACCTCTGGTAAGGTGAGGTTTGAGGATACGCCTCTGCTCGATACCTTCACCCAATGTGCCCCCGCCGTGCTGCATTGGCCTTGGCGTGCGGCAATGTTCAAGACACTCTATCGCAACGATGGCACCTACCGAAAACCCGGGGTCCACCGCCCCCGCGACCCGAACAAGGACAAACTCGCCGACGCCCGGTGGTTTGATGCCGCAGGTCGCTCCCTGCCCGACCCGTTCAAGACCAAACGTATCTTTTCGGACTTTGGCCGCGACAACTATGCGCTGGCGCAACTCAACCACTATCCTCTGGGCGGGCTTGAAACATACCTGCTCAAATCCGACCGGGGCCGCGCCGTGCATGCTGAGGATCAGTTGGGCATGGACTATTTTGTGGAGCGCAATTTCAACACAGACACCGATACAACCATCAGCGCGCTGGCCACCGAACGGGCCGCCATTGTGAAAGACCTGAAAGCAGACAAAACCTTGCGTGATCTGCATGAAAGCGCTGTTGCCTGGCGCAAGGCCCGTTTTGACGCGTTGATGAAACAAGACGCGCCTCGCGCGCTCTTTGGCCGGCTTCTGATGACCCCGCCGACCCAGCCCCTCAGCCCCGATGCGGCGCGTTTCATGCTGCACCATGCCACCCTTGCGCAGGCCAAAGCGCAATCATAGCTTCAATTTCACACGCATTTTCCTAACTTTTGCCGCATTGGGCCGCTAGGTCTGCTCCCAAATCGCGCGCCAAGACTGCGATTCAATTGAGATTGAGGACCGGGCATGACTGATCAACCGCTCACGCGAGACACCTCCCTGCTGGATCTCCCCCGGCAGGAATGGCTCGCGGCTGTCGAGGAAATCGTCGACGAAGACGGCTATGTTGAACCGCTGGGCCGCCGTCACCACGCGATCTTTCTCGAAGAAGGCACCACGTTGCTGGTCACATTCGAGACGCTGCAAGGCATTCAGGCGCTGTCAGAGAACGGTCAGCCACTGGGCTGGGATATGGTGCGCGATGATGGCTGGTCACACCTGTGTCTGGCCAGCAATGGCGACACATGGTTCCGCGACAAGGCCGTCTATGGATACTTCGACCGGCTGATTGACGATGGCTTTTTTGATGAATTCGACACTGTGATCTTTTACGGCGCAGGCCCCTGCGGCTATGCGGCGGCGGCCTATTCCGTGGCCTCTCCCGGCGCGCATGTTCTGGCGATTCAGCCACAGGCCACGCTTGATCCGCGCCTGACCGAATGGGACGACCGTTTTGTCGACATGCGCATCCATGATTTTACCACACGCTATGGCTACGCGCCCGAAATGCTCGACGCGGCAGAACAGGCCTATGTGCTCTATGATCCCCGCGAACAGCTTGACGCGATGCATGCCGCCCTTTTCACCCGGCCCAACGTAGACAAGCTGCGGATGCGGTTCATGGGCAATGCCCTGCAAACCGATCTGCTTGAGATGGACACATGGGCCCCGCTGTTGCGCGCCGTGGCTGAGGGGACATTGACCACGCAGGCCTTTGCAACGCTCTTTCGCAAACGCCGCGACTATCGCCCTTATCTGCGCAATCTGCTCGAGACCGTTCAAGCCGACGACCGAACACCGCTGGTTGAAATGGTCTGCGGCAATGTGGCCGGGCGCATGCGCGCACCGCGCTTTGCCATCACCTTGCGCCAGATACAGGAAGCGCGCGAAGAACAGGCCGACGCCGCGCCTGAGGACTGATGCCCACATTTGCAGTGGCCCTGCCCCGCGCTCCTATGCTAGCGCTGGCCCATGACCCAGACACTCAACATCCGCCGTCCTGACGACTGGCACCTGCACCTGCGCGACGGCGATATGCTGCGCGCCGTGTTGCCGCAAACCACCGCTCACTTCGCCCGCGCGATCATCATGCCCAACCTTGTGCCGCCTGTCGTGACGGGCGCGCAGGCCGCAGACTACCGCGCGCGGATCATGGCGGCCCTGCCGGAAGATGCGGCGTTTGAGCCGCTGATGACGCTCTATCTGACCGAAGACACCGATCCTGAGGATGTCGCCGCCGCCCACGCCAGCGGTCTGGTCAAAGCGGTCAAACTTTACCCCGCCGGGGCCACCACCAACTCTGCCAGCGGCGTGGCGAATTTTGACAAGGTCGCGCCCGTGCTGGAAAAAATGGCGCAGATTGGCCTGCCGCTTTGCACCCACGGCGAGGTGACGGATGTTGCGGTCGATATCTTTGACCGGGAGGCTGTCTTTATCGACCGCGTGCTCGACCCCATCCGCCGCGCGCACCCAAATCTGCGCGTGGTGATGGAACATATCACAACCAAGGACGCCGTGGACTACGTCACCGCCTCCACCGCCAACCTCGCCGCCACGATCACCACGCACCATCTGGTGATCAATCGCAATCATATTCTCGCGGGCGGGATCAAGCCGCATTACTACTGTCTGCCCGTCGCCAAACGTGAAGTGCATCGGCTGGCCCTGCGCGCCGCTGCAACTTCCGGTGATGCGCGGTTCTTCCTCGGCACTGATTCTGCGCCCCACACGGACGCCAACAAGTTGCTGCCCTGCGGCTGCGCGGGGTGCTTTACCGCGACAAACACCATGTCGACCCTCGCGGAAGTGTTTGAGCAAGACAGCGCGCTTGATCGGCTTGAAGCCTTCACTTCGCTCAATGGCCCCGCGTATTATGGCCTGCCCGTCAATGACGACAAGATCACGCTGACCCGCACAGCACCCGACTATCCCGCGCAGATCGACACGCCCGACGGGCCTGTCACTGTCTTTGACCCAGACATGGCCCTGCATTGGAGCGTGACAACCTGATGTTCACCCGCGCGGAGTTTGATGCAGCCAAAGACATCGTCTACGCGCAGATGCAGCCGACCCTGCAACACAACTGGCCCTTGCTGGTAAAGGAGTTGGACTGCGATCTCTGGCTCAAACATGAAAACCAGACACCCTTGGGAGCTTTCAAGATCCGCGGTGGGCTGGTCCACATGCGCCGCCGCAGGCAGGCCGGGCAGCTCAACGGCGTGATCACCGCCTCCACCGGCAACCACGGCCAATCCATCCCCAACGCCGCCCGGATTGAGGGGATTGAGGCCACCGTTGTTGTGCCCGAAAACAACTCGCCTGAGAAAAACGCCGCCATGCGCGCGCTTGGCGCGCGGCTGATTGAAACCGGGACAGATTTCGCCGACGCCGTGGCTTATGCCCATCAATTGGCCAAAGACGAAAACCTCGACATGATCCCCAGCTTTCACAAGGACCTTGTGACCGGTGTCGCCACCTACGCGCATGAGCTCTTCACTGCGGCTGGTGAGTTGGACGTGGTTTATGTGCCCATCGGCCTTGGCTCCGGCATCTGCGGTGTGATGGGCATGCGCGACATGCTGGGCCTCAAGACACGTGTTGTGGGTGTCGTGGCAAAAGGGGCCAACGCCTATGCGTTGTCCTTTGCCGCCGGCCATGTGGTGCCAACCAACACCGCCACGACCTTTGCCGAAGGGGTCGCCGTGCGCGAACCCAATGCGCATGCCACAGCCCTCATCAACGCAGGGGCCGACCACATTGCTCAAGTCAGCGATAAAGCGATCCGCGACGCCATGCGCCTGCTTTTTCGCACCACGCATAATCTGGCCGAGGGGGCCGGTGCTGTGGCACTTGCCGCTGTGATGCAGGACCGCGAGCAGCTTGAGGGCCAGCGCGTCGGTGCCATCCTCAGCGGTGGCAACATTGACGCCGCAAAATATGCAGCCGTTCTGAACGGGACAGAGTGATTGGCCCCTCTGGCCCCCTGCCGCATCCCGCGCTAGAAGGCACCGACCCCAAAAGGAGAGCCCCATGATCCCCACCAGCTACCCCACACCCGAAGAGATGGCCCGCCTGACCGCGCGCATGCTGCTGGAGATCAAGGCGGTGCATTTCAACGCCACAACCCCCTTCACCCTCGCCTCGGGCCTGCCCAGCCCGACCTACATCGATTGCCGCAAGCTGATCAGCCACCCCCGCATCCGCGCCACCTTGATGGACTTTTTGACCGTCACCGTGATGCGCAACGTGGGCTTTGAGGCGTTTGACAACATTGCTGGCGGCGAGACCGCAGGCATCCCCTTTGCCGCAATGGTGGCTGAACGGATGGGCCTGCCGATGACCTACGTTCGGAAAAAACCCAAAGGCTACGGCAGAAACGCGCGCATTGAGGGCGATATGAGCGAAGGTCAGCGCGTTCTGCTGGTGGAGGACCTGACAACCGACGGTGGCTCAAAGCTCAGCTTTGTAGACGCCATCCGCGACACCGGGGCCACCTGCGCCCACACGGCTGTGATCTTTTACTACGGCATTTTCCCGGACACCGAAAAGACATTGGGCGATCATGGCGTTAGCCTGCATGCCCTGTGCACGTGGCGGGATGTTCTGGCCGAGGCCAAGGTCCAGAACGCCTTTGATGAGAGCACATTGAAGGAAGTTGAAACCTTTCTTGATGACCCAAAAAAATGGCAGAACCTGAACAAAGCTTGATACACAGGCCCACCTGATGTTGACGAGATGCCCGATCATCGGGCAAGATGTGGTATGCGCGCAGCCGTCCACTGCTTATCCACAGAAACATACAATTTGCGCCAAAGGCCCCCGCCCCCTATGACGGGCGTCGGGAAATGTCGGGTGAAAAAATGAACGAGATAACATCGCTGAATGCGAACAATATTGCTGTGCAGGCACCGGAAACGATGCCGCATTCCATCGAAGCGGAACAGCAGCTTTTGGGCGCGATCCTCACCAACAACGACATCTATGACCGGATCGCCTCAATCATTGGTCCCAAGCATTTCTACGATCCCGTGCACGCCCGCATCTTTGAGATTGCCGCGACCCGGATTGCCAAGAACAACCTCGCCTCACCCGTAACGCTCAAGGCGTTTATGGAAGACGATGAGGGCCTCAAAGAGCTGGGCGGCCCGGCCTACCTCGCGCGTCTGGCCGGTGCTGCGATCTCCGCCTTTGCCGCGCGGGACTATGCGCAGATGGTCTATGACCTCGCCGTGCGCCGCGACCTCATTCAACTGGGCCGCGACATCTCCGCCAAAGCCGCGCAAGTCGATGTGTCGTCAGAGCCGCGCGAGCAGATCGTCGAGGCGGAACAGCATCTTTACAAGCTGGCAGAGCAAGGTCAGGTCGAGAGTGGTTTTCAAAGCTTTCTCAAAGCGGTAACCGACGCAGTTAATGTGGCCAACGCAGCCTATCAGCGCGATGGCGGCCTTTCAGGTGTCTCTACAGGTCTCATCGATATGGATGGCAAACTCGGTGGCTTACACCGCTCTGACCTGCTGATCCTTGCCGGCCGTCCGTCGATGGGCAAAACCTCGCTTGCCACCAACATCGCGTTTAACGTCGCCAAAGCCTACAAACGCGGGCAATTGCCAGACGGCTCCGAAGGGGCCGTGGATGGCGGCGTTGTGGGGTTCTACTCGCTGGAAATGAGCGCAGAGCAGCTCGCCGCGCGTATCCTCTCCGAGGCTGCCGAGATCCCCTCGCAACAGATCCGCTCCGGTGACATGACCGAGACCGAGTTCCGCCGCTTTGTCGATGCCGCCAAAACGCTTGAGGCCTGCCCGCTCTTTATCGACGACACGCCCGCCCTGCCGATCAGCCAGCTTGCTGCCCGCGCCCGCCGTCTGAAACGGACGCATGGCCTTGACGTGCTGATCGTGGACTACCTGCAACTGGTGCGTGGCACTGGCAAAAATGAGAACCGGGTCAATGAAATCTCAGAGATCACAATGGGTCTCAAGGCCATCGCAAAAGAGCTCGACATTCCGGTCATCGCATTGTCGCAGCTTTCGCGTCAGGTGGAAAACCGCGAGGACAAACGCCCACAACTGAGTGACCTTCGTGAATCAGGCTCTATCGAGCAAGACGCCGATGTCGTGATGTTCGTATTCCGGGAGGAATACTACAAAGAACGGGAAAAACCCGGCGATCACGATCTTGAGGCCATGGCCCGCTGGCAGGAAGAGATGGAACGGCTGCATGGACGCGCCGAAGTCGTCATCGGAAAACAGCGCCATGGCCCCATCGGGACAGTCGATCTCAGCTTTGAAGGGCGCTACACCCGGTTTGGCAATCTGGTGAAGCCTTGGCAGCAGGGCGGTGGCGACGACACCGAGTTTTGATGCATCGGCGTGACGTTGTTCTGGGGGCCACGGCCCTTGGCCTGATGGGAAATGCTGGCATGGCGCGCTCTCCACTTTTTGTCCCCCCTGAGGAAGCCCGCCACGCGCAGACGCTGATGATGTGGCCCACCAGCCGCCGCGTGCATCCCGACGCCGTGTTCCTGCGGATGTTGCAAGACACAATCGCCAGGATTGCCAATACCATCGCGGCGTTTGAACCGGTCATCCTGCTGGCCGATCAGGCAGAGCACGCCAAGGCGCGCAAAAAGCTCAGCCAGAATGTCACGTTATGGGACATCCCGACCGAAGACCTTTGGGCGCGCGATGCAGGGCCGCTTTTTGCGTGGCGTGGCGGTGAACTCGTGGTCAGCCACATCGCCTTCAACGGGTGGGGTGGCAAACAGGTGCATCGGCATGACGGACAGGTCGCTGCCCGCGTGGCAGAGCGTATGGGCGTCCCCGTGGTGACAAGCGGCGTTGTGGGGGAAGCTGGCGGCGTGGAGCATGATGGCCACGGCCTGCTGATGGCGCATGAAAGCTCTTGGGTGAATGACAACCGCAACCCGGGGCTGTCACGCGCAGAGGTGGCGCAGCGCCTGCTGACCGCCTATGGTGCGGATCGGATGATCTGGAGCACCGGTGTCTATGATGAGGACATCACCGATTACCACATCGACAGCCTTGCGCGGTTAACCGGGCCCGGCCGCGTGTTGATCAACCTGCCAGATGCGCCCGACACAAGTGATCCTTTTCATCGGGCGGCGCTTGAAACACATGATACGCTGAAGGCGGCGGGTCTGTTGATTGAGGTGATCCCAGAGCCCGAAACGCGCCGCGTGAAGGCGTTCGATTTCGTCGCGTCCTACGCCAACTACTATGTCTGCAATGGCGCGGTGATCGCCGCGCAGTTTGGCGATGCGGAGGCCGATGCCATCGCGAAAGACGCGCTTGAGCGGCACTATCCCGGGCGCGAGGTGATCATGCTCAATGTCGATCCGTTGGGTGAGGTCGGCGGCGGCATTCACTGCGCGACGCAACAGGTGCCTGCCTGAAACCTTAACCTTGGCCGAAAACGAAAGGGCTGTCCCCGCGGGGACAGCCCTTTACCTTTGATTAATCGCAATATATCAATCTCCTACGAGACGAAGCTCACCCTAACAAACGGTGAACCCAGCCGTGCAAACCTTACTGCGCCGCTTTTACCTCATAGCGCAGACCTTTGGCCGTGCCTTTGGCGAAACCCTTCCAGTAGCTGTGGTCTTCCTTGGCGGTGCCATCCTCGTTCATGGACCACACACCGTCGTTGGAATTCTCCACCAGCTCCAGATGGCTGCCCGCGTCGGCGTCGCCTTTCAGTTCCCGATCAAGCCATGCGGTCACGAAATGCTGCGCAATGTTGTTCATCCGCGCGGTGTTCCAGACCGGGTCGGTGTAATGCTCCGAGATGTCAAAACCCTTATCTTCATTGAAGTAGAAGCTCTCTGTCGGGGCTGGCATCGGGGCGCCGGAGTTGTGGCCGCCGTTCTCATAGGTCAGCAGCGCATGTGGCAGTGCGGAGGCGTTTTCCCAGATCGCGCGCACGCCCTTTTCATAAAGCGACACATCGTCCTGTGAGCCTGCGATAAACAGCATCGGGATCTTGATGCCCGACAGGCCCGACGCATCCCAGAACCCGGTGTTCATGCCCCAGGGGCCAAAGGCCACAGCGGTTTTGATCCGGTCATCTGGCAGCGCGTTATGCGTATCACTACCCGCCTGATGGATGCCCAGCGTGCCATGTGGCCCGCCCCAAGGGTAGGCCACGGAAGCTTCGGTCACGCCGCCGCCTGCGGTGATGATCGCCCCATAGCCACCCATGGAATAGCCGATCAGCCCGGTGTTGTTCGCGTCATAGAGGCCTGCAAAATCGCCGCCCTCGCCACTCATCTTGGCCATTTCCTCAAGCACGAAAAGCTGATCGAGCGAGCGGTTCACCAACGTGGAGCCAAAGGCCGCCTGCGTGCGGTAGGTGCTGTCGGTATGGTCGATGGAGGCCACAACATAGCCTTTGGACGCGATGTTTTCTGCCAGATGGGACAGCAGGAAGCGGTTCCCGGGGTAGCCGTGGCTGATCAACACCAGCGGATAAGCGCTGTCGCCAGCCGCCGGGGCCGCGTCACGCACAGCGGTGCCCTGCAGGCTCACTTCGGTCGTGCCGTCACGCAGGAAGGCCTTGAGCGTGGTGTCGCCCGTCGCTCCTGCCTCCGCCGGATACCACATCTCAACCGTCAGGGGCCGGTCGTAGGTCGGCAGGGTGTCGGGCTTGTCCGCGGCAGGGTCAATCGACAGGATATCCACCTGACCGGGGTTCACCATCTCAAGCTGGCGCACGCCGACGGCCATGTCACCGTAAGCGGCCAGCGCAGGGGCACCGGGCAATTGCGTGTCGATGCGATTTTCGGCCATGGCAGCCCCTCCGGCAAATCCAATGGCGAGCGCCAGCGGCGCTGTCTTGAGCATGATGTTTGGCATTTCGTGATCCTCCTCAGGTTTTCCCGTCAGAGTAGGGACTGCAAGGCGCAGCGCAAGGACACAATTTGTGACGTAACGGGAAGACGCCTATCGCGCGGCCTGTGCAACCTCTTGCGCGCTGAGCCCGTAGTGCGTGGCAAACCGGGTGCGTGCGGCAATCAGGCGGGGATCATCCGGGGCCATGCCAAGGGTGCGGATGAAGGCAATGCGCTGTTGGTGCTTGAGGGCTTCGGCGTCGATATCAGTGCCCATGGCGCGGTCAATGATCTCCCCGCCGGGGCTGACGTGGAACCACCGGGAAAAGTCGCGAAAGTGGTGCTGATTGTGCAAGGTCGTGACGCGCCGGGCGATACGCCCCTTGGGCAAATTCAGATGCGCGGTCAGGTGAAACCACTCGTAGACCATGAACATCGCCACCCCGCCCGCCGGAACGATCGCAGTGGCAATCCAGATCGCCTGCGGCAGGCCAATCAGGGTCGCGATCCCCCAGACCAGCAGGAAATTCCCCGCCAGCATTGGCAGCGCCACCCAGATCGGCACAAAGAACAGCCCATGGTTGGTGGGAAAGTCATGGTGGCCGTAATGCGCCTGATAGAGCAGATCAAAGGCCCATTGGCGTTTTGGCGGGGCCATGTGAAAGACAAAGCGGTGCAGGTTGTATTCATTGAGCATTTGCGCAGCAATCCCAAAGGGCACAAGTGCCCATGCCCACCACGGACCCGCCACGCCAAGGGCAGCGAAGGCCAGCACACAGACCACCGCCATGATCACAATGGCCCGGTGGCTTGCAATGATCCTGATCCGTGTCATCGGTAGCACTCCGGTTGCTTGTCCCTGCCGTCCAAACTGGTTAGACCGCGACAGCATGGGCGATCTGCCCCTGCGATGTAAACCGCAGCCCTCGCGTCACGTCTTCAAATTGCGAAAGTTCCCGGATGAGCACTGCCACGTTGACCATTGATCTGCCTGCCATCGCTGCCAACTGGCGCGCGCTGGACAGTCTCACGGAATGTGAGACCGCTGCGGTGATCAAGGCGGATGCCTACGGGCTGGGCGTGGACAAGGTCGGACCTGCGCTGGCGGAGGCTGGCGCGCGGCTGTTCTTTGTCGCGGTGGCCGAAGAAGGTGTAAAGCTGCGCCGTGCGTTGGGACCCGGCCCTGCGATCTGTGTGTTTTCGGGCCATTTGCCGGGGGATGCGGATATGATCCGTGCGGCGGACCTGACCCCGATGATCAATTCAGTCGATCAGCTCTTGACCCATGTGGAGGCCCTGCCCGGCCATCCTTTTGGCATTCAGCTTGATACAGGCATGAACCGGCTGGGCATGGAGCCGGGCGAATGGTCTGCCTTGCGCGACATCGCCCTGGCACAACGGCCCGAGCTGATCATGTCCCATCTGGCCTGCGCGGATGAGCCGAACCACATCATGAATCAGCATCAACTCGATTGGTTTGTGGAGATGACCGAAGGGCTGGATGTGCCCCGCTCCCTTGCAGCGACGGGGGGGATATTGCTGGGCGAGAAGTACCACTTTGATCTTACCCGCCCTGGTGTGGGCCTCTATGGCGGCTTGCCGTTTGTGGATGCGACCCCCGTGGTCAGCCTTGATGTGCCAGTGATCCAGACGCGCGATGTGCTACCGGGGGAAAGCGTGGGCTATGGCAATGCCTTTGTGGCACGTGCGCCCACCCGGGTTGCCACGATTGCGGCGGGCTATGCGGATGGGTTGATCCGGGCGATGGGCGCGCAGGCGACGCTGACCCATGAGGGCGTGAAACTGCCAGTGGTGGGCCGTGTCTCGATGGATTTGATCACTGTGGATGTGAGCACCATCGCCGATATGCCGGAGCATCTGGAGCTGATTGGCACGCATCAGTCGGTCGATACGGTTGCCGGGTTTGCGGGCACGATTGGCTATGAGATCCTGACCTCGCTTGGTGCGCGCTATGATCGGGTTTTTCTGACGTGACCCGGTATGGGTGGATGCTGACGGCAGCCAATCTTGGGCTGCTGGTGCTTTATCCGCTGGCGTGGTGGGCACCGCTCATGCGGGCCGGGCTGTTGCCGCTGTTTTCCTTGAGCGAGATTTCAGTGCTGACCGGGCTCCAATCGCTCTGGGCCTCGGATGTGTTTCTGGCGCTTGTGGTCACGGTCTTTGCGCTTTTTGCGCCGTATCTCAAGACCATTGGCCTGACGCTTGTGCATTTCGGTCTGCTGAAACCTGTGGCCCTGCCGGTGTTGCACCTGTTGGGCAAACTGGCGATGGCGGATATCTTTTTGATCGCGCTTTTTATTACGCTGTCCAAAGGTATTGGTGTGGGTCGGATTGAGGTGGCATGGGGTCTGTATCTGTTCACGGCCTGCATATTAGCCTCGCTCTGGATTTCCTGGCGCACCGAACAATCGCTTAAACAGCCTGAGGATTGACCCCGGATCGGAAACAACCACACCGTGAAGTGTGGTATTTCGAGCAGAATTCCCCTTCCCAAGACCCAAAACGCAAGTTTTTATACAAACATTGGTTAATCGGCGTAAACTTGCCGAAAGGAAGATTTCCGGGGGGAAGTCCGTGTCTACACTCCGCGCGCTGGCGCAGTTGATCACCTATCTGATGCAAAGGCTGGCCTTGGTCGTCTTTGTGCTGGCGGCGCTTGCGCTGCTGGGGGCGTCCGTGATGGCCGCGCTTGGGCAGTGGTCGTGGATCAGCCTGCCGCTGCAGTATCAGGGGCTGCCGGTTGAGAATGCGGGCATGTATGTGCAGATCGGCCTGACCGTCATTGCCGTGGGTCTGTGTTTTTTCCTGCCGTCAAACCGCCGGATCATGCAGTTGGAAAACTCGCATCGTCGGTTTTCCATCGGGATGGAAGATGTTGCGCGGGCCTATGCGGCAGTCCATGCCGCTGACCGGGCCGAGACCTTTCAGCTCAGCTCAGAATTTGACGCGGTGCGGGAGCGGCTCGCGTATCTGCGCGATCACCCTGATCTTAGTCTGCTTGAGCCTGCCCTGCTCGAAGTGGCGGCGCAGATGAGCCACATCAGCCGGGAACTGGCCGAAGTCTATTCAGACGACAAAATCAGCCGCGCGCGGGCTTTCCTCAAGGAACGCCAGCAGGAGATTGCGCTGTTCAACGAGCGGTTGGAGCAGGCCAAGGGCATCTCCACGGACCTCAAGCATTGGGTGCACGAGGTTGAGCTTGAAGAAAGCGTGGCCGTCGCCCAATTGGAGCGGCTGCGCGCCGAAATGCAGGAAATCCTGCCGGAGCTTGGCATTGACAGCACTGTCAAGGAGCAGACGGCGCTGGACAACACGGTTGTTGGGTTGCCCAAAGCGGCCGAATGACGCGCACCGCCTGAAGTCCCTCACAACACCTCGGATACCGCTACATTGTAGACCTGAGACCGCATGAAGAGGTCAAAAACCACGCCCTGCTCCTCAAGATTGGCATCGCCGCGCGCAACCGGACTGAGATGAAAGTCCGTGCTGCCTGGATCAGTGCTGCGCCGGATGATATCGGTGACGCGGTCACGTGACGTATCATAGATGCGGAACTCCATCGGTGCCGGCACATCAATGATGTAGCGCCCGAAAACCTCCGGTTGCGTCCTCAGACCATTGAGCATCTCGTCAGATGCGTTTTCCAGCGTGCCACTGACAAAGCTGAGTTGCCTGCGGTTGCGGTCCAGCTCAAGCCGGACCCGCACATGACCGGCGGTCGCCGCCTCCGATATCGGTCCCACGTTGCTTGTTGGCATGGCGCGGTAGAGTGCATCCATAAAGTCGCGCTTTACGTCGTTCACGGCCGGTAGTGCATTTCCGGCCGAGACCGAATCCGTCAGGTTTTCCCACTCTCTCACGGCACCGCCGCTGATGGTATCATCGGTTGCAGGCATCCCGTATTGCCGCTGAAAATCGGCCATGAGCTGATCAAATATCTCATCTGGCGCGATCTGGTCCATGCTCTGGTTCCAGGCATGTTCGATTGATGACAGTGTTGGCTGCGGCGGAAGTTCGTTTTGATAGATGGTAGACACAAGCGTAAAGGCGGTATTCACAGCGTTCAGCGCAGTTGCGACGGGTCCCGGCAGGACGCTGGCGACGATCCCAACCACCAGATCACGGGGAAAGGGATCGCTGTTGTCTTCAGACATATTACGGATCAGCCGGCCTACTTCGGTTTTGCATTCTGTCCGCCAGTTGCCAAGTGAATTGCGCACCGTTGCCCTGCGTGAGCCAAGGGTGATCACCCCGATCAATTCGCCCTGCACCGGTTCCTCTTCGTCGGCATCAAAGCGAATGGTGCGCACCGGGGCGCTGCCCGCGTCCGGGTTACGCTCCATGTGGCGCATCAATTGTTCATGGGCGCGCGACAGGCGGCGGCGCACGCGCGAGATGTCACGCTCTTCCTGCGCGTCGATCACGCCGTTTTCCAGTGCTTCTTCTTCGGTATGGTCCAGTTCAGCCTGCAACGCATCAATGCGTTCCATCATTTGTTCAACAGTTAGGGTCATTTTCAGGTCTCCTGTCGGACCCAGAAGGCCCGCTCTTTCGGGCTCGGGGCCCGGGAATACACGGTTTCAAATACTCTGCTTTAAATGCAGGGAGCTTACAGGGTTTCCGATGTTTTTCAAATGCCCCCAAAATGCGGCGTGATGATGCGACCTGCATGCCATTCCCCCTAGACGCCCCGGACTTGCTCAGCCAAAAGCAGTGCATGGCCAAACCCGTCAAAACCTTCACCTGCACGCAATGCGGCACCAGCTACAACAAGTGGTCGGGCCGCTGTGATGGCTGCGGGGAATGGAACACCATTGTTGAGGACGCAGGCATCTCTGCCGGTCCCCCCAGCAAATCACTTGGCGCAAAGCGCGGCAGCGCGATGCAGTTGACGGATCTGTCGACCGAAGAAGCCCCACCGCCGCGCAGCCAATCCGGGATTGCGGAACTGGACCGCGTGCTGGGCGGTGGCCTTGTGCCCGCCTCTGCCATCCTTGTGGGTGGCGACCCCGGCATCGGGAAATCCACGCTGTTGTTGCAGGCGGCGGCCCATTTCGCCAAGGCGGGCCTCAAGACGATTTATGTCTCAGGCGAAGAGGCATCGGCTCAGGTCCGTATGCGCGCGCAAAGGCTGGGGCTCTCGGACGCGCCGGTGCAGCTGGCCGCCGAGACCAACCTGCGCGACATCCTGACTACGCTGGACAAAGAACGCCCGCAGCTTGCGATCATCGATTCCATTCAAACCATGTGGGCCGACAACGTCGAGAGCGCCCCCGGCTCCGTCTCTCAGGTGCGCGCCGCCTCCCATGAGCTGACAGCCTTTGCCAAACGCACAGGTACCTCTGTGATCCTCGTGGGGCATGTCACCAAGGAAGGTCAGATCGCGGGCCCCCGCGTGGTGGAACATATGGTCGATACGGTGCTCTATTTTGAGGGCGAACGCGGGCACCAGTTTCGCATTCTGCGGTCGGTCAAGAACCGCTTTGGCCCTGCCGATGAGATCGGCGTGTTTGAAATGACAGGGCGTGGCCTTTCCGAGGTCACGAACCCATCTGCCCTTTTTCTCAGCGAGCGCGGTCAACCCTCCGCCGGGTCGGTGGTTTTTGCAGGCATCGAAGGCACGCGGCCCGTGCTGGTGGAGCTGCAAGCGCTTGTGGCGCCCTCCCCGCACTCTCAGGCGCGTCGCACGGTGGTGGGCTGGGACTCAGGCCGCCTCGCCATGATCCTTGCCGTGCTGGAGGCACGCTGCGGCATCCCTTTTGCTGGTCTGGATGTATATCTGAACGTGGCGGGCGGCATGAAAGTGTCAGAGCCTGCCGCGGATCTGGCTGTGGCCGCAGCCCTTTTGAGTGCCCGAGAAGACACAGCCCTGCCTGCGGAGACCGTGGTTTTTGGGGAAATCAGCCTGTCAGGGGCCTTGCGCCCTGCGTCTCAGACGGAAAACAGGTTGAAAGAGGCGCAAAAACTTGGTTTTACCAGCGCCATCGCGCCCAAAGGCGGCAAGACGGCTGAGGCCGCTGGTATATCGCTCAATCAGATGACAGATCTGACGGGCTTTGTGGGCGAAATTTTTGGCGCAGGCTAGCGCGTGAGGCAGAAGGCAGGAACGAATGGAAGGTTTCACCATTATTGACGGCGTTGTGGCGCTGGTCATTGTCCTGTCAGCGCTGTTGGCCTATGGCCGCGGCCTTGTGCGCGAGGTCATGGCGATTGCGGGCTGGATCATTGCGGCAGTGCTGGCCTTTCTGTTTGCCCCGCGCGTTGAACCGCTGGTGCGGGAAATCCCGGTGATCGGAGAGTTTTTGGCGGACAGTTGTGAGCTGTCGGTGATCGGTGCCTTTGCACTGGTCTTTGCGGTGGCCTTGATTGTTGTGTCGCTCTTTACGCCGCTGTTTTCCTCGCTGGTGCAGCGCTCTGTGCTGGGCGGTCTGGATCAGGGGCTTGGGTTTCTGTTTGGTGTCGCGCGTGGCGTTCTGTTGGTGGCGATCGCGTTTTTTGTCTATCAGACTGTGATGACCGGGCAGCAGTTTACCATTGTGGATGAAAGCCGCTCTGCCGTTGTTTTCTCACGCTTTACGGGCCAGATCGAAGAACAAAACCCCGAGGCGGCGCTGGGCTGGATCACCACCCGTTATGAGACCCTGGTCGGGGCCTGTGGCCAGTAACGCAGGGTTTTTCAACCGTTGGTTCGGTTCAACGGTTTGGTTAACACCTTTTTAAGAAGGCGCACGTAAGAAGAAGACCAATCATAAAGGTCTTATATCGTGTCCGTAACCAGCGAATACCAAGTCCTCGACAATGTTGCCGCCGCAATTTTCGTCCTCGAACTGGACGAAGGGGGTGCGCCAGTTTTTGCCGCCTGCAATGCGTATGGGCGGGATTTGTCCGGGCGTCCTCTCTCCGATTACTTGGGTCATACCGCCATAGAAGTGTACCCAAATGCTTATGGGCGCACCGCTTTTGCCCGTCATTGTGAAGTTGCCCGCCTGGGGGTTCAGATGACCTATGACATTGATCTGCCGCTTGGCGACCGGGTGCGCACCATGAGGACGACGCTGCGCCCTGATCGCAATCAGGCGGGCAAGGTGATCCGCCTATTTGGGACAACACAGGATATTCATGCCGAAAAAGAAGCCTATGACGCCCGCATGCAGTTTGAGACGTTAACCTCAGAGATGGAACAATTTGTGGCTCTGGCCGCCCATGATTTGCGCGCGCCGCTTAAAAACATTGCCCTGCTCAGCGATATGATCAAAGAAGATTTCGACGACCCCGATGGCGAAAGAACCGAGCTTCTCACGATGATTGAGAACATCAGTGCCAAATCGCTGGACCTGATCAGCGATGTCATGGCCCATAGCCAAACGATTTCGTCCCCCAGTACCGAAGCCGCCTTCAGCTTTCCGGCATTGTGCCACGACATTTGCGATATGATCGACCCGCAAAAGCGGCATGTATTTAGAACCTCGATGGCCACGCTCCATGCCGATCGTACAGCGATCCAGATTGCCCTGCGGAACCTGATCGAAAACGCGATCAAACACGGGGACAGGGACAGCCTTGAGATCAACGTGAGCGCACAAACGGGCATGCCCGGCATGATTGACATCACGCTCACGGACAACGGATGCGGGTTCGCGGATGAGGCGTTGCTCATTATGAATGGGGGGCGGTTCAAAGGGGACAGCGGATATGGTCTTTTTGCCATCAAACGACTGATTTCGTCGCGGGGCGGTACGCTGATTGCACGTAACATGCCTGATGGTGGCGGGGCGGTTGTCCGCTTTTCGCTGCCCGGGACACTTCTTGGCCAAACCAATGACCAGCCTCGGTCCGCGGCGACTGATTGCGGCACCCTCGGGCCGCTGCGGGCACCACGCCTGAGCGCATAAGGTGCCGCTGACAAGGCAGTTGCCCAATACTTTTGCCGCGCATCGCCCTCTCAGAGGCAAAAATCTCAGGGCTGCAGGCGGCAAAGGAAAGGCGGGATTTCACCCCTTGAATTTTATCACATGGAAAAACGGGCCCTAACACTTGCCTTCGGGGTGACTTACGACATGTTTCAGCCTAAGTACCGTAAGAACGCAAACCGGATTCGGAGCTGCCCCGTTGTCCAAAATCATGCCGCCCGCCCATCCCTTTGATGACACCTATCTGCGCGATGCGGAGGATGGGGACAAACTAAAGGAAGAATGCGGCGTTTTTGGCGTTGTTGGCGTAACAGATGCCTCCAATTTTGTGGCCCTTGGGCTGCACGCCCTGCAACATCGCGGCCAGGAAGCAGGCGGGATCGTCAGTTATGACGCCCAGGCCAATTTCCAGTCTGCCCGGCGTTTTGGCTACGTACGCGACAATTTCACATCCGAGACGGTGATGAAGCATCTGCCCGGAGAGCTTGCCATCGGGCATGTGCGCTATTCCACTGCCGGGTCCAAAGGGCAAACCGCGATCCGCGATGTGCAGCCCTTTTTTGGTGAATTTGCCATGGGCGGGGCCGCGATCGCGCACAACGGCAACATCACAAATGCCAACGCCCTGCGCCGCGAACTCATTGAACGCGGGTCGATTTTTCAGTCGTCCTCTGACAGCGAATGCATCATTCACCTGATGGCACGGTCCCTGCAGCGCACGATCCCCGAGCGGATGGAAGATGCGCTGCGCCGTGTCGAGGGCGCGTTTTCCGTGGTGGCCATGACCCGCACCAAGCTTATTGGCGTGCGCGATCCTCTGGGTGTGCGGCCCCTGATGCTGGGCCAGGTCGGAGACGGCTGGGCGCTCAGCTCGGAGACCTGTGCATTCGACATCATCGGCGCGGAGTTTGTACGTGAGATTGAGCCGGGCGAAATGGTTGTGATCACGGCAGAAGGGGTGCAATCACACTTTCCGTTTCGGCCGCAACCGTCGAAATTCTGCATCTTTGAACATGTCTATTTCTCCCGCCCGGATAGCATTTTGGGCGGGCGTTCGGTGTATCAGACCCGCGAAAACATCGGTCGTGAGCTTGCCAAGGAAAGCCCGGTGGACGCCGATCTTGTCTGCCCGGTGCCGGACAGCGGCACGCCGGCGGCGATCGGGTATTCTTTGGAATCCGGCATTCCCTATGCGATGGGCATCATCCGCAACCAGTACATGGGCCGCACGTTTATTGAGCCGACAGAGCAGATCCGCAATATGGGGGTGCGCCTGAAACTCAATGTGAACCGGGCGCTGATCAAGGGCAAGCGGGTGATCCTCGTGGACGATTCCGTTGTGCGGGGCACCACCAGCCGCAAGATCAAGGAAATGATCCTTGATGCCGGAGCCGCCGAAGTGCATTTCCGCATTGCGAGCCCTCCTACTGCCTGGCCTTGCTTTTACGGCGTGGACACACCGCAACGCGAAAAGCTGTTGGCCGCGACCATGTCTGAGGATGAAATGCGCGACCATCTGGCCGTGGACAGCCTCAAGTTCATTTCCCTTGATGGCCTTTACCGCGCGGTTGGAGAGGCAGACGGGCGCAAAGCCGATTGCCCGCAGTATTGCGACGCTTGTTTTTCTGGTGAGTATCCGGTCATTCCGGCCGATCAGATGGAACAAGGGTTTGAGATGAAACCCGCCGCTGAATAAGCTGCTGACAGATTTTGTCAGCTGCCCGTGTTAGCGTGGGGTTATGAAACATGCACCCAAACCGCTTCTGAACGCCATCGCCCTTTGGTCCGAACCTGCGCAGGCCGCACTTTGGACCTGTCGCACCCTGTTTCACGAAATTGCTGAGGAAAATGACCTCGGCCCACTGGATGAAACGCTGAAGTGGGGTCAGCCGTCCTGGCGGCCGACGCGTCCGCGGACCGGGTCAACGCTGCGGATGGGGTGGTCGGCCGCCCACCCTGACAGGCTGTCGTTCTTTGTGGATTGCAAAACTGATCTGGCATCCCGCATGCGCGACATGTATCCCGACTTGCCGCAGAACGACGGACGGCGGCAACTGGGCATTGATCTGGGCAAGGATCTTCCGCTGCAAGCGGTGTCGCACATGGCGCAGATGACCCTCGCTTACCACCTGAGAAAGCGTGCCGCCGCGTCAATGGGCTGATCCCTGCCGAGCCTGACTTTATCGGGTTTCGGCGCAAAAGCGGCTTTGATATCGCACCTGCTCTGAGAGTATTTCCCAAGAGAGCAGACCAAAAATGACCTTCCGTAACGATCAGGAACCGACCCCCGACACTGTTGCGCAAACGGCGACTGAAACCGCGCGTCTGCCCAAGCTTGCGCTGCTTGGAATCTTTGGGAGTGAAGCCGCCCCCGCTGCGCTGATCCGAACGGGGCGAGGCGAGGTCATGCGTGTGCAGGTGGGCGATCATGTGGCGCGGCAGCGGGTTGCCGAAATCGACAGCAGCCGCGTGATTTTGGCCCAAGCCGGGCGCACGCGCATGTTGAGCATGCCCGAAAGCTGAGCCGCCTCTTGACCCCGGACGGCCCACCGGGCACATGCAACCCATGACAAAAACCGCATTGATCACCGGCGCGTCGCGCGGCCTTGGCGCAGCTTTGGCAGAGGCTTTGGCCCCGACCCACCATATCATCGCCGTGGCCCGAACCACTGGCGGACTGGAAGAGTTGGACGACCGCATTCAAGCCAAAGGCGGCAGCGCCACGCTGGCCCCGATGGACATCACAAACGCCGACGCGATGGCGACGTTGTGCCGGGGCATCTATGACCGCTGGGGATCGCTTGATGTGTGGTTGCATCCAGCCGTGCATGCAGCGCCGCTTGCCCCTGCCTCGCACATCGACGCCAAGGATATGGCCAAATCCATCGCAGGCAACGTAACCGCGACCTCGACGCTGATCACCTATGTGGCACCCTTGTTGGGCACCCAAGGACAGGCCGTGTTTTTTGATGATGCCCGGCTGGGGGAGAAATTCTTTGGCAGCTATGCCGCGACCAAGGCGGCGCAGATCGCTCTTGCGCGCGCATGGGCCTCTGAGACCGCGCAAATTGGCCCAAAGGTGCAGATCATGACACCCGCGCCGATGCCCACCGCGACCCGCGCGCGGTTCTTTCCCGGAGAGAACCGCAGCGCCCTGCAAGACCCACACGCAGAGGCCGCTGCGGTATTGGCGCAACTTTAACGTCTGCGCGGCCTGCCCGACCTTGCCGCATGCAGCCCCCTCACCTATCAAGATCAAAAGGGGCCAGATATGCGCATTTTGATCACCAATGACGACGGCATCACCGCCCCCGGCCTTAAAGTGCTGGAAGCGATTGCGAACACGCTCGCCGGACCGCAGGGCGAGGTTTGGGTTGTTGCCCCTGCCTTTGAGCAGTCAGGCGTCGGGCATTGCATCAACTACGTGCATCCCACGATGATGACGCAGATGGGCCCCCGCCGCTTTGCCGCCGAAGGATCGCCCGCCGACTGTGTGCTGGTCGCGGTGCATGACGTGATGAAAGACACCCCACCCGATCTGGTGCTCTCGGGTGTCAACCGGGGCAACAATTCGGCGGAAAACACGCTTTATTCCGGCACCATCGGCGGCGCGATGGAGGCGGCTTTGCAAGGGCTGCCTGCGATTGCGCTGTCGCAGTATTATGGCCCGGCAAACCGCGATCTCGACAACCCTTTTGAAGCTGCAGCCGTGCATGGCGCAGACGTGGTGCGGCGCATTCTGGATGCCACGCCACAGGAAACCGCAAATTACTCCTTGTTTTACAACGTGAATTTCCCGCCTGTTCCATCTGCAGATGTCGCTGGCGTGCGCCTCGCCACCCAAGGCCGGCGGCCCGGTGTTGTCTTTGGCACAGAGCCGCATACCGCACCATCGGGGCGCAGGTTTTCATGGATCAAAGGCGGCGACCAGCAGGTCAAGACGGCCCCCGGCTCGGATGCTGCCGTGAACCTTGAGGGGTATGTTTCTGTCACACCGATGCGGGCGGATCTGACTGCGCATGAGATGATGGACCGCCTTGATGGGATCGCGACGTGACAGACGAGGTCACCTCCGACGCTGAGCGCAAGATGCAGTTTCTGTATGCGCTGCGCTCCAAGGGGGTGACAGATGCGCGGGTGTTGGGGGCGATGGAAAGCGTGGACCGTGGGCCATTCATCACCGGGCTTTTTTCGGAACGCGCTTATGAGGACATGCCCCTGCCCATTGCCTGTGGTCAAACGATCAGCCAGCCTTCGGTGGTCGGGTTGATGACCCAGGCGCTGGAGGTCACGCCGCGCGACAAGGTGCTCGAGATCGGCACAGGCTCCGGCTATCAGGCGGCGATCCTGAGCAAGCTGGCCCGGCGGGTCTATACCATTGACCGGCACCGCCGCCTCGTGCATGAGGCCCGCGCGATCTTTCAAGGGCTCGATCTGGTCAACATCACTGCGATCACGGCCGATGGGTCCTTTGGCCTCGAAGAACAGGCACCTTTTGACCGGATCATCGTGACAGCGGCGGCGGAGGACCCTCCCGGCCCGCTGCTTGCCCAGCTCAAGGAAGGTGGGATCATGGTGTTGCCGGTAGGCCAATCCGATTCTGTGCAGCACCTCATCCGGGTGCGCAAAACGCCAGACGGGTTGGAATATGACGAATTACGCTCAGTCCGATTTGTTCCCTTGCTGGAGGGGTTGGGCAAAGACGGCTAATACGGTATGGTGTGTATCAGACCCCCGGGAAACACGGGGGCTGTGGTGATGAGGACAAGCAGATGACGATTTCCCCGATGAAGGGCCGTGCGCGGCTGACGTTACTTGTGGGCAGCAGTGCGCTGTTGCTTGCAGCATGTGGTGACCAACCGCTCGATTTTGATTTGCGTGGCATTGGCGGCGGTTTTAGCACCGCGCCTGCGGCCACTGGCCCCCTCGCTGACCGGCCCCGCCCGGACAGTCGCGGCGTGATCTCTTACCCCAATTATCAAGTGGCGGTGGCCCGGCGCGGCGATACGCTGAGCGATGTAGCATCACGCGTCGGTGTGGACGCGGGCACCCTGGCCCGTTTCAACGGCATCGACCCGGATGTGCCGCTGCGCAAAGATGAGGTTATTGCCCTGCCGACCCGCGTCGCGGAGCCGTCCCCCGCGACAGGCGCGCGCGGCACCGGTCCGATCCAACCTGTTGATATCTCGACACTTGCGGGTGGGGCGATTGACCGTGCGCCTGAAACACCAGGGGTTGAGACTGCGGCCCTGCCCCCCGCCAGCGCGCCCGCCGCCCAGACCGGTGCAGAGCCTGTCCGCCACAAGGTAGAGCGGGGCGAGACCGCCTATACTGTAGCGCGCCTTTATAGTGTTCCTGTCAAAGCGCTGGCCGAATGGAATGGTCTGGGTGCTGACTTTGCCGTGCGTGGAGGGCAATTCCTTTTGATCCCGGTGGCTCAGCAACGCGCGCCATCCCGCAACGCAAGCCCGGCTGAAACAGCGCAACCTGAAACCACCCTGCCCGGCAGCGGCACGCCAACGCCCACGCCGCCCTCTGCTGCGAAACCCTTGCCGCAGGACGACACCGCCAAACCCGCGCCCGCACCCGAAGCGACAAAACCCGTGGCCAATGTGGGCAAAACGACAAAACCCGCTACCGCCGCCAAGATGATCACACCGGTCACAGGCAGCATCATTCGAGGATACTCCAAAGGGCGCAACGAAGGCATCAACATCAAGGCCGCACCGGGTGATCCGGTCAAAGCCGCCGATGTCGGTGTGGTCGCCGCCGTGACCAAGACCGCCGAAGGTGTGCCGATCGTCGTGGTCCGCCATGCCAACAACATCCTGACGGTCTACGCCAATGTGACAGATGTCGCCGTGGGCAAGGATGATCCGGTCTCGCGCGGGCAAACCATTGCAAAACTGCGCGACGGCAGCGATTCGTACGTGCATTTTGAGGTGCGCAAAGGCTTTGACAGCGTCGATCCCACGCCGTTTCTGAATTAGAGCGCAACGCCCTTCCGGCCCGCAAGGTCCACAAAGTATTGCCAGGCCACCCGACCTGAGCGGGATCCGCGTGTGGCCTGCCAGTCAATCGCTTCGGCGCGCAGGGTGTCATCGTCAATCGACACAGCGTAGGCGTCGCAATAGCCTCGGATCATCGCCAGATACTGATCCTGATCGCAGGCGTGAAAACCCAGCCAGAGGCCAAAGCGATCCGAGAGGGAGACTTTTTCCTCCACCGCTTCTGTTGGGTTGATGGCGGAGCCGCGCTCATTCTCGATCATGTCACGGGGCATCAGGTGGCGGCGATTCGACGTGGCATAGAGTACAACATTGTCGGGCCGCCCTTCGATCCCGCCGTCCAGAACAGCCTTGAGCGATTTGTAATGCGCGTCATCGTGGCCAAAGCTCAGATCATCACAGAAAAGGATAAACCGCTGTGATGCGCCACGCAGGAAGTTCAGCAAACGGCCAACGGACGGCAGGTCCTCGCGTTGCAATTCGACAATCCGCAGCGCCTCATGTGACGCATGAACATCTGCGTGGATCGCTTTGACAAGGCTGGATTTCCCCATCCCGCGCGCCCCCCAAAGCAGCGCATTGTTAGCGGGCAATCCAGCCGCAAACTGGCGGGTGTTCTGCAACAGCGTATCGCGGGAACGGTCAATCCCCACAAGCAGCTCCAGATCAACACGGCTCACGTTTTGAACAGGCTCCAACCTGTCCGGCCCGGTGTGCCAGACAAAGGCGCTGGCGGCATCAAAGTCTGGGGCAGCCAGAGGTGCTGGAGCCATCCGCTCCAGCGCCGCGGCAATCCGGTCCATGGGGTCGTCGATCATCTAAACCTGTCCGTGCTCTAGGGTTACTTGGCTGTATCTTCAGGCTCAATATCGTCCAGCAGATCGTCTTCGTCGTCGTAGTATCCTTCTGCGCGCAGCTTTGCCTCGCGCTTGTTCTCCACCCGTTTGACGAGGAAAATCGACACTTCGTACAGACCATAAACCACAACAAAGAGGATCAACTGCGTGATCACATCCGGCGGCGTCACCAGCGCGGCAAGCACCAGAATACCCACCATCGCGTATTTGCGGACGTTTCCGAGACCCTCAGCGCTGACCAGCCCGGCCTTGCCCATCAAGGTCAAAAGCACGGGAAGTTGGAAGCACAGCCCAAAGGCCATGATGAATTTCAGCGTGATATCAAGGCTTTCGTTCACCTTGCCAAAAAAGGTGATTGTCGGCCCGCTGGATTTCTCGACCGCTTCAATCGCACCGCCCGTCGCCGTAGACAGCAGGTTCGTCACCATTGAGGACGCGTCGGCAAAACCCAACAGGAAGGTCATCGCCAGCGGCGTAACGACAAACTGCGCAAAGCTGGCACCCAGCAGGAACATCGCAGGCGAGGCCAGCAAAAACGGCAAGAACGCGTTTTTCTCCTGCCGGTAAAGTCCGGGTGCCACGAAGCGCCACAACTGAAAGCCGATAATCGGGAACGCCAGTGCAAATCCACCCACCATAGAAACACGGAACAGGGTAAACAGGTATTCCTGCGGGCTGGTGAACTGGAGCGCCGGGTTGTCATCGCCCAGCGACCTCAGCGTGTCCACCACCGGGTTCAGCAGGAAATTCATCACATGTTCAGCGATAAAATCGCCCTGAATGGGGATGAAAAAGAACGAGATTGTCACCAGCAGGGCCAGCACAGAGCGGATCAGGCGCGTGCGCAGCTCTGCCAGATGCTCAATCAGCGGGGCCGCGCTTGCGTCCATTTCATCAGCGTTGTCGTTCGCGCTCATCTGTTACTCTTTTTCCGCCGCCGGAGGGGTGACTTTCGCCTCCAGCTCCTCAGCTTTGGCCATCGCTTCGGCCGCTTCACGCTGTTTGCGCTCTGCGGCGGCGCGCGCTGTGGCCGCCTGTATTTTCTTGGTGTCTTCGGCGCGTTTCGCAGCCAACTTGGCCGTCTCACTGTCCGGATCAAGGTCCGCCAGCGAAGACGCGGCTGATTTCACCTCATTCATCGCCGTGCCAACAGGGTTGGTTGCGGCCTTGAGAGAGGAATTCAGCGTCGATGACATTTCACGCACACCGCTTTGGTCTGCGGCATCGTTCATAGCTGTGCTGAATTCACGCGCCATGCCCTTGGCCTTGCCCACAAACTCTCCCACGCGGCGAAAAAGCACTGGCAAGTCTTTGGGGCCCACAACAATGAGCGCCACAATGCCAATCACCAAAAGCTCGGCCCAGCCGAGATCGAACATGGGTTACGCCTTGTCTTTGGCCTTGTCGGCCTCGGCAACAACTTCACTCTCGACGACATCGCCTTGATCCGCGATTTCTTTTTCGCCTTCACTGATGCCTTTCTTAAAGCTCGTGATGCCTTTGCCAACTTCGCCCATCAGGCTAGAAATCTTGCCCCGGCCAAACAGAACCAGCACCACAACCGCAATCAGCAGCAAGCCCGGCAGTCCGATATTCCCAATTCCCATGTCAAATCTCCCAAAAGCGGCAACGCGGATGTCGCCTGTCGCTGATGGTTTTATGCACAGCAAGCGCGCACGAAAAGCCGCGCACGCCAATTCAGCGCGCCCTTTCCGCGCAATTTGGCAAATAATCAGGCTGGCTCAGGCCCAACTGACAGGTTAGTGTCAGGAATGCGCCGCACCGATCGCCTTTTTGACATCCTGCAAATCCTGCGCGACGGCAAACTGCACCGCGCACAGGATATCGCAAAGGCGAGCAAGGTGTCGGTGCGCACCATCTACCGCGACATGGACACGCTGGTCGCCTCTGGTGTGCCCGTGCAAGGCGCACGCGGCGTTGGTTACAGGATCACCAAGGCGATCAGCCTGCCGCCTTTGACCCTGACACCTGACGAGCTGGAGGCACTCAACCTCGGCATGGCCATCGTCGCCGAAGCCGCAGACGACACCCTAAAATCCGCCGCCGCCACACTGGCCGACAAGATCGACGCGGTGCTGCCCGAACGCTCGGTTGCGGATGCCGATGCATGGAAATTCGCGGTGTACCCCTTCGCAGATACAGTGCGCGGCTTTGGGCAAATGCCAACCCTGCGCGCTGCGATCAGGGCCCGGCAAAAGCTGAAAATAAGCTATCATTCCAAAGGCGACCGGATCACCACACGCACCATCCGACCGCTGCATATGGAATACTGGGGACGGGTGTGGTCGCTGACGTGCTGGTGCGAACTGCGCAATGATTTCCGCGTGTTCCGGGTCGATCTGATCCAGTCCGCCGAAGCACTGCCGGAAATGTTCACAGACGAGCCCGGCAAACGGCTTAGCGATTACAACACAAACCTTTGAACCCGCGAATGGGTCGGCGGGCGGGCGCATTTGCGCAGCAAACAGACCGTCCCGACGACTACCGCACAGGCAAAAACACTTCCAACGCAGCCACAGCCATCACAGCAACATCCCCGGCCACTGGCACATCCAAACCACCCTTCTCGGCCACAACCTCAACCGATCCATAAGGCAGCAACCCGGCAATCAGATCGATATCCACCGCCTCGGGACGCGGCACACCGATATGGACAACCACACGCATCGTATCCCGCTCCACACCCAATGTCCCAAAGATGGGCAAGGACGCACCCTGCATCGCTTGCTCCACCGCGCGGCGCGCCGCCTTGGTGTCATCGCGCCCATGCAAATCCACACCCTGAGCCATCTCAATGATCAAACGCTGCTCGCTCATGCCGCAGCCTCCACCGACACAATCAAGGCCGCCTGGGCCATGACCGTCGGATTGCCGACACCCTCAGGGCGCACCACATCCAAACCACCATGCTCGACCACAAAGGACGTCGCCCCATAAGGAAACACCTCCGCCAACACGGACACATCCACCAAATCAGGCTGCGCACAACCAATGCGCACCTCGATGCGCATATCTTCCTTCTGTACACCCATATATTCCGCCAGATTGATCGAGTTGCGCCACAACGCAGCCCGCACAGCCCGCGCCGCAGCCTCAGTATAACTGCCCCGGCGCAACGACGTGCCAAGGCCAAATTCCACAATCATCGGTCCCATCAGGTCTCTCCCTCTGACGCATACACAAAACACTTGTCACGGCGGATGCGCAGCCACATCGGCGTCTCACGCCCGGGCAAAAATACCCCCGGCACAGTCGCCTTCATCACCGCACCATCCTGCAACCGGAATTCCACTAGGCTCTCATTGCCCAGAAACCGTGCCCGCAGCACATGGGCCAGCGCCGCAGTGCCCTCCGCCGGAGTCGGCAACGGCCCCACCCCGCCCCGATCAAAATCAATCTTCAGATGCTGGGGGCGAAACACGATATCAACAGCCGTACCATCCGGCACGCCGGGGGCCAGAAAACGGCCAAACGGCGTCATCGCCAGCGCCCCCTCGACCCGCGCGTGCAAGCGGTTCGCATCCGAGAAAAACGCCACCGCCGCCCGGTCCTTGGGGCGCGTATACACATTATAAGGCGCGCCCTGCTGCACAATCGCCCCATCGCGCATCAACGCAATCTCATCGGCCATCCGCATCGCCTCATCCGGCTCATGGGTGACCAGCAACACGGCTGTGTCCTCTTCTTTCAGGATGGCCAGCGTCTCGTCCCGGATGCCGTCCCGCAAGCGATTGTCGAGCCCCGAAAACGGCTCGTCCATCAACATGATGCGCGGACGCGGGGCCAAAGCACGGGCCAAGGCCACACGCTGCTGCTCGCCGCCCGACAACTGATGGGGATAGGCGTCGATAAACCGCTCCATGCGCACCCGGCACAACATCTCTTCGACCCGCGCGCGTTTCTCAGGGCCAGACCCCCGCAAACCATAAGCCACGTTGTCCGCAACAGAGAGATGGGGAAACAGGGCAAAGTCCTGAAACATCAGCCCAATCTCGCGCCGCTCGGGGGGGACCCGAAACCGCGTGTCACAGATCAGGGCGCCGTCTACATAGATCTCGCCCGAATCCTGCATCTCGACACCCGCAATCATGCGCAAGGTCGTGGACTTGCCACAGCCCGAAGGCCCCAGCAGACAGGTCAATTGCCCGGGCTGGATCGACAGGCTGACATTATCCACCACTGTGCGCCCGCCAAAGCTGCGCACAAGATTGCGGATTTCCAGACGTGGAGGTGTTACAGGATCCACAAAGGCCAGCCCATTCCCGATCAAAACAGTCAGGAGGTATCAGGCCCGCCGCGCGCCCGCAAGGACCGCGACAAAGCCAACCCCAAGAACAAGCACACAAATCACCAAAAGCTGCTCGTATTTGTGGCCCTCCGGCAGCACAGCCGCCACACCGGGCCACGCACGACCAAAATAGGCCGCAGCCCCCAGCATCGCCGCCCCAAAGGCCACCAGATAAGACCACAGCGGCACCCGCCACCCCAGAACCAACCCCACAACCAGCACAGGCGTCAAAAACATCGACGCCGTGCCCGACACAGCCACCGCATCAAACAGGGTCGCATTGCCCCACAGGGTCAAGGCTGCCCCGACCCCCATGAACACGACCATGACCACCCGGCCCCCCAGCAAGGAGCGCGGCGCCAAGGACAGCTCTTCCACCACCAACCGCGCCGCCGACGACAACGCCGAATCCAGTGTCGACAGCGCCGACACCAACAGCGACAGAATCAAGAGCACAAAGACCCATGACGGGAACATCGCCCCCCACGTGCCAATCAACTCACCCTCATAGGCCGCCCCCACAAGGCTGGCCTGAATGCCAAAAAACCCAAATCCAATGATGCACAGGGATGACAGCCAGAACGCATGCAAAAACGACCGGCGTGTGGTGGCCTCATCCGCCAGAAACCCGCGATCCATCATGACCGGATCATGGGCCGGATAGGAAAACACCTGCAACGCCGCCACCACCAGCAACACCCAGCCATTATAGGCCCCCGCCGTCCCCGGCGCAGTCAGCACCGCCCCCAAGGAAAATCCCGGCGTGGTTACCAGAAACAGGAACGCGATAATAAATACCACCAGAAATACCAGCATCTGCGCCACATCCGTGCGCAAGGCCGCACTCAGACCACCCCACGCCGAATAGGCCAGTCCGATCACCGCCACGACGACAATCGCAAGCGTCGCACCGCCCCCCATAACAGCCCCCGCAATCAACCCCACAACCAGCAGATTGGAAAACACCTCCGACACCAGCCGCAACGCAATCACAAGGTTGTAGGCCCCCACGCCAGCCCCACCAAAACGCGCCCGCAGCCAATCCTGCACCGACACCGCGCCCTGACGGCGCAACCGGCCCACAATAAAGCCCCCGCTGAGAAAACTCAGGTAATAGGCCGCATAGGCCAAGGCGCCCGCCATCCCATAGAAATAGCCTAAAATCGCGGCATTCATCAGGCTGCGGGCAAAGATCCACGTGGTGACCTGGCTCAACACCAAGACCCACAAACCCGGGGCCTGTCCACCAACTGCGCCGCGAAAAAACCCCTCGACCGAGGCGTGACGGGGTGCTGCCAAAACACTGGCCCCAATCACAATTGCAAACAGGACAATCAACACGGTCGGGGTCATTTCAGGCGCTCACTCAGAAGGATTTGCGCGCCACCGCTACCAGCGCGCAAACCCGCACGCCAGCCATCCTACGCAGACGTGAACAGCCATATGGGTCGGCGGGTGCCTTCTCGCGCGGGGCAAAGCCCCACGCTGTCAGGTGACGCGCCTGCTGCGCAGACGCTGAGGCGCATTTTGCCGCAAGGCAAAACAGAGCCACCCACCGACCTCAAACAATCTCAAACGCCGCCTCAGCCCGGTCCACACCGTTGACCTGCACCACCAACCCATGC
>JBGCDV010000003.1:0-81359 GCA_045105735.1 Sulfitobacter sp. | reverse complement strand
CTGGATGATACCGACTTTGTCGGCTTTGAGGGGAGCTTTGGCCTGCCGCTCGACATCACGGATGTGAACGAAGCACCGACAATGGCGCTGGCGAATGTGAGCACGGGTGTGCCGGAGAATTCGGCTTTCGGTGCGCGGGTCAAAGTGGCCGACGTTGTGATCACGGACGATGCATTGGGGGACAATGTATTGACGGTGACCGGTACGGACGCGGACAAATTTGAGATCGACGGCACGGAGGTCTTTATCAGATCAGGCACCCAACTGAATTTTGAGGCGCTTCAGGAACTCAATGTGAACGTGGTTCTTGATGATCCGGATTTCGTGGGCGAAGAGGGCAACGAAGCCATCGTTCTGCCCATCACGAACGTGAACGAAGCGCCCTCCGTCCTGTTGTCCAACACCACCACATCCCTGTCTGAGAACGCGAATACAAGCAACCGGACCAAGGTGGCGGACATCACCATATTGGACGACGCATTGGGGCAGGAGTTCTTGGGTCTGACCGGACCGGATGCAGGCCTGTTTGTCATCGAAGGCACCCAGCTGTTCCTGATCGCGGGCGCGGTGCTGAACTTTGAAGGCAATCAAAATCTTGATGTGACAGTGACGGTCAATGACCCCTCGCTTGGGGGCGGCATCAACGGCAGTTCTGCGATCAGCATCGCGGTACAGGACGAAAATGACACCCCGCAGGTACGCCTGACAAATGTGACCGAAGCGCTTGATGAGGGCAGCAACACAGGCACCGCCATAAAAGTTGCGGATATCATTGTGACGGATGACGCTCTGGGCACCAATGCGCTGTCGCTCAGCGGTGCAGATGCCAATTTGTTTGAAATTGTGGGTGCCGAACTCCTACTGCGTGCAGGTGCCACATTGGATGCGGGCACAAACCCGACTCTCGATGTTTTTGTCCGGGTCAGCGACAGCACGCTGGGGTCTGGTTTGAATGGGACGGCTGCGGTCTCCATTCAGGTTCTGGACACCTTGCCGCAAGGAACCTCGGGGGATGATCTGCTGATCGGCACACCTGGCGTTGATCTGTTGGCCGGATTGGAGGGCAACGACACCCTTGTGGGTCTGGCCTCAGATGATCGTCTTGATGGCGGCGCGGGGGATGGCGATGTTGCCGTGTTTGGCGCTCCGGCCTCAAACTATGTCATTGCCTTTGAGAATGGCGGCATCACCGTGTCGGACAAACGCAGTGACGGCACGGGAACTGACACGCTCATCGACATTGAGCAGTTGGTCTTTGCCGATGATCCGGCGGGTGATCCAGACGCGGGGCAGGCGTTCAACATCGCCCAGATTGCGGGCGTGCTGGACATCACGGTAGAGCAGATCGAAACACTGACAGAGATCTACCTTGGCCTGTTCAACCGTGCCGCCGACGCCGAGGGGCTGTTCTTTTGGGCCACCAAACTGGCGCAGGGTGAAAGCCCGGATGTGATTGCGCAGGCGTTCCTGACCAGTCAGGAATCGATCGATATCTTCGGGGCGGCCCCCACCATCCCGGAAATCGTGTCCGGGGCCTATGAAAACATGCTGGACCGCGAAGGTGATCCGTTGGGTGAGGCATTCTGGGCGGGCTTGTTGGAAAACAACGTCATCAGCGTGGCAGAGTTCTTTGTGCTGTTTGCAGGTGGTGTCGAAGCCAACCCTGACGCGGGTGCGGACCGCCTGACCCTGTCCAACCAAACGGACCTCAGCGTCTACTATGCCGTTATTCAGGGTCTCTCAGATGCGCAGAATGCGACAAGCGTGCTTGAAGCTTATGATACCGCGGACCCGGCTGGCAGTCTGAGTGCTGCGATTGACCTGATTGACGGTTTTGCAGCAACGGCCGTTGGCACAGATGCGGGCGGTGCGTTGATTATTCAAGCAATTGGCATCATCGACAACCCGTTTGAGAGCGTGTGATCGCTCTCCTTGATATCCCTCCGGGCCGCTGTTTTTCGGCACCGGGGGGATCGGCAATCTGCGAAGGCCATCAAAGGGCGGGCTTCTTCAAACGACCGTTTGCACGCTGGATCGCTTTGCCATCTGTTCTCAGGCACGGTGAACAGGGCCCCAAACCTATCGGCGTGAAGTCACGGTCGACGGGACGACACAGCTTAAATGCTGTTGGCACTGACAGGGTGTTCAATACCGCCGCAAGTGACGCTAGCGAAAGGCCTTGGCCGTTTCAGGCAGCCACAGGGCGATGTCGGGGATCACAAACACCAGAATGATCAGCACAAACTGTGCGATGACAAAGGGGATCACCCCTTTGTAGATCGACGAGAGTTTAACATCCGGCACCATCCCCTTGATCACAAAGACATTCATGCCAATGGGCGGTGTGATCAATCCAAGCTCAACCACCATCACCACAATGATCCCGAACCAGACCGGATCAAACCCAAGGTCGGTTATGATCGGGAAAAAGATCGGCACAGTCAGCAGGATCATCGCCAGCGCGTCCAGAAAACATCCCATCACCAGATAGATCAGCAGAATGATCGCCATCACCATCATCGGGTGCATATCAAGCCCGGAGACAAAACCGGACAAAGCCCCGGCGATGCCGGAAAACACCATCAGATTGTTCAGCGTCAGCGCACCTATCAGGATCGTAAAGATCATCGCAGTCGTTTTGACCGTTTCCATCAGCGCATCGATTGTGTTGGCCAAAGTCAGCCGCCCGCGCAGGGCAGAGATCGCAAAGGCACCAACCGCGCCGATACCTGCGGCCTCTGTCGGAGTGAAAACGCCAAAGTAGATGCCGCCAATGACCAGCGCAAAGAGCAGAATAATGGCCCATGTGCGGCCCAACGCGACGAATTTCTCCCCCAGGGACACCCGCTCGCCTGCGGGGCCGATATCGGGGAAAATGCGGGTGACGATCACAACGGTGATCATAAACCCAACGATGGTCAGCACGCCGGGCAGGAAGCCCGCGATAAAGAGATCCCCGATAGATGTTTCAGTGAGCACGCCGTAAAGCACCAGCACCACAGAAGGGGGGATCAGAATGCCAATGATGCCACCCGCTGCCACCGATCCCGTGGCAAGGCTCTCGCCGTATTTGTACCGCTTCATCTCTGGCAGCGCGACTTTGGACATCGTCGCCGCCGTGGCCACCGATGATCCGCAGATCGCCGCAAAGGCACCGCAGGCCCCCACAGTGGCAAGGGCCAAGCCGCCGCGGAAGGCACCGAACCACGCATTGAACGCGCCATAGAGCTCTTTGCTCAGACCCGACCGCGAGGCAACAGCCCCCATCAGCACAAAGAGCGGCACGATTGAGAGGTCATAGGTGACGGTCGTTTCATAGACTGTCGTCCCAAACAGCGACAGCGAGGGTGCCATTCCGATGATCATCGACATGCCAACCAAACCACAAAGCCCCATGGCAAAGCCAATCGGCACAGTCAGGATCAGCAGGACAAAGAGCGCTACAAAGGAAAGCGTACCGATTGCAATAGGGTCCATCAGGTGTCTCGCCCCACATCAGGAAAGATCACCTGGATCAATGCCACAACAGCCGCAGCTGTCGCCGCAAAGGCCATCAACATCACAACAGGCCAGACCGGCAGGAACAACACATCCGTCGCCAGACCGTCCCCAAGAAAGTTGGCACCCCGATCCCAGAGCCGCCATGCGATGAGTGAGATAAAGACAACGCCGCTTAATGCTGCGGCAACAGCAAAGAGCTTGCGCAGGCCACCGGGTACAACAGTATCAAGGATATCGACCGCAATGTGCCCCCGTTCCAGCGTGGTGATCGCGAGCCCAAAGAGGACGAGCAGGCCCATGCCAAGCTGGATCAGTTCAACGGCAAAGGTCACCGGCGCATTGAAGAAATAGCGCCCCACCACGTCAACAAAGGTGATCAGCATCACACCCATCAGCACCACGCAGGCAAACCCCGCCAGCACGTTCGAGATACGTTTTAAGAGAGTTTCCACCGCTGCCCCCGACATGCGATGCGGCGTCAGACCCTGCCTGACGCCGCGGACCGCTTAGTTGGTGTTGGAATACTTGGCCACAGTCGCCTTGAAGTCTTCCAAAAGGGCGGCACCATCAAGACCGACAGAATTTGCCTTCTCGATCCATGCGGCATCCATAAAGGCGATTTTGTCTTTCCAGCGCTCAAGCTCTTCGCCCTCAAGCGTATGGAACACGCCATCCTGCTCAACCGCTTTGGCGCGGCCCACCGCGTCTGCGTCATCCCAGCCTTTGCCGATGATTTTTGCACCGTTCACGCCGCCCAGATCGGTCAGCACCTGTTTGTGCGCGTCTGACAGGCTGTTGTATTTTGCGGGGTTCATCATGATGGCAAACGGCGTGGTATAGAGGCCACCGGGGATTTCGAGGTGATAATTCACCAACTCACCCAGACGGAAGCCCGCGATGGATTCGAACGGGAACATCGCGCCATCTGCCACACCTTTCTGGATCGCTTCATAGGCTTTGGGCGCGGGGAGGGCCACCGGGGTCGCCCCCAGCGCTTCGGCCATGCGCACACCGCCGCCACCAACACGCAGTTTCACGCCAGCAAGGTCTTCCAGTGTCTTGATCGGCTCTTTGGAATGCACCGCACCGGGGCCATGCACGAACATCGTGATGATCTTGACGTCCTTGAACTCTTTGTCGAAGCCCACGTTGCGGTCATACCAGTCATAGGCGGCCTGCGACCCGATTTCAGCGTTGGGCGACAGGAACGGCAGCTCGGAGCCGCGCAGGATCTCAAACGGGCCGGGGGTGTAGGCGACCACGTGATAGGACATGTCTGCCGCACCATCGCGCACAATGTCATACTGACCGGGCGGCTTTGCGATCGGCGCGGGATCGATCTTGATCTTGAGCGTGCCACCGGAGGCCTCCTCAATCGCGGCGATCCAATTGGGCAGCGTCACGGCCGTGTGGTGGTGCTTTGGCGGCAGCCATGTGGACATGCGCAAGGTCACAGTTTCTGCAAATGCAGCGGTCGTGCTCAGGCCAAAGGCCAGCGCGCCGGCGAGCAGACCAGACGTCATCAGTGTTCTACGTTTCATTGTTTTCCTCCCAGAAAGCGGCCTCATTGTTCATCCACTCAGGGATGTTTGCGACCTTATGCGCTGCACCAAACACCAAGTGAGTATGCATCGCAACAGTCAATCTGGTGCGCAAAGGGGCAGCAGCCACCTTGGATGCTTTATACTTCGATAAATATGCGGCTTAACAATGCGCCAAGCTCTTGATGGGCCGCCAAGGGGAGCACTTGGGCGACATATTGGTCTGGCCGCAGCAGAATCATTGCACCGCGTTCCCTGTTGATGCCGCGCATTTCAAAAATGTCGTTGGCGCTGTCATCCGGACAAAAGACCTTTTCGGTATCGATCAGGTCAAATCGCCCCTTTTCGGGACGCAGCAACAGCGGCATTTGGTCGAGCGCGAGGGTTTGGTGGTGCTGCTGAAAAACAGCGCGCACGTCGATGACCGCGTCCTTGTCTGCACCCTTTGGCGTATAGCGGAGGATAGGGGAGGAAGGGTCATCCCATAGATACTCTGCAAGCTTTGCAATCTGCCCCCCGGGCTGGCCGTCGTCGTCCTGAGCGGCAAACAAAAACAGCCGCCACCGGCCATCCGCCTCAATCGTGTGACCAAGGTGGATCGGTTTTGCATCGGCCAGCCGGATCACAGGTGCAGAATGAAACCGCGTCCCAACCGCAAAACCGGTGGCCAAAGTCTGATGCACGGCATCACCAATGATCACAGACGGATCATACTGCGTCTCGACCCCGGCGGTGTAGCGGGCGTGTTTTGAGAAATACTGCTGGAAGACGCCCGCATCGGGGGCTGCGCTGAACCTTTGGGCCATCTCCCGGTCAAAATCGATCAACTCTTTGGCCTTGGCTTGCCGCTCTACGGAATAGGTGCGCAGCAGGGCAGGGTGCGCGCGCTTGTCGATCACCGCCGCCAGCTTCCAACCAAGGTTGAACGCATCCGCCATTGAGACATTCATCCCCTGGCCCGCCTTGGGGCTGTGATTGTGGCAGGCATCACCTGCAATGAAAATCCGTGGGTCCTCGGGGTTGTCATCAAACCGCGCACATACCCTTTGCCCGATCTCATAGGCGGACCACCACACCACGTCTTTGACATCCAACCTATAGGGCGCGAAAATCGCTTGTGCTTTGCTGATCAACGTCTCGGAAGAGACATTCCGGTCGGCGGCACGTTCCTCGCCGCTCAGCTCATCCAGCTCAATGTACATGCGCACCATGTATCCCCCTTCGCGCGGGATGATGAGCAAGCTGCCGGAGGCCGCAGATTGTATTGCGCATTTGAGGCGGATGTCGGGGAAGTCGGTTGTGGCCAGCACATCCATCACCCCCCAAAGCTGGCGCGCCGAGGCCCCCTCCAGCGTCAGGCCAATCAACTTGCGCACGGCGCTGCGTGCACCATCGCAGCCGATGACATAGCGTGCGCGAACATGTTCAACGGTCATCTGCGCGCCGTCGTTGACCTCAAGCCGGGCGGTGATCGGATATTCAGCCGTGTCATCGCGGGCCAACCCAGTAAGCGTGCGGTTATAGGAAGGCGTGAGCCGGGTGGGCGCGTTTTGCATCACTTCAAGATAGAAATCATGCACACGGGCCTGATTCAAAATCGTATGCGGCTGTTCGGAGAGCCCGTCTTCGACATCCTTGATGCGCCCGGTCCGAGACAGGCCCTCACCCTCTTCCGAGGGCCGCCAAAACGCCGTCTCATTCACCCAATAGGCTTCGTGCCGGACCTTGTGGGCAAAGCCGAAGGCCTCAAACATCTCCATGGACCGGCAGGCAATGCCATCGGCTTGCCCCACGGTGAGCGGCCCGGATTTGCGCTCCACAATGCGGGTTTTTATTTTCGTTAATGCCGCAAGCTGTGCGGCGAGGGTGAGCCCGGCTGGACCGCAGCCGATGATCAAGACATCCACTTGGGTCGGATCCGTATCTGCCAGCTCAGCGGCCGGTTTCACCTCCGGCGCGCCGGTTCTGTAGCCGTTCAGATGGTATTGCATCGGGCGCGACCTTTCTTTGGTACATCTGGGTTTCGGGGTGGGGCTGCGGGTTCAGCCACCCGTGTAACCTCGATCCTTAAGGGGGAGGTGCGCCGGATGCCAGCGCATATCGAGAGCATGTCGTTCACCCAATCTCTTGCGCATCGCCACTTTTCATCCGGGCAGCGCTGGGTGATTTCGTGGCGTGGACCCGGCACGTGACTTGCGCCACTGGGCAAGCGCGGCGTCCAAAAATGCAGGCGCAACGTAACGGTGTTCGCAGCCATCAAACTGCACGGCATGACCCCCTGACAATCAACTGAGGCGCACAATGGGCGCCCTCACGCGGGGCGTCTGGTGTCTTGATGGCGGCAGCAAGGTTCAGGCCCGCCTTGGTGCCGATCTGACGCGCAGGCAGGCGAACGGTGGTGAGGCCCGGCTCAATATCGCCCGCTCCTTTGAAATCACCGATCCCGACAATGGTAATATCCTCCGGCACACGCAGCCCCACGGTTGCGGCGGCATAAAGCGCGCCTGTGGCGAGGATGTCATTGCCGCAAATGAGCGCTTTGGGCGGGGTGGGCTGTTGAAACAGCGCAATGGCGTCCCGCTTGGAGGCGGAAATGCTGTAAACGGTGGTGAGCTGCCGCGCTTTGGGGACGTCGACACCCGCGGTGTGCAGGGTGCGCAGAATGGCTGTGCTGCGGTCCTTGGCGCGGTCGTTGCCCTCGCCGGGGGCGAACATGCAGGCGATGTCAGAGTGCCCCAGCGACAGCACGTGCTGCGCGATCATCTCTCCGGCCAGCTGGTTGCGCGCCCCCACTGACGGAAAGAGTGAACGCTCCGAATAGTTCCACATCAGCACCGTCGGCACGTCCTGACTTTCGATCAACTGGAACACGGCCTCATCATGGTCCAGCCCGGTCAGCGCTATGCCATCGACCCGGTGTTCAAGGAATTTGCGCAAGATGGCGTATTCCTGCTGGGGGTCGTATCCATGCGAGGCGAGCAGGATGGTGAACCCTTCCGCCGCCACCGCATCCGAGAACGCCTGTACCACTTCGGCAAAGATCGTGTGGTCAATCGTTGGGACGAGCACGCCGATGGTGCCTGACCGGATGCCATGGATGGTTTGCGCAGCCCGGTTGCGGATGTAGCCTTCTTTGCGCACGGCCCTTTCGATCTTGCGACGAGTCGCCAGCTTGAGCAATTCAGGGTGGTTAAAGAAGCGCGATACCGTCGAGGCAGACACTTTTGCGGCCCTTGCGACGCTCAAAATATCGGATTTTTTCTTATTTTTATCAGGCATATAACACCGAATTCTGGCTCAAAAATGAAAACATTTGCAAAACTATTTTCATCACGTAGCGTTAATGGTCAAGCGGCGTTGCGAGGAGGCGGCGATGGAATTTCTGTTCTACATGGGGGATGTGTTCACACCGATTAACTTCGGGTTGCTGCTGCTTGGCACCATTGGCGGGCTGATCCTTGGGGCCACACCGGGGCTGTCACCAACGATGGCCGTGGCGCTGCTTATTCCGTTCACCTTCCAGCTTGAGGCGGCTCAAGGGCTGATCCTGCTGGGGGCTGCCTACACCTCAACTGTTGCGGGCGGCGCGGTGAGTGCCATTCTGCTCAAGATCCCTGGCGCGCCTGCAAACATTGCCACAACGCTGGACGGTCACACGATGGCACAAAAGGGGGAGGGGGCCAAAGCGCTACAGCTGTCGTTTCTTGCTTCGGCTGTCGGCGGTGTCTTTGGCGTCCTGCTCTTGATCTTCCTCACGCCTGTGTTGGCGCAATGGGCGCTGGCGTTTGGGCCAAGCCATCTTTTCTGGCTCGCCATCCTTGGGGTGACGGTCATCGGCTCACTCGACAGCGCATCGGTGGTCAAGGGGTTGCTGTCGGGCTGCATCGGTCTGTGGCTGGCGACCATTGGGTTTGACGACATCATGGGCGCGCAGCGGTTCATCTTTCACCCCGCATTGGGCGGCGGCATCAACATCATTGCCGCCCTGATCGGCCTCTTTGCCATTCCTCAGGTGATCACCATGTTCGCCAAAGGGCGGGCAGGCGATGGGGCCGAGGTGATCAAGGTCCAGAAACACCCCATTGGCGGTGCCATCAAAGAAATCCTGCGCAACAAACGTGCGATGGGCATTGGCACCGCGACAGGCTCCATTATTGGTCTGATCCCCGGCGTGGGCGGGCAGATTGCGGGCCTTGTTGCCTATGACCAATCCAAGAAATTCAGCCCGGATCGCGACAAGTTCGGCACCGGCCATCCCGAAGGGGTCATTGCCGCGGAAAGTGCAAACAACGCAATGGTGGGCCCCTCGCTGGTGCCGCTGCTGACGCTTTCCATTCCCGGCTCTCCCACTGCGGCGGTGCTGCTGGGCGGTCTGCTGATCCACGGGATTTTTCCGGGTACTGACCTGTTTGACAACCACCCCGATGTGGCCTGGACCTTCATCAATTCGATGCTGATCGGGCAGGTGCTGATGTGTATCTTTGGCCTCTATGTTGCAGGGCTGGCCGCGAAGGTTGCGCAGGTGCCGCAGTCTGTGATGGCGGCCATTGTGCTGGGGCTGGCGGTGTTCGGCAGCTACTCCGTGCAATCCTCGATGGGCGACGTCTATGTCATGGCAAGTCTCGGGGTGATGATGTATTTCCTTGAGCGGTTTGGCTTTTCTGCCGCCCCATTGGTACTTGGCCTCATTCTCGGCCCCATTGCCGAGGCGAACTTCATCCAAGGCTCGATGATCGCAAACGCAACGGATGGCATGGCACCTTATTTCCTGGGGGGTGGCCTGAACATTCTGCTGATCGCAGTTGTCATCGCCTCCATCCTCTATTCCGGTTACATGGAGCTGCGCACGCGGCGCTACACCTCCAAAGAGGAGATCGTCGCATGAGCACGCCGTCCTTGCCCCGTGTGCAGCACATCATCGGATCGGGCATCGTTGCCGCTGTGGGCGTCTGGGTTGCCTACGTCAGCTACACACAACAGCCCGCTGAGGCGTTCCTTTTTCCCCGTCTGATCTCAAGCGTGTTTGTGGTGTTGGCACTGTGGACCTTCGCCAAGGCCTGTCTGGGCTGGACCAAGGTCGGCAATGGCATCTCTGTGACGCAGTTCACCAACCTGATCCCCGGTTTGATCATCGCCCTGATCTATATCTTCTGGGCGGCCAAGGGGCTGGGCTTCTACACCGCCACCACCATCGCCTTTTTCATTTTGCTAAGCCTGTATGATCCGGCCCCCCACGGGGCACTGAAATCATGGGGCAAGCGCATTCTCATCACGGCGGTCTTTATGGCCGTCATGTACGCCCTCTTCGCAAAACTATTGAACGTGTACACACCGCGAGAGGTCCTTTTCTGAACCGCAAAGGCGGAAGAAACTCATATCCTAGGGAGGAACGAACCATGAAGAAACTACTTGCAGGAGCGGCCATTGCACTGGCCTCTGTCACGACAAGCGCGCAGGCGGATGGCCATGCGAATTATCCAGAGCGGCCCATCATGATGATGGTCAGCTACGGGGCCGGGGGTGCCACAGACTTTCAGGCGCGTATCGTGACCATGACGGCTGGAAACGAGGACGCGCTGGGCATGCCCATTGCGATTATCAACAAGCCCGGTGCGGGCGGCCGCGTCGGCTGGAACTGGCTGGCGGGGCAAGCCGAGGCAGACGGCTACACGCTGGGTGCCTACAACATTCCCCATTTCATTGCCCAGTCGATCAAGGGCGGCGTTGAGTATTCAAGCGAAAGCTTTGAGCCCATCGCGAACTGGGGTGCGGACCCCGCCGTGCTGGTTGTGGGCAAGGATTCAGAGTTCAACACGCTTGAGGACGTGGTGACCTTTGTCAAAGCCAATCCCGGCAAGCTGACAACATCTGGCGCGGGCCTTTTTGTGGGCCATCACATTGCCGCGCTTCAGATGGAAAAAGCAGGCAACATGAAGATGGCATATATCCCCACCAAAGGCGGCGGGGCGGCAGCCATGAAAGCGGTAATCGCGGGCGATGTGATGGCGGGTATCAACAACCTGTCCGACGCATTTCGCGCGGCACAGGCAGGCAATGTAAAGATTTTGGCCGTGGCCGATCTTGAGCGTAACGAGTTCCTGCCTGATGTACCAACGATGATGGAAGCCGGTCTCGACGTGGACAACTCCTCCGTCAACTTCCGTGGTGTGATGGTGCCCAAAGGCACGCCGCAAGGCATCATCGACAAGCTGGCCGCAACCGTGCCCACCATGTTTGAGAACAAGCGCGTCGCAGGCAAGATGAAAGCGGGCGGCTCGCCCATGCACATCATGACCCGTGACGAAGTGCTCGCGATGTGGGCCAAGCGTGAAGAGACGCTCAAAGAGCTGCTCGCCGGTCTTTGATCTCAAAACGGGGTGGGCCGGTGGCCCACCTTACCCGGCCCCCGTAAGGTGGGGTATCACCCCGCCCTTGCGACAGGAGAATGAACATGAATTCCCATGATGATCTGGCCGAGGTAGACGCCATTGTCGCCCGTGCCCGTGCCGCTCAGGCCAAGTTTGAGGCCGATGGATCGCAAGAGCTCTATGACCGTGCAGCCCTTGCTGCTGGTTGGGCCATCATGGAACCCGCACGCAACCGCCATCTGGCAGAGCTTGCGGTTGAAACAACGGGCCTTGGCAATGTGCCCGACAAGATCACCAAGAACCACCGCAAGACCCTTGGGTTGCTGCGCGACATCTCATCCGCCAAAACCTATGGCGTGATCAGCGATGATGCAGCGTCTGGCATCACGGAAATCGCGCGGCCTATCGGCGTGATCGGGGCGGTTGTGCCCTCAACCAATCCCGGTGCGACACCTGCCAACAACATCATCAATGCGCTCAAATGCGGCAACGCGATTGTCGTCTCTCCCTCCCCCAAAGGGGTGGCCACCTGTGAGGCGCTCTTGGGCTACATCTACGCGGAGTTTGACAAGGCGGGCATAGACCGTGATCTGGTGCAGATGATCCCCGGTCGCGGGTCCAAGGACAAGACGCAGCGTCTGCTTGAAACCGCTGATCTGATCGTGGTGACCGGCAGCCAGAACAACGTCAAACGCGCCTATACGTCCGGCACGCCCGCGCTGGCCGTGGGGGCGGGGAATGTAACGGTGATCGTGGATGAAACCGCCGATCTGGCGGATGCCGCAGACAAGATTTGCGCTTCCAAGACCTTTGACAATGCCACCTCTTGTTCGTCCGAGAACTCCGTTGTGGTGGTGGATGCCATCTATGATGCCTTTGTCGCTGAGATGGCGCGCACTGGTGGCGCGCTGATCACTGATGAGACCAAGGTGACCGATAAGCTCTGGGTTGACGGGCATCTGAACCCTCAGGCCATTGCACGCGACGCGGATGAGATGATTGCAGCGCTTGGGCTGACAGGTGACGTGCCTGAGGGCACCGAATACCTTGCGGTGGAAAGCAAGGGCATCGGCCCTGCGCATCCGCTGTCTGGCGAAAAGCTGAGCCGGGTGCTGACCGTTTACCGCGCAACTGATTTTGACGATGCAGTGCGGATCACCCGCGATGTGCAACTGCATCAGGGTGTGGGCCATTCCGTCGGCATTCATACCCAAACCGATGACCGCCCCCTGACGCTGGCAAATGCCATCCCCACCAGCCGGATCATCGTCAATCAGGCGCATACTTTTGCCACTGGCGGTGCCTTTACCAACGGCATGCCGTTCTCGCTCTCCATGGGCTGCGGGTCGTGGGGCGGCAATTCCATCGACACGAATGTGCATTGGAAGCACTTTATGCAGACCACCAAGATCGTGCGGGAAATTCCGGGCTATGAACCCGCGCCAGAGGAGATTTTTGCGGACTATTGGAAGGCCGTTGGCCAGTGATCCACAGCCACGATCATCCCCCCCAAGGCACAGTGCGCGACTGGTTGGATGCGCGTGCGCAGGATAGCCAGACGGCGATCGTTTTCCTTGAAACGGAGGAAACCTTGTCGTGGTCTGACTTGCGCAACCGCGCGCGCAGTCTGGCCGGAGGGTTGGTGGCGCAGGGCATCTCCAAAGGCGAAAGCATCGCGATCATTCACCCCAATGGCCGCGCAGGTGTTGAGGCGCTCTATGCCTGCTTGTACGGCGGATACCGGGCGACGATGATCAACCTGGCCGCGGGGCCTGACGCCATTTCTTATGCGCTGGAGCATTCTCGCGCGCGGGTCGCCTTTGTGCACAACGACCAGCGTGAGGTTTTCGCAAAGGCCGCCCCTGCTGGCATGACAGCACTTGATCCTGAGGCTTTGAGCGGGCAGGGCGCGTTGCCTGATCTGACGCCTGATGACCATGCGCTCTTGATGTATACCTCCGGCACAACCGGCAAACCCAAAGGCGTCGTACACAGCCATGCCAGTCTGCTGGCGGGAGGGTGGACAACATCACTTGCCCATCAGCTTGGCCCACAGGATCGCGGTTTTTGCGTGCTGCCGATCTATCATATCAACGGGCTGTGCGTGTCGATGATGGGGGCCTTGGTCTCTGCCGGGTCGCTGGCGATGGTCTCTCGCTTTTCCTCCACACGGTTCTGGCAACAGGCCGATCAGGCGCAGGTCACCTGGTTCTCAGTGGTGCCCACCATTATCAGTCATTTGCTGCATGGGGAGGTAAACCCCAGTGAGGCCTTGTGCAAACGCCTGCGCTTTGGCCGTTCTGCCTCTTCTGCTCTGGCCGTTGAAACCCAGACCGCTTTTGAAAAACGCTTTGGTGTGCCGATTGTTGAGACGATGGGCCTTACAGAGACCGCCGCACAGATCCTGTCGAACCCGCTGCCGCCGGGCGTGCGCAAGGTTGGCTCTCCCGGTGTGGCTTATGGCAATGAGGCGCGTATTCTGACGGCTGATCTGCAAGAAGCCGCAGTGGGGGACGAGGGCGAAATCGCCATTCGTGGCCCAAACGTCATGCAAGAGTATCTGTTCAACCCGGATGCCACAGCCGCCACGTTTGCGGATGATTGGCTGCGCACAGGTGATCTGGGGCGGATGGATGCGGATGGCTATGTCTTTGTCACGGGGCGGCTCAAGGAACTGATCATCAAGGGCGGCGAAAACATCGCCCCGCGCGAGATCGACGAGGTGCTTTATGGCCATCCGGACGTGATTGAGGCCGCAGCCTTTGCCCGCCCCTGCAAACGCTATGGAGAGACGGTTGAGGCGGCGGTGGCCCTGCGGTCCAGCGCGCATCTGGGACAGGACGAGTTGATCAGCCTGTGTCAGGAACGACTTGGTGCGTTCAAAGCGCCGGATGTTGTTCATGTTCTCGCGGAGTTGCCCAAGGGACCGTCGGGGAAGATACAGCGTCTCAAACTGGCGGAACTGGTGCCCGGCTGAATTGCCCGGCCTTTGACCCGAAAAATCACGCATCACCAATCTGCCGGGAAGGCGAAGCATAGCAGGGGATTGACGATGCAGGTCTAAGGCGGGTTGCGATAACGGTTACTTTACCCGCGACCAGTTTTGTCCGTCGCAGATCGGGCCGAGGCACCCTTCGACGCGCAAGGCATTGCCGCGCATCTTGACGCGCCCCGCATAGGTCTTGTTTTGATACGCGACCCAGACTTTGCCGCCTTTCCACGTGCCATCGCCCGCGTCCCTCATGCCCCAAAACAGGGCGCGCCCGACAATCTGGGTGTGCTTGGTCTTGAAGGTCTCGTTGATATAGCCGCACAGCCGCTCGGGGTTTTTGCGGCATGCGGTGACGTTGACGTGCAAATATGAGCCGCGCTTGGTTTTCTGCGTCTCCCACAGGCCGTAAGGGTCCGCTGCAAAGCCCGGCAGGGCACTGAGCAGTACGACCAACATGGCTTGGGTCCATTTGCGCATCCTAAACCCTTTCAGCTCGGCAGCGCATCTACCGCAGACGACGCAGGGCGTTCACGGTAAACTTGTTGGGGTTCAGCCCTTTGTTGAACTTGTACCCCTTCCAGTTCAGGCGCGTGCTCGCCCCGGTCAGGTGGTTCACCATGTCCATACGGGAGGCACGCCAGAATTTGCCTGCGTATTTGCGGTATCCTGAAAACACCAGCGTCTTGAGGTGCGATCCCCGGCGGTCAAAATATTGCACCTGCATGAGCCGCAATTCCTTGCTGTCGAGCCAGATGCGCTGTCGGCTGTATCCAGAGGCACTCGCGGGTTTGCGGTCAATCACGTGGCAGGTGCCGCCCTGCGGGCACCGCTGATCTGCGATCCACTGGTGGCGGAACTTGTCCACTTCCTGATCCGCCATGTCCTCGAACGCAAATTCACTGCCCACAAACGACCCGGAACGTCCAGACCCGCTGATCCGCCGCACCCGTTGCATCGCTGGCAGAAACAGCCATTGGTCGTCTTTCTTGCCTTTGAAAACATGGGTCAACAGCGCGGTGTTCCGGATGTCGCCCGGCCAGCGAAAAACCATGATGGAGCGCGACTGACCGGTGCCGGTTGAGACCCAATTGGAATCAAATCGACGTTCGGCCGTTTGCCCGCTCGCAGTCTTGAGGATCATCTCACCTGTGACCTGAATATCGTCATAGCCCCCATTGCGGCTTGATGCTTCAGATGCGAGCCTGAGCCCTCGTTCCTGCGCAGTCTCAGCCAGCGCAGGCAAGGCGGTGAAGGCGATAAGCCCCAGTGCAGCGCTCAGAACGGTTCTGCGGATCAGCTTCATTTTGTTTTCCCTTGAAAGAGTTTGAGCATGGCAGGCAAAAACAGCAAGTCAGACAAAAGGGCAAACCCGATCACCACAGCTGTCAGCATGCCAATATGCTGATTGATAGAGAAGCCCGATGCGGCCATGATACCGAAGCCGATCACCAGCGCAACAGAGGTCAGCGTGATCGACGAGCCAACAACGGCAAATGTTTCCTCCAACGCTGCCTGCAAATCCATGTCGCGCCGCCGACAGCGCAGATAATGCATCAGGAAATGCACGGTATCATCCACCACGATGCCAAAGGTCATGGTGGTCACGACCGTTGAGCCAAGATTGACGTCACCGATAAAATGTCCCCAAAAGCCAAAGGCCAGCAGCGCAGGCACCAGATTGGGCACAAGGCTGATCACCCCATAGCGCAGGCTGCGCAATGTGATCACCAGCGTAAGCGACACCAGTGCCAGCACCGTCAGAAAGCCATAGATCATCTGACTGTTGTTGCGCTCGGAAATCCGGGCAAAGGCGATGCCCATACCAGAGGCGGGCGTGGCGATCTCGGGTTCATTTTCAGCCAGCCAGCGTTCCGCGTTTTCTGCCAAGGTGCGCATTTCCTCGCTGTGGCGCGCACGCACGGAGGCGGTCATCAGGGTCTGTGTGCGGTCGACATCCATGATCCCGGTCAGGTCGGTGCCCGCCGGCAAGGAGAACTCATAAATAATCAATAGCTGCGCGTTGGCGGGTTGTGTGTCCGCGATCACATAGGCGTCGGGATCGTCTCCGCTCATGCTCTTGTTGAGATCTTTGATGATGCCCGTCAGCGCACTGACCGACAGCACATGCGGCTGCATCTCAAGCCATGACCCAAACCGATCAACAGAGCGGAGAAACTCGGGATCAAAAACGCTGGTGCCTGTCGGTGCCTTGAAGGAAAACTGCATCGTTTCCAGCCCGGTCAGGCGTTCTTGAATGGCTTCGGCGTCCTGGCGCAGCTCATAGCGGTCATCGAAGTATCGAATGACGTTGTCGTCATACTCAATCCGCATGATCCCCATCACAGCCAGCACGCCCGCAGCCGGAAACAGCACCAGCCAGATACGGCTGCGTACCAAGACCCAACGGGCAAAGCGGCGCATGTTCTCGCGGGTGACCATGAGCTTGCCTGCTTTGCGCGGTGGGTTGCGCGCGATCAGGGCGGGCAACAGGACAAAGACGGCGACATGACCGACCAAGAGCCCAAAGGCCACAATGTTGCCCATGGCCGCCAGCGGAGGCGAGGGGGCAAAGTTCAGGCACAAAAAGCCGACAGCCGTGGTCAGGTGGCTGACTGTCACGGGGGCCAGATTTTCACGGATGGCATAGCGGAACGGGTCCGCCTCGCGGCCCGCTTCAAAGGCGCGGATGGTGGCGAGCTTGATATGAACACAACTGGTGGAGACCAGCACCATCACCGCGAGCGGGCTGATCGCAGTGCCTGCGGTCAATGACATCCCCAGCCATCCGGCAAATCCAAAAGTGGCCAGCGTCGCACTGGTCAGCACCGCCACCGCCGCGGCCACGGCAGTGATGGAGCCAAGTGCCAGAATGAACAGGATCACAACCGCCAGCAGGGCCAATGGTACCAGATAAAGGATATCCTCGACCGCAACCTTGCCCAGCAGGCTGTTGCCCAAGAGCCCCCCCGCTGCGCGGAACTCCCAACCGGGATACGTGGCACGCCACCCCTCGCGCAACTCTTGCAAAAAGGTTTCGACTTCTTGGCGGGCACCCGGCGTTCCTTTGGGAATGACCATACGAATGGAGATGGCATAGGCATCTCCGTTCTCGGACAGTAATCTGTTGCGCATCCCGTCTGAAGCCATCGCCAGTTCGCCAAACCGCGCAGCACTTTCCGGGGTGATCTCCGCAAATTCGTCCAGCATGGGTTCCACAATGATTTCATCCCCTTCCGAGAAGGAGTGCATGTGGTTGAGCGCGATATCCACGCGCAAGGCATAGGGCATTTGCCAGGCGTCTTCAGTCATCTGTCGCAGATTGCGCAAGGTCTGAGGAGCAAAGGCCTCGCCCTCTGGCGGGATCACCATGACCAACAGCGAATTGGACTTTGTATATGTGGCGTCAATCTCAAGAACGCTGACAAACTCTTTGTTTTGCTTGCCAAAAAACGCACGGCTGTCATTGGAGAACTGCAACCGTGGGATGCCTGCGACCAAAAACACGATCAGGGCCAGAAACAGCACAACCGCAACGCGATTGTAGCGAAAGATCACCTCTGTCAGACGTTCAGCACCTGTCATGGATTGGCAACGGGTCGCTCTGCCATAGGCAGATAGCCATAGGTCTCAAAGTAGCTGCCGCAGGCCGCTTCCACCTGCTCGCGCATGGCTTCATCCAGTTCATATTGATTGTTCTGATAGGGTTTTGCCCCGCTGTTGTGACGCGCAATCTCTGGCGCGACGTCTTCAAACTGACCCAAGCCAAGACCCTGATAAACCTCGCCAATCACCTTGACCGGATCGGCGCGCAGGTCCTCATATTTGATCATCACCAGCTGATCTTCGGGGATGTTTTCGCGGTCCTTCTCAAAGCGGGCATGAAACCTGACAAATCTGTGCTTGTTCCCATTGTCGCGATCCGATTGCGGGGGAAGGTGGTCTTGCAAGGTTGAAACAGTATGCATCGCGATGGCCGATTTTCGTGCGGACAGGAAAATCTTGTAGGGGTCGCGCACGATGTGAACGAACTTGGCATTTGGAAAATGACGCAGGATTTCACCGGTGCGCACGGTATGTGTCGGAGATTTCAGCACAAGCCGCTTGCCGGGATTGATGAATTGCACCCGCTTGAGGAACGCCAGCCACTTTTCCCGCCAGAGCGCCGCATCCGCAGCATTCATGTCTTCGGGGGAATAGGGCACGTCCATCTTGACGGAGGGAAACATCTTGGAGCGATAGTTGCTGGGCGCGCCTGAAAGGCTGATACCGTGTTCGTCCTCTTCGGCGTTTTCAGGCAAAAGCGGGACGTCATCCATCGGGCGCGTCGGCGGCAGCAGCCAGCCCATGATCTTGGTTGCAAATCCGCGTGCCACCAGAAAGGTCTCCGGTCGAAAACAGGCATGTACCTCGGGGGCTGCGTGGCGCGCATCCAGCATCAGCATATGGTGCAGCCATGTTGTGCCACTGCGCCAATGGCCGATCACGAAAATCGGGTCAGGCTCAATTTTGACCTGCGCCAGCTTGCGGCCATAAAGCAGCTCTGACGTCCATGCCAGAAACTGATTGCCGATACTAAAAAGCGTGATCACCGCCACAAGCGGATAGCGGCTGAAGGGCACGCGGTGCCAATGGCCTTTCATCGCGCGCAGCCATGCGGCCAGCGTCATGCCGTGCCAATAGCGCAGCGACATGACCGTCTTGCCGTATTTCTTGAGATCAAGCGGGGTGTTCGGTGGCTTTGGGGTGGTCACAGCGTCACCGCCTTTGTCATTTTTAGATCAAGCAGATCACAGAGGGTTTCGCCGATTTTGCGCACTTCTTCTTCGGTATAGGCAATGCCGTCAAAGTGGATGTCGAACCCGGTGCTGATCCGTTCCTCCGCCAAGGTGAGTTGCATCTCAAAGGTGATCCGCCGCACACAGGAAAGATCGAGCGACGTGATCGTATAGGGCCCCAGAATTTGTTCCTGACCCTGCTCAACAAAGAACCCTTCGCGAAAGACCGAGCGCTCCTGCCGTTTCATAGGCCGCGGATGATGGACTGAGAATTGATCGGGATAACAGCCTGCGTCGATCAGGCGCGTCTCATGCTCGGAGTTGCGCAAAGCGTACTTCGACGGCAGATGTGCCATCGCTTTGAGGATCAACTCACCGACCGCGCGCATGCCATCTTCGATCCGGTCCTTGCCGACAGGCAAATAGGGCAAGACAAGATCACAGGTGCGGTCACCCGCATATTTATCAAGCTCCGGATTGCTGAGCGTGGTGTGGGTCATGAACATCAGCTTGTCCAAGCTGTAGATCTGACAGATCGCTTCGAGGTGTGCCGCGAAAAACGCGCTGCTGGTGCTGAGGCCTGCCTTGGCCATGCGCGTTTCAAAGGCGCGCAGGCTTTTGGGGCTTGCGGTGAAGGTCATCTGCCGGGTGTCAAGTTCCCCCAGACCACCTTGCAAGGGTGGCAGTCCCTTACGGAGGCGCCCCACGTTCGGGGCCTTGGGGAAGTCGTGATGCAAATCTCGCCAGAATGCTTCGGCTTTCTTGGTTCGGACAGGGGAGGGTTCGGCGTATTGCGTGAGGTAGGTGGCAAAGGGCATGGCCTCCCCCTCAAGCGGCATCCCAAGCAACAGTCTGGTCAGGTCTTCGGTGAGGACCACAATGCCGTAGCCGTCGGTCAACGTGTGATGCACCCGCGTGACCAACACATCGCCGCGCGTGCCGCATTTCACCACGATCACTTCACCCAGCGGCTCCCCCACAATTGTCATCGGCGCATAGGCGATGGCCCTGATCTCGCGATCAAAGGTGGCGTCATCCACATCGCCAAGGTCAATGTAGCGCAGGGTGTCCGCGCCGGGTGGGTCGATCAAGGCCTGCCATTTGCCCTTGGTCTGGATAAACCGCATGCGCAGAACGTCGTGCCGCTCGCGGAGTTTTTGCACCGCGCGGCGCAGGCGGCGATCATCAATGCCGGGGTGCACCAAAAAGGCATTGGTCATCAGCCAGCGGTCGCGCAGGTCATCCGGGCAATACGGGTGGACGGCCTGATCCAGAATAAAGCGCTGCTTGTCAGTGACAGCATAAACCTTTGGCCCTGTCACCTGATCTGCAAATGCCTCTTCTGACCCGTTGTCCCGGTGCGCAGGCATCATATTATGACCAGCTCCTTTTCGGAGAGTTTGGCCATCAACGCATCTGCAATCGCCTGTGCCAGTGCCGCCTCCATCACCTCCCGGTCAAAGATCATGCGGCACTGCGCCGTTCCGTTTGCATGCCCAAGCTGCAACCACAGGTCATGCAAAGGTGTGCTTGGCGCGGCACCCAGCGCGCCGTCTTTCTGCTCAAAGAGGATTTGAAACGGCGTGTTGTTCCAATCCTCAAAATGCCCCGCGAATTCTCTTGCGGCGGCGTAGCTGTCAAAACGGCGGTGCCTGTCAGCGGCGGCCAACGTGCGCTTGAACTGTGCCGTGGCAACGGGATCCTGCAGGGAGGAGGGCACAGGCAGGGGGCGCTCTATCTCAAAGGGGCCCACGGCACTGCGGTCCGGCAAAGTGCTCCGCAAAGAGACCCGGTATCCCATCAAGACCGCACCGCTGCTTTGCGTGGTTTCGCGCAATGCAGCGGCAAAAGTGGCAAGCAGCGTGGCCGTATCGGTCGCGGTGGGCAGTTGCAGGGTGATCTCACCCGCTGCCCCGTGATTGCGTCCCGCAAGGGGCGGCAAGAGCGCCCGGCTGCGCTGAGGGAATGGCACAGCAGGCATTTTCTGCGCGGCCAGTGCATACCACCAGAACGCGCGGTCTTGCTGTGATTGGGGCTCTTCGGCGTCAAAGCTTGATGCCTCAATGTGCTTTAACAGGGCTTTGCGGGGCAAGGCACCCGGCAGGGGCGCTCCGGCGAGGATCAGCGCCAGTTCTTCTAGCAGCAGGTCAGCCGAGGTTTGATCCCCCGCCGCGTGGTGCAGTCGCAGCGACAGCGCCGTTGTACCGTCCTTTTCGGTGTGGGACAGACGCGCGACCTCACCGTCGGTGACATTCAGCAATTCGGTGCTTGCGCCCTCCACCAAGGTGATGCCCGGACCATCGAGGAACAACTGCCCTTCGCCGTCCACGCGCATCTGCACCATTGGATGCCGCCGCGAGAGTTTGCGCAGCGCCTTGGTCAGATCTTGTGGCGTCGCAGGTTCGGGCAATGTGAGATCTGCGTGATGCTCCATCGCCTGTTTCGCACTTTCAGAGGTCATCGGCGCGCAGGCATCGCGCAGCAAACCGCGTTGCTGGTTGCTGGCGATCACACCTTTGCGCTGCAGGCCACCGCCTGCGGTGTTCTCCGCGCTGTCTCCGGCTGCTGCTGCAGCGGCCTCAGCACGCTGAATGCCCTCGATCTCAGCCCCCAGCATCGTGGAAAGCTCACGGATTGACGGCGCTTGCAGGAATTTGGACACCGGAATGGTGGCTTCCAATGCGGTTTCGATGCGGATTTTCAGCTCAAAGGAGGACAGGCTATCAAGGCCAAGCTCGCTCATTGGGCGTTCAACCTGAATGACGCTCTTGTCGATCTTCAGGACATTTGTGATCTCATCTTTGATGTAATCCTCCGCCGCTTCGATCAATTCATCACCTGACAACTCCATCAACCGTGCGCGCACCTCGGTTGTGCCACCCCCCTCAGAGCGCAGCACGCTGGCAAGCCGTGGGCTGTTGCCCAAGGCGGGGTTGGCGCGGGCGACCTGTGGCCAATCGGCGCGCGAAAACACAAAGGCCGGAGCATCGCGTGAAATCGCCAGTTCCATCGCCTTCACGCAATCCTTGTGGGTCAGGCCAAACTGGCCGACGCTTTCCAGATAGGACGCAAGTGCGGCGTTGCGTGCGACAAATCCAGCGTCGCCGATCACGCCCCAGTCAATGGCTGTGCCCGTGCGGCCCAGAGACACCCGGTAATGTGCCAGCGCATCCAGGAAGGCATTGCCCGCGATGTAGTTGGTCTGTCCGGCGGACCCAACGGCCTGCGCGATGGAGGAAAACCCGATCATGAAGTCCGGCTCAACTCCCGCCTTTGCAAAGGCCCGGTGCAGGTTCCAGCCGCCCTTGATCTTGGGCGACAGCACGCCGGTGATCATGTCCTCACTCAGCTGGTTGGCAAAGCCGTCCTGAATGACCGCTGCCCCATGCACCACTCCTTTGAGCGGCATATCGGTCGCAAGGCTTTCAGAAACAAAACTCTCAACCGCTGCTGCATCCGAAATATCGAATGCAATGACAGACACTTGCGTGCCACGCTTGCGCAGTTTGGCAACCGCCTTTTCGCCAGCCTTGGCGATGGTGCCGGACCGCGAGGCAAGCACCAGATGCCCGGCCCCTGCGCGCGATAGCCAATCAGCCATACCAAGGCTGAACCCGCCTGTGCCGCCGGTGATCAGGTAACTACCCTGTGCAGAGAGCGCAACGGCGCGGTTTTCGTCCCGGCGCACCCGGAATGTATCCGCCTCAAGTGAGACGACAACCTTGCCCACATGTTTGGCCTGGCTCATGTAGCGGATCGCTTTGCTGACCTGATCCACAGGGAATTCGGTCAAGGGCAGCGCGCTTAGCGTCTGGTCTTCCAACATTTGCGAAAGCTCGGCAAAGAGGTCTCCCATCAGGTCGGGCCGCTCTTCGCCCATCGCAGCAAGGTCCAACACGCTGACCGAGACATTGCGGCGCAGCGCTTTCATGCCAATGGAGGCGTCCTCGTAGACATCGCGTTTGCCGATCTCAAGGAAGCGGCCATAGGGGGCCATGATATCCAGACCCTTGGCGATGTAGTCGCCGGGCAGGGAGTTCAGCAGGATATCGACGCCTTTGCCTTTGGTGATGCGCATCACATCGTCCGCAAACTTGAGCGAGCGGGAATCCATCACATGCGGCACGCCCAGCTCTTTGAGCAAACGGCGCTTGGCGGGGCTGCCTGCGGTGGCGAAAATCTCTGCCCCGGCGGCTTGCGCCAGTTGGACGGCCGCTGTGCCGACGCCCCCCGTGGCCACGTGAATGAAAACCTTGTCGCCTTTGCGCATCCGGCCCACATGGTTCAGCGCATAATGCGCGGTGGCAAAGGCGCTGGGGATGGTGGAGGCTTCGGCCAGCGTCACATGATCCGGCACAAGGGTTAGCGCGCGCGGATCAATGGTCATGAAACGCTGCAGACAGCGTTTGCCAAGGCCCATCACCCGGTCACCGGGTTTGAAATCGGTGACATCCTCGCCCACTGCGTCCACCACGCCGCCAAACTCAAGGCCAAGGTTCTGCCACGCGGGTTTTTGCTCTGCCTCGATGGGCAAGAGGCCCGTGACCGCCATGATATCGCGGAAATTCAGACCAACAGCCGAGACGCGCACGCGCACCTCATCTGCGCCCATCGGGGCCAGTGGTATTTCGGCCAAACCGACGTGGTCGATGACACCGGGGCTGGGCATGGTGACGTGAAAGTTTGTCGTGGTGTCGTCATTGGCGATCGTCAGCAGCTTGGGATCATAGTCAGACACAGCAGTGTGATTGAGACGCGGGGCAAGGCAGGCATCGCCGCGCAAGATCATTTCGGTCTCAGCGCTGGAGGTCAGAATGTGCTGCGCCAGAATTTCGGGCTGCTCCAGATGGCCTGCGTCGGCGTCGATCACGCGGACCTTGTATTCCGGTGCTTCGGTGGCGAGGCCACGCACCAGCGCAGCCATCGGCATCTGAGACAGAATGCGCGTGTCGTTCTCACCGGGATAGGCACCAGACGTCAAAAAGACGAAATCAGGCAGACCCTTGGTGCCGCCGCGTGCATAATCCATCAATTCACCCAGCGAGATCAGGTCTTTGACGCATGTGTCCAAAGGCGCGAACATTTCGTCTGTTGCCGTGGCTTCAGTCACCTCAGGCAGGTCGAGTGGCCAGCCGATGATCATCCCTTTGACCTGACCTTTTTCAATATCGTCGCCCAGCATGTCGGCCAGCGACCCGCCGGGGTCGTCACCCAAGGTATCGCGGGCGATGACCTCAACCTCGGCCCCCAGAGCTTTCAGCGTTGGCTGCAGGGCGGGCGTTTCGGTGCGATCAGAGGTCAGCAAAATCCAACGTCCGGTTTGTAGCTCCCCTTCCAGAGGATCGCGCAGCGTCACCAGATCTTGCCGTGCGAAATGCGCGGGCACCTCACCGTTGTCATCTGCGACCTGTTTGGAGGGCAGCAGTTTGACGCGCACATCCTCCACCGTCATCAAGACATGGCCTTCGGTGTCATAGACCGTAAAGCCAACTGGCGTGTCCTCGTTTTTGAATTGATCCGCCTCAACGATGACTTCGCTGGGGAAATCCGCATAGACCCGCATCCGGCCCATGCCCGTGGGCAAACAGATGGGATCACCCGGTTGCCTGCCGGTTTCGACTTTTTTGAGCGTCATGCGCGGCTCAAGGATTTGCAGACAGCCATCGAACATCGTGGGGTGCAGGTGGTGCCTTTCCTCGGTGGCGCGGCATTCATCGCGCAACACCACCCGCGCCATCGTCTTGCTGCGCGACATCCAAAGCTCTGTCACCGTCTGAAACGCATCGCCGTAGTTGATCAGCCCTGAGGCCGGGTCCACATCATAGACGTAGTCCGCATCAATCTGCGTCATGCCCTTTGCTTCCGGGTCGATCTTGCGGGCGGGAGGGGCCTTGATATCCAGAACACGCAACCGCGCCTCGCTGCGCAGGACCCACTCGTCTTCGGCGTCGCGAATGCGCGTATACAACTTTATCCTGCCCCGCTCAGGTTCATAAAGTGAGCTGAAGAGAACCTCGTCTTCGGGCGCAATAAAGAGCGCCTCATGGATCACGGCATCCTCGACCTCTATGATCTTGTCGGCACCAAATTGGTCGCGAGACATCGCAACCATCGTGTCAACGTACCCGGCCGCTGGGAAAATCACATCTGTCTGCATCCGGTGATCTTTGAGGTAGGGGTAGGCCTTGAGATTGATCTCGGACGTCCATGTCGTGCCGTTGCCCTGTTCCGGCATGCCCAGAAAGGGGTGTTTGACAGGCGTAAAGAGCAGGCCGCGGCTTTCCTCGGAATCCTGCCAGAACGGCTCTTCGATCCAGACGTTCTGGGGCAATGCGACATGCGTCTTTGGTGTGCCGGTGATTGCCTCCCATTGCAGCGAATGGCCTTGCACAAAAAGGCTCGCGGCGGCCACGGCCATCGCGTCAAAGTCGTTGTCCTTGCGGTTGATCGAATTCAGCACCGTAACACTTGCCCCGCTCTCAAGGGCGGTGCTTTTGGTTGGGCCTGCAAGCGTCCCTGCGGGGCCAAGCTCCACAAAGCTGGTGGCCCCAAGGCTGAGCGCTGCTTCAACGCCAGCCTGAAAACGCACAGGCCGGCGCAGGTTCAGCCAGCCATAGTCGGTGTCAAACCGTGTCTCTGGCTGTCCGGTGACGGTCGAGATGAAGGGCAGGCGCGGCACCGCCCAGTCGATATGGGCCATCTCGCGCCGGAACCAAGCCTCGCCTGCGTCCAGATGGTAGGAGTGCCAGGCCGTGTCGACGGTCAACGCGCGGATGAAGGTATCCGGGCGCATCATCTGGAAGTCTTCCACAAAGGCATGCAGCGCGTCAAAATCGCCGCTGATGGTGGTGGAGCCGGGACCGTTGATTGCCGCAATGCCAAGCTTGCCATCGTCCGGCAGGATCGCTTCCACATCGACATGGTTCATCCCGATCGCGGCCATGGCCCCTTTCGCGCCAAGCTGGTCGCGGATCGCGCCGCGTTTGGACAGGAACTTTGCGGCACCGCTGAGCGACAGGCCGCCCACGACATAGCTCGCTGCCGCTTCGCCGATGGAATGGCCTGCGACCATATCGGGCGTGATGCCCATTTGTTTCCACAGCGCTGCAAGACCAGACTGGATCGCAAAAAGCGCAGGCTGCGTGACCGTGGTGTCGTCGATGCGCGAGGTGTCTTTGTCTTTTTCCAACTCGGCGCGGATCGACCAGCCAGCGACGGGCACAAACTCCGCATCAAAGGCATCAACGGCAGCGGAGAATGTGGCGCTGCGTTCAAGCAAATCGCGGGCCATGCCCCACCACTGGCTGCCTTGACCCGAGAAGGTAAAGCATATCTTGCCCGATGTTTGCATCTGGCCTGTGATGATGTTTGCGGCCTCGGTCTTGCCTGCCGCAAGCAGGCGCAATGCCTTTTTCAGCTCAGGCAGGGCGCGCGCGATGATCACGGCTCGATACATCAGATGGCTGCGCTTGGTCGCCAGGGCCGCGGCAATATCCTCAAGCGGTGTATCTGCCAAACTGCCTTTGGCTGCCAGTGCCTTGAGCAACGCAGCCGCGTTGGCCTCAAGCGCCTCTTGCGTGGCACCGGAGAGGGGGACCATATGAGGGAACCCGTCTTCGCCCATCTCCACTTGTGCGACAGGTGTGCGCGCTGGCACCGGATGGTGATCATATCCCCTTGCGGGCGGCGAAGAGACCAGAGCGCAGGCGTTCGCCCCGCCAAAGCCAAACGAGTTCACAACAGCGTAGTTTGTCCCGTCCCCATCGGGGAAAGCCTCTGGTTTGACGGGCACTTCAAGATTGAGCGCATCAAAGGGAATGAACGGATTGGGGTCTTTGAAATGAATGTTGGGCGGTACAATGCCCTTTTTGACGGCCATCGCCACTTTGATCAGCCCGGTGATGCCCGCGCCGCTTTCCAGATGGCCCACGTTGGCTTTGGCAGAGCCCACATACACGCGGTGATCTGGCGCATGCTGGCCGATCACGGTGCCAATGGCCCCGGCTTCAATGGGATCACCGATCGGCGTCCCGGTGCCATGTGCTTCTACAAACCCGATTTGCGCGGGCGTGATGTCGACGCTGTTGAACAGACTGCGCAGCATACCTGTTTGCGCTTGCTGGCTGGGCGCGGTGATTGTGTTGGTGGCCCCGTCCTGATTGGTGGCTGTTCCCTGGATCACCGCGTGAATGCGGTCGCCGTCCGCCTGCGCCCGTGACAGGGGTTTGATCACGATCATACCCGCGCCTTCCCCTCGGACAAAGCCGTTGGCAGAGGCGTCAAAGGTCGAAATCCGCCCCGTGGGCGAGATCATCCCGGCCTTGGAGAACGCCAGAAAGGGAGAGGGGTGCGTCATCGCGTTGACACCCCCGACAATCGCCATGTCGCAAGCCCCGGTGCGCAGGTTTTGCACGGCCTGATCCAGCGCCGTGAGAGAGGACGAACAGGCCGTGTCCACCGCATAGCTTGGGCCAGAGAGGTTCAACCGATGCGAGATGCGGTTGGCGCTGATGCACAGCGCATACCCCGTCCCCGCATAGCTTTCCGCGTTTGTGATGCGCATTTCCTGCATCGTGCGGTACTCTGATTGCGAAATGCCGATGAACACACCGGTGCTTTGCCGCGAAAACTCCTCAAGCGGGATTTGCGCATCCATCATCGCCTCGACGGCACCTTGCAGCACCAGCCGTTGTTGCGGGTCCATGCCCGCTGCTTCGCGGGGGGAGATGCCAAAGAATTTGGCGTCAAACCCTTTCACATCTTCAATAAAACCCGCCCATTTGCTGACCGACTTGGCGATGGCGTTTGGGTCGGGATCATAGAACACATCGACACCCCAGCGGTCCGAGGGGATTTCGACAATGCCGCATTTGCGCTTGAGCAGAAAATCAAAGAATGCCTCCGGCGTGCGGTTGTCACCGGGCAGGTTGCAAGACATGCCCACAATGGCAATGGGATCATTCCCTGCCACCGAAAATGAGCGGTTTTGGTCGTTCATGGCTGCGTCCCGTCCCTTATCCCGACTTTTTGCCGGGTTTTTCTTAGTCTGTACTGACCAATCAGGTGAAAAATTCGCCTAAATATCGGTCAATCGGATCGAAATATCCGCACAGGTCACAGCAAGATACAGGGAAGGGTCGGGGGGTAAAGCGCGATTAGGGCTTTCAGGCCGAAAAGGTTAAGATTTTGCGGGCAAGGTGCGATTTGCAGGGGCCCGCAAGGCTCCCATGCACGCTTTGGTAGCAGCACGAGGCTCCGAGCCTGTGCGTCGTGTCCAAGACGCACCAGCCGGGCAGTTTATCACATACAGCAGCCGCTTTGGATTGCGCGGGTGTCTGGCTGCGCTACCTTGTCGCCAAATGACGTGCCGCAGAGCAGGAGAGCGGATGATGCAACACGTGGGCGCGGCCCTTTTGACAGCAGCGGTGCTTGCGGCACCTGCGGCTCAGGCGGAGACGCCGCTTAATCTGTCTGGACAGCTGAATCTTGGGTATCGGTACTATGTCGACGATGGGCAGTATCAGGGGCAGGCGGACGCCGGGTTTTACCCGTTTGTCGGGTTTCAGCTCAATGGCGGGTTTGATCTTGGCGCGGGCGAGGTGGTTTTTCAGTTTTCAGGGCTGAATGACGATGACAACGACCGGTCAGTCTTCAGCATTCAAAAGGCATTTTATGCACGTGCGTTTGACAATTGGGACCTTGTTGTCGGGTATAACGTCGAGAACTGGGGCGTCAGCAACGGGCGCACGATTGTCAATGTGCTCAACGCCAAGGACCGCGCCAATCAGGTCAACAGCAGCAATTTCATTGGCACGCCCATGGTCAATGCCAACATTTTTACCGGGGTCGGCACGTTTAGCTTTTATGCGCTTGCCGGGGACGTACAGGACAACTTTGGGGGGCGCGCCACACGCCAGCGGGGTCCGTTCTATACCAACGAGGATTTCGCGCGATATGAGGATGACAACAGCATCGACCTGGCGCTGAGGTTCACCAACAATTACGCCATTGGAAACGGATCGCTGGATATCGGCGCGTCGATCTATCACGGCACAAGTCGCCAAGCGCTGCGCCTGCCGGGGTGTATCACGGGGGAGCGGGGCGTCACCGCTGAGGTCTGTGAGCAGTTCAACCGCGATGTGCTGGCCGCCTATGAGGCCGGTGCCAACATCGTCGACAGTGCCATTGCGGCGGGGGCCGGGGGCATCACGGCCTTCACACCCTATTACCACGAAATCCGTCAGGTCGGGCTCACGGCGGTCTACGCACAGGGCAACACCCGTCTGCAATTTGAGGGCTTTGTCCGGGAGGCCGCGGGCGAAACCTTTGGCGCGGCCATTGTGGGCGGCGAGCAGGCGTTCAAGAATTTTCTGGGCGGGGATGGCACAATGCGGGTGGCGCTTGAGTATCACTACGATGATCGCTCTGACCGTCAGCCGATCGTCATCTTTGATGATGAGCTGTTCCTTGGGCTCAACTATGCGCCCAATGACACCAACGACAGCAAATATGAGATCGGCGTTTTCTACGATCTCGAAAAGGCCTCCAAGGTTTATTCTTTTGCAATGTCGCGCCGTGTCGGGGACCGGGTGCGCGTGGCGTTCAAGGCCAATCACACCACGGCAAGCAATGCCCGTGATCCGCTGGCCACTGTGAACAACAACAGTTGGCTGCAATTGACCGTGTCTACCTTTTTCTAGATGACCAAGCGGTGACACAGCCCCCGGATCTGCCTTTGCCAAATCCCCTTGCGCCCAAAAACAAGGGCAGGGGCCAAACCAGAGCAGCCATGGTGATCAGGGGCGTGGGGTTTTTCCTGGGTGCTGGTGCCACGGCGATGCTGGCCCGGATGTTGCAGCCGGAAAGTTTCGGTGCTTACGCTTTTGTGATTGCTGTGATCACGCTGCTTTCGGCCCCTGTGTTGGCGGGGTTGCGACGGACATTGGTGCGCGAACTGGCCTATGCACAGGCCCGCAATGATCAGCCGCGCATGCGTATCGTTTGGGCGTGGGTTGTGCGCTGGGCCATGCGGGCGATGCTGATGTCTGCCGCAGCGCTTGCGGCCTGGGCGTTGATGGGGCCAGCAGATGCTGCCATGCAGCTTCATCTGGCGTTGGGCGTATTGATCTTTTTGGTGGTGCCATTTCCCCGATTGCTCGCCGGCATTCTGCATGGGGTGGGCAGGACGAGCGAAAGCCAATTGTCGGAGTTCCTCCTGCGGCCGCTGTTTCGCATCGGGCTGATGGCTGCAATTTGGGCGCTGTGGGGGGCAGACGCGCTGAGCGTCACCCACGCGCTTTTGATCTTTGTCGCGGCACTTGTGATTGACGCCGCCCTTTGCCTTGCTTTCCTGCGGCGAGAAGAGGTCTTTGCCCTGAGACCAATCGCGCTGGCGGGCAGCGATACCAAAGGGCTGGGCTTTGCCGCGCTGTCGTTTGGGGCGATTGCCAGCGTGCAGCTGATCAACAACAACCTTGATGTTGTGATGCTGGGGATGCTGCGCCCGCAAGCCGAGGTGGGCATTTACAGGGCGGCGACGGTGTTGGCGGGCATTGTGGTGTTTGGCCTTGGTGTGGTCAACGTGGTGCTGATGCCGCAGATTGCGCGATTGCATGCGCTGGAGGATCGGGCAGGGCTGCAACAGGCTCTGGTGCGCGCGACGCGGCTGATTGCGGTTTTTGCGATTATAGGGGCGCTGATCATCTGGTTTGCTGGCCAGCCCTTGTTGGCGCTGGTGTTCGGGTCGGAGTTTAAGGGCGGATACACGGCGCTCCTGATCCTGACATTGGGGCAATGTGCCAATGCCTTTTTCGGTCCTGTGGCGCTTGTATTGAACATGACGGGCCATGAACGGCTCACGCTGATCGGGGTGTCAGGCGCTGTGATCGTCAACGCCGTGCTGAACCTTTTGCTTGTACCACGCCATGGGATGGAAGGTGCTGCGGTTGCGACAACGGTGTCGTTGGTGGCGTGGAACGTGGTGTTGTGGTGGGTGCTCAAGCGTCGCACTGGGTATTCCAGCGCCGTGTTCTAGGGTCCTGAACTAAGACGGATTGAGCAGTTGATTCGCGACATACGGGTGTTTGGGCCTGCGTCCTTTCCTGCGCGTTTTGCCCGTGACATCCGGCGGCGGCGAAAGTTAGCGCATGACATCGGTATGCAATTGCATACCAAGCTCACCCCCATTCCCAAGCTAGGCTTTAGGAACTGTTGAAGAAATTCGGATTGCTGTTGGAAAATTTACAAACAGGAGGCTTCGAAATCAAAAATTTTACAAAAAAACACAGCAACACCAGCGGAAAATTCCACTGATTTACTAAAATGCGTATGGTCTGCCTGAACGCGCCCTTGTCCTGATGTTTGAGGATTTGATGCGGCGCTCCTTGAGGAGGGACCCCTGACCATGCCAGATCAACGCCAAACAACAGGCTTTGCGCCATCCGCCGACACCATCAAACGCGCCCATGTCACGACCGCTGACTACGCTTCGAAATACGCGGCCTCCGTCACTGATCCTGAGCAGTTCTGGGCACAAGAAGGCAAGCGCGTCGACTGGATCAAGCCGTTCACCAAGGTCAAGAACACGTCCTTTGCGCCAGGCAACATTGATATCCGCTGGTTTGAAGACGGCACGCTGAATGTCGCTGCCAATTGCGTTGATCGCCACCTCGCCACGCGCGGCGATCAAACGGCGATCATCTGGGAGCCGGACGATCCGACAAAGGAAGCCGCCCGGCATATCATCTACCGCGACCTGCACACCAACGTGAACAAGATGGCGAATGTCCTCAAGGGCCTCGGCGTGACCAAGGGCGACCGGGTTGTGATTTATCTGCCGATGATCCCCGAGGCCGCCTATGCCATGCTGGCTTGCGCACGGATCGGGGCCATTCATTCCATCGTATTCGCCGGTTTCTCCCCGGATGCCCTGGGGGCGCGGATCAACGGGTGTGACGCCAAGGTTGTCATCACCGCTGATCACGCCCCCAGAGGCGGAAGGGAAACGCCGCTGAAATCCAACACCGACACCGCCTTGCTGCATTGCAAGGACAGCGTGAAATGTCTGGTGGTCAAACGCACCGGCGGGCAGACCACGTGGACCGACCGGGACCATGATTGCAACGCCCTGATGGCTGACGCATCGTCCGATTGTGCGCCGGAAGAAATAAGTGCCGAAGACCCGCTCTTTATCCTCTATACCTCCGGTTCCACCGGGCAGCCCAAGGGCGTTGTCCACAGCTCAGGTGGTTATCTGGTCTATGCCGCGATGACCCATGAGATCGTTTTTGACTACCACGATGGCGACGTGTTCTGGTGCACCGCGGACGTGGGGTGGGTCACGGGCCACAGCTATATCGTCTATGGGCCGCTGGCCAACGGGGCCACGACGATCATGTTTGAGGGGGTGCCAACCTTCCCCGATGCGGGCCGGTTCTGGGAGGTCTGCGCCAAGCACAAGGTCAACCAGTTCTACACCGCACCCACGGCCATCCGCGCGTTGATGGGGGCAGGCAAAGACTGGGTTGAGAAACACGATCTGTCGGATTTGCGCCTGCTTGGCTCCGTGGGGGAGCCGATCAACCCCGAAGCGTGGAACTGGTACAATGAGGTTGTGGGCAAGGGCAAATGCCCCATCGTTGATACCTTCTGGCAGACTGAAACAGGCGGTCACATGCTGACCCCGCTGCCCGGTGCCACAACGCTCAAACCCGGTGCCGCGCAGCAGCCGTTCTTTGGCGTGCAGCCGGTGGTGCTGGAACCCACCAGCGGTGCACTTGTTGAAGGCAATGACGTGGAGGGGGTGCTGTGCATTGCGGACAGCTGGCCGGGTCAGATGCGCACCGTCTGGGGCGACCACGAACGGTTCGAAAAGACCTATTTCAGCGACTACAAAGGCTACTACTTTTCTGGTGATGGCTGCCGCCGCGATGCGGATGGCGATTACTGGATCACAGGTCGCGTCGATGACGTGATCAACGTCTCTGGTCACCGGATGGGCACGGCGGAGGTTGAAAGCGCGCTGGTGGCCCATGCCAAGGTCGCGGAAAGTGCTGTGGTCGGCTATCCGCATGACGTCAAAGGGCAGGGCATCTATGCCTATGTCACGCTGATGAATGGCCAAGAGCCGTCGGACGCGCTGCGCAAAGAGCTTGAAACCTGGGTCCGTACCGAGATTGGCCCAATTGCCAAGCCCGATCTCATTCAATGGGCCCCCGGCCTGCCCAAGACCCGTTCGGGAAAGATCATGCGGCGCATCCTGCGCAAGATTGCCGAGGATGACTTTGGCGCGCTGGGCGATACCTCGACGCTGGCTGATCCGTCTGTTGTGGATGATCTGATTGCGAACCGCATGAACCGGGAGGACGCATGATGGACGGCACCATGTCCGCGACCACCGCACCGGTATTGATCCTGCTTGGCCCACCGGGGGCTGGCAAAGGCACCCAGGCGCGGATGCTGGAAGAAGCCCACGGTCTGATCCAGCTTTCAACCGGAGACCTGTTGCGCGCGGCAGTGGCGGCAGGCACACCTGCTGGCAAGCAAGCGAAAGCCGTGATGGAGGCAGGCGATCTGGTCAGTGATGCCATCGTCATCGCGATCCTGCGCGACCGCTTGGAGGAACCTGATTGCGCCGGGGGGGTGATCCTCGATGGCTTCCCGCGCACCACCGTTCAGGCAGAAGCGCTTGATGCGCTGTTGGACGACACAGGCCAATGTATCAACGCCGCCATCAGCCTTGAGGTTGAGGACGCAGCGATGGTGACCCGCATCTCGGGCCGCTTTACCTGTGGCGGCTGCGGGGAGGGCTATCACGATACGTTCAAACCCACCGCCACGCCGGACACCTGTGATCACTGCGGGGCGACGCAGATGCAGCGCCGCGCCGATGACAACGCAGAGACAGTGGCCCAGCGGCTTGAGGCGTATCACGCCCAGACCGCCCCGCTGATTGACTATTACGAAACCAAAGGCGCGCTTTCCCGTGTGCCGGCGATGGGGGCGATTGATGACATCGCCGCCGCACTCAACACCGTTGTGTCTCAAGCCACGGCATAGCGGATTTCATTGGAAAGCCTCCGCTGAGGGGCTTTGAGGGAACCAAACGGAGGAGGGCTCAACCCCATGTCTCAAAACAACGAAAACAACGCCTATTGGAGTGCCAATGTGCGTCTCATCCTGATCAGCCTCGTCATCTGGGCGCTGGTCTCATTCGGCTTCGGGATCATCCTGCGGCCGCTTTTGTCAGGCATCGCCGTTGGCGGTACCGACCTTGGCTTTTGGTTCGCTCAGCAAGGCTCGATCATCGTCTTTTTGATCCTGATCTTTTTCTATGCCTGGCGGATGAACAAGCTCGACCGTGAACACGGCGTGGACGAGGAATAATCACCATGGATCAGTTTACACTCAACCTGCTCTTTGTCGGCGCGTCCTTTGCGCTCTACATCGGCATCGCGATCTGGGCCCGCGCGGGCTCCACATCTGAATTCTACGCAGCCGGGCGCGGCGTGCATCCTGTCACCAACGGCATGGCGACCGCTGCTGATTGGATGTCTGCCGCTTCATTCATCTCAATGGCGGGTCTGATCGCTTTTACCGGCTATGACAATTCTTCCTTCCTGATGGGCTGGACCGGTGGCTACGTGCTGCTGGCGCTGCTCCTGGCCCCTTACTTGCGCAAATTCGGCAAGTTCACGGTGTCCGAGTTCATCGGCGACCGTTTCTACAGCCCCACCGCGCGTCTGGTGGCGGTGATCTGCCTGCTGGTGGCGTCCATCACTTACGTGATCGGTCAGATGCAGGGCGTTGGCATTGCCTTTGGCCGCTTTCTTGAGATCGATACGACCTATGGTCTGCTGATCGGCTCTTGTGTGGTCTTTGCCTATGCCGTTTTCGGTGGGATGAAGGGCGTGACCTATACGCAAGTGGCGCAATACTGCGTACTGATCACGGCCTATACGATCCCGGCGGTCTTTATCTCGTTGCAGCTGACGGGCAATCCAATCCCGGCGCTGGGCCTCTTTGGGGAGCACACAGCGTCTGGAGAGCCGCTTCTGGCAAAGCTCGACCAGATCGTACGCGAACTTGGCTTTGCTGAATATACAGCGGCGCATGGGTCCACCATCAACATGGTGCTCTTTACCCTGTCGCTGATGATCGGCACCGCGGGTCTGCCGCACGTGATCATGCGGTTCTTTACCGTGCCCAAGGTGTCTGATGCGCGCTGGTCTGCGGGATGGACGCTGGTGTTTATCGCCCTGTTGTACCTCACCGCCCCTGCGGTAGGTGCGATGGCGCGGCTCAACATCTCGGAACTGATGTGGCCCAATGGCACAGACGGTCCTGCTGTCAGTGTTGAGCAGATCGAGAACGACCCCGAGTATGCCTGGATGGCGACGTGGCAGAAAACCGGCCTTCTGGGGTGGGAAGACAAGAACGGCGACGGCCAGATCCAATACTACAACGACAAGAACGCGGATCTGCAAGCAAAGGCAGAGGAAAACGGTTGGGAAGGCAATGAGCTGACCAACTTTAACCGCGACATCCTTGTGCTGGCCAACCCAGAGATTGCAAGCCTGCCGGGCTGGGTGATCGGTCTGGTGGCGGCGGGCGGCCTCGCGGCGGCGCTGTCTACGGCGGCGGGTCTGTTGCTGGCGATCTCCTCTGCGGTGTCTCACGATCTGCTCAAAGGTCAGCTGACCCCGAACATGTCGGAGAAATCAGAGCTGATGGCCGCGCGTATCTCAATGGCGGCAGCGATTGTGGTGGCGGTGCTTTTGGGTCTCAACCCGCCGGGATTTGCGGCGCAAACCGTGGCACTTGCCTTTGGTCTTGCGGCGGCCTCGATCTTTCCGGCGCTGATGATGGGCATCTTTTCCACTCGCATCAACAACACAGGCGCTGTGGCCGGGATGTTGGCAGGTCTGGCGGTGACACTGCTCTATATCTTCCTGCATAAGGGGTGGTTCTTTATCCCCGATACCAACACCTTTACCGATGCAGACCCAATGCTGGGGCCGATCAAATCCACCTCCTTCGGTGCGATCGGTGCGGCGGTCAACTTTGCGGTGGCCTATGTGGTGACCGGCATGACCAAGGAAACCCCGCAGGAGATCAAAGATCTGGTGCAGAGCGTGCGTGTGCCGCGCGGTGCCGGAACTGCGGTAGACGGTCACTGACCCTGATGGGCACAGCGCCGCCCCTCCCGCGGTGCTGTGCCAACTTGCAAAACCGTCCTGTCCGCGATGATGTGGGCAGGACATTCCTTTCAAAGAGGCCATGTTCATGACCCTTCCGGCACCTTTGACGCAGTTTCTGGCTTCCGTGCACCCCTATGATACGCTGTCTGAGGGGGACCTTGCTGCACTGGCAGATGTTTGCCGCTCTCAAACCTACGCCAAGGGCGATGTCGTATTCGCGTTGGGACAGGCGGCCGATACGCTCTTTATCATCGCGCAGGGCGAGGTTGAAATCACCGATGAAACGGGTGTGCAACTCTCTATCCTTGGCCCCCGCAATTCCTTTGGCGAGCGTGCGCTGTTGCGCGCTGAGACCACGAGCCGCCGCGCGTTGGTCACTGCCGATACCACGCTGATCGAGATGCCGGCGGCCACTCTTTTTGCGCTGATTGAGGCGCACCCCGCCGTGGCGCGGTTTTTTGACCGCCGTCGTCCGGCTCGTAATGACCGCAAAGACCTCACCACGCTGCCCGTGGATCAGCTGATGACCCGCAATCCGGTGACCTGCACGCCGGATACGTCCATCCGGGACGCCGCCGCCAAGATGCATGCCGCGCGGATTTCGTCGATCTGCATCACGGACGCCGGCGTTTTCAAAGGCATCGTGACGGTGCGCGATATGACGGGGCGGGTGGTGGCCCAAGGTGCAGACATCAACGGCCCCGTCTCTTATGTGATGACGACAACGCGCCTGACCCTTGGACCGCAGGCGCTTGTCTGGGATGTGTTACATCTGATGGTGGAGCGCAGGATCGGTCACATTCCCATCGTTGAGGGGCAGACGCTTTTGGGCATTGTCACCCAGACTGACCTAACACGCGCGCAGGCGATGTCCTCAGCCGACCTGGTGCGTCGGGTAGCGCGGGCAGAGGATGCGCAAACCATGGCGCGGGCCACCGCCGAAATTCCGCAACTGCTTGTGCAACTGGTAGAAGCGGGCAACCGACATGAGGTGATCACGCGGCTTATCACCGACATTGCCGACACAGCCACGCGCCGGTTGCTGACATTGGCGGAGGCTGAACTTGGTGCCCCTCCCGTGCCCTATCTCTGGCTTGCCTGTGGCTCACAAGGGCGGCAGGAACAGACGGGCGTCTCGGATCAGGACAATTGTATGATCCTTTCTGATGACGTTGCCGAAGGGGACATGCCCTACTTTGCCGCGCTGGCCAAATTCGTGAGTGACGGGCTGGACACCTGCGGGTATTTCTATTGCCCCGGTGACATGATGGCGACGAACCCGCGGTGGTGCCAGCCGTTGCATGTCTGGCGGGCGTATTTCGCTGGCTGGATCGCCAAACCCAACCCCGAAGCACAGATGCTGGCATCGGTCATGTTTGATCTGCGGCCGATCGGGGGGGAGGAAAGCCTCTTTGCGGATCTTCACGGCGAAACCCTGAACGCTGCGTCAAAGAACTCAATCTTCACCGCCCATATGGTGTCCAACTCGCTCAAGCATCAGCCGCCTTTGGGGCTGTTGCGCGGTCTCGCCACGATCCGCTCGGGCGAGCATCGCCACCAGCTTGATCTTAAACACAACGGGGTTGTCCCGGTGGTTGATCTGGGGCGGATTTACACGTTGCAAGGACGGCTGGCACCGGCAAACACGCGTGCCCGGCTGGAGGCCGCAATACCCGCTGGCGTGGTGTCTCAATCGGGGGGCGCTGACCTGCTGGATGCGTACGACCTCATTGCAATGACCCGGCTGGAGCATCAGGCAAGCCAGATCAAAAGCGGCGTAAAACCCGGCAATTACCTCGATCCTTCTGCGCTCAGCGATTTTGAGCGGAGCCACCTGCGCGATGCCTTTGTTGTGGTCAAAACCATGCAAGCCGCTGTGGGATCGGGCAAAGGTGCGTTAGGATAGCCCATGTTTGTAGAACTCATCGCCACCGTTTTCGCCGGGATTGCCTGTGCAGGCATCGCCATGTTCCTCAACATCGTGACCGGGCGGCGCTTGCCCAAATGGGTGATGCCCCTCGCGGCGGGGCTTGGGATGATCGGCATGACCATCTCAAACGAATACACGTGGTTTGGACGCACGGCAGAGCGGCTGCCCGAAGGGGTCGAGATTGCCATGACAGTGGAGGAACAAAGCTGGATGCGCCCCTGGACGCAAGTATGGCCCTACACCAAACGCTTTGCCGCCGTGGATACCGGCACTGCGCGCACCAACGAAAACCTGCCCGATCAACGCCTTGCGGACATTTATTTCTTTGGCCGCTGGTCACCGGTCAATCAGGCCCCGATGTTGTTTGACTGTGCCGCGCGCCAGTCCGCCCTGTTGATCGACAGGGCGACCTTTGCAGCAGACGGCACCGTCAGCAACGCCGACTGGCAAGCGATGCCGCAAGACGATCCGATCCTGAAACTGGTCTGCTAGAGCTAACATGTTCACCCGCCTTTCCCTGCGCTTTCGCATCTTTGCCTTCTTTTGCCTAATGGCGTTGGGGGCCGCGATGCTGGCAGGGGTGGCACTTTGGTTTGGCTGGTCGCGGGGGTACGCGGGTTTGCCTGCCGGTCCGTTTGTCACTGCATTTGTGCTCTTTGCTTTGCTCAATACGGGATTGGCCGTGGGCATCTGGCTGCTGTTTGATGAGAATGTCGCCAAACCCATCAACAAGCTGGCCGCGGACCTGCGCCTGCGGGCGCATTCGGGTGTGGATGGCCCTATGGAGGTCGAAGCAGCGCGCTACCTTGGTGACTTGGCACCGGCGGCCTGTGCGCTGACGTCGACACTCAGCTCAGGTGTGATGGACACCGCCACCCAAGTCGCGCGTGAGACCGAACGTCTGCGCGCACAGAGCGAAAAGCTCACGGCCTTGCTCACCGAAATTCCGGTCGCCACGCTCCTGATCAACCCGGCCCATGAGATCGTGCTTTATGACGGGCAGGCGGCGGATGTGCTGTCCCGGATCGCCACGCCGCGCCTCAAGGCACCCCTGACCGATTATTTTGACGCTGAGGCTCTTTTGGCTGCGGTGCAACAGCTTACGCAGGACAAGGCGGAGGTCTCTTTCAAGCTCCGGGATGTGAACCGGTCACTTTCATTCGACGCGCGCATAAAGGCGCTGGACGATGACGGTTTTATGGTTGTGATTGAGACGGATACACATGTCCGGCCCCACCCCGAGGCGCGCCCTTTGGTTTTTGATTTCGACCTGATCAACACCGGTGAGACCCGCGCCATCAGCGACACGCCCCTGCGTGATCTGTGCTATGTGGCCTTTGACACAGAGACCACAGGATTGTCGGTGGCGCAGGACGATATCGTTCAGATCGGAGCGGTGCGGGTATTGAATGGCCGGATTGTTGCCGGCGAGGTGATAGACACTTTCGTCGATCCGGAGCGGCCCATTCCGTCCGCCTCAACACGTATTCATGGCGTCACGGACGCAGATGTTTCGGGGGCACCTGAAATCACGTCGGCCGGGCGACACTTGCATGACTTTGCCCGTGATGCGGTTCTCATTGCGCATAATGCGCCCTTTGATATCGGGCTGTTGCGCCGGGTCGAGGGTAGAGTTGGCGTGGTTTGGGATCATCCCGTGCTCGATACCGTGCTGCTCTCTGCGGTGGTGTTTGGCACAACGGAAACCCATTCACTCGATGCCCTTTGTGCGCGGCTTGCTGTGGATATCCCGGACGCGTTGCGCCACACAGCGCTGGGGGATGCGCAGGCGACGGCGCAGGCGTTTGTGAAGCTGTTGCCGCTGCTTGAGGGGAAGGGGCTGAGCACCTTTGGTGCGGTTTTGGCCGAAACGCAGAAACATGGCCGGTTGTTGCAGGACTTGAACTAAGCCCTGCAACCTTTTCTTTTGGATAGATTAAGGGGAGTCCGGTTTGTCGCAAACCGGCGCTCCTTGGGCGTTACCCGATCAGCGCGTTGAATGTCGCGGAGGGGCGCATCACTGCGGCTGTCTTGGCCGGGTCGGTGTTGAAATACCCCCCCAGATCGACTGGCTGACCTGCGCCTGCTTTCAGCTCCGCAAGGATGGTATCGGCCTGCTGTGCAAGCGCATCGGCGAGGGGAGCAAAGGTGGCAGCCAAGGCGGCATCTTCGGTTTGTGCAGCCATCGCCTCCGCCCAATAGAGCGCGAAGTGAAAGTGCGAACAGCGGTTGTCGTCCTGTCCGACTTTGCGGCCCGGGCTTTTGCCCTCAGACAGCAGCTTTTCGGTCGCGGCATCCACCGCCTGACCCATCAACCGCGCCTTGGCCGTCCCTGCAAAGCGCAGGCTTTCCCCCAGCGCGCAGAACTCACCCAGACTGTCCCAGCGCAGGTGGTTTTCCTCGACCAATTGCTGCACGTGCTTGGGGGCCGAACCGCCCGCACCCGTCTCAAACAGACCCCCACCTTGCATCAATTTCACCACTGACAGCATCTTGGCCGAGGTCCCGACTTCGAGGATCGGAAAGAGGTCTGTCAGATAGTCGCGCAGCACGTTGCCCGTGACCGCGATGCAGGTTTTGCCCTCGCGGATCGTCTCAAACGAGGCGCGGGTCGCGGGGGTGGGGGCCATGATCTCAAACGTATCGGTCAGCCCTTTGGCCGCCAGCATCGGCTCCACATACTTCAGCAATTCCGCGTCATGGGCACGGGTGCGGTCCAGCCAAAAGATCGCGCGGCAGTTCTCAGCCGCCTGCCGTTCAATCGCCAGCTCCACCCAGTTTTCGATAGGGGCCTTGCGCGCGGAGGCCATGCGCCAGATGTCGCCAGCCTCAACGGCGTGGCTCATCAGCACCTCATCGCCGTTCATCACGCGCACGGTGCCGCCTTCGGCCAACTCAAACGTGGTCGGGTGGGAGCCGTACTCCTCCGCCTTTTGCGCCATCAGGCCGACGTTTTGCACCGTTCCTGCCGTGGCAGGGTCCAACGCGCCGGTTTCTTTGCAATAATCGATCGATTCCGCATAAACGCCCGCATAAGAGCTGTCTGGGATCACGCAGGTGGTGTCATCCTCATTGCCATCCGGGCCCCAGCCCTTGCCGCCCGCGCGGATCACCGCAGGCATGGAAGCATCGATGATCACGTCAGAGGGGACATGCAGGTTGGTGATGCCCTTGTCCGAATTCACCATATAAAGCGGCGGCTGTGTGGCCAGTGTGGCGTCAATCTCGGCCAGAATGGCATCGCCCCCGTCCATCTCTGCGATCTTGTCCAGCATCACGCCAAGGCCCGCGTTGGGTGACACGCCCGCTGCCTCAAACGCGGCCCCGTGCGCCTCAAACACGGGCGCGAGGTATTGGCGCACGCAATGGCCAAAGATGATCGGGTCAGAGACCTTCATCATCGTGGCTTTCATGTGCAATGAGAACAGCGTGCCTTCGCCTGCGACCTCTGCAATTGTCTTGTCATAGAACGCCTTGAGCGCCTTGGCAGACATGAATGTGGCGTCCACAATGGTGCCTGCGGGCATCGCCAGCCCGTCTTTCAGCACCGTGACGCCCGCGCCGGTGTCCAGCTCAATGCGCAAGGTGGCGGCATCGCCCAAGGTCACGGATTGTTCATTGGAGCGAAAATCATTGGCCCCCATGGTCGCCACACGCGTTTTGCTGGTGTTTTTCCATACCCCCATGCGGTGCGGGTTGGCCTGTGCAAATGCCTTGACTGCGGCGGGCGCGCGGCGGTCTGAGTTGCCCTCACGCAGCACCGGGTTTACCGCTGATCCCTTGACCGCATCATAACGTGCGCGGGTCTCTTTCTCGGCGTCGGTTTGCGGGTCTTCGGGATAGTCGGGCAGGGCGTACCCTTGCTCCTGCAGCTCCTTGACGGCACCCACCAGTTGCGGAACCGAAGCGGAGATGTTGGGCAGTTTGATCACATTGGCCGCCGGTGTCTTGACCAGTTCACCCAGTTCGGCCAGCGCATCGGATTGTTTTTGCGCCTCTGTCAGAACCTCGGGGAAGGACGCGATAATGCGTCCGGCAAGGGAGATATCGCGGGTCTCGACGCTCAGCCCCGCTTCGCTGAGAAACTTCTGAATGATCGGCAGCAGGGAGGCGGAGGCCAGTTGTGGCGCTTCGTCGACTTTGGTGTAAATGATATCGGCCATAAGATTTCTCGCGTCTAAGGGTGAAAGTTAGGCGGGGCTTATCGCAATTGTATACCATCGTCTACAATGGAGTGGGCATTCGTTTGCGACAAAGTGAACGTTGGGTGAAAATCCGGATCATCGGAGTATACGGGCAGGCGGCGGGGGCCGCAAATGCTCAAGGAAATGCTATGGTTCGATATCCCAAGGGGGCATATTGACAGAACGCAGTAGAGTTGTTTAACATCGCAAGTATTAACATGACAATCAATTGAGGTTAAGGGTCTTCCATGCCGCACTTCCACATCGACTATTCGGGCAATCTTGAGGATGTCGTTGACATGTCCGGCTTGTGCGAAACGATCCGTGCAGAAGCCGCGACGATTGATGCGTTTCCAATGCCGGGGGTGCGGGTGCGGGCCACAAGGGTGGATCATTACGCCATCGCGGATGGCGACCCCAAGCATGGGTTCATCGACATATCGGTGCGCCTGCGCGGGGGGCGTGCGCCGGACGTTAAAAAAGACGCAACCGCGCGCCTCTTTGAGGCCGCGCAACGCTTCCTTGCGCCTGCAATGGCCACATGCTCCATCGCGCTTTCGTTGGAAATGCGCGATATCGACCCGGCCCTTTCCCCCAAAGCGGGCACGATCCGCGACCATCTGAAGGACATTCCATGACTGCGCTCGACGGTAATATCAGCAAACTCAATGGCTACCTTGAACGGTTCAGCGCCACAGGCATCCTTAACCGGATCGCGGGCAAGGATGTGATGGGCAGTGAGGGTGTGTTTCAGACCCATTCGCCCGTTGATAAATCGGTGATTTGCGATGTGGCGCATGGGGCCGCGGCAGACATTGATCAGGCGGCCAATGCGGCCCACGACGCCTTTGCCGCTTGGCGCGATATGCCAGCGGGTGAGCGCAAGAAAATCATCATCCGCATTGCCGAAGGAATTGAGGCGCGGGCCGAGGAAATCGCGCTGTGTGAATGTTGGGACACGGGTCAGGCCTATAAGTTCATGTCCAAGGCCGCCCTGCGCGGGGCCGAGAACTTCCGCTATTTTGCGGATCAGGTTGTTCAGGCCCGTGATGGCCAGCACCTGAAGTCTCCCACCTTGATGAATGTCACCACCCGCGTGCCGATTGGCCCGGTGGGGGTCATCACGCCGTGGAATACGCCGTTTATGCTCTCCACTTGGAAGATCGCACCTGCTTTGGCCGCAGGTTGCACGGTGGTTCATAAGCCAGCCGAAGCGTCACCGCTCACCGCCCGACTGTTGGTCGAAATTGCCGAAGAGGCAGGCCTGCCACCGGGCGTGTTGAACACCGTCAACGGCTTTGGCGAAGGTGCGGGCAAGGCGCTGTGTGAACATCCAAAGATCAAAGCGATTGCCTTTGTCGGCGAAAGCCGCACAGGCAGCCTGATCACCAAGCAAGGGGCGGATACACTAAAGCGCAATCACCTTGAGCTTGGCGGCAAGAACCCAGTGATCGTGTTTGACGACGCGGATTTGGATCGTGCGCTCGATGCGGCGATCTTTATGATTTATTCTATCAACGGAGAGCGGTGCACCTCATCATCCCGCCTGTTGGTTCAGGATACGATCCGTGAAGAATTCGAGGCCAAGCTGGTTGAGCGTGTGAACAACATCCGCGTGGGTCATCCCCTTGATCCAAAAACCGAAGTCGGCCCGCTTGTGACCGAAGAACATTTCAACAAGGTCACTAGCTATTTCGACATCGCCAAGGAAGACGGCGCGACGGTCGCGGCTGGCGGCGAGGTTGTCGGCGATGAGGGGTATTTCGTACGTCCGACGCTCTTCACACAGGCCAACAACAAGATGCGCATCGCGCAGGAGGAGATCTTTGGTCCTGTTCTGACCTCTATCCCATTCTCCACCGAGGAAGAGGCGTTAGAGATGGCCAATGACACGGCCTACGGACTGACCGGCTATGTCTGGACCAATGATCTGACCCGCGCCCTGCGCTTTACCGACAAGCTGGAGGCGGGGATGATCTGGGTGAATTCCGAGAACGTGCGCCATTTGCCCACGCCCTTTGGCGGGGTCAAAGCGAGCGGCATTGGCCGTGACGGCGGCGATTGGTCGTTTGAATTTTACATGGAACAAAAGCATATCGGCTTTGCAACCGGTCACCACAAAATCACCAGATTGGGAGCATAATCATGCCTGTCCCCACGCCGAACCTCTATCCTGACTTCAATACGATCCGTCTCAGCCATGTTTGCCTGAACGTGAAAGACCTGGCTGCGTCGCGGAAATTCTATGCAGAGATCCTTGGCCTTCAGGTCACGGACGAAAACAACAGCCACATCTACCTGCGCGCGATGGAAGAACGCGGGCACCATTGTATTATTCTGCAAAAGTCGGAACAACCCGGCACGGTTGAGGTGATGGGGTTCAAAACCTTTGACGAGGATGATCTGGACCGGGCGGAGGCCTATTTCAAAGCCAAGGGCCGCCCGACGGAGTGGGTGGATCGTGCCTATCAGGGCCGCACATTGCTGACCTCTGATAACATGGGCATTCCGCTTGAGTTCTATCACAAGATGGATCGGCTGGGCCCGATCCACCAGAAATACGCGCTTTATCGTGGGGTCAAACCGCTGCGCATCGATCATTTCAACTGCTTCAGCCATGACGTGGATGCCTCGGTGGCATTCTATTCTGACTTTGGCTTCCGCGTGACGGAATACACCGAAGACGACGACAGCAAGAGGTTGTGGGCGGCATGGATGCACCGCAAGGGCGGTGTGCATGATATGGCCTTCACCAATGGCACCGGGCCGCGGATGCACCATGTGGCGTTTTGGGTGCCGACGCCGCTCAACATCATCGATCTGCTCGATCTGATGGCGACCACCGGATATGTCGACAACATCGAACGCGGTCCGGGGCGGCACGGCATTTCCAATGCCTTCTTTCTTTATGTGCTGGACCCTGATGGTCACCGGATTGAGATTTACTGCTCGGATTATCAGACGGTCGATCCAGACCTTGAGCCGATCAAATGGGACCTGCAAGACCCCCAGCGCCAGACCTTGTGGGGGGCCCCCGCGCCGGAAAGCTGGTTCAAACATGGATCACCCTTCGTCGGTGTTGATGTGAAAGCCTCCGACATCCAAGCCAGCCCGATCATCGCGCCATGAAGTGGGATGAATTCGCCGATTGGGGCAAGCAAATCTCGGATTGGGCCGCCGATTACCACAAGACACTGGGCGACCGCCCGGTGCGTGCGCAAACCAAACCGGGAGAGATCGCGGCCCTACTGCCCACCACCGCCCCCGAAGGGGCGGAGGCCATGCACGAGGTCATGGCGGATTTTGAACGGATCGTGATGCCGGGCATCACCCATTGGCAGCATCCGCGCTTCTTTGCCTATTTCCCGGCCAACGCGGCCCCGCCCTCCATGCTGGCAGAGATGCTGGTCACAACCATCGCGGCGCAATGCATGCTCTGGCAGACCTCTCCTGCGGCCACAGAGATGGAAGGCGTGATGATCGACTGGCTGCGTCAGGCGATGGACCTGCCGCAAGGGTTCACCGGTGTCATTCAGGACAGTGCGTCGTCGGCCACGCTTTCGGCTGTGCTGACCATGCGTGAGCGGGCCACCGGGTTCACCGGCAACCGCGAAGGCCTGTCCGGCAAGGGACATTTGCGCATCTATTGCTCGGATCAGGTGCATTCCTCGATTGATCGGGCCTGCTGGGTCGCGGGGATCGGGCAGGACAATCTGGTCAAAATTCCCACGGTGTCAGGTGATCCTGCCTATCCGATGGACGCGGGCATTTTGCGCGCGCGCATCGCTGAGGACCGCGCGGCGGGCCATGTCCCGGCCGGCATCATCGCGATCACGGGCGGCACGGGCATTGGGGCCTGGGACAAGCTGACTGAGATCGCACAAATCGCGCAGGACGAAGACCTCTATACCCACCTCGATGCAGCGTGGGCCGGGGCGGCGATGATCTGTCCTGAGCTGCGTGCAGTGTTTTGGCCGGGGGCGGACCATTTCGACAGTATCGTCTTTAACCCGCACAAGTGGATGGGAGCGCAGTTTGACTGCTCCGTTCAGTTCCTCAAAGACCCCACCGCGCAACTCAACACGCTCAAGATCGAACCGGAGTACCTCAAGACCTCGGGGGATGCCGTCACGAATTACTCCGAGTGGACGATCCCGCTGGGCCGTCGTTTCCGCGCGCTTAAAATCTGGTTCCTGATCCGGTCTTACGGGCTGGAGGACCTGCGCGCGCGCATCCGCAATCACATCGCGTGGTCGCTGGAGGTGTGCGAGGCGATCCGCGCAATGGACGGATTTGAGATCGTAACAGAGCCGATCCTCAGTCTCTTTTCCTTTCGCTGTCCGGGCGATGACGCCCTGCAACAACGTCTGGTGGACGCGCTGAATGATGACGGGCGCATTTACATCACCCAAGGCGCGCATGAGGGACGCAAGATCATCCGGTTTCAGGTCGGGCAGTTCGACACAACACATGCCGACGTGATGATGGCGGTCGACGTGATCGCGGATGTCTGGGCCAAGCTGAAATAGTCAAAACCCGATGGCGGCCCCGTCTTTGCGCGGATCAGAGCCGCCCGCGTACCCACGCGCGCCGAGCCGGTGGATCAGTTGCGCACCGCCAAAGCCAAAGGCATTGTCCGGGGCCTCAAGCGTGATCTGGTGACCAAGCGCGCGCAAACGCTCCACCGTGGCAGCAGGCAGCGTGGTTTCGCAGGCCACGCCAAGCCCGTCCGTGACCCGCCAGCGCGGCGCATCGGCGGCCATTTGCACTTCTTGGCCCCAAAGCTGCGTGCGCAGCGCCATCTGCACATGGCCCTGCGCCTGCATCGGCCCGCCCATCACCCCAAAACTCATGCGCGGCCCCTCTGGCCCCATCAGAAATCCCGGAATGATCGTATGGAAGGGGCGTTTGCCACCTGCGACATGGTTCTGATGCGCGGGATCAAGCGAGAATCCGGCACCGCGATTTTGCAGGGCCACACCAGTGCCCGGGACAACCACGCCAGACCCAAACCCGGCATAGTTCGACTGAATGAAAGACACCATCATGCCGGAAGCATCCGCCGCCGAGAGATAGACCGTGCCACCGTCCTTGGGCGCGCCTGCGCCAAAGTCGCTCGCTTTGCCGGGGTCGATCAGTTTCGCCCGCCGGGCGAGGTAGCTGTCATCCAGCAGATCCTCCACCGTGATATGTCTCATGTGATCAAGATCGGCGACGTAAGCCTCCGCATCGCTGAGCGCGAGCTTCATGGCTTCGATCTGCAAATGCATTGCGGCTGGGTCGTCCGCGTCATGTGCGCGAATGTCCGTCTGGCTCAGGATACCAAGCGCCATCAACGCCGCGATGCCCTGACCGTTGGGCGGGATTTCGTGCAATGTGATGTCGTCAAAGTCTTTGGAGATCGTGCCGCACCATTCGGGGCGATGGCCGCTGAGGTCCGCAAGCGTCAGTGCGGCGTCATGTTGGGCGGCAAAGGCCGCGATTGCTTCTGCAATCTCACCTTCATAAAACGCGCGCCCTTTGGTTTCAGCGATCAGGCGCAGGGTGCGCGCATGTCCGGGGCTGGCGAAATACTCCCCGGCCAACGGCGCACGTCCTTGTGGCAGGAAAGTCTCGGCAAAACCCGGCTGATCGTGCAATTCCTCGGCCGCGCGCGCCCAAAGGGTTGCGATGATCGGGGACACGGGGAACCCTTCTGTTGCATAGCGAATGGCGGGCTCAAACAGGGTGGAGAATGGCAGCTTGCCAAAGCGTTCCGACAGCGCCACCCAGCCTGAGACGGCACCGGGCACCGTGACACTTTCCCAGCCGCGATAGGGAATTTCACGCAATCCCGCAAAGCGCTGCGCAGTCCATGCAGCGGGCGCACGGCCAGAGGCGTTAAGCCCATGCAGCGCCGCGCCGTCCCACAGGATCGCAAAGGCGTCTGAACCGATCCCATTGCCCGTTGGCTCAACCACTGTCAGCGCTATTGCCGTGGCCAGTGCCGCATCCACCGCATTGCCCCCCTTTGCCAGCATCGCAATCCCGGCTTGCGCGGCCAAGGGCTGCGACGTGGTCACCATGTTGTCGGCCAAAACAGCGGAGCGGTGGGAGGGGTAGGGATGGTTTGCCAGAAGCTGCATGATGGGTCCTTTGGGCTGTTTGCCGTGCACAGGACCACCTTTGCGCGCTGCTGCCAAGGGGCTGCTCTTGAGGAAAGCAGCCTCAGCCCATATCAAGGAGATCAACCCGAAAGGACCGCAATGATCATCAACTCAGCACCCGATACCTGTCACTGGGGTTACTTTGACGCGCAGCGTGCGGCGGTAGCAGAGATTGAGAGCGGCGAAGAGGTCACGATCAACACGGTTTCCGGCACCAAGCATGTGCTGCCCGGCCCAGAATTTCATGTGCCACCAGAACTCTATGACATCCATGCTGCTGGCCCGCCGCCATTGCCGGGCCATATCCTGACCGGGCCGGTTGCGGTGAAAGGGGCCAAGCGAGGCGATGTGCTGCAGGTGGATATTCTGGAGGTGAGCCTGCGACAGGACTGGGGGTACAACGTGATCCGGCCTTTGTCGGGCACGCTTCCGCTGGACTTTGATGAGACTCATCTGACGATCCTGCCGCTGGATGCGGACAGGGGTGTCGCCCGGATGCCCTGGGGCGCTGATCTCCCGCTGGCACCGTTCTTTGGTGTGATGGGGGTGGCACCGCCGCCCGAGTGGGGCCGGATTTCAACGATTGAACCGCGTGCACATGGGGGCAACATCGACAACAAAGAGCTTGTTGCGGGGACAACCCTCTACTTGCCCGTCCATGCCGATGGCGCGCTCTTTTCCTGCGGGGACGGGCATGGCGCGCAAGGCGATGGTGAGGTCTGCGTCACCGCGATCGAGACCGCGCTTCAGGGGCGATTTCGCCTGACCGTGCGGCGCGATCTGGACATCACTTATCCGCAGGCGGAAACGCCCACGCATGTGATCACCATGGGGATGCATGCAGATCTGGATCAGGCGGTTGAGATTGCCCTGCGCCGGATGATCACGGTGGTCGCGGGGACGCTCGGGATCACGCGGGCGCAAGCCTACATGTATTGCTCGCTCGCTGCTGACTTGCGCATCACCCAGACGGTGAACCGCGAAAAAGGCGTGCATATGATGATCGCCAAGGAGCGGTTGGTGGCGGCGGGCTAGGATCAGGATGAATGGGTGCTGACCCTAGGACACCCGCGAATAACCGGCGTTCTGAAGGCTGAAGGTATCAAAAAAGTGCGCCAACCTGCGCACCAGCGGACGCGCCTGCGGTGACAACGACAGGCACGACGGCGTCTCCACGTAAAGCCCCTGACATTCAGCGCGCAAGGCCTCAATGGCTGGTGTTAACAGCGCGCGTTCGTCTTTGGTGAGTGATAGTTCTTCATAATCAATGGCATAGTCGCACATCAACATCTCAATCACGCGGCTGCGCAGCTTGTCCTCAGCATTGAGCTCATAGCCACGCGCACCTGCAAGCTGTCCTGCGCGGATCAGTTTGGTGTAGGCACCGGTTTGCGCGGTGTTCTGGACAAATCCCTCCTCAAACCGCGAAATCGAAGACGCACCAAGACCCAGCAGCGTGCTGCATCCATCGACCGTATAACCCTGAAAATTGCGCCTCAGGTGTCCGGTGCGCGCGGCAACCGCCATGCTGTCATCGGGGCGGGCGAAATGATCGATGCCGATCGGCACCATGCCATCCTCGCACAGCATATCCGTCGCCTTGTTAAAGAGCGCAAAGCGCACGCGGTCGCGGGGCAGGGCGGCCTCCGGGATCAACTTTTGGCGCTGCGCCATATGCGGCACATGTGCATAGCCAAAGAGCGCGATACGGTCAGGTGCAAGCGTTGCGATCTGATCAAGCGTTTTTGCAAAACCGGTCAGCGATTGAAACGGCAGGCCATACACAAGATCAATGTTCAGTGACGCAATCCCGGCGGCGCGCAGCATGTCGACCGCATCGCGGGTTTGATCGTAGGTCTGCAAACGGCCAATACTTTCCTGAACCGTCGGGGCAAAATCCTGCACGCCGATGCTTGCGCGGGTCATGCCTGCCGCGCGCAGGGCTGCGATCTTGTCAGCGTCTACCAGCGTGGGATCAATCTCAACCGAGAATTCTGTTGTTTCATCCAACACAAAAACCTGAGCCAGTGAAGCCGCAAGGCGTGTGGTCAGCTCTGGTGGCAGGATCGTCGGTGTGCCGCCGCCCCAGTGCATCTGCTTGACGCGGATCTTGCCGCGCGCATGTTGCGCAATCAGCGCAAGTTCCGCCTCAAGCGTTTCAAGATAGTGTGTCACGGGCGCAATGCTGCGGACCCCTTGTGTGCGGCACGCGCAGAACCAGCACAGGCGTTCACAAAACGGGATATGCAGGTAGAGCGATATCGGTTTGTCAGGATCAAGGCCCGCAATGGCGCGCGCCTGAAAGGCGGCACCTGTGTCTGCGTTGAAAGCGGGGGCTGGAGGATAGCTGGTGTATCGCGGCAGGCGCTTGTCGAACAGGCCTCTGGCCTTGAGGGTGTCAAAACTCATCATAGGACTTTTGTCAGTCCTTTGGCGCATCCTGTCTTTGATCTTGATCAACTGGGGCGGCGGCATCGTCATCCATCAGGATGCGCCAGGCGGCCCCATCCAGATCATCATATTGATCCGCCCGCAGGCTCCACAGAAACGCGAGCAGGCCCAAACCACCAAGGCAGAGCGAGACGGGTATGAGGATTGCGAGGATGTTCATGGACGCACCTTTCGTGACAGGCGCATCGCATTCAGCAACACCGTGATGGAGGACGTCGACATCGCAATGGCGGCCAGCAACGGCGTGGCAAAGCCCGCCAGTGCCAGCGGGATGACGATGGCGTTGTAGCTTGCCGCAATGCCAAAGTTTTCGAGAATGCGCCGCTTGGCCTTGCGCGATGTGTCGATGAGATCGGGCAAGGGGGCCAGAGAACTGCCCAACAGCACCACATCAGAGGCCGCCCGCGCCGCGTCTGCCGCCGCAGCCGGTGCCAGCGAGGCATAGGCGCTGGCCAGCGCGCTGGTGTCATTCAATCCATCGCCCACCATCAGGACCTTATGGCCCTGATCCGCAAGGGTCTTGAGGTAGGCGATCTTGTCCTGTGGGCTTTGGGATCCGTGATATGTCTTGATGCCCAGTATGTCTGCCACGGCGCGGGTCGCGGCAGGTGTATCACCCGATATCAAGTGCATTTCGGTGCCTTTGGCGCGCAACACGCGTGCCATTTCCTCAGCGCCATCGCGCAAATTGGCCTGCAAGGTCAGATGCCGGGCGGTTTCATCACCGATGCGCAGCCATGCGCCGGGATGGTCAGTGGCCCCGGCCTCCACAAAGGTCCCCGATCCCAGCCGCACGTCTTGGCCACGCCATTGCGCGCGTAACCCTTGGCCGGGATGCTCTGTGATGTCCGTGAGCGTTGCCGCAGTGACGCCTTGCGCCTCAAGCCCCAAGGCCAAAGCGCGCGAAACCGGGTGTGTGGAGCTTTGGGCAAGGGCCAAGGCCACAGAGCGCGCCTCAGGTGCGATATCAGACAAGGCGTCAATCTCCAGCTGCCCCTCTGTTAGCGTCCCGGTCTTGTCAAAGACGACAACGTCGGTTTCTGCAATCCGCTCCATCGCGGTGCCGTTCTTGACCAAAAGCCCCTCGCGAAACAGACGCCCGGCGGCGGCGGTGGATACCGCAGGCACAGCCAAACCCAGCGCGCAGGGGCAGGTGATGATCAACACCGCAATCGCGATGTTGAGCGACATGCGGATGTCACCTGAGGCCGTGACCCAACCGGCAAAGGCAAAAAGCGCCAGCAAATGCACCGCAGGTGCATAGATCGCAGCGGCCCGGTCCGCCAAGGCGGTGTATTTGTTGCGTGCGGCCTCTGCGGCGTCGATCATGCTGACCATGCGGCGCAGGCTGGTGTCTGCCCCCACGGCGGTGGCACGCAAGACCAGCGGCCCCGAAAGGTTCACTTCACCGGCGTTGACAGGCGTGCCTGCGCGTGCCGCCACTGGCAGGCTTTCTCCGGTCAGAAGCGCCCGGTCGAGATTGCTGATCCCCTCAAGCACCACGCCGTCCACCGGCACATGGGCACCCGGCAGCACGACAATCCTGTCACCGATTTGTGCATCCGACAGGTTGATCGTCTCACGCCCGGCCCCTGTCTCGCGCAGCACGCGCGGGACTTCCAAAGCCGCCAATTCACGTGCAGCGGAGCGGGCGCTGCTGCGGCATCGGTGATCAAGGTAGCGACCACAAAGCAGAAAGAACGTCAGCGACAGTGCCGCGTCAAAGTAGGCCTCATGCCCGCCTGCGGCAGTCTCATATAGCGACATGCCCGAGGCAAGGATCAACGCCAAAGAGATCGGCACATCCATGTTCAGCCGTCCCACCCGCAGCGCGGTCCATGCGTTGCGGAAAAACGGTTGCCCGGCATAAGCCACAGCAGGCAGGGTGATCGCGGCGGAAATCCAATGAAAGAGCGTGCGTGTCGCATCCCCTGCGCCGGACCAAACCGCCACAGACATCAGCATCACGTTCATCATCGCAAACCCCGCGATGGCAATCTTGAGCAGCAGGGCGCGGCCCGCAGCATCTCCTGTCTGTCCCAGCGCGTCACGGTCCAGCAAGCGCGCCTCTATCCCAAGCCCCGCCAGATAATCCATCACCGCTTCGGGTGGGGTCATCGAGGAAAGCGTGATCTGCACCTGCTTGCGGTTTAGGTTTACGCGGGCGTTGTAGACATCCTCACGCGCGAGCAGGCCGCGCTCTACGGTTGCGATGCAGCCTGCACAGTGAATGCCCGGCAGCGACAGGTGCAGGACTTCGCCCACCGCGTCGGACCCTGTGGCAGCCGTTGCCGGTGCGGCAAGGCAGCCGGGGCAGGCGGCAAAATCCGGGCTTTCAGCAAGGCTCACGACGCTGGGTCCTCAACCGTCAGCGGAATGCGGCGGCGAAACGCAGTGCCGTCCTGTGCCGTCAGTTCCAGCCACAGCGTCCAATACCCTGGTGCCACAGGTGTGGCGGCAACCAATGCCTGTCCGTCCCAGACGAAACGTGGCTCAATGTCCTCGGCCACATGGGTGGCCCGGCCCAGCGTTGCCTTGTTCACAACTGGCTGGAGGGGGGGGCCACCCGGACCGGTAATGCTCAGCGTCAGGGTTTGCGTGGTCAGCTCTGTCTGGACCTCCCATCCCAGCGCGTCCTGCGCGCTGCGATCTGCGTCGAAACTCTGGCTTGCCACATAGGAGTTCTTGGTCACCAGCCCCGGAAAGGTCGAAACCGCCTGAAACGCCAATGTCAGGTTCACGGCAATGATGATGCCAAAGCAGCTTACGAAAATGGCCAGAACATGCCAGCCGGTCAATGTGCCCTTCATCATTCTTCTCCTCTTCCGTTAAAGAGTGTCGCAGTGCTGCTGCGTGAGTTGGTGGTCAGATCCTCGACCCAGAGCCGCAGGTCTGTGCGGTCCGCACTTGCCGCAGGATCGCTGCGCCGTGCGGTGACATAGACCCGTTGCAAAAACGTCTCGTTGGCCGGAACCTTGACGCTCAGTTCTGGTGTGCCTTCAAGCTCAATCCGCAGCGTTACGTCCGAGGTCAGAGACAGATGGAACAGCCGGTCATCCCCGGATTTGTTGCGCAATCTCACGTCATAGATGTTGCGGATGGAGCCATCGCTTTGCATCACAAAGGTCGGGTTGCGCACAGGCGATACCGTCATCTCAATATCCGAGCGCACAAAGAGCGCAATGGTCAGGCCGATCCCGATCGCAGACCACAACACCGTATAGAGGATTGTGCGCGGTTTGAGTACATGCTGCCAGATCGGACGCGGGGACCAAGTGCGGCGCGCGGGGTCTTCGGGGGGTGGCGGCACGTCTTCGAGGGCCAGATAATCGATCAGCCCGCGCGGCTTGCCGATCTTGTCCATGATCTCATCACAGGCATCGATGCAGAGCGCGCAGGTGATGCACTCCATCTGTTGTCCGTCGCGAATATCGATGCCCATGGGGCAGACGTTGACACAGGCCATGCAATCAATGCAATCGCCTGTGCCCTGATCCGCTTCGGGCAGATTGGTTTCGACATAGGCGGTGGCGGTGCCTGCTTCTGCGGCGGCACGGGCGCCCTTGCGGTGTTTGCCGCGCGGCTCACCGCGCCATTCGCGGTAGCCCACGGTCAGCGTGCCTTCGTCCATCATGGCGGCCTGAATGCGGGGCCAGGGGCACATGTAGATGCAGACCTGTTCGCGCATGAAACCGCCAAAGATAAAGGTGGTGGCCGTCAACACCGCGATAGAGGCATAGGCCACACTTGGGGCGCTTAAGGTGACCAGATTGACCGCGAGCGTGGGCGCGTCGGTAAAATAGAACACCCAAGCCCCGCCGGTCGCGACGGAAATCAGCAGCCAGACGATCCATTTGCTGATCCGCAAACGCCATTTGCGAAAATCCCATTTGGCTTTCCACAGGCGCAGCTGCGCGTTGCGGTCACCTTCGATCTTGCGCTCCACCAGCAGGAACAGATCGGTCCAGACGGTTTGTGGACAGGCATAGCCGCACCAGACCCGGCCAAGCGCAGAGGTGAACAAAAACAGGCCAAGGCCTGCCATGATCAGCAATCCGGCGACGAAATAGAATTCGTGGGGCCAAATCTCAATCCAGAAGAAAAAGAAGCGCCGGTGTGCTAGGTCCGCCAGCACCGCCTGATCGGGCATGTTGGGGCCTCGGTCCCAGCGGACCCAGGGCAGCAGATAATAAATGCCCAGCGTGATCCCCATGATCCACCATTTGAACGTACGAAAAAACCCAGAGACCCGCTTTGGAAAAATCGGTTCTCGGGCCGCATAAAGGGACGGTGGTGTGTCAGCCATCGAAGGCTCCTGTTTCTGTTCGCACTGTTGTCATGCCAAGTCGTGACCTCAGGTGCTTTGATCTGGGTCAAAGGATTTTGGAACTGGCGTTACAAGTGATGCGACATTTTGGCCGCCTTCAGGTTGGTGACGTTTCGACAAAACGACCCTCTGGGATACCTGCATCGCAACAGCTCTGAGCCTTTGGCCTCGAAAAAAAGGGAGGGGGCACCCCGTGGTGAGGTGCCCCCTGACATCATGCGGCGGAGTGTGCGAACAGAGCCGCATGATGTGTTGTCATTCTTCGGTGTCTGCCTGACCACCGCCCAACTGGTGTACATAGGCGGCAACGGCTTGCACCTGCGCCTCGGACAGCCGGGGTGGACCCCACGCCGGCATCACGCCAAAGCGCGCGTTGGTGATGGTTTCCGTCAGGCTGGCGCGGTCCCCGCCATAAAGCCAGATCGCATCGGTGAGGTTGGGGGCACCCTGTTCGGGGTCTCCCATGCCTGCGTCCCCGTGACACGCCGCGCAATTGTCGGCAAAGGCTTCGGTCGCGCTGGTTGCCAGCCCCTCGTCAAACTCCATGCCCGACAGGCTGCGCACATATTCGACAAGGCCGGTGATTTCCTCCTTTTCCATGAACTCGCCATAGGCGGGCATCTCGGAATAGCGGGCGTCGTCGTCTTGTTCGTTGCGAATGCCGTGGCGCACGGTATAGGCGATGGCCTCATGTGTGCCGCCCCAGAGCCAGTCATCGTCCAGCAGGTTGGGATAGCTTTCGGCACCGGCGGCACCTGACCCGTGACACTGCGAACAATTTGTCCGAAAGACCGCAGCGCCTGAAGACACCGCGTAACGGAAAAGATCTTCATTGGCGGCGGCAAGGGTGTCGAGGTTCGCACTGGCCAGCTGGACCTCAAGCTCGGCGTTCGCCGCGCGCGCCGCTTCAATGTCCTGCGCCACCTCTCCTCGTGTGGAATATCCCAGCATCCCGGCGGTTGCACCCGAAACCATGGGCCATGCCGGATAGGCGATGGTATAGCCGATGCCCCAGATGATCGTGATGTAGAAGCACCACAGCCACCAACGAGGCAGGGGGTTGTTCAACTCCTCGATCCCGTCCCAGGTATGGCCGGTGGTCTCGGTCCCTGTGAGGTCGTCCACAGGCTTGTTGTCTTTGGGGTCGCTCATGATGCGCCTCCGATCTTCATGCTGTCGTCGCGATCTTTGTCATCAACGGGCAGTGTTTCATTGCGAAATGGGATGTTGGCCGTGTCGCGGTGGGTGGCGCGGCTGCCGGGGCGGAAGGCCCAGACAATCACCCCAAGAAAGAACAGCGTCATTGCCAGCAGCATCCAGCTGTCTGCAAATTGGCGCATGAGGGAATAGGTTTCCATGTTCAAATCCTCCCTTACCGGCTTGCGTCTGGGGTGAAGGTGGAGAAGTCCACCAAGGTGCCCAGCATTTGCAGATAGGCGATGAGCGCGTCCATCTCGGTCAGCTGGGGCTGGCCATCGAAGTTGCGCACATTGGCGGTTTCTCCGTAGCGCTCCAGCAGCCCGTCATAGTCGCTGTCGGGATCGGCCTGCGCGGTGAAATCTGCCCGCGCGTTTTCGATCATCTCCTCGGTGTAGGGCACGCCGACGTAGGAGTGCGTCTTCACCAGATCCTTGATGTGTTCCCCGTCGATGACCGTCCGAGCAAGGAAGGCATACTTGGGCATGATCGATTCAGGCACCACAGATTGCGGGTCCATCAGGTGATCCACATGCCAGCCATCCGAGTAGCGCCCGCCGACCCGTGCCATGTCTGGCCCGGTGCGTTTGGAGCCCCACTGATGCGGGTGGTCATACATGCTTTCCGCTGCCAGCGAGTAGTGGCCGTAGCGGTCAACTTCGTCGCGCATGGGCCGGATCATCTGGGAGTGACAGACATAGCAGCCCTCCCGGACATAGACATCGCGGCCTGCCAGCTCCAGCGGGGTGTAGGGGCGCATCCCGTCGACTTCCTCGATCGTGTTCTCAAGGTAGAAGAGGGGGGCGATCTCTACGATGCCGCCGATGGTGACAACCAGCAAGGACAGAACCATCAGCAAGGTAGCAGAGCGTTCGATGATCCCGTGTTTGCCCAGGATACCCTTGGTGGAGGGGTTGTTTGGTGTATCAGACATATCTTTGTTCCTTACTCAGCCGGCACACCGACGGGGGCGTTCACACGCTCTCCGCCACGTATGGTCATCCACAGGTTCCACACCATGATCAGCGCACCAGAGAGATACATGACCCCGCCCAGACCCCGTACGATGTACATCGGGAATTTCGCAGCCACGGTGTCGGCAAAGGAGTTCACGAGGAAACCCTGGCTGTCGACCTCACGCCACATCAGGCCTTCCATAATGCCGGTGACCCACATCGAGGCGGCGTACAGAACGATGCCGATGGTGGCCAACCAGAAGTGCCAGTTGATCGCAGACATGGAGTACATTTGTGCACGCCCCCAGAGTTTTGGTGTCAGGAAATAAAGAGCGGCAAAGGTGATCATGCCGTTCCAGCCGAGCACACCGGAGTGCACGTGACCAATGGTCCAGTCGGTGTAGTGGCTCAGCGAGTTCACCGCGCGGATCGACATCATCGGACCCTCAAACGTGGACATGCCGTAGAACGCGAGGCTGATCACCATCATCCGGATGATCGGATCGGTACGCAGCTTGTCCCATGCGCCATTGAGCGTCATCAGGCCGTTGATCATGCCACCCCAGCTGGGCATCCACAGGATGATGGAGAACACCATGCCAAGAGTTGAGGCCCAATCCGGCAGGGCGGTGTAGTGCAAGTGGTGCGGACCCGCCCAGATGTAGAGGAAAATCAGCGCCCAGAAGTGAATGATGCTGAGCTTGTAGCTGAACACCGGACGCTCGGCCTGCTTGGGGATGAAGTAGTACATCATGCCCAGAAAACCGGCAGTCAGGAAGAATCCCACAGCGTTGTGGCCATACCACCATTGCGTCATTGCATCCTGCACACCCGAGAAGAGCTGCACAGATTTGGAACCCCAGATGCTGACCGGCAACGAGAGGTTGTTGATCAGGTGCAGCATCGCGACGGTGACGATAAAGCTCAGCAGGAACCAGTTCGCCACATAGATGTGCTTTTCCTTCCGCTTGATCAGCGTGCCCATGTAGCACGCAAGGAACGCGACCCAGACCACGGTCAGCCAGATGTCGATATACCACTCAGGCTCGGCATATTCTTTCGACTGGGTTGAGCCGAGCAGATAGCCCGTCGCGGCCAGCACGATAAACAACTGATAGCCCCAGAAGATGAACCAGCGCAGGTTGCCGCCCCATAGGCGCGTGCCACAGGTGCGTTGCACGATATAGAAGGAGGACATGATCAGGGCATTGCCCCCAAACGCAAAAATCACCGCTGAGGTGTGAATGGGACGCAGCCGCCCAAAGTTTGCATAAGGTTGCGCCCAGTCAAAATTGAGCGCCGGAAAAGCCAGCTGAAACGCGATATATGTGCCCGCCAGAAACCCGATGATCCCCCAAAAGGCCGTCGCGATCACGCCCGCCCTGACAACATCATCCATGTAGCCGTTGGCATCCACCATCGGTTTGGGGGGTTCATCCGTGTTGCGCAACACCCAGATGAACATGCCCGCAGAGATACACATGATCAAAAAGGCATGCACCTGATAGGCCAGATCACGCCCCCAACTTGCTGCAATCGCAGCAAAAAGCGTGATCAGCGCAAGGGCGATCAATTTTAAATAGTTAGACGTCATATCGCAGTCCCTTCTTGCGCCAAAACGTCAATCAGGACGCAAGGCGGTTGTTCGCATGCTCGTCTTCTTTCAAAGCAGCGCGAAAGGGTCTTTGATCTGCATCAAGGCCGCGCGGTTTTGTTCTTGGCCAAAGTCAATGACGCCTTGTGGGAGGCATGGCTTAGTTGAGGTCAAGGCAAACCGGAGGACACCCCCATGGCCATTCAGACCGTTACAACCATTCTGACCAGCACCGAACAGATCGACACACAGCTTATCGCGGCAATCGGGGTGGCGCGGGCGATGGACGCGCATTTGCATGTGCTTTCGCTGGGCATCGGGCTGGATCAGACCGGGTTGGTGCAAACCGCATTGGACGTCATGCCAACCGGCACAGGATTTGAAGACAGCGCCGAACAGGCCCGCCTTTTGGGGGAGGCCGCCGCTGCGCATTTGGACAAAGAGGACATCCGCTGGCATGTGGAACCTGTCGCCATGCCTGCCGCGAACAGCACCGAAGAGATTGTACGCCATACGCGGTTCAGCGATCTGGTGGTGCAACAACGCTCTTCGGGGCGTGAACACGTTGAGCAGACCCGGATGTTGGCAGAGACGGTGTTGTTTGATGCAGATTGTGCGCTGATGCTGTTGCCCGAAGAGGCAGAGATGACTGCGCCGCCGCGCAACATTCTGATATCATGGGACGAAAGTGCCACGGCGTTGCGCGCGGTAAAGCAGGCTTTGCCGTTGATCGGGAAAGATGCTTACGTCCATGTGGTGCTGGTTGACCCGCCCAAGGATGCGCCGGACCGCTCAGACCCCGGCGGGGCCTTTGCGCAGTTTCTGGCGCGCCATGGCATAAGATGTGAGGTGTCCGTGTGTAACCGCACCGATGACAGTGTCGCTGCAACGCTGGAACGGCGCGCAGAGGAGCTGGGCTGCGAAATGCTGGTGATGGGGGCCTACGGTCATTCCCGTTTGCGCCAGGCGATCTTTGGCGGGGTCACGCGCGACATCATTCGTGGCGCGCGCCTGCCCGTTTTCATGGCACATTGATGCATCCAACCGTTAACCCCGGACGCCTGTATCACTTGTCGCGATTGAGCCGCAGGCGAAAGGTCGCGAACAAGCGCTTGGAGCGTAGGGTAGGGCGTTCTGGGGGAATGGTCCCCAGATCAGTTTGCCTCAGGCCAGCATACCGCCATCGGCGTCGTCCCCGGTTTCGGCCATCAGTTCTGCCAGATCGGGGATTGTCACGGTGCGGCTGCCCTCCAGCTCAATGATCCCGTCCTTGCGCAGGGCGGTCATCTGGCGGCTCACCGTCTCAATCGTCAGGCCAAGGTATTCGCCCATCGCTTCACGTGACAGCGGCATATCAAACGACAGGCCATCGGCAATTGGCTGCAAGTGAAGAGACGCTGTGCGCCGCCCGATCAAAGACAAAAGACAGGCGATTTTCTCACGCGCGGTCTTGCGCCCCAAAAGCATCATCCACTCGCGGGCCACGTCCAGCTCATCCAGTGACATCGTCAGCAAGCGCTGACCAATGTGCGGTGTCGTCTCCACCATCGCTTCAAACGGTTTGCGACGGAAACAGCACAGCGTCACCTTTTGGATGGCTTCGACGTCATAGGCCACATGAGTGCGCCCGGGCCGCCCGATAAAATCGGAGGGCAACAACAGCCCGAGCATTTGCAAACGGCCATCGGGCAGGGTGCGTGAAAGCCGCGCGGCACCCGTCACGACAGAGGCCACAAAATGCATCTCGTCGCCTTCAAACATGATCTGCTGACCGGCGTCAAAACTTCGGTAATACTTAATGTCTTCGAGCCTGCGCAGCTCATCCCCGTCACAGGTCGCACAGACCGCGCGGTGGCGGATGTCACAGCTTGAACAGGCTGTGAACTCGGAACTGGTGTTTGCCAGTGTCATAAGCTGTTGTCTTTCGTCAGTTGGCTGATTCCACCGTAACACCCTGTGCTAAAAACTCAATCTATGTGAGACCGCGCAAATCCGCGCAGGCGGGCAGCGCGCGCATCGCCCCAGGGCAGGTTCGGCTGATCATTTTGGTGAATTAAGTTGCAATACCTCTGGGCTTGGCTCTTTATTCGCACAGTAATCAATAAAGACTGAATGGGAGTTCTTTGACATGAAATCATTGCTTGCCTCGACGGCGCTTGCGCTGAGCATCGGCACATCTGTTGCTGCGGCCGGGTGCGAAAAGGTCACCTTCTCGGATGTGGGTTGGACCGACATCACCGCAACGACGGCTGCCGCGTCGGTCGTGCTGGACGCGCTGGGCTATGAGACGGAGACCAAGATCCTGTCGGTGCCTGTGACCTATACCTCAATGGCTGCGGGTGACATTGACATCTTTTTGGGCAACTGGATGCCCACGATGGAAGGCGACATTGCCCCCTACCGTGAGGCAGGCACCGTCGACACCGTGCGCGCAAACCTGCAAGGGGCAAAGTATACGCTGGCCGTGAACAAGGCCGCGGCGGACATAGGCATCACCTCGTTTGACGCGATTGCGGCCAAGGCGGACGCGCTGGATGGCAAGATCTATGGCATTGAGCCGGGCAACGACGGCAACCGCCTGATCCAATCCATGATCGACGGCGATTCCTTTGGGCTGAAAGACTTCGAAGTGGTCGAGTCGTCTGAGCAAGGCATGTTGGCGCAGGTGAAACGATTGAGCCGCAAGGGCGATCCGATCGTTTTTCTGGGGTGGGAGCCGCACCCGATGAACGCCAACTTTGAGCTGACCTACCTTGAGGGAGGGGATGAGTTCTTTGGCCCGGATCTGGGCGGTGCGACGGTCTATACCAACACGCGCGCTGGCTATGTTGAGGAGTGCCCGAATGTCGGGAAGCTCTTGCAGAACATGGAATTTACGCTCGCCATGGAGAATGAGATCATGGGTGCCATCCTGGATGATGGCAAAGACCCCGAAGAAGCAGCCGGTGACTGGATCAAGGCCAATGCAGATGTGCTGGGGACATGGCTGGCCGGCGTGACCACCCAAGATGGTGGTGATGCGATGGCAGCTGCAAAAGCGGCGATGGAATAAGCCATTCCGATAAGTGGAGATACCCGCCCTTGGCTGAGGGCGGGTATTTTTGTCAAGACACCGTCAACTGGACGGGCAGGGGGACACGATGGATTGGCTGACTGAGAACAAGATACCCATCGATGACGCGGCTGAGGCAGCGTTTGAGTGGTTGCAGGTCAAGGGTGGCTGGTTCTTTGACGGTTTGGCCGTGGTGATGGAGCAGTTGATTGAGGCGATCCTCTGGGTGCTGCAAACACCGCATCCGCTGATCATCATCGCGCTGTTTGCCGGGCTGACCTACCTGATCCAACGCAACTGGAAAACGGTGGCTTTTGTCGTGGTCGGCTTCCTGTTCATCCTCAATCAGGACTATTGGGAAGAGACCACCGAAAGCCTCACGCTGGTGCTGTCGGCCTGCGTGGTCTGCATGGGATTGGGCGTGCCTATCGGGATCGCGGCGGCGCACCGTCCTCGTCTTTACCGCTTCATGCGGCCTGTGCTGGATCTGATGCAGACGCTCCCGACTTTCGTCTATCTTATTCCGGCCATTGTGTTTTTTGGCATTGGCATGGTGCCGGGTCTGATTGCGACGGTGATCTTTGTGCTGCCCGCGCCAATCCGTCTGACGCAGCTTGGCATCTCTTCGACACCCAAGTCGCTGCTTGAGGCGGCGCAGGCCTTTGGGGCAAAGCCGAGCCAGACCTTGTGGAAAATTGAGCTGCCCTATGCTTTGCCGCAGATCATGACCGGGTTGAACCAGACCATCATGCTGTCGCTATCGATGGTGGTGATTGCAGCACTGGTCGGGGCGGATGGCCTCGGCGTGCCCGTCGTGCGGGCGCTCAATCAGGTGAATACGGGACTTGGCTTTGAAAGCGGGCTGATCATCGTGGTGGTCGCCATCATGCTCGACCGGATGCTGCGGGTGGGTGAGAAATGACAAACGCAGTCGAGTTCAACAACGTCTCAATAGTCTTTGGGGAAAAGCCGGAAAAGGCTTTGCCGCTCATGGATCAGGGGCAAAGCCGTGCCGAAATTGAAGCGGCGACAGGTCAGGTGCTCGGCGTGCATGATTGCTCGCTCAATGTGGCCGCGGGCGAAATCCTCGTGCTGATGGGCTTGTCGGGGTCCGGTAAATCCACGCTGCTGCGCGCGGTGAATGGCCTCAACCCCGTGGCGCGCGGTCATGTGCAGGTCAACGACGGCTCATGGTCTGCGAATGTGCAGGCGTGTTCGGACGGCGACTTGCGCAAGGTGCGGCGCGAATGTGTGTCCATGGTCTTTCAGCAATTTGGCCTGCTGCCGTGGCGCACGGTGCGCGAAAATGTGGCGCTGGCGCTGGAATTGGCGGATGTGCCACGCAAGGAGCGGATGGAACGTGCCGACCGACAGCTTGCCCTTGTGGGTCTGTCTGATTGGGCAGACCGCAAGGTCGGCGAGTTGTCAGGCGGCATGCAACAACGTGTGGGCCTTGCCCGTGCGTTCGTGACCGAAGCCCCGATCCTGCTGATGGATGAGCCGTTCTCGGCGCTGGATCCGCTCATTCGGACACGGCTGCAGGATGAGCTGTTGGATTTGCAACGCGACCTGAAGCGCACGATCATCTTTGTGAGCCACGACCTTGATGAAGCGTTCAAGCTGGGCGGGCGCATCGCGATCATGGAAGGCGGGCGCATCGTGCAGCTTGGCACCCCGCGTGAGATATTCTCAAACCCCGCGTCCGACTATGTCGCGGATTTTGTGGCCAACATGAACCCGCTGGGTGTGCTGACCGCGCGCGATGTGATGGTGAGTGCCACAGATACCCGCGGTCCAAGCGTTCCAGCAGAGATGCCTGTGGCTGAATTGATAGACAAGCTCAGCGGCGATGACGCGGTGCTGAGCGTCGTCGACGGAGACGACGTGCAAGGGACTGTAACGGCCCAAAGCATCGTGGAAAGGCTCAATGCCTGAGTCAAGGCAGGAATACCTGCCCTAAAAAGGGCTTCTCGTGCGGGCGACTTCGTGTAACATTCCTCACAGAATTTAGCATCACGCATGTCCCGGTATTTTGGGACGCCGAGGAGAACCGCTATGACCCTTTTGCAAAGCCGTCTAGAAAACATCGCCAGGCTGCTGCTCGCTGCCACCTTTTTGCTGATCACTTTCGGACAGGACGCGCAGGCACAAACTGACCCCTTTGCGGGGGGCTGGACCCTGCAACCGGAAATGTCGAGCTTGAATTTTCAGTCGGTGAAAAAGCAAACGGTGGTCGAATCCAGCAGCTTTGCCACGCTGGAAGGGGAAATCGGGGGCGACGGTGCCACACAGGTGCGGGTGTTGCTCGATTCCGTCGATACCAAGATCGACCTGCGCAACGTGCGCATGCGTTTTTTGTTCTTTGAAACCTTCAAATTCCCGACCGCCACCATCTCAACCCAGATTGACACGTCAGTTTTGGGAGATCTTGAGGCCGTGCGACGGAAAACCGTGCCGGTCAGCTACACCATGGACTTGCATGGTGTGACCAAGACCTATGACGCGGAGGTGGCCGTGACGCTGTTGGGCCAAGACCTTGTGTCCGTCTCCAGCCGCACGCCCATTTCCATCAGCGTGGCGGACTTTGATCTCATGGGGGGGCTGAACAAACTGCAAGAGGCGGCGAATGTGGATATCATCCCGTCGGCCACGGTCTCTTTCGATTTTGTATTTGCCCGCAACAGCACCACGGCTGCGGCAACACCAACACCCACTGCGACGGCGCAGCCGGCATCGGTTGCACTGGAGGCTGAGGGCGACTTTGACCGAGAGGCCTGCAAAGGCCGGTTTGAAATCCTGTCCCGCACGGGCAACATCTACTTCAACTCCGGCAGTTCCCGTCTTGATCCGGCAAGTGAGCCCTTGCTCAACAGCCTTGCGGGCATTGTGGCGCGGTGCCCGAACATGGTGATCGAAGTCGGCGGGCATACCGATTCAATCGGGTCGGATGCAACCAACCGTCGCCTGTCAGAAGCCCGCGCCAATTCCGTCACCCGGTATTTGCTGTCACGCGACCTTGAGCAGGGCACGCTTGTCAGCAAGGGCTACGGAGAGGCGACCCCGATTGCGTCCAATGACACACCGGATGGCCGTCAGAAAAACCGCAGGATCGAATTCAAGGTGATTAGCAACTAAATGCGACAGATATCTGAGACACTCAAAGCGGCCGCTGGCCGCTTCACCCCTTGGGTACAGGCCTTGTGCCTGCTGGTCCTTGGCACGTTTGGAGCCACTGCACAGGAGGCGGAGCCGCGCATTGCGCTGATCATCGGCAATGGGGCGTATGGCGCGGTTACGGCACTGGACAACCCGGTGCCTGACGCGGATCTGATGGCCCAAACGCTTGAGGCGCAGGGGTTCAAGGTGACGCTCTTGAAAGACGCCACTCAGGTAACGTTGAACCGCGGCATTGCCCAGTTTGGGCGCGATCTGCGCGATGCAGGAAGGGATGCAACGGGGCTGTTCTATTACGCAGGTCATGCGGTGCAGTCATTTGGCAACAACTATCTTTTGCCGGTTGATGCAAGCCTGACCGATGCGGCAGACCTCAGCCTTGTCGCAGTGCCCGCACAGGCGGTCTTGCGGCAGATGTTTTCAGCTCGCAACAAGACCAACATCGTGATCCTGGATGCCTGCCGGAACAATCCGTTTGAGGCGATCCCTGATCTCAATGACAATGGTCTGGCAGAGATGAAATCACCCACTGGCACCTTCTTGTCCTATTCCACAGCGCCCGGTGCTGTGGCGCTTGACGGGTTGGATGGCAACAGCCCGTTCACCCGCGCCTTGGCACGCCAGCTGCCCACACCGGGTTTGCCGATTGAGCAGATATTCAAGAACGTCCGCGTTGAAGTGATTGAGAAAACCAGCGGCAAGCAAACCCCGTGGGATGCCTCCTCGCTCACGGAGAATTTCTTTTTCACAGCCGCCGATGAGATGACCGAAGAGGAACTGGCCGAGCTGCAGCTATGGGAATCCGTCAAGTTCAGCACCGACCCCGTGCCTGTGGTGTTGTTCATGCGCGGCTATCCCAACAGCAAATATATTCCCGAGGCCCGCGCGCTCCTGGACCGGATCATCAACGATGAAATGGACAATTCCAAAGAGACCGTAACCGCCGCAGCACCTCAGACGCAGGAGGACGCACCCGCACCCGCACCTGCTCCCGCTGTAACTCCTGAGCCTGCAGACACCACGAAAGAGCAAGAGCGCCTGATCGGTGTGGCACAGGCCAGCGGGACCGCAGAGGATTATCAAGCCTACCTGAACACCTTTCCTGAGGGGATTTACGCGGAATTTGCAGCCTTTGAGCTGAATGTGCTCGCGGAAAAAGCCAAGAGGGCCGAGGCCGCTGCCAGTCAAACTGCGACGCCCGTGGAGGAAAACGTGGAGGTTGCCGCGGTCCAGTCACGCGCCGCCAGTGTGCCGATGGGCACGGAGCTGACATGGGAGATGCCGTTTACCAACGGGGGCGATACGCTCGAAGGCAAGAGCATTGAGCAGCTGGTCACGTTGTCGCCGCTCTTTCCCCCCATCGAAGGGCTTCCCGAGGAGTACTGGAAAGAGCAAAGCTGCTCAAATTGTCACCAGTGGACCAAAGAAGCGCTCTGTACACAAGGCAACACCTATGTGTCGGCAGGCAACAGCGAAGCGATCTCAAAGCAGCATCCCTTTGGGGGCGCGTTCAAGATGAACGTGCGGTCATGGGCGGAAGGCGGCTGTAAATAGGGCTGCCTTTCGTTCTTGCTGTGCCCTGAGAGACCTCCGAAATTGATCTATTGTTAAGACGAACCTGACAGGCTGCCGCTCATGTCATTTACGATCGAAATCGACTACCGCTTTGACACGCGTGGCTTCTTTGATGATCCCGCGCGCCGTGCGGCCATGGAAGACGCCGCGCGGGCTTGGGAAATTCACATTCGCGATGAGTTTGCGGATATTCCCGCAGGTCAGACGATCACAGGTGTGCGCGACCCTCAGGTCTATACCGTTACGCAGGACATCACGCTGACCACGCCCATCGATGATGTGCTGGTGTTTGTCGGGGCCACCGATGCATTGCCGCCGATCAGCCCGGGCAATGAGGCGGGTGCGCGGGGTGGCCCGAAATTCGGCCTCAGCGGTGATATCTACTGGTCGCGGATCACCAATGACTTTCGCAACATGGGGCCAGTGACAGACTTTGAACCTTGGGTGGGAACCGTGTCGTTCAATGCCAAGCTGGATTGGTCTGACCCCGAAAAACTGCGGGAAACGGCGATCCATGAGATCGGTCATGTGCTGGGCATCGGCACCGCGAGCGCGTTTGACATACAGGTACGCGATGGGGCGTTTTATGGCGTGAACGCCATGCGGATCAATGACGGTGCGCCGGTGCCGCTGTCCTCTGATCTGTCCCACGTCGAGGAGGGGTTTGCGGGGAATACAGTATCGCTTGACCCGTCGGGTGGTGTCTCGGTGATCTCCGACGTGGATAAGGCGCTGTTGGCCGACATTGGCTATGAGATTGACGGGTTCACGAAGCAGGGCACGCAGCCCGCCGTGGCCACGCAGGGCAACGAGGACATTCTGGGCACATTCATCGAGGATCGGATTGAGGCTTTGGGCGGTGATGATCTCGTCTTTGGCCGCGGGGGCGAGGACACGCTGCTGGGCGGTGCAGGAGATGACCAGCTGATTGCCGGGCCGCAAGACACGGTGTTGCTGGGCGGTCAGGGCAACGACACGCTTTTTGGGGAGGCGGGGAATGATGTCCTGTTTGGTGGGCCTGGGGACGACAACCTGTATGGCAGCGACGGGCAGGATTTGTTCCTGTCGCTTCAGGGCAATGACAACCTTTTTGGCGATGCTGGCATCGACCGATTTCTGGTGGTGCAGGGGGGCGGATTGCGCCGCGCGCCGGACTTTGATGCGGCGTCTGAGACACTCTATGTCGTTGATGGCGGCGTCTCCGATGTCTCGCAGCTTTTGTCGACGGCCACGAAACCGTTTGCCAATCGCGTCGAATTTTCCTTGAGTGATGGGACAACCGTACAAGTGAACGGCACCTCGACTGGGGACTTGTCCGCACAGAATATCGTGCTGGTCAGCCCGCAGGTTGGCGACGCAGGGCAGAACGGCTTTTTCTCCAACACAGGCACCGATTTCATCGACGCCGGGGCAGGGCTGGACACGGTGCGTTTTGGCGGGACCGGCGCGCAATATCATATCGTCCGGGGGGAGGCGGATGAACTGGCTGTGCGCTGCACAGCGTCGGGTGACTGGGACTTTTTGGTCGGGGTTGAACGGTTGGTCTTTGCCGACGGGGAACGTGCCTTTGATGTGGACGGGATCGCGGGGCAGGCTTACCGCCTCTATCAGGCGGCGTTTGACCGCACGCCTGACACACCGGGCCTTGGGTTCTGGATTGATGTTTTGGATGCGGGCGACACCACGCTAGATGACGCCGCTGATTTCTTTATGACATCGACGGAGTTTGCGGAAACCTATGCGCCGCCCGCGTCGCAGGCCTATGACGATTTTCTGACACTGCTTTACAACAACGTGCTGGACCGCGATCCGGATCAGGCGGGCTTCGCCTTTTGGCAGCAACAGCAGGTCAATGGCATCACCCGCGCCGAAGTCCTGGTCTACTTTTCGGAGAGCGTTGAGAATGTTGCCAAAACTGCGGATGCGACCGCTGATGGCATCTGGTTTGTGTGAGTGCTGTACCTTTCGCACGTAGCTTCTGCGGAAGGCCTTGATCGGGATTGCCTCGTGTAGGTTTCTGCCCCTCAGAGCGTGCTTGGACCTGTGCTTTGATAACTGACCGGCGGTCCATACCAACGTTGCATCGGCGACGTGCCCGACGGCACCTTGGTGGGCTTGGATGATAGTGCGACCGCGCGAGCTGGTGAATGCATGTAGCGCCCCAACATTGCGCCCACTGGCCATTTGAGGCGGGAGGTTGCACATCGTGCCCGCGCGCGGCCTGTCGCATTACTCCTCATGAATGGCCGGACAAGCCCGCCCTCAGCCTGTGCACCTGTTAGCTGAAGCACGCTTTTGAATAGGGCCAGGGGAGGGCTTGATACGGGTCATATTTGTTATCTAATATAACGAATAATGAGCAAGGGAATCATCATGGATGAGTGTCACCAAACAGGGGTGCGGTGCGTCCGCCTCCCGTCACTTCAAGGACGAGGCCAATGAACAGCCCGCTGCTCAGGGTCGACATCGAAGGCCCCGTTGCAACGTTGACGATGGATCGGCCGGACAAGCGCAATGCGATGTGCGAGGAACTGCTGGTCGCCATCGATACGTTCTTTTCAGCGCCCCCCAAAGATGTGCGCGTGGTCATTTTGACAGGGACGGCGGGGCATTATTGCTCCGGTCTTGATCTGTCAGAACATGTGCACCGCTCCGCAGAGGAAAACCTGCATCATTCCCGCGATTGGCACGCCGTCATGGAAAAGGTTCAGTTCGGTGGCCTGATCGTCGTGTCGGCAATGTATGGCGCGGTGATTGGAGGAGGGTTGGAGCTTGCGGCATCCACGCACGTGCGCATTGCGGAACCCTCTACCATCTTTCAACTGCCCGAAGGGCGGCGCGGCATATTCGTTGGCGGCGGTGCCACGGCGCGGGTGGGGCGTTTGCTGGGGCCTGATCGCATGACTGAAATGATGCTCACGGGTCGCAAATACAACGCAGATGAGGGTGTTTCCCTCGGTCTTGCCCACTATAGCGTTGGTGCCGGGGAGGCGATGGGGCTTGCGACCTCGCTGGCGGGCAAGATTGCGCGCAATGCGCCTTTGTCCAACTACTTTATGGTACAGGCCATCGCGCGGATCGGGGATATGTCGCAGGCGGATGGGTTGTTCACCGAAGCGCTGGTGGCGTCGGTGTCGCAAACCACACCTGATGCACAAGAAGGCCTCACGGCCTTTCTTGAAAAACGCGCACCAAAGTTCCGGTGATCCGATGAGCAAGCCAATGTCAGACGCAAAGAGCCATCAGAGCTCTGAAACCACGGACCAGACCCTGCAACGGTTTATGGGCTATCATCTCAAACGGGCGTTCAACGTCGTTCAAGCGGACCTCACGAGAACGCTTGCGCCTTTTGAGTTACGCATGCTGACCTGCACGGCACTCCTCCTGATTGTTGATAATCCCGGCATCAGTCAGTCGCGGCTGGCCGATGCCATGGATGTTGAGCGGCCCAATCTGGTGGTTATTGTGGATGAGCTTGAGCAGCGCGACCTGATCATGCGCGAACGTGTGCCGACAGATCGCCGGGTCTATGCGCTGCGGGCGACCCTACGGGGGCGGCGCCTGGCGACGTCTGCAGTTGAAGCGGTCACCAAGCATGAAGAGCTGTTGTTTCAGGGCATTGACAAGGACACGCGCGAGCAGGTCGTCACAGCGCTCAAGCTGATACGGGCGCGCGGGGGCAAGGACACCGCATGAAACGAACCAAGAATTTTCAGCCACATGATGTCACACGGCAGGACCGGGCGGATGGGGCCATCTGGCTGACATCGAACACCCCATTGGGGCCCGTTGCGCGCTCAACCGGGGAGTGGCTGCACAGGTGGGCAGATGAGGCTGCCGCACGCGTCTTTGTCGCGGAACGCAGCGGCGCGGGCTGGCGCAGTGAAAGCTACAGTGCGACACTGCAAAAAGTCCGATCCATCGCAAGCGCGCTTTTGGCGCGCGGCATGGGGGCTGACACGCCGATCCTGATCCTGTCCGGGAACAGCGTTGATCACATGTTGCTGAGCCTTGCTGCGCAATACATCGGGGTGCCGACCGTGCCCCTGGCGGAGCAGTATTCGCTCATTCCGGCAGCACATGGGCGGCTCAAACAGGCGTTTGAGCTTGTGCATCCGGCGCTGGTCTACGTTGACTGCGCTGAGACATATGACGCGGCCCTCAGTCTGGATTTCCTGCGCGGCGTTGAGGTTGTGGCCTCCAGACCCGGCGCTGTTTCGACGACTTCTTTTGATGCGTTGCTGGCGGGTGATCCGCATACAGACGTCGCCGAGGCCCATGCCCAAGTCACGCCCGACACAGTTGCCAAAATTCTGATGACCTCTGGTTCAACCTCCGCACCCAAAGGGGTGCTGACAACGCACAAGATGATGTGCGTGAACCAGACCCAACTTCAGGCCGCGCTCCCCTTTTTGAAAGAAAGACCGCCGCGGATCGTAGATTGGTTGCCCTGGAACCATGTCTTTGGGGGGTCTCACAATGTGAACATGATGCTGGCAAATGGCGGCTCGATCTATATCGATGGCGGCAAACCTGCCCCGGGTCTTTTCGATCAAACTGTCGCGAACCTGAACCTGATGACCGGGACGTTGAGTTTCAATGTGCCTGTCGGCTTTCAAATGCTGCTTAGCGCGTTGCGCGAGGATGCAACTCTGCGCCAAAGGTTCTTTCAAAACCTTGATATGCTCTTTTACGCCGGCGCTTCGTTGCCTCAGGATGTCTGGGACGGGTTTGAGACGATGGCGATGGAAATCAAAGGTGAGGTGCCGTTGATCACCTCATCTTGGGGACTGACGGAAACCGCGCCCGCTGTGCTGCTCCAGCAAGAGCCAACCGATACGTCCGGCGTCGTTGGTGCGCCGCTGTCCGGTGTCACGATGAAGCTGGTGCCGCAGGAGGACGACCGATTTGAGGTGCGCACCAAGGGCCCAAACATCATGCAGGGGTATTTTGATGCGCCGGACAAGACGGCCGCGGCGTTTGATGATGAGGGGTTCTTTGTCACGGGCGATGCGATGAAGTTCGTGGACCCCAAAGACATGAACAAAGGGCTGAAATTCGACGGACGCATTAGTGAGGATTTCAAGCTGCTGACGGGCACATGGGTGCGTGCGGCGAACCTTCGGCTGGATGTGTTGGAGCGGCTTGCCCCGTTGGCGGGTGACGTTGTGATCACGGGCGCTGACAGAAACGAGATCGGGCTGATGATCTTTCCGAATATGGCGGCACTCGCGGCGGCTGGTTTTGACCCAGCCGCGCAGGATGGCGCGGTTATGGACCCCACGCTACTGGCTGAGATCAAGGCACGCCTCAAGGCCCATGCAGCAGGCGCCAGCAGCTCAACCCGCGTGGCGCGTGCACTTGTGCTGAGCGTGCCTGCGTCCATGCCCGAAGGGGAGATGACAGCCAAAGGCAATCTGAATTTTCGCAAGATCCTGTCCCGGCGCGCCGACATGCTGCAACGCCTTTATTCTGAAACCGACCCGGCGGTCATTACCCTGTAAGGAGACCTTTCGATGGTTGATCTCTCCAAAATTCGTGCAATCGACATCCACACCCACGCGGAGGAGCCGTGCGGCTGTCATGACGACGACGGCTATGACGATTTGCAGGCGACGATGGCGCAGTATTTCCGCGCCCCCTGGACGCATCCGCCCACCATTGAGCAAACCGCAGCGCACTACCGGGACCAGAACATCGCCGCCGTCATCTTTCCGGTCGATAGTGAACGCGAGACGGGGTATCGGCGGTACAAGAACGAAGAAGTGGCCGAAATAGCAGCAGCCAATGACGATGTGCTGATCCCCTTTGCCTCTATCGACCCTTGGAAAGGCAAAATGGGCGTGCGCGAGGCGCGCCGCCTGATCAAGGACTTTGGCATCAAGGGGTTCAAGTTTCACCCGACCATGCAGGGGTTTTATGCAAACGACCGCATGGCCTATCCGCTCTACGAAGCCATCGCCGAAGAGGGCGGCATCGCGTTGTTTCATACCGGGCAAACCGGTGTTGGGTCGGGCATGCCGGGGGGCAATGGTATGCGGCTGAAATACTCCAACCCGATGTATATGGACGATGTTGCGGTTGATTTTCCGGATATGAAGATCATCCTCGCCCACCCCAGCTTTCCCTGGCAAGAAGAAGCGCTGGCTGTGGCGCAGCACAAGCCAAACGTCTACATCGACCTGTCGGGCTGGTCGCCAAAGTACTTTCCCGAAATTCTGGTGCGCTACTGCAACTCCATTCTCAAGAAAAAGGTGTTGTTTGGATCAGACTGGCCGATGATCACCCCCGAACGCTGGCTTGCCGATTTTGAAAAGATCGCCATCAAGGACGAACTGCGCGAGGACATCACCAAAGGCAACGCAGCGCGGTTGTTGGGGTTGGTCTAGCGAGGAGAGGCCGGCGCTCGAAACACGGCGGAAACATCTGATCGATCTGGGCATTGGGCTCCGGTTGACGTCGTCTTGTTCGTGCCATGGCGCACCGAAACCCCATGTGTAGAAAAGTGCGGACGTAGGTTGCAGTTGCACAGTTCGATCAAGGAGTGCCTTGCCCAACAGCGCCACAATCGCCCATGTCGCGGAGTTTTTCGGGGTCAACGAGCGCGGTTAGGGGCCCATTGCGCACAAGGGGCAAAAACGGGCCGTCTTCATCCGTCCGAATGGCCACGCTCGCGCGGGCATCCTCGGTTGGCCCAGCCCCGATCCGACAGGGCGCCAGCGTCACACTGATCGACCCGTTTGTCGCATTCTCATCTTCTGCACGCCAATCACGGGCAATACCCTGAAGTTCCCGCAACGCGGGCAGGTCCTGCGGCGCAATCCGGTAGATTGCCTGATCCGCGTTGGTCCGTTCCAGAACAAAAACACCATCGCGCATTTCTCCGGTGTCCGTTCTGGCCACTGTGAACATGAGCCGCGCGGATCGCGGTGCGATGTCCACGCCTTCGGGCAAGGTCATTGCCACCGCAAACCCAGCCGGATCCGCCTCAAGCGGGGACAGGGCGTTCAGCCGCGCGACCGTCGCCGGAACGATGCTTGTACAGGCAGAGAGAAGGAAAGCAGGTAGAATAAACAGACGCATGAGAATCTCCTTTTACATTATATAATTGCTGTGTTACAATAAAAAAACAAATTAGAAAGGTTAAACATGCATCCCTTGCAAAAATGGGCGCGGCTCATCGAAGGCATGACGATCATAGCTCTGATTTTGATCCCAGTTGCCATTGTCTCAGCGCTTCTCATCATCCCGATCTCACCCGATACACTGGCAAAACAGCTGGAGGATATTGCCGTCTATCTCGACAGTGAGATGTTCTTTTTTGCAGCAGCGGGCGGGTTGATTATTATCACTGGCTGGGCGATGCGCGAAGCGTCCGATCTGGCCTCGGAAAACCGGGCCTTCGTGTGACAGAGATGGAAATCGTTGTCCGGCTGGATGTCATTCTGGCGATACGCAAAATGAAGTCCCGCGATCTGGCGCTGGCTGTTGGTATCACCGAGCAGAATATCAGCCTGTTGAAGTCCGGTAAGGTCAAGGGCGTCCGGTTTGAGACGCTGGCCAAGATTTGCGCCGTTCTGAACTGTCAGCCCGGGGATTTGCTGGAGGCGGTTGCGGTCGAGACCTGAAACGGGTGCGCCTGACACTGACATGGCCGATCGTCAACGTCGCGCGCCCCTTTGCCCGTTAAGGCGCGGGGGCGGCGTGCGTCGTCGCGCCCCTTGGTTGCTCTGGGTGGTACCTGTTTTAGGTTGCTTGGTTTGTATCACGAAGATGCAGAACCTGTTGCGACCCTTGCCCCTGAAATACGCACCAGCCTTTTACGGCGTTACCGAGGCAGATCTTTGATCTGTCGTCGCGTATACCGATGGCGTCACCCCGGTGTTCTTTTTGAACGCCGTGTAGAAGGATGACCGCGAGTTGAACCCGACCTCATAGGCGATCATGGCAATCTGCTGTCGGCCCTCCATGATCATCGGCTTGGCGGCTTCAACGCGCCAGCGGTTCACAAAATCAAAGAACGACAAGCCCAGATGTTCATTCAAGGTCTGCGACACGTAGTTCGTCGAAACGCCGATATGCTGTGACAACGAGATCAGTGACAGATTTGGATCGCGAAACACTTGATCTGCCGTCATTGCGCCCTGCAATTTTCTGGAGATGCGCGCAGCCCTTTCAGTATCAAGTGCGCTTCTTTCGTACTTTGTATGCTGCTTGACTGAACGCTCAAACTCGGATTTTCCAGTCATACCGGGCGATTGTCGCAATCCCCAAATCGCCAGAGTGAGAACGATCAAAAGCTCCAGCACGCCATTGACGGCCATCGGCAGCCATGTCTTGGCCCCAAACAGGCTTGATACATATGCGATCAGGTTGAGACCGCCGAAAACTCCAAGCAGAACAGCGATCCATGTGATCCAGCGTACCTCATAGCGTTCCGTGCTGGCAAAAATGTCCTTTAACAGCCTGCGCCGCGTCATTTGGGTCGAACAGGTGAGAAACATGTACGCAAGGCATTGGATGTAAAAGGCAAACACCAGGATTAGAATTGCAAAGATGGCGATGGCCGCCTGATCCATTCCGGTAACTGTAGCCTCGCCCGTCGAGACGAAAGCACGCGCATCATCTGGCAAGGTCAGGAACACAAACGCTGTCAGCATCGCGGCCAACGGCAGCGCCAGATGCGCGGCCATTTCTGTGCGGCTATGGCAGAGCGCAGCGCCGGTCAGACAGCGGACGTAGATCAGCAAGGCCGGGGGAATGAAAAACGATGCCGTGAACGACAGCATCCACAAACCATCCGTGAACATTTGCGCGGGGTTGTCAAACATCAAGATGGCCGCATCAGAGGCTTTGCTCAGCATCAGCGCGAAGAACAAGACCGAGAGCATGACGTAAGCCCGAGACAGGCGGCGCTGCGTCAGTCCCATGACAAGGGCACAGGATGAGACTGAAAAACCCGCGATCTCAATTGCGGTGGCAAGCATACTTGTGTTCAGCATTTTTTCAGTTCCAAACCTCCCTGTGGCGGGTCTGTTGACGGCGTGCGTGCGCCGTTATTCCTTCCAGACACTTTAGCGGCCTATCGGCCTCAAAAAGCGTCCCGCCGCACCGCTTGGGACAGCGGCTATCACGGTTTTCGAGTAGATCGAATGCATATGCGGCCGGGGCGCTGCCAGAGCGGCGAGAACTTGCCGTGCGCTGGTGCATCGCGCAGGGAACCTGACCGCTGCTCTTGTGTCCGAGCATATAGGCTCGGCCCGGAAGGGAACGTCTGACGCTTTCGGGCCTTTGCGACTGCCGTTAGTCAAGACCCGAACCACAACACACAGAGCAAGGGAAACCGAATGTATAACCGGGAATGGGCAGCTCAAACGAGGCGTAGAGATTGCGGCACGCGTATCACCGCCCGGCTGCTCCGTGTCGCGCCTTTGATCAGAATTTCAGCGGCCTGTCTTTGGATCCTGGCACTGGCTAACCCGTCAAAAGCCGGTGCGCATCTGTCGGCCTTTCCGCAGGTCGCGGATGCCGCTCAGAGGTACATCATTTATGTTCACGGCCGCATCATCGAAAGCGAAGGCACCGCAGCTGTATCGCCCCGATTTGGGCCCTATGCCTATCGCGAGATTATCGAGGCTCTGGCCGCAGGGCAGGGGGATGTGATTGCCCCTGTCCGTGAGGGTGATACGGATGTCTTCGCCTATGCTGAGACGCTGGCGGATCAGATCAGCGCGCTGGTCGGGCAGGGCGTGCCGCCAGAAAACATCACCATCGCCGGGTTCAGCAAGGGCGGGTACGTCACGCTGTTGGTCGCGAACAAATTGCAGAATCCGGCCATTCGCTACGTCATCATGGCGGGTTGCGTGAAGGGGGTTTTCGACGGAACAGATGCCAATGCCGACGGCCTTCAAGGCAGTATTCTGTCGATGGTCGATAGGGCGGATGATCTGGGCTTTTCCTGTGCGCCGCTCTTCGCCCGCAACCCACAGCTGACCCGTACAAATGACATTACGTTTGATGCAGGAACGGGCCATGGCTTCTTTTATCGCGCGGACCCGCTCTGGATCGAGCAGGTCAGATCCTGGTCGAAGTTGGCGGAGGACTGATGGCACCGCTTCAATACAGACAAACCGGGCCGACGGATGCAGAGCCCGTGATATTTCTTCATGCGGGCAGCTATTCGGGGACCATGTGGATTGACATCGCCAGCCGTTTGACGGGGCTGCGGTGCCTCATCCCAGACCTGCCGGGCCACGGAGGGTCGCAGCACCAGACGCTTACGTCACTTGAGCAGGCGGCTGACAGTGTTGCGGAGCTGATTAGGGCGACCTGCGGCGAGCGCCCTGTGACCATCGTCGGTTTATCCTTTGGCGGCTATGTTGGCCTGATGCTGCTGGCCCGTCACCCCCGGTTGGTCCGACGGGCAATGCTGAGCGGTATCCACATCGGCGCGATCCCCAAGCCACAGATGATGAAGCTGATGGCGGCCCTTATGTCGCCGCTCATCCGCCTCGCTTGGTTTCGAAGAAAGATGGCCGCGCCGCTGGGCGTTACTGACCCTGACATCTACAGTCGGGCCGACGGCTCGGCGAATGTCTCGGCGCAAACCTTCAGGCGGGTGATTGGCCTTGTTCTGATGTTTGACGTTTATTCGCTTTTGCCCGAGATTGACGTGCCGACCCTCATCGTCGCGGGGGAAAACGAACACGAAACGATTTTGCGCGCCCTGACGGAGTATCAAGAACGAATGCCCAACTGCGTCGCGCGCATTGTCCCGAAAATGGGTCATGCATGGTGTAACCAAGACCCGGACCTGTTTGCAGGAACTGTCACATCCTGGGTGCATGATACCCTGCTTCCCGACCCATTGCGCATGCCGGAAAACCAGATGCTGGACCAGCACTCCCTGCATTCAAAACCTACCCCTGAGGACCCATGATCTGCACAGTTACCGTTGAAGCCACCTACAGCGCCACTGCTGACGAAGTTTTTGAAAGCGCGATGGACCTGTCTGAAATGCGCGAGGCGATGCGGGGGCTGGCCGTCTATGATGGCCTGCCTGATCACAAGGTCCAGGAGGGGGAGACCCTGCGTGTCGATGTCACGTTTCTGAAACTCTTTAAGAACCGCGATCACGTGATGTTGGTTGAACGGCTCGACCGCGACGCACGTATCTTACAGAGCCGCGAGCATAACAGGACCATCACAAGGTGGGATCACACGCTGAGTGTTCAGCCCGCGGTCGGTGGATGTCTTTGGCGCGACACCATCGTTCTGGATGCCGGTGCCGCCACCTGGATGACGGCACGGTTCTGCCGGTTTGTTTACTCAAGACGTCACCGCGTTCGGAAGGCAAACACCATTCGCACAAGTATCCAGCGCGGTGATGCAAGCGCGTGAGCATACTTATCTCGGACAACACAGTTCGAGCCTGTCCGTCAAATCAATGCGGACAGATAAATAGGCCCTGACCCTGACGAAGCCATTCTCCAACGTGTTCATGACGACGTTGCTGTCTTGGGTAGATGCCGGGTTGTGTCGTCCGCCCCATCGCATTGGGTTCAAGCGGGTCAACGCTGAGCGATGAAAAACGTAGCACCCGTCACACTGGCGGCGTGGATCTGCCGCGATGCCCACACCAACAGGCTGGCTCAGGGTTAAGGCAGGGTGCGTCAAAAACGCCCGCTGCAAACGCCACCAGAGGGCCGCGAGCTATACAGCAGCGAATGGCTTGCAACGCGAGCGACCTGCCAATCTTTGGCCAGCCTTCGCTTAAACAATCCTACATCGATCTGTTCCATGACACGGCCTGACGGAGCTGACCCACGGTCGGACTGCACATCCTGACAGCAGCGCTGCGCTCATGCTGCGCGCGTTTGAGAACATGATTGGAGAGATTCACATAGGCAGATTTTGTTGTATTCGCGGCCTGGAACTCAGCGCGCAGTAGCTTTATCGCTGATCCATCGGTAATCGGATCGGCCCGCGCAGCGACCATAACGGACTCCGATAACATACTGACCTTCGATGAAAGCACGGCGTTTACCTATGTAGGCATCCCAGACGGTCCAAACGACGATATCGGTCCCTTTGACATGTATCTCTTTACAATTGTCGGCGGCGGACAGGCGATCTGGATGACTGGCGTCGGGCAGTCAGGTGGGATCGTCATCCCATACGATCAAGCCGCCTATGACGTCTTAAACAGTGGGGCCAACTACTCCATTGCTTCGGGTTCAGGTGTATCAACTGCAGAATACAGCAGCTTTTTCGCGCCGCCGTCGCCGAATGACGCCCCGACACTGGGCGCGGCAACAGCGAACCAGACCGTCACAGAAGACATCTCAACGGCGATTGATCTGTCGGCCTATAACGTTGGGGACAGCGACGGTGATACAATCACGCTGACGCTTGCCGTTGATCGGGGCATCCTGGCAACGATTGACGGGAATGGGACAACGGCGGGTGTCACTATTGCCAGTTCCGGGACGGCGAGCATGACGCTGGAAGGTTCTGTCAGCGATCTCGACACCTATCTCAATGACGCAAGCAAGATAACCTTTACCACCGCTGCGAATGACACAAACGCTGCAACGCTCACTGTCACGCCAAATGATGGGACAGAAAACGGGTCGCCGGATATTGTCATGATTTCAGTAACGCCGGCAAACGATGCGCCGGTTCTGAATGCCGGTGCCGCTCCGGTGCTGACGTCGATCAGCGAAGATGCCGGAGACGACGATGGCAGCGGCGCAGACGGGGATGACGACACCACACAAAACAGCAACAATGCCGGGACGACGGTTGCCGATCTCGTCGTTGATTGATCGATTACTGATATTGACACCACTGCTGTTGAGGCAGTGGCGGTCACGGCGGTCGATAACACCAACGGGGCCTGGCAATATTCCGTGGATGGGGGGTCCTCCTGGACCAGTTTCACCGGCACCACAGGGTCGTCTGTGGACATTTCAGCAAATGCCCGGTTGCTTGACGGCACCGCTTCTCATGTCGTGCGCTTTGTCCCCGACGGGGACTTTTCCGGCACCGCCACAATCACGTTCAAAGCCTGGGATAAATCGTCCGGCGTGGCGGGCGGTACGGCGGATGCGTCCGCAAGCGGTGGGGTATCCGCCTTTTCATCAGCACAGAATACAGCGTCCATTTCAGTAACGCCGGTAAATGATGCGCCAGCCTTCACGGGCCTTGACGCGACTCCCGGCTACACTGAGGGCGGGACATCGATTGTTCTGGACGGCTCCGTTGCTATCACCGATCCAGATCTTGATGAGCTGAATGGCGGAAATGGCGATTACACCGGTGCGACGTTGAGTATTGCCCGCGATGGCGGGGTGGATGGCACAGATACCCTGTCCGTTGGGACAGGTGGCAATCTGACAGTTGCGGGCGGGCCGAGCGGTGGTGGTACAATATCTGCCAGCGGCCATGTGATCGCAACAATGACCGATACCGGTGCTGGTCAGCTTCAGATTGACTTTGTCAACAACGGAACCACGCCGACGACCGCCCTTGTCGGTGAGGTCATGCAGGCCATCCGCTATGCCAATACATCGGATGATGCACCTGCTGTGATCCAGCTTAACTGGAGTTTTTCGGACGGCAACAGCGGCAATGCGCAGGGAACGGGCGACAATCCAGGCACAAGCGCTGGTTCTGTCTCCGTGATGATCTCGGGCATTAATCAAGCACCAATACTGACTGCGACCGGGGGTAATCCCACCTATACCGAAGGGGCAGGGGCCTCGGACCTCTTTAACTCGGTCACGGCAAATACGGTGGAGCGTGGTGATCGGCATACCAGCCTGACGCTCACCGTGACGAACCTGTCCGACGGCGCAAACGAGATCCTGTCACTTGACGGGTCTGACATTGCGCTCACAAACGCCAACTCTGTGATGACAGCGACCAATGGCCTTTCGGTGTCTGTCAGTGTCGTGAGCAGCACAGCGACCGTGTCTTTCAGCGGCGCAAATCTGTCTGACGCACAACTCCAGACGCTTGTGGACGGCATGACTTATCGCAACAGTTCGGATGATCCGACAGCCTTTGAAAACCGGGTTGTGACGATCACCAGCCTGTCGGACAACGGTGGAACGGCGAACGGCGGAAACGATACGGCGACGCTCAGTGTCTCTTCAACCGTCAGCATCACGGCCACCAATGACGCGCCCGTCGTTGCGAATCTGGCCAATGAAACAAGCAATATCGTCGTTGCCGCCGAGCCATCGGCGCTCTCTGTATTTGCCAATGTCGAGGTGCGTAATGCAGATGCTGCGAGCAACAGCGGTTTTCTGACCATTGAACAGACCTCTGGCACCATGAACGGCATTTGGTCCGTGGATGGCACCATTGTGAGCCTCCCCCTTTGAAGTGGTCC
>JBGCDV010000002.1:0-205714 GCA_045105735.1 Sulfitobacter sp. | reverse complement strand
GGAGGAACCACTACAACACCAAACGACCCCATAGTGCTCTGGGCTATCGCCCACCCGCGCCAGAGGCCATCGTACCGATGGACCAAAGGCCGATCATGCACTAACTTTCAAACTGGACCACTCAAGTGGGGCTGCTCAAAGCCACGACTTCGATCCGCTCACTTTGATCAGAATGAACAACCCCTGAAAGTCGCTCACTTTGTATGGCTTGTTCCTCGGTTTGAGGTTCCTGACTTTGATGTCGCTGATAGGCATTTTGGGGGTACGTTCACTTTCCAGTTTTCATCGTACCCCCATAAATACCCCTGATCTGGGGGTACGCAGTCGGATGTGGTCAAACCGCGATGGACAGACGATCTCGATAAATCCCATATAACACAGGGATTTTCGGATGTCTTTGGATGGTTTCGGAGAATAAAATGGTGCCCCCACACGGACTCGAACCGCGGACCTACTGATTACAAATCAGTTGCTCTACCAGCTGAGCTATAGGGGCAAGAACGCAGTGACGTTCGAACGCGCCGCGTGACCGGACCGGCCTCGATGACGCCCGCGTTCTTTAGTAGATGATCCTGAGGGATGCAAGCATTCTCAACGCTCATTTTGCATGATTTTTTGCGCGCCGCTTTTGTGGTGGCTGTTATTGGTTTTTTGCCCTTTTACACTCACCTTCTCAGGCTGTATCACCCAATGACCAAGTTTAGGGATAGAGCGAGACGCAATGCAGTTGGTTTTGCATACTGGGGCCCACTACACTGAACAGGAACGACTGATCAAATCGGTTCTGCGTAACAATGAGGCCTTCTCTGAGCGTGGCGTGGCAGTCCCCGGCCCGAACAGTTATCGGGCGTTGGTGCGTGACACGCTCAACGCGATGAGCCGTGCACCGGCATCGCCACATGCGCGTGAGGTTCTGCTTGATGTGTTGCTTGACGATGCGCCTGCGGACCGTGTCATTTTGTCGGATGCCAATTTCTTCCGCACCGCCGGGACAGCCATCCAGCGCGGCGTGCTCTACCCGGCGGCCCCCGAACGCATGGCACATATGGCGGCACTTTTCCCCGATGATGAGCTTGAGATATTTCTTGGGATACGCAACCCCGCAACCCTGATACCGATCCTGTTCGACAAATCTGTCGACCAATCGCCCGAGGCATTCTGGGAGAACGCACAGCCGCATGACATCCGGTGGTCCGATACAATCGCCAGCGTTCGCGCGCTGGCCCCGTCGATCCCGATCACTGTGTGGTGCAGCGAAGACCTGCCGCTGATCTGGGCTGAGATCATCCGGGAGATGGGGGGCATTGAGCATCACGAGAAGATCGTGGGCGGTTTTGATTTGCTGACCACTATTATGAGCAAGGAAGGCATGGAGCGCTTGCGCAGCTACATGCACGCCCACAAGGACATGACCGTGATCCAGAAACGCAGGGTAATCGCGGCCTTTCTGGACAAGTTCGGGCTCGAGGAAGAGATCGAGGAAGAGTTGGACATGCCCGGCTGGACCGAAGTGCTGGTGGATGAGCTGACCGAGATTTACGATGAGGATATGCTGGCCATTCAGCGGCTGCCGGGCGTGACGCTGATTGCGCCTTAAGCATCGGGATGCGGCCACCATGCGACCCCGGCAGGCGCAATCTGCCGGGAGTTCCATTCCACTGGGTCTGGCCCGTAGTTGAATGCAAACCGATGGGTTGCGGTGTCGCGCAGGCGCATGCCATCGGGCAGCGATAGGCGCGGCAGGTCGGCGCAAAGGATATCCAGCACCATGTCCCACAGCGGGCCGTTGGGCCATCCCGCAAGATAGTGCAGAGTGCCCGATTTGGTGAGGACAGCCTCGCCAGATGATGTGTGGATCACCTGTCTTGCCGTGCCCTCGATCGTTTCGACCCAATGCAGCAAGGCGGCATCGCCCTCAACCGGGCGGCTGACACCGGGGGGCAGGCTTTCTACACGGGTGACGCGCGCGTCCATGCCGGGCAGGGCAGGGCCAAGCGGCAGGGCCGTCGACATCTCATCGGTCATCAGATTGCTGCGTGGACCGATCAGGCAGGGAATGCCGGAGGTTGCAAGGGCCGTGACAAGGGGGGGCGGCAGCGAAGCGATGCCGGGGGCAAAGAGTGCATTGTACCCTGTCAGATCGTCTGGTCCGGCGGACGCAGGCAGAATGTCCACCGACAGACCCCGCCGCCGCAGGGCGCGGTAGGTGTCAAACACCAGCCTAAAGTAGTCAAAATCGGCCCCTTGTGGCAGGGTTTTCCACGCCCAATCGGACGCATAATCAAAGATCAGCGCAACCGGGGCCTGCACCGGGTCCACGTCCGGCATGTCCGCCAATTCTCTGGCGACAAGGGCGGCCTCTTCCAGCCCTGTGGCGGGCTGATCATCGGCACGCAGTAGGCCTGCGTGGAGCTGCTCTTGCGCAAACGGGGCCTGTCGCCAGCGGAAATAGCTCACAACTTCTGCGCCGTGGGCAAACGCCTCCCAGGACCAGAGCCGGACCATGCCGGGCAGGGGGGCGGGGTTGTAAGGGGCCCAATTCACCGGACCGGGCTGTTGCTCCATCACCCACCAACGGCCCTTGTTCAGCGCGCGGTACAGATCGTGGTGAAAGGCCTGCATGTCGGGATCGCCCTGTTGCAGATAGCGCGATTTATGTGCGGCGTCTCCTTCCAGCCGATCCGATAGAAAGCCAATCGGATAGCTGTCCCATGATGCGATATCGAGGTCTGCGGCAAGCGCGAAGTGATCAAACGCCAACTCTCGCCCCATGTAGTTGTGAATGAGCGGCGCATCCGTCAGCGGACGCAGCGCGGCCACCTGCGCGCCATTCCACGCCACCACCTGATCTGAGGCAAAGCGGCGAAAGGCCATCTCGTGCGCGGGGTTTGGTTGTGTCACCGTCAGGTTGGGCAGCTCAATCTCGTCAAAGCTGTCGTATTCCATCGACCAGAACACATTGCCCCACGCGCGGTTCAACGCTTGCGGGCTTTGATAGCGTTGCGCGAGCCAATTGCGAAAGGCGTCCCGCGCGGCGACAGAATAGCTCAGCACCGTTTCATGGCAGCCATATTCATTGTCGATTTGCCAGGCGGTGATGCGTGGATCGCGTCCGTATCGCTTGCCCAAGTGTGCCGCCATCTCGGCGGCGGCCTCGCGATACCCGGTATGGCTGTGGCAATAGTGACGGCGCGAGCCAAAGCCGCGCAGCTGACCTGCCGCATCCACGGCCAGCATGTCGGGAAAGCGGCTGAGCATCCACCGGGGCGGCGTTGCGGAGGGTGTGCCAAGGATGATCTTGAGGCCCGCGTGCGCCAAGACCTCAATAGCCCGGTCCAGCCAATCCCACTCAAACGCCCCCGGTGTCGGCTCCAGCCGGGACCATGCAAATTCGCCGATGCGCACCCAAGAGATGCCGGCCGCCACCATGCGTGCCGCGTCCTCAGCCCACATATCCTCAGGCCAATGTTCGGGAAAATAGCAAACGCCAAGCGCGCGTTTCACAGACGCACCTGCGGTTCGGCAAGCCCTTGTGCCACGTCGTTCATCACAAAGGTGGCCCCGTTCATCGGGCGCGCCTCAATCTCTTCGGGGCGCAGCCCATGGGTGGCGGACGTCACATACAGGTCGCGCAGATCAGGGCCACCAAACGCCGGGCAGGTGGGTTGGCGCGCGGGCACCTCAATGCGCTGCACTTCGCGCCCTTTCGGGTCAAAACACACCACGCAGGCAGCCCCCCACATCGCGACCCAGATGTTGCCAGCCGCATCGGTTACCGCCCCGTCGGGGTTCATGCGCGCGTCTTTAAGATCAACAAGAACCGTTGGCATGCCCTCCGGCCAGCCTGTCGTGGCCTGCAGGGGCTGGCGCATGACGCATTGGGTCACCGTGTCCGTGTAGTACGCACAACTGCGGTCGGGGGAAAAACAGATGGCATTGCTGATTGACACATCTGCAACCAGCTGCCGCAATTCTCCCTCATAGTAGCGATAGATTGCCCCGGCATGTGGTTCTGCCGATTTGCCCATCGTCCCGATCCAAAACCCGCCCCAAGGGTCTGCGCGCCCGTCGTTGGAGCGTGTGACGGCGTCTTTCTCATCCAGCGGGCAGATTTCGGTCTTGGCTCCCGATGCTATGTCAAAGCGCCACAATGCGGTCTCGGAAGCCATCAGCAAGGTTTCCTCATCGACCCAGCCAGCGGCGGAAAAATGCGCGTCAAACTGCCAGTGCGATGTCTGGGTGCCTTTGCGGGCGCACAGCCGTTTGCCCAGAATGTCGAACCAGAACAGTTCTTGGCGCAGCGGATGCCAAAGCGGCCCTTCGCCGAGATCGCACAACCGCTCATCAAATACTCTCATGTCGTGGCCTTCTGGTAAGCGTCAACGATTTGGGTCGCGCGCGCGCTGATCTCTGCCGAAGTCAAGCCGGGTTTGTAGAGCGCAGATCCGATCCCGAAGCCATCAGCGGAGGCGGCAATCCAGTCGCCAAAATTGTCGGCACCCGCACCACCTACGGCATAAACCAAGGTGCCGGGCGGCAGGACCGCACGCATCGCAGACAGCCCGCCGGTACCGGCCATTGAACCGGGAAAGAGCTTGAGACCATCAGCGCCAGCGTCCAGTGCGGCAAAGGCTTCCGTGGGTGTGAAAACCCCCGGCCAGCTTTGCAGCCCGCGCGCTTTGGTCTGGCGGATCACATCCGCGTTGCAATTGGGCGAAACGATGATCTGCCCGCCGACATCGGCAACCGCGTTGACTTGATCTGTGCTGAGCACCGTACCTGCACCCACCTGCGCCCGGTCCCCCAAATGGCGCACCAGATCACCGATGCTTTGCAGCGGGTCGGGAGAGTTCAGGGGCACTTCGATGGTGGTGATCCCGGCGGAAACAAGCGCTTCACCGATGGCGGGGGCCTCAGGCGGGGTCACCCCACGCAGAATGGCGATGATGGGCAGGGTCATGCGTCCTCCTTGAGGTGTCGGTAGGCGGCGGTAAGCCCGGCAAGGGTCATCCGCTCCGCGTCGGCGATGGTGGCAGGTGCGCCTTGTGTGGCCAGTGCGCGGGTATAGGGCGCCGCGAGGGCGTCAGCCCCCAGAATGGCGATGTTTGTCCCCAGCCAATAGGGGCGCGCAGCGGCAAGTTCCGCCCCAAGCAACAGCCCCGAAAGCCGTGCGCGATTGGTTTCGGCGGACGTCCCGTCCAGCAGGTCATCGGCGCGAATGGAAAACAACCGCGCCGCCAGCTTTTCGGGCTTGCTCAACGCTTCTTCAACGGTGAAATCAAACACCGCCTCGTCCCAGCCCTCGCCCTGAACCGAGTGGCGCAAAACCGACCTGTTGGACAAAAGCGCAAAGAGCTCTCCCGTCATATAGGTCTGAAAGCTCACAACCTCCCCGGCAGAGACCTGCACCCATTTTGTATGGGTGCCGGGCAAACAGATCACGCCATCCCAACCGGGGTTCAGGGCCAGAAAGCCCGCGATTTGCGTTTCTTCGCCACGCATCACGTCTGAGGGGGTGCTCTGACGCAGCCCCGGAAGGATGTGAACACTCAGGCCCTCGCAAGGCACCACGATCATTTCTTGGGCCAGTGGGGCACAGGGCACCGCGCGGTAGGGTGCCTCTGCCCACCCTTGCCGCGAGCCGACCATGCCGCAGGCAATGATCGGCGTCGTCTGCGTGACGGTCCAGTTTGCAATCAAGGCGCGCAAAGCAGGCTCAAAGCCTGCGCGCTCCAGCGTGCCCATGCCATCGTTTGACTGCGCGGTTGCCACGGCGCGCCCGCCCTGCATGGCCCAGCCGCGCAGGTTGCTGGTGCCCCAGTCAATCGCAATCCAATCCGGTGTTATGTCCTGTGTCATAGCTACCCTGTGGTGACCACGCCGCCGTCCACGACCATGCATTGTCCGGTCATCATTCGGCTGGCGTCGGAGGCGAGAAAGAGCACCGCATCGACGATATCCTGCGGCACCATATGGGTCTTGAGGCATTGCCGCTCCAGATGGGCGGCGAGCCCTTCGGGGGTTGCCCATTGGTCCAACTGCTTTTCGGTCAGAACCCAGCCCGGCGCGAGCGCGTTTACCCGAATGCCGTCGGGCCCAAACTCGCGCGCGTGGGCGCGACTGAGCGATGTGATCGCGCCGTTTGCCGCCATGTAGGCCGGATACCCTGCTTGCCCCATCATATAGCTGATTGAACTGAAGTTGATGATCGACCCGCCGCCCTTGGCGATCATGCCGGGTGCCACGGCCTGCGCGGCAAAGAAATAGGCCTTGAGGTTGATGGCCTGCAGATCATCCCAAGCCTGCGGCGTTAATTCTGCGGTGCTGTGCCGTTTGTCATTGGCCGCATTGCTGACCAGCACATCGGGTGCACCATGGGCGGCGGTCGCCTGTGCGATACTGTCCTGCAGCCCGGCGGTATCTGTGATGTCGCCCTGGATGAAAAGCGGCGCTGTGCCGTGTTTCTGCCCCATCTCATCGACAAACGCGCTGGCGTCGGAGCGCCCGATGAAGGCAACTTTGGCCCCTTGGGCCAAAAACCCTTCCGTCAATGCCGCCCCGATGCCTGACCCGCCCCCGGTGATGTAGACGGATTTGCCCCGCAGGTCATGGAAGGTTGCTGTCTGTGTCACTGTCGTCTCCTTGGGGCGGGGGTATGGTGCATTGCGAGATCAAGCCGGGTCATAGTTTTTCACCCTCCAGAACCCACATGGTTTCGGGAAAGCTCCACGGCAGGGTCACGCCGCTTTGCATCAGGGCGGCCCCGCTCAGCGTGACAGGCCCGTCTTTCAGGACATGCTGGCCGCGCGACAGGGCCGTCGCAGAACTGCGGTTGCGCAGGGTGAGGCGGTAGCGCGCGGCGGGGTCAAGCCGGGTGAGACGCAAAGGGCGTGGTGCGATCTGCGCCGAGGTTCCGGATTTTCCGGCAAAAACAACAAAGCGGTCACCATCCTGCGCCAATTGCTGCTCTGCGATCACCACAGGATCGGGGGCATCCAGACGCAGAATGTCGGCGCTGTACATCCAGTCGCGGTTGGCTTTCCACCAGCCTGTGACATCGCGCAGCACCGCTTCCTCGCGCGCGTCAAGCTCGCGCGGGTCCATCTCAAACCCCATATGCCGTTGGGCTGCGACCCATGCACGAAACTCAATATCAAGCGTGCGGCCAGAGGTGTGGCAGCGCCGTGGCCCCACATGGCTGCCCGTCACGGCAGACGGCAGGAACAGCGCTGCGTTATGCTGCATCTTGAGCCGTTCCAGCGCATCGTTGCTGTCCGAGAGCCACACCCGCTGTGTCCTGCTCAGGATGCCGAAATCAATGCGTCCACCGCCCGAGGCGCAGCTTTCAATTTCCACCTGTGGAAAATCACGTCGCAAGCGATCCAGCAGGGCATAGGACCCACGGGTCTGCGCGGCATCCGGCATCGGCAGCACGCGGTTATGATCCCATTTGATGTATTCAATCTCATGCGCACTAAGGATCGCAGCCATGCGGTCATAGATAAAGTCACGCACCTGCGGCAGCGCCATATTCAGCGCTTTTTGCTGGCGTCCCAGAATCTGATCATCCGCCCCCAGCGCCCAATCGGGATGCGCGCGGTGGATGTTGCTGTCGGGGTTGATCATCTCAGGCTCGAACCAGATGCCAAAGGACATGCCCAGAGCGTGAACATGGTCGATCAGCGGACCAAGACCATCCGGGTATTTGCGCGGATCAACCTCCCAGTCAGAGAGCGATGAGGTGTCGTCGTCCCGTTCACCGAACCAGCCGTCGTCCAGCACAAAGCGCTCCGCCCCAAGGTCGGCGGCGCGGCTTGCAATGTCTTTGAGCTTTTCCAAATCGTGATCGAAGTAGACGGCTTCCCAACAGTTGTAATGTACCGGGCGCGGCACACCGGGTTTGGTCCAGCTGACAATCCGGTCGCGCAGATGCCGCTGGAAGGAAACCGCGCAGCCATTGAGCCCGTCGGAGGAGTAGACGGCGTAAAGCGGCGCTGTCTCAAAGCTGGTGGCGGGGGCGGTCTCCATCCGTGCGGCATGACCGAACTGTATTTGGCGGCGGCCATCGGGCAGTTCTTCAGCAATCATCCGGTGCCCGCCGGACCACCCATAGTGAAAGGCAAAGGCGTCGCCGCTGGCATTGGTCGCACCCCGGCAGGGCAGGATCAGTCCGGGGAAATGCTCATGTCCGGTGCGGCCCGTGCGGTTTTCGCGGTAGCGGATACCGGGCGACCATTGCGTGCGGTTGAGCTGAAATTCGCCACACCAGCGCCCGGCGACATCGATCATCTCCTCGCTGGATTGCGGTGCAGGCAACACAGGTGCGGCCAGCCAATGCAGATGCAGCGGGCGGTCGCTGTCCAGCTTGGCGGTCATCGCGATGACGTGGGTCTCAGGATCAAGTGTGAAGGTCGCGGTATAGGTGAGGCGGCTGACCAGATCGGTGCAGACAAAGCGCAGCGTGTTATCAGCCTGCTGTGCGTCCGCCAGGTTGAACTGCGGCAGCAGCGGCGTGCCATCCTCATCCCGCACGATCAGGCCGGGCTGGCCATGAAAGCTGCGCGCGGCCTCCGGGCAGATCGAAAGATCGGGGTTCTGGTCCAGCATCCCGCCCGTGACGTCCAATGCCGTGGCGTCGGCCAGATCATCTAGATTTTCCTCAGGAGGCAGCGGCGCGCCCCAATAGATCACCTCCGGGCAGCGCCCATAGGTCGAGCCCAGAACAAGCGTCTGGCGCGCATCGTCCAACCGCCACGCATTGATCACTTCACGGCACCCAACGTCAGACCAGCGATGAAGTGTTTCTGCATCAAAAAGAACATCGCGACAGGGGGCAGGGCGGCCACAAGGCTGCCTGCGCTCATCAGATGATACATCGCGCGGAATTCCGAGTTGAACGCCGTGATACCTGCGGTCACGGGCTGGCTTTCGGGGCCTTGGGTCAGCACCACGGCCCAGAAGTAATCGTTCCAGATGAAGGTAAAGATCAGCACGGAGAGCGCGGCAAGCGCGGGTTTCATCAGCGGCAGAACCACATACCAGAAGATGCGAATCTCTGAAATCCCTTCGACCCTTGCGGCCTCAATCAGCTCATAGGGCAGAGCGCGGATGAAGTTGCGCATGAAAAGCGTGCAGAACCCGGTTTGAAAGGCGACGTGGAAGAGTACGAGGCCCAGCTTGGTATTATAGAGCCCCATATCGAGCGTCAGGTCGCGCACGGGCACCATGAGGATCTGGAATGGCACGAAGTTGCCCGCCACAAACATGAAGAAAATCCAGATGTTCGCCTTGAAACGGTAGATCCCCAGCGCAAAGCCCGCCATCGCGGAGAGAGCCACGGCCCCAATCACCGTGGGCACCGTGATCATAAAGGAGTTGAGCAGGTAGCGCGGCATGTCGGAGTTGAAAAACACCTGCCCGTAGTTCTCAACAAAATTAAAGGACGAGGGCACGCCCCAATAGTTCGCATTGGTGAAGTCGGCACCCGGTTTAACGGAGAAGATTGCAACCGCCAGCAGAGGCAGGAGCCATGCAATCAGCGCCAGCGGCAGAACCGCCTGATAGATCGTCTTGGCCGCGGGGGGGCGTTTTTCAAGCGGTGTCGGGAACATCAGCGTTTCTCCTCACGGTACATCGACCACAGGAAGTAGGTGATGAAGATCATCATGATGGCAAAGAGCACCACGGCGATGGCCGCACCGTATCCCATGCGGAACCCGTATTCGGACAGGGCGACTTCGAACATGTAATAGGCCAGCACGCGCGAAGAGCCGAACGGCCCACCGCTGGTCATGACGCTGATCAGGTCAAAGGAGCGCAACGCGCCGATGATCGTGACCACAAAGGCGATGAAGGTCGCGGGCTTGAGTTGCGGCAGAACGACATGCCAGAGCATCCGCCAGCCTTTCGCGCCGTCCAGCCGCCCGGCCTCGATCTGTTCGGGGTCTACGGCGTTCAGGCCCGTGAGATAGAGGATCATGCAATAGGCGGTTTGCGGCCAGAGGCCCGCGATGATCACGCCATAGGTGACATAGCGCTCATCCCCCAGCATGTTGATAGGACCTGCGCCGAACCAGCCCAGAAACACGTTGAGAAAGCCAAAGGCGGGATCGTAAAACCACGTAAAGACAAGGCCCACAACGACTTGGGAAATCACAAAAGGAAAGAAAAATAGTGACTTATAGAGCCGGATGCCCGTCACCGTCTGGTTCAAAAAGAGCGCGATGAACAGACCGGCCGGGATCGCCAGCAGATAGAGGATCAGCCAGATAACGTTGTTCTTCAGCGCGGTGTAGAAGGCATCGCGGTCGATGAATTCGTAATAGAGATCTTCGTAGTTGCGCAGGCCAATGTACTCTTTGGCACCCAGCCCGTCCCACGCATAAAGCGACAGGTTGAAGGACTGAAACACCGGGTAAATGACATAAAAAACGAAGAAAAGGATGGCGGGCGTGAGGAACAGCCACGGGGCCAGCGATTGCTGATTGCGGTGCCAGAAACTGCGGTCAATGGTCGGGTCTGACATGGGGTTTCCTCAGGTCCGGGCACAGGGCTCTGCGCCGTGTCGGGGATGGTGTGTCGTGGTCTTTGTGCAGATCGGCTGCAGCGTTGGCGTGCGCGACAGGGCCGCGCACGCCTTTTGGTTTACTTGTAGATACGGCCGCGCGCGCGCTCCAGCTTGCCCAGAATACGGTCCAGCTGGTCTGGCTTGACCATGAACTCCTGGAAGCCTTCCATCGCAACCTTGGCCATCTCCGCTGGGGCGTCGCGGTCAAAGAACTGCGCCACACCGCCGGTTGAATTGTTCGACAGCATCTCAAAGCCTTCCAGCAGGAACTTGTCCTCATCCACAGATGACTGGTTGTTCACCGGAAGCTGACCCAGCGCATCGCCTGCGTTGATGATGGTCTGGTTCTCAGCAGATGCCACGAACTTCAAGAACGCTTTGGCGTTGTCCTTGTTCTTGGCGTTGCTGGGGATGTGGAACGTGTCTGTTGGTGCGTCCTCTGCCAGTTCTACATCGCCGTTGATCGCTGGGAACTGGTGGAAGTCGAGCTTGTCGTCGTCCAGCCCTGCTTCACGCAAAGGTGCCACAGCAAAGTTGCCTTTGAGGATCGCAGCCGCATCACCGTTGGTCATGAAAGGCAGGCTTTCCTGCCAGCTGTAGGCGGTGTGGTCGTCAATGAACGCGCCCATGTCCAGCAGCTCTTTCCAGTTGGCAAAAGTTGCTTTCACACGGTCGTCTGTCCACTCGATCTTGCCACCGGTCAGGTCCGCGTGGAACTGATATCCGTTGGTGCGCATGTTGAGATAGTCAAACCAGCCCGCAGCCGTCCAAAGAAACTTGGAACCAAGGGTAAAGCACTTCTTGCCGCTGTCGATCACAGCCTGACAATTGGCCTTGAACTCATCCCAGTTGGCAGGCTCCGAGAGGCCAAGCTCTTCGTAGATGTCCTTGCGGTAGTAAACACCCCACTGGTAATACGTGTAAGGCACGCCCCACTGTTTGCCATCGAGCGTCATCGCACCCTTGGTGGAGGCCAGCTCTTCGCTCAGCGTGCCTTCCCAAACGTCGGAGACATCTTCGAACAGGCCCGCGTCCACGTATGGGCGCATGCGGTTGGCGGCGTACCAGTTGGCCACATCCGGCGCATCAGCGGTCAGAAAGTTGCGGATTTGCGTCTTGTAGGCTTCGCGGTCGATCACGGTCAGCTCAATGTTGAGGTCCGGATGCTGCGCGCCAAACCGCTCCACCATGCCTTCCATCACCGCGCGGGGTGCAGGGTTGGACATGTCGGAGAAAATGACCAGATCGCCGCTGAGTTTGGCATGGCCATCCGCAAAGGCGGCACCCGCCAGCATCGTTGTGCCCGCAAAAACGCCAAGCACCTTGGATTTCAGTGATGTCATCGTGATCCTCCCGAGATCATTTTGGTTCCATTATTTGAAACTAGGTTTTATATATTGAAAACTACACCGCACCGTGTCACCTTTGTCAAGTGGCGATCCTCAACCGGAGGTGAGGCGGGGAGGCCGATAGCCACAATCTTGAGGGAGGCGCCACCATGGCCGGTGACGGTACAGTTGGCAAAGCAATGGATGTTCTGGATCAGGTGGCCGGTTACGGCCGCCCGGTGCGCTTTGCGACGTTACTGGAGGCCAGCCCGTTTCCAAAGGCGACCCTGTATCGGTTCTTGCAAACCCTCACCAATCAACGCCTGCTGGCCTATGACCCGGATGCTCAGACATACTCTGTCGGTGTGCGTCTGGTGCGGCTCGCCCATGCGGCTTGGAATCAGACCAGCCTTGCGCCGATTGCGCGTCCGCATCTGGACGCACTCAGTCACAAAATCGGGCTGACGGTGCATCTGGCGCAGCTTGACCATGGTCAGGTGCTCTATGTGGACAAGCGGAACGCTGCCCACCCGGTTGAGATGTTCTCAGACGCGGGCAAGATTGGCCCGGCCTATTGTACGGGCGTCGGCAAGGCGATGCTGGCCTATACGCCGGAACCCGAACAGGCCCGCATTCTCGATCAACAAAGCTATCACGCCTTCACGCCGCATACGCTGGCTGATGCAGGCCTGCTGGCAGAGGAGCTGCGCAATATCGTGGCGCGGGGCCATGCCTACGATCGTGAGGAGCACGAACCGGGCATCATTTGCATTGCCGTGCCTATTCTTTCCTCTCGGGATCAGGTGCTGGGTGGGTTGTCGATCACCGGCTCAACACGCGACACGGATTACACAAAACTGGATGCCTTGGTGCCGGACCTTCATGCGACAGCGCGCAGCATTGCGGCGGACGCTGAGGCGTGGCGCTTTCCGGTTCACTTGGCAGAAACGTCGGGCCACGCGCCCGCAGCACAAAAGATAGGGGCATAGACCGATGACAGGGGTTACACTGCAAGGCGCGATCAAACGCTACGGCGATGTTCAGGTTATTCACGGCATTGATTTGGAAGTGCAGGACGGCGAGTTCTGCGTCTTTGTCGGGCCATCGGGGTGTGGCAAGTCCACCCTGCTGCGGATGATTGCGGGGCTGGAGGAAACCAGCGAGGGCACCATCAACATCGGTGCGCGCGATGTGACGCGCGCCGACCCCTCTGAGCGGGGCGTGGCGATGGTGTTTCAGACCTACGCGCTTTATCCGCATATGACGGTTGAGCAGAACATGGGCTTTGGCCTCAAGATGAACGGCGTGCCTGCGGCTGAGATCAAAAAGAAGGTGCAGGGCGCATCAGATATTCTCAAGCTGGATGACTACCTCAAGCGTAAGCCCGCAAACCTGTCGGGTGGTCAGCGTCAGCGCGTTGCCATTGGGCGTGCGATTGTGCGGGGCCCTGAGGTGTTCCTTTTTGACGAGCCACTGTCCAACCTCGATGCGGAATTGCGGGTTGAGATGCGGGTAGAGATCGCGCGCCTGCACAAGGAAATCGGGGCCACGATGATCTACGTGTCCCACGATCAGGTTGAGGCGATGACGCTTGCCGACAAGATCGTTGTGCTGCGTGCGGGCCATATCGAACAGGTCGGCGCGCCGCTTGAGCTTTACCGCGATCCCGACAACCGGTTTGTCGCAGGCTTCATCGGCTCACCAGCGATGAACTTCCTCAACGGCACAGTTAAAGGCGACGGCGTGGAAGTGCCCGCCTTGGGCCGCACCGTGAAGGTCGAGATAGGCCTGCCTGCTGAAGGGTCCGCTGTGATCCTCGGCATCCGGCCAGAACACATTGAAGTGGTGCAGGGCAAAGGCGGGCTGAGCGCTGATCTGTCCGAAGCGCTGGGCGGGGTAAGCTATCTGCATCTCGGGACGCACACAGATGAACGCATCATCTGCGAAGAGCGCGGCGATGAGCGCGCCAGCGAAGGCGACAAGGTCGACATCAGCTTTGAGCCGCGCCGCGCCATGCTCTTTGATGCAACTTCCGAGCAGCGCATCAGATAAGCGCGACTTGTGATTGCTCTTTCTCTGCCGCTTTTGACGTTTGTCTTTGCCGGGTTGTTTTCGCCTGGCCCCAATGTCGTGATGCTCACGGCATCCGGCGCGCGTTTTGGCTTTCGTGCGACGCTGCCGCATCTGCTGGGCGTGCCGATTGGCACCGGGATCCTCGCTGCGACAAGCGGGCTGGGCGTGGGGGCGGCACTGCTTGCTGTTCCGGCGCTCAAGTTCAGCTTTCAGATCGGTGCAGCGCTGTGGATCCTTTGGCTGTCGTGGAAAACAGCACAGGCCGGGCGGGCAGGGCGCGCGGCGGACCGGGGCAAGCCCTTTACCTTTGTGCAGGCGATCCTGTTTCAGGCGGTGAACCCGAAGGTCTGGGCGATCACCATCGCGGCCTCCGCCGGGTTCAGTATCGGGTTGCCGCCCGCAGCCGAGGCGCTGCGGCTCTTTGTCGTGTTTGCCGGTATCAACCTCATTGTCTGTCTGTTCTGGACGAGCGCGGGTCAGGCACTATCTGGATTTTTACGCTCAGACGCGGTCTGGCGCGTCTTTATGACCGTGATGGCCGTGCTCATGGCCTCTACCGTGATCTTGATCTTCTGGTAACAAGCATCCTCTGAGAGACTAAATTTTCCTTTAGGCATGAAATATTTTTGCTTGAAGGAAATTGGCATTGGGCGTAGCCTTTGACCATCAGTCGGTTTGGGGGTGCAATATGCGTGCGATTTGTTTGGGTGGGGGGCCTGCGGGTCTCTACTTCGGTATCTCGATGAAACTGCGCAACCCAGACGCCGAAGTGACCGTGCTGGAGCGCAACAAGCCTGATGACACCTTCGGTTGGGGTGTCGTCCTTTCTGACGAAACGCTGGAAAACCTGCATGCAAACGATCCCGTCTCGGCGGCGGAAATTCGCAAGCATTTCGCCTATTGGGACGACATGGCCCTGATCTACAAAGGCACCAAGACGGTCAGCTCTGGTCATGGCTTTTGCGGCATCGGACGCAAACAACTGCTGTTGATCCTGCAGTCCCGCGCGATTGAACTTGGCGTTGATGTGCAATTTGAGACTGAGGTTGAGGCGGCCTCGGCCTACATGGACGATTACGATCTTGTGGTGGCCTGCGACGGTCTGAACTCCAAAACACGGATGGAGTTTCAAGAGACGTTCAAACCAGACATCGATGTGCGCAAATGCCAGTTTATTTGGCTTGGGACCCATCAGAAATTTGACGATGCCTTTACGTTCATCTTTGAAAAGACGGACAAAGGTTGGCTTTGGGTGCACGCCTACCAGTTTGATGATGATACCGCGACATTCATCGTGGAGTGTTCACAGCAGACATTCGACAACTATGGTTTTGCTGATCTGACCCAGCAGGAAACGATCGCGATCTGCGAAGAGGTGTTCAAGGATCATCTGGATGGGCACAGCCTGATGACCAATGCCAACCACATCCGCGGGTCTGCCTGGATCAAATTCCCCCGCGTGTTGTGTGAAAAGTGGTCTCACGAAAATCTCGTGTTGATGGGGGATGCCGCCGCAACCGCGCATTTCTCCATTGGGTCAGGCAGCAAACTGGCCTTGGAATCGGCGATCTCTCTGGCCGACTACATCCAGTCTGAAGGCTCCATTGAGGGCGCGTTTGCCAAGTATGAAGACGAACGCCGACTTGAGGTGCTGCGCCTGCAATCGGCCGCGCGCAACTCGTTGGAATGGTTTGAGGATGTGGAACGCTATCTGGATCTCGATCCGGTCCAACTGAACTATTCCATGCTCACCCGGTCGCAGCGGATCAGCCACGAAAACCTGCGCACGCGCGATGCCAAATGGCTTGAGGGGGCGGAGCGGTGGTTTATGGAACAGGCGGGCGCGGGGGCCAACGGCCCGGTGCGTGCGCCGATGTTTGCGCCGTTTCAGCTGCGCGAGATGAAGCTGGAAAACCGCATCGTGGTCTCGCCCATGGCGCAATACAAGGCGGTGGAGGGCTGTCCGACGGATTGGCACCTGATCCACTACGGGGAGCGGGCAAAGGGCGGCGCGGGGCTGGTCTATACCGAGATGACCTGCGTTTCTGCCGACGGACGTATCACGCCGGGCTGTCCGGGGCTCTATGCGCCGGAGCATGAGACCGCCTGGAAGCGCCTGACGGATTTTGTGCATGCTGAAACAGACGCCAAAATCTGTTGCCAAATCGGCCATGCGGGGCGCAAAGGCTCCACCCGGATCGGCTGGGAAGGCATGGACATGCCTTTGACCGAGGGCAACTGGCCGATTGTCTCTGCCTCCGCGATTGCGTGGTCTGACGACAACGCTGTGCCGCAGGAAGCCACGCGCGCCGACATGGACCGCATCCGGGATGAGTTTGTGGGTGCGGCGCAGATGGCAGAGCGAGCGGGCTTTGACATGATTGAGTTGCACGCAGCCCATGGCTATTTCATCTCTTCTTTCATCTCGCCGCTCTCAAACCAGCGGTCTGATGACTATGGCGGCAGTCTTGAAAACCGGATGCGCTATCCGTCGGAGGTGTTCGAGGCGATGCGCGCGGTCTGGCCTGCGGGCAAGCCGATGTCTGTGCGCATTTCCGCCTCTGACTGGGCCGATGACGATGGCGTCACAGCCCAGGAGGCCGTGCAAATTGCGCAAATTTTTGAGGCGGCGGGAGCTGATATCATTGATGTGTCAGCAGGTCAGACCTCAACCCAGGGCAAGCCGGTCTATGGCCGTATGTTCCAGACCCCCTTTTCGGACCGCATTCGCAACGAAGGCGGGATCAGAACAATGGCGGTGGGCAACATCTATGAGGCCGATCACGTCAATTCGATCCTGATGGCGGGGCGTGCTGATCTGGTCTGCCTTGCGCGGCCCCACTTGGCTGACCCATACTGGACGTTGCGAGAGGGGGCCGCGATTGGCGACCGTCACGCGAAATGGCCGCAGCCCTATGAGGCAGGTCGGGATCAGGCGTGGCGGTTGGCCGACCGCGCCGCAGAAATGGAGCAGGTATGAGACATGTATTGGTAACGGGTGGCGGGTCAGGCATTGGACGGGACGTCGCACGGGATTTCGCCGCGCGCGGGGACAAGGTCACCATTGCGGGCCGCCGTCTGGACGCTTTGGAAGAAACCAACGCAAAGGGCGACATGCGCGCCCTGCAGGTTGATGTGACCGACGAAGCGTCGGTCAAGGCCCTCTTTGATCAGCCCTACGATGTGGTTGTGGCGAACGCGGGTGCGGGCCATGCAATGCCTGTCGCAAAGATGCCGACACAAGTGTGGAACGACACACTGGCGGTGAACCTGACCGGGGTGTTTTTGACTTTCCGGGAAGCTTTGCAGGACATGCAGCCGGGTGGGCGGCTGATTGCGACGGCCTCAATCGCGAGCCTCAAGGGGGGCGCAAACCTTGCGGCCTATGCGGCGGCAAAACATGGCGTGCTGGGGCTTGTGCGGTCGCTGGCCATTGAAGTGGCCAAGGGCGGGATCACCTGCAATGCAGTGTGTCCGGGATTTGTGGACACGGACATGGCTGCAGGCGCGGTCAAGAACGTGATGAAACGCATGGACGTGGATCAGGCCTCAGCCGAAAAGATGCTGGTCGCCAACAACCCGATGCGGCGGATGATCACGGTGGAAGAGGTCACGGCAGCTGTGCGGTTTCTGGCCTCTGAGGACGCCTCAATGATCAACGGGCATGATCTGGTGGTGTCGGGCGGTGAGATATGAGCGCAGCCAAGGACCGTCTGCGGCTTTGGTTGCGGCTCCTTAAGGTGGTGCGCGGTGTGGAGCAGGGGGTGCGCGACAAACTCCGGCGCGAACACAACACCACCTTGCCGCGCTTTGACGTGATGTCGGCGCTGTCGCGGCACCCGAACGGGCTCAAAATGAGCGCGCTGAGCGGTGTCCTGCGCGTCTCGAACGGGAATGTCACAGGCATCGCTGACAGATTGGGCGAAGAGGGACTGGTGGAACGGGTGGCCGTGCCCGGAGACAGGCGTGCCACAGTGTTGCGGCTGACGCCCGCCGGTTCGGCGGAATTTGCCGCTCAGGCGCTGGCCCATGAAGGCTGGATTGACGAGATGCTGAGCGGCGTGAGCGCTGAGGAAGCCCGCACCATGGCTGAGCGTCTGCAAGCCTTTGCGGATGCGGCGGAACTAAACGAAAAGGAACATGCGGATGCGCAGTAACGTCAAACACTTCTTATGTGAGATCGAGGATGGCATAGCGACTGTGCGGCTTGACCGGCCTGATCGCAAGAACCCGCTGACCTTTGACAGCTATGCCGAACTGCGCGACTGGTTCCGGGATCTAGTCTATGCCGATGACGTTGACGTGGTCGTCTTTGCGTCTAACGGTGGCAACTTTAGCTCCGGCGGGGATGTGCATGATATCATTGGACCTTTGACCCGGATGAACATGAAGGAGCTGTTGCAGTTCACGCGCATGACCGGTGATCTGGTCAAGGCGATTGTAAATTGCGGCAAGCCGGTGATTGCCGCTGTGGATGGGATCTGTGTGGGTGCAGGTGCGATCATCGCCATGGCGTCTGACTTGCGGGTGGCAACGCCTCAGGCCAAGACCGCCTTCCTTTTCACGCGCGTCGGGCTGGCGGGGTGCGATATGGGCGCCTGCGCGATCCTTCCGCGCATCATCGGGCAAACACTCGCGGCAGAGCTGCTCTATACCGGGCGTTCAATGTCGGCAGAAGAGGGTGAACGCTGGGGCTTCTTCAACCGTTTGGTTTCATCGGCCGATCTGGACGCGGACGCGCTGGCCTTTGCCAGGCAAATTCAGGCCGGGCCAAACTTCGCCCATATGATGACCAAGACAATGCTTGCGCAGGAATGGTCGATGTCGATTGAGCAGGCGATTGAGGCTGAGGCACAGGCGCAGGCGATCTGTATGCAAACGGGTGATTTTGAACGGGCGTACAAGGCGTTTGTGGCTAAGGAGCGCCCGGTTTTTGAGGGTGATTGACCCAGGATAGGGCGACTGGGGCGCTGCCCCAGACCCCGCGGTATTTAAGGCCAAAAAGAGAAGAAAGTGGTGACAGATGGGTGACCGAAGTTTTTTGACATGGCCGTTTTTTGAAGACCGGCACCGGGAATTGGCGCAGGCATTGGACGCATGGGCCGGGGCGAACCTGTCGGCGGTCGATCATCGTGATACGGATGCTGCGTGCCGGTCTCTGGTGACGATGATGGGCGAGGGAGGGTGGCTGCGCCACTCGGGGGCGCAGGCAGGAGAGCGCCTTGATGTGCGGTCACTTTGCCTTATTCGCGAAACCCTGGCGCGTCATGATGGTTTGGCGGATTTTGCCTTTGCAATGCAAGGACTTGGGACCGGTGCGATTTCGCTTTTTGGAACGCCGGAGCAGCAGGACACATGGTTGCCAAGAACGCGAAGCGGGACCGCAATTTCGGCCTTTGCGCTGACCGAGCCGCAGTCGGGGTCTGACGTTGCAAGCTCCACCATGACGGCAGAGACAAAGGGCAACGGTTTTGTATTGAACGGTCGCAAGACGTGGATTTCCAATGGGGGAATTGCGGATGTTTATACTGTTTTTGCCCGCACCGGAGAGGCACCGGGGGCCAAGGGATTGTCGGCGTTTGTGGTGCCCGCTGATACGCCCGGCCTGAAGGTCGAGGAACGGCTGGAGGTTATGGCACCGCATCCCTTGGCGACGTTGCACTTTGATGGGGTGGAGGTGCCGGGCTCAGCGCTGATTGGGGAGCGTGGCCGAGGCTTTGGCATTGCGATGTCGGTGTTGGATGTTTTCCGCTCTACTGTGGCGGCGGCCGCCCTTGGGTTTGCGCGGCGCGCGTTGGATGAGGCGATTGAGCGGGTCACGACCCGCAAAGTGCAGGGCGCACCGTTGAGCGATTTGCAGATGGTGCAGGGGCATATTGCGGATATGGCGGTGGATGTTGATGCATCTGCCTTGCTGATTTATCGCGCGGCCTGGGCCAAGGATACAGGCGCGCCACGGGTCACGCGCGAGGCTGCTATGGCGAAGCTCTTTGCGACGGATCGCGCCCAGCATGTCATCGACAAGGCGGTGCAATTGCACGGGGGGGACGGTGTACGCCACGGCCAGATGGTGGAAAGCCTGTACCGGGAAATCCGCGCTTTGCGCATTTATGAAGGCGCATCGGACGTGCAGCGTGTTGTGATTGCGCGTCAAACCCTTGGGGGGAGGTAGCATGCTCAGACCATCAGGACATGAGGACAGTTTCGCGCGCGACAGCTTGCCGGATGCCACCCTTTGGCCGGATCTTGTGCTGGACGGATTTGAGTATTCTGATCGCTTGAATATTGGCGTGGAACTCACGGATAAGATGGTGAAAAATGGATTTGGCGATCATACGGCCCTGATTGGAAACGGGCGCAGACGGACCTACAAGGAGCTGAGCGACTGGACCAATCGTCTTGCTCATGCGCTTGTCGATGATCTGGGGGTCAAGCCGGGCAACCGCGTGCTCATCCGCTCTGCCAACAATCCCGCCATGGTGGCCTGCTGGCTTGCCGCGACAAAGGCTGGAGCGGTGGTGGTCAACACGATGCCAATGTTGCGGGCGGGAGAGTTGAGCGCAATTGTCGACAAGGCGGAAATCACCCACGCGCTTTGTGATACGCGGCTGATGGATGAAATGACGACCTGCGCCAAGGGATCGGCGTTCCTTGGGGCGGTGGTTGGCTTTGATGGCACGTCGAACCATGACGCTGAACTCGACAGGCTGGCGTTGCAAAAACCGGTGCGGTTTGACGCAGTGCAGACGGCGCAGGACGATGTGGCGCTTTTGGGGTTTACGTCCGGCACCACGGGTGACCCCAAGGCGACAGTGCATTTCCACCGTGACCTTTTGATCATTGCAGATGGCTATGCGCGCGAGGTGCTGCAGGTCACGCCGGAGGACGTCTTTGTCGGCTCGCCGCCTTTGGCCTTTACCTTTGGTCTGGGGGGGCTCGCCATATTTCCGTTGCGCTTTGGGGCTGCTGCGACGCTTTTGGAAACCGCCAGCCCACCAAATATGATTGAGATCATTGAGACGTTTAAGGCAACGGTCTGTTTTACCGCGCCCACCGCCTACCGTGCGATGTTGCAGGCGATGGAGGAGGGGGCGGACCTAAGCTCGCTGCGTGCTGCGGTCAGCGCGGGGGAAACTTTGCCCGCGCCTGTCTATCACGATTGGCAGGAAAAAACGGGCAAGCCGATGCTGGACGGGATCGGTGCGACGGAGATGTTGCACATCTTTATTTGCAACCGGTTTGATGATCACCGTGCCGCATCAACGGGCAAACCTGTGACGGGATACGAGGCCAAAATCATCGATGCAGAAGGTCAAGAGGTGCCGCGCGGCGAAGTGGGGCGGTTGGCGGTGCGCGGGCCCACAGGGTGCCGTTACCTCGCGGATGATCGGCAGCGCGCTTATGTGCAGGACGGATGGAACGTCACCGGCGACAGCTTTTCCATGGATGCAGAGGGATATTTGCATTTTGCCGCACGCAACGACGATATGATCATCTCATCGGGTTACAACATTGCGGGGCCAGAGGTGGAGGCGGCCTTGCTCAACCACCCAGCGGTCAGCGAATGCGGTGTTGTGGGCGCACCAGATGAGGCGCGCGGTGCCATTGTGCAGGCGCATGTTGTGCTGATGGAAGGTTTCGTGGGCGATGACGCGCTGATCAAAGACCTCCAGAGCCATGTCAAAGCGACCATCGCGCCCTACAAGTACCCGCGCGACGTCCGGTTCATTGATACGTTGCCAAAGACCGCCACCGGGAAAGTGCAACGCTTTGCCTTGAGAGAAACACCATGAGCGACTTTGATGCAGCCTCCCAAGGGGCCAAAATGGATTTCGCGGCCGATATGTCCTATGGCGACTACCTTGGGCTTGATGCGATCCTGGACGCGCAGCATCCGCTGTCTGAGGCGCATGACGAGATGTTGTTCATCGTGCAGCACCAGACATCCGAGCTGTGGATGCGGCTGGCCATCCATGAGCTGCAGGCCGCGCGGGAGGTGATGCTCAATGGCGCGTTGCAACCGGCATTCAAGATGCTGACCCGCGTGGCGCGCATCTTTGAGCAGTTGAATTCCGCCTGGGATGTGCTGCGCACGATGACGCCGAGCGAATACACCGCCTTTCGGCCCAGCCTTGGGAACTCATCGGGCTTTCAGTCGCATCAGTACCGCTTGGTTGAATACCTGTTGGGCAATCGCACTCAGGCCTTGATGAAGCTGCATGCCCATCGCCCAGAGGCGCATGAGGCGTTCAGCACGGAATTGCAGCAGCCCAGTCTTTATCAGGTGGCTATCAATACCGCCTGCGCGCGGTTTGAGGTGGCACCGCTGGCCGGTGCGCCGGGAGAAACAGCATGGCAGGCGGATGAGGCCGTGCAAAACCTGTGGCAAAAGGTCTATGAGGACCCGCAGGCCCATTGGGACCTCTATGAGATGGCGGAAAAGCTGGTTGATCTGGAGGACTACTTTCGCCGCTGGCGGTTCAATCACGTGACCACAGTTGAGCGCATCATCGGTTTCAAGCGCGGCACCGGCGGCACGTCTGGGGTTGCATACCTGCGCAAGATGCTTGAGGTGGAGCTTTTCCCCGAGCTTTGGCATGTCAGAGGAGTGCTATAGATGTCGAATGTCCTGAACAAAGAGGCGTTCATTCTGCCCGAAGGGATCATCTATCTCGATGGTAACTCATTGGGTCCAATGCCGAAATCTGTGCCCGCGCGGGTGGCGGGTGTGATGACCGAGGAATGGGCGCAGCTGCTTATCCGGGGGTGGAACAAGGCGGGCTGGATGGCCGCACCGTCAGAGATTGGCACAGCCGTTGGGCGGCTCATCGGGGCACCGGCGGGGTCTGTGGTTATGGGGGATACCCTGTCGGTCAAAGTCTATCAGGCACTGGCCGCTGGTGTGAAAATGCGCCCGGATCGTCGCGTGATCCTGAGCGATACGGGAAACTTTCCGTCTGATCTCTATATGGCTGAGGGCCTCGTTGGGTTGCTGGGGGAGGGGTATGAACTGCGGACCGTTGCGCCCGAAGATATCGCGCAAGCGATTGATGAGGATATCGCGGTGGTCATGCTGACAGAGGTGGATTACCGCACAGGGCGCAAACATGACATGAAGGGTGTAACAGAGCTTGCCCATGCGGCGGGTGCGGTGATGGTCTGGGATCTTGCGCACTCCGCAGGGGCCATTCCCGTCGACCTGACCGCAGCGGGATGCGAATTCGCTGTTGGATGCACCTACAAATACCTCAACGGTGGGCCGGGCGCACCCGCGTTTATCTATGTACGTCCTGATCTGGCAGACAGCGTGGACCCCGCCCTGAGCGGCTGGCTGGGCCATGACAGCCCGTTTGATTTTGATCTCAACTACCGGCCTGCCAAGGGCATTGAGCGGATGCGCGTCTGCACGCCGCCGGTGTTGCAAATGGCCGCTTTAGAAGAAGCGATGAAGCTCTGGGAGGACGTCGCAATGGAGGACCTGCGCGCGGCCTCCATCGCGTTGCAGGAGCAATTCATCGCAGAAGTGGAGCGCGACGTGCCGCAACTGACGCTGGCCAGCCCACGTGACCCATCGGTGCGCGGCTCTCAGGTGTCGTTCCGGTTTGAACATGGCTATGCCGCGATGCAGGCGGTTATTGATCGCGGCGTGATCGGAGATTTTCGCGCGCCCGACATCATGCGTTTTGGGTTTGCGCCGCTTTACCTTGATGGGGGTGACGTGAGCGCGGCGGTGGCCGTGATCAAAGACGTGATGGTCAACAACCTGTGGGACAATGATGCCTACAAGGTGCGCAGCCGCGTCACCTGATCGAGACGTACCAAAGAGCGTTAAACATCAAAAAATATTGTCTCGTCAGCGCCTTGAAGGTGAATGTTAAACTTATAGGTGAAGTCATTTTCTGGGGCCGCCAATAGAGTTTTAACCCGCACCCTATGCTCTATCCGGCCCAGCACCGGGTCGGTGTCATTTTCAGGGGCGTCGGCAAAATAGGCGCGTGTGTGCAGGCCAAGGTTGATGCCCCGTGCCACGATCCAAAGCGTGATGTGAGGGGCCTGTTTGCCGCCCGCGGGCCAAGCAACCGGGCCGGGGCGCACCGTGTCAAAAGCAAAGCTGCCATCCTTGGCATTGCAAGGGCAACGGCCAAATCCGGTAAAATGCGGGTCCGCGCCGTCTTGTCCGGCATAAAGCCCTGCGGCATCAGCCTGCCACGCCTCAATCATCGCATCGCGCAGCGGTGTGCCGGTGCCATCAAATATCTGACCTTTGAGCGTGATGCGCTGGCCTGCAACGTCACCGGTGATCATCGAAGCCCCCAGATCTTCGGGGTAGACGCCGTTAAGGCCGGCGAAATTCGGCGTGCACCCGATGTGAACGTAAGGTCCGGCGGTCTGGCTTGCTGTTTCAGGATGATCGGACATCACAGGCCCTCCATGCGGTTTTCAAACAAGGTCTGCCGCCGTCCGCGCAGGGTGATGTCAAACCGGTACGCGCGGGCATCCATTGGCAGGGTTCGCGCCATGTCCAGCGGGGCAATCAGGCGTTCCACCGCTGATTTGTCGGCGATGGACCCCACAATTGGACAGCGCCATATCAGGGGATCCCCCTCAAAATACATCTGGGTGATCAACCGTTGGGCAAAGCCAGCCCCGAAAATGCTGAAGTGGATGTGTGCGGGCCGCCAGTCATTTGGACCATTGGGCCAGGGATAGGCACCCGGCAGGACCGTGCGAAACTCATAGCATCCGTCGGCGTCCGTGATCACCCGCCCGCAGCCGCCAAAGTTGGGATCAAGGGCCGCGACGTAGCCTTCTTTCTTGTGTCGGTAACGGCCCCCCGCATTCGCCTGCCACACTTCGAGCAGGGCACCGGCCACGGGCTTGCCAAACTGGTCCTGCACCCGGCCATACACAACAATCCGTGGCCCGATGGCAGAGCGGTCTTGCGGCCCAAAGTTGTGCAACAGGTCCGCGTCCAGTGGTCCCAGCAGATCATGGCCGAAAACCGGGCCTGTTTCCTCGCTGAGCGTTGTGGGAAAGGACAGGGGTGCCGCCTGCGGGCTGCGTTTCACCGATGTGCGGTACGGCGGATAAAGTGCTACAGGATGGAGCGCGGGTTGGCGTGCGGCATAACCGCCTTTGGGTTTTTCGGTCATCAGTAGGGCAATCCCACATAGTTTTCGGCAAAAGCCTGTTGGGCGGCGGTGTTGCTGCGCAGAAACTCAAGCTCGGCCTGCTGCATCCGCAAATCAAACGGGCTTTGATCGGCAAACCGGTGCATGAGCGAGGAGAACCACCAGCTGAAACGCTCCGTTTTCCAGACCCGCGACAAGGCGCGCTCAGAATAGTGATCCAATCCTGAGGTGTCTTGATCTTGGTACCACGTTTGCAGCCCTTCAAACAGATAATGCACGTCCGAGGCCGCGGTATTGAGCCCCTTGGCGCCTGTGGGCGGCACGATATGGGCGGCATCACCGCACAAAAACAACCGTCCCCAGCGCATCGGTTCCGTCACGAAGGACCGCAAGGGGGCGATCGACTTTTCAATGGAAGGTCCAGTGACCAGTTTGTCGGTAATCTCTTGTGGCAAGCGGCGTTTGAGCTCCGTCCAGAAATCGGCGTCTGACCAGTTGTCCACATGATCGGCCATTGAGCATTGCACATAATACCGGCTGAGGTTTTCATTGCGCATGGAGCACAGCGCAAAGCCGCGGGTGGAATTGGCGTAGATCAGCTCTTCGTCGACAGGCGGGGTTTCGGACAAAATGCCAAGCCAGCCAAAAGGATAGACCTTTTCATACTCAACCCGGATGTTTTCAGGGATCGTCTTGCGGCTGACCCCGTGAAAACCATCGCAGCCCACCACAAAATCACACTGCAGGTCGTGTCCGACGCCGCCTTGATCAAAGCGTACGTGAGGGGCCTCGCTGTCGGCTTCGTGGATCACGACATTTTCGACCTCAAAGTGCGTTTTGGCCCTGGCGGCGGTACGCGCGTCGTATAGGTCGCGGGTGACTTCGGTCTGGCCGTAAACCATGACGGTACCGCCCGTATGCTGTTTGAAGTCCACGCGGAACATGTCTTCGCCATTGGCAATCAGGGTGCCATCATGTGGAATGCCTTGCGTCTTTAGGCGTGCATCCACCCCGGCCTGCGCAAGCAAATCAACGGTGCCGCGCTCAAGCACACCAGCACGGATGCGGCCCAATACATAGTCGCGCGTCTTGCGTTCCAGCACCACGGCGTCCACCCCGATCCCATGGAGCAATTGACCCAGCAATAGGCCAGAGGGGCCGCCGCCAATAATGACCACTTGTGTGCGCATGAATGTCCCTGTTTTTTGTGACCTTAGCCATTTTGAAACCTGAATCCAGCGTTAACCTCTGTGGCGACAGGCGCGGGTCAGGGACGATGCTGTCAAAATGGGGCGCAAGCGCGTCAATCAGCGCGCCGGGGGCGGCATCTGACATTTTTCATCGGACATGCAAATCCATCAAGGCTGACCCTCTCAGCCCTTCAGCGTAAGGTCCGTGGGCGCATACCGATGACGCCCGTCCTCAGAGGGCAACGCGCGTTTGAGGGCCCAGAAATGGCGCACGTCCTTCATGCCCATTTGCGGATTGTCGTCGAGAAAATCGCGGGTGTATTGGTTGAACTGGTTGTGGTCCGCAATCTCGGTCTGAAATCCGGGTTGCGCGGCTTCGCTCTCTTGTCGCTTAAACTCGACAACTGCATCCGCCAGTGTTTTGCCGATGTTGCCTTTGATCCATGCCATAAACGCGATGTTGAATTTGAAGTGTGGCCTGACGTGAGACTTGAAAAACCGCCGCACATTCTGGCTGTTTTTATAGCTGTCGGTGATCACTGTATCCGGCGTGAGCGGCGCGCTGTGCCAGTCAAACTTAGACGTCACCTTGGGCTTCTTGTCTCCGGGAAAGGCTCTCTCGCCGGTGTCATGGAAATGCGCAATCCGATCGAGCAACGCGAATTTGCCCCCGGCAAGTTTCAGGCCGAGACGGCGGCACTCATCCGCCAACTCATCTTTGGTCCAATACCAACGGCGCAGCTCAACGCTGTTTGTGGTGGCGTCTATGTCGGGGCGTCGTTCTGTCATAGGCTCAAGGATAGTGGGCGGTGCGCAAAAGAACAGGCCCCGCCAAATAGGGGCGGGGCCTCTCAGCGTGCAGCAAGATCAGACGGCGATCTTGCCGCCTCCAATTTTCGTCACAACCAAAACCGAAGGGCGCGGTGGCATGTTCGGGTCAAAGTCTGGCCAGCGGGTCGCGGGGTCCTCAAAGGTTGAGTTGCGCTCAAACCCGGCGAAATCCTTGGTCCCGTCCGTGCCGGGATGTTGTACCGCGAGGAACAGGGTATCGTCGTTGGGCGTAAAGTAGGGCCCGCACATCTCGCCCCCGACAGGGCACCGGAAGAAGAGCTTTGATGTGCCGCGCGCCGCGCCTTCGGTTTCCATCGAATAGAGCCCGTCAGATTTGCCGGTCTTGCCCCAGTTGGACCCTTGATCCGTCGAAACCCAAAGCCGCCCGCCCGCGTCGATGGCGCAGTTGTCGGGAGAGCCGAACCAGCCGTTCTCAGATGTGTCGGGGTTCCATGCGGCCCCAACCTCGGCAATGGTCGGATCACCGCATTTGACCAGAATGGACCAGGTGCCGCGCGTGGCCGCGTGGTTTCCGCCGTCTTCCTTGATCTCGATGATATGGCCAAAGCTGCTTTCGGCGCGGGGGTTTGCGGCGTCCACCTGTTCCGGCTTGCGTCGGGAGTTGTTGGTCAGCATCACGTAGGCCGTGCCGTCACCGCGCGGTTGCGCATCCTCCGGGCGGTCCATCGGGGTGGCCCCCAGCATATCGGCGGCAAGCCGTGTGTCGATCAAAACACCTGCCTGATCGGCGAACCCGTTCTCTGGCGTCAAAGGCCCTTGTCCATGCACAAGCGGCATCCATTCAACGGTGCCATCCTCATCAAAACGTGCGACGTAAAGTGTGCCATCCGACATCAGATCAGAGCCAAAGCCTTCGTCCCCCGTGACGGTGCCGTTTGAGACGTATTTGTACATGTAATCAAAGCGGTTATCGTCGCCTGAATAGACCACCAGCTTGCCATCTGAGGACACTGTTGTCTCAGCGCCTTCGTGGCGAAAACGGCCCATGGCGGTGTGCTTGATGGGGGGGGCATCGGGGTTGCGCGGGTCCACTTCCACGATCCAGCCCCAGCGGTTCGGCTCATTTGGTTCTTTGTCGATGTTCCAGCGGTCGTGGAATTTGCCCCAAGCGTACCATTTGCCCGGCACGCCGTAGCGTTTCATCTGCGTGGCTTCCGCCTGCGCGGAGATGTCGGGTTTGCCATTCGCGTCGAGTTTATCGGTCCAGAAATACCCGTGGAAATTTTCCTCTGCCATCAGATACGTGCCCCAGGGCGTCATGCCGCCTGCGCAGTTGTTGACGGTGCCGATCACCGTCATGCCTGCGGGATCAGCGTTGGTTTTCATCCGTTCATGCCCCGCAGCGGGCCCCGAGATTGTCATTTCCGTGCTGTGCGGTGTGACGCGGCGGTTGTATTTGCTGTCGCGCACCAGCGCCCATTTGCCGTCATCGCCTTGGGCTATTTCCACAACAGAGCCACCGTGGGCTGCCATCTCGATGTCCACAAGCTCTTTGGTCATGCCTTCGAAATCGGCGCGGTCCTGTCGGCCCAGACCGGGGAACATCACCTCTTCGTTGGTGTATTCGTGGTTCACACAAAGAATGCCGCGGGTGCCTGCGTCATTCAGCGCGGTAAAGCCCACGTAGTCATTGTTGTAGCCAAACTGCTGCAACTGTGCCTCGGCGGTCTGGTTCATCACGTCGAACTCGGGTGCGTCCGCCGTGATCGGATCACCCCAGCGCAGCAGGATATCCGCGTTATAGCCCTCAGCGATGTGGTGTTCGGTGTCGTTGCCCCATTCCAATTCCTCAAACGTGTAGCGGCTGGCGGCATGGGAGGCGGCATTTGCCGCATTTGGTGCAATCAGCGCAGAGCTGCCAAAGAGCGCGGTGGTCGCGGAAACGCCCAGCATGCCGCGCAGCACGTCACGGCGGCCATATCGGGCGTTGATCACATCGCCAATGGTGCGATCGAGATTCGGATTGGTCGGTATATCGTCAAAAGCCTCATAGGCTTCTGCTTTGTTCCCATAGGTGGGATCGTTGATAATGTCAGTGCGCTTCATGGCTGGTTCTCCCCAGTGAACGTGGCGTGTGAAGCAGGAGTGCCCTCTGACTGTTGTCGTTTTATGACATCCCGCTCAACGAGTGTGACACAACCACAGGTCGTGGGCTGTGGTTTTGCAGACTTAGGGTGATTTGCGCACAAATTCGCCGATGAGCCGAGGAATATGTTTGCGAAAGGGAAAGAAGCCCTTGGTCGCCAGTGGCCAAGCGGCCGTGTCCAGCGCGCGGCGATGCAGGCTGAGCGGGGGTGCATCGGGCAAGGCGGCGTAGTCGCTGAGCATCTGCTGCAGGGGACCGGTGGGAGCATAGAGCGTGACCACCTGCGCCAGATTTTCGCGCTTTGCCCATGCTGCAAGGGCGGTTGCGGAGGTGAGGGCGGGGCCGGTCTGATTTGCCCCCAGAACATCCGCTGCGGTACGCGCGCGAAAATCGGCCACATGCGGGGCCATTTGCCACGGACTGTGCGCCGCTGTTGCATCCGCATAGGCAAAGGCAACCGGTTCTGGTGCCTGATCCTTCAGCACTGAGAGCCCTGCGTCATCGCAATGCAATAAGACCCCATACCGATCCGGCAGGGGCAGTGGTACGCAAGGGGGGAGCAACCTCGGAGCGGGGTTTTCTGGCGCATCCTGAGGGTCAGCGCGCTGCGCCAGCCCGGTGACGTTGGAAAAACGCTTTTCGGTAAAAGTTTCGATATTTTCTCGTGTTGCCAAGTACGTCTTGCCGCGTGTCTGGATGCCAGCCACCCAGCGCCAGCTCAATGTGTTGGACGCCACATCCCCGTCTAACAGATGTCGCATAAAGAAATCAGCGCCTAGCTGCCAGGGCAGCTCAAGGGTGAAAATCCAGATTGAGGCAAACCACATGCGGGCGTGATTGTGCAGGTATCCGGTTTGCGCCAGCTCTTTCGCCCAGGCGTCGAATGGCACAATGCCGGTGTCCCCGAGACAGGCGGTTTCCCAGCGCTTCCGCAATCCTGATTGCGTCTGAACATCGTAATGTAACCTATTGATATCATATGTATACTGGTTCCAGACATCAGGGCGCAGCTCCATCCAACCTTTCCAATATGTGCGCCAGAACACCTCGGTCAAAAATTTGTCTGCGGCCTGCGGGCTGTGCTGCGCCAGCACGGCACGCGCGACCGTGACCTCATCCAACACCCGCGCGCGAATGTAAGGGGACAAGTTCGAAACATTGCTGCGGCGCTTCGGGCCAAAGTCAAAATTGCGTGTCTGCGCATAGTCGTTCCCGGCATGGGGGACAAAGGCAGCCAGCGCGGCTTGTGCGGCGGCGCGTGTTGGCGGAAATCTATCTAAAATCGCATTCATCCGGGGCAAGTAGGGCGCGGCACTCTCCAGACAACGGCCCCCCTTGAAGCTCCCACACCCCGAGACTAATCTCACGCTAACGGTTTGCGGGTATGGTCCCGCAAACGCAAACACAGGCAAACATCATGAACGATCCCTATGAAACCTATATGAACACGCTCGTGCCTATGGTGGTGGAGCAGACCAGCCGGGGCGAGCGCGCCTACGACATCTTTTCGCGGCTGTTGAAAGAGCGGATCATTTTCCTCTCCGGGCCTGTGCATGATGGCATGTCATCGCTGATCGTGGCGCAGCTTCTCCACCTTGAGGCGGAGAACCCTTCCAAAGAAATATCCATGTATATCAACAGCCCCGGCGGCGTTGTGACCTCTGGCTTGTCGATTTATGACACGATGCAATACATCCGGCCCAAGGTCAGCACGCTGGTGATCGGGCAGGCGGCCTCGATGGGGTCACTGTTGTTGCAGGCGGGTGAGCCGGGCATGCGGTTCTCCCTGCCGAACTCCCGGGTCATGGTTCATCAACCTTCTGGTGGGTATCAGGGTCAGGCAACCGACATCATGATTCACGCGCAGGAAACGCAAAAGCTCAAGACGCGCCTTAACGAGATTTACGTCAAACACACCGGCCAGACCTTGAAAAAAGTCGAAGAAGCGTTGGAGCGGGACAACTTTATGTCACCCGAAGAAGCAAAAGACTGGGGCTTGATTGACGAGATCGTTGAGAGCCGCGGCAAGGCTGACGATCCGGATGCGCCGACAGACGGCAAGTCGGGTAAATAACACGGGCAAGTAACCAAGTCTTGAGGCGCTGCCATTTTGCGATTGTAGCGCCTCAGCCTCTGGCCTAGGGTTGGCTCAGGGACCGCACCAGTTGTATTGAACGGTGCAAAATTCACGACAGACCTGAAAGGGCTGACATGGCAACGAATTCCGGCGGTGATAGCAAAAACACGCTCTATTGCAGTTTCTGCGGCAAGAGCCAGCATGAGGTCCGCAAGCTGATTGCGGGACCAACCGTATTTATCTGTGATGAATGCGTCGAACTGTGCATGGACATCATCCGTGAAGAGACCAAGGCAAGCGGGTTGAAAGCGACAGATGGGGTGCCAACGCCCAAGGACATCTGTGAAGTTCTGGACGACTACGTGATTGGGCAAGCAATGGCCAAACGGGTATTGTCCGTCGCGGTGCACAACCACTACAAACGCCTTAATCACGCCCAAAAGGGGGGTGATATTGAGCTGGCCAAATCCAATATTCTGCTGATCGGCCCAACCGGCTGCGGCAAAACGCTGTTGGCGCAAACGCTGGCGCGCATTCTGGATGTGCCGTTCACGATGGCCGACGCCACAACGCTCACCGAAGCAGGGTATGTCGGGGAAGATGTTGAAAACATCATCCTCAAGCTTTTGCAGTCCTCAGAGTACAATGTGGAGCGTGCGCAGCGCGGCATCGTGTACATCGATGAGGTCGACAAGATCACGCGCAAGTCTGAAAACCCCTCCATCACCCGCGACGTTTCTGGCGAGGGTGTGCAGCAAGCCTTGCTGAAGCTGATGGAAGGCACCGTGGCCTCCGTACCGCCGCAGGGCGGGCGCAAGCATCCTCAGCAAGAATTCCTGCAGGTGGACACCACGAACATCCTGTTCATTTGCGGCGGTGCATTTGCGGGCCTTGACCGGATCATCGCTGCACGTGGCAAAGGGTCCGCGATGGGCTTTGGGGCCGATGTGCGTGACAATGATGAACGCGGCGTAGGCGAAATTTTCACGGACCTTGAGCCTGAAGACCTGCTCAAGTTCGGTCTGATCCCTGAATTTGTTGGCCGCCTGCCGGTTCTGGCAACTTTGGAAGATCTGGATGAGGACGCGTTGGTCACTATTCTGACACAGCCGAAAAACGCGCTGGTCAAACAATATCAGCGCCTGTTTGAGCTGGAGGATACTGCGCTTACCTTCACCGATGATGCGCTTTCTGCGATCGCCAAACGCGCAATTGAGCGCAAAACTGGTGCGCGGGGCTTGCGGTCGATCCTTGAGGACATCCTGCTTGATACGATGTTCGACCTTCCCGGTTTGGATTCGGTTAACGAGGTTGTTGTGAACGAGGAAGCGGTGAACTCTGACGCGGCACCGCTTATGATCCACGGCGAAACTGAAAAAGAGCCGGCAACTGCGGGGTAAAACCGGTGGTTGACCAAAACCCCGCCTTGCATGGGGGGGGTGGTTGGTTCTTCAGATCAATCGGTAGACTTTGGGCGAAATGCCCACGCTACCAAGACAGGAGGGCGCGCCGCATATGGTGCGCCTTTTTTATTGGGGTGGGCCGCTGCGGTTCACCAAAAACCAGCGGGGGGATGACGCGATGTCGATCAGACGGATACATTCGGGGGGAGAGTTTGAAGCCAAGGCAGGATATTGCCGGGCGGTGGTTGCGGGTGGTTTTGTGCATGTTGCCGGGACAGTCGGGCAGGGGGCGGATGTGATCAGTCAATGTGCCCACGCGCTTGAGACCATCGGGACGGCGCTGGAACAGGCCGGTGTCGGGTTTGAGCATGTGGTGCGTGTGACTTACATGCTTCCTGATCGCAGCGAGTTTGCCGGGTGCTGGCCGCTTTTGGCTGAGACGTTTGGCGCGAATCCACCAGCGGCGACCATGATCGAATGTGGCCTGATCGATCCCAAATACCGGATTGAGATTGAGGTTACAGCGGTTTTGCCTGAGCAGTGAGACGCCGGCGTCAGGCGACCTCTTCGAAGCGGTCACCAAGGCGTTCTTGCACAACCGCAGGGTCCAGCGCTGCCCAGCTTTCGCTCGAGGCGCTGATAAAACCGTTGGATTTCAGCGCGTTTTGCAACGCCTGCATGTCCAGCTCCCCCATCCAGTTGCGCGGTTTGGCAGGGCCGAGCGGTTTCCACGACCGGGTCAGCTCAGTGATTGTGCACGGCGCTTTGCCGCTAAAGGCCTCTAGGTGCAGCTCAAGATTGCGTGTGGCACCGGACGGGCGACGCACCACGATGGCAACGTCCGTTTTCGCATCTGTCACCATGGCCAGCATATGCAGGGCGGATCCTTCGGCGGCGATGACCTTGCGGGCCGCTTTGTAGGTGGCAATCTGGTGATTCACATCATGTTTTTCTGGGTGATAGATGGTGTATCCCGCCTCAGCCAGATGCGTTTCCAGCTCGGTTTCACCGATCAGCGTGCCGCGCCCTGCGGGCAGTTTGCCGCGGCTGATATAGAGTTTTTCGGGGCCATCCGCCTTGATCTGCTGACCAAAGCGTTTTGCAACAGCGCCGCGAAACTCTTGTGTTCCGGTGATCATCGCACCTAGGCCAAAGCCTTGGCCCGGCACGATCAGACACTCCACCTGCTCAGGGGCATCGACGCAAACCATCGGCACCTCACAGCCCATCGCACGGATCATATCGTGTTGAAACGGAATGATCTCGCCCCCATTGCGAGAGCGTTTGGGGATAAAGAGCACGCCGTCAATCTCTTGCTCAAGATGCTCCAACGCCCAAAGCCGTGCCATGCTTTCGGTCAGGAAATGACCAAAGTGCATCCATGATACCCCACCCCAAAGCCATGTGCCTTTTCGCGTGTTGAGCTCACCCTCGGGCTTTGGAGGTTTCACCGTAAGGGACCGACCATTACGCCAGAGCGCCCCACCGGAATGATAGCTGCCATCCGCATTCAGAATGCCGGCGCGTTGCACAAACCCCTGATCAATTGGCGGCACGACATAGGCGTTTTCCAGCGTTGTCATCTGCCGTGACCAGCCTTCATTGGGCACAGGGGGGCGGGTGGCGGCGTCAAAGGTGCAGGTCCAGACTTGGCGTGTCGAATGCTCAGGCACTTTCGTAAAACCTGCGCGTTCGAGAATTGATTTACACTCCATCATCCCCTCGCGGCCGTATGCGCCGGGGTGGAATTCAATGACAATCGCACGCACCCCTTCGAGAGAGGCGTGACGCAGGAAATCAAGTTCGCCCCCTTCGATGTCCATCAGCAGGACGTCTGGCGCATATTCTTCGTGTATCTGGGCGTAGCTTGCTGTTGGAACGTCAACGCGGGTGGTGGCCCGGGTGTCGGTGTCAATCAGCGAGGAGCCGAGAAAGGAGTTGCGGATGTGAAAGGCCATCGTCTCGGGCGCGTCGGGCGCGCTGAGCAGAACCTGATTGCGGACCTCAATCTTGGTTGACAGGCGGTTGAGCTTGTAGAGGGCGCGAATGTGCTCAATCAGATTGGGGTTTGCTTCAAACGACACCACCTGTTTTGGCTTGGCATTTTTGGCAACAACCGCGCCAACAATGCCGATGCCTGCGCCCAGTTCGAGCACTTTGTCACCGGCGCGCACCACGCTCAGCGCGCCTGCGATTTCCTGACCTTCATAGCGCGCGGCATTGATCCGCTCAATCCGGGTCGCGTTGAGCATTGGGCTGTCAGGGACCTTTACGCCAAGACATTCCGCCACATGCGTTGGTTTTTTTTGTGCTGTGCTCGCCATCGCGATTGTCTCCGTTTTGGAAACATTATCGGTCATTGGTTTCGAGGCCAATAATTTTGGCCCATCCTGACCGATCTGCATCTGCCTCCGAGTCTTTGCCGCAACACTGCAAAAGGCGCATGATTGCTGGACGCGCGCAGCACTCTGGTGCATAACCACCCCAAGCCAAAGCGGAGAGCAGCATGGGCATTTTGAATACAATTTTCCGGGCATTGACGTGGTGGGATGGGCAGACGCTCAACACGCAGTTTTTCACCTGGCGCAAAGGTCAAAAGGTCGGTGAAGACGCGCAGGGCAATGTGTTCTACCGCAATGCGGATGATTCCCGTCGCTGGGTGATTTTCAACGGTGATATGGAAGCAAGCCGGGTCAGCCCGGAGTGGCACGGTTGGCTGCACCGGACTTGGGATGAACCGCCGACGGACAAACCCTTTGTGCATAAAGAGTGGGAAAAGCCCCACGTTGAGAACCTCACAGGAACCGCGATGGCCTATGCGCCAGCCGGGTCACTGCGCCACAGCCAGCCCAAGGATCGCAGCGACTATGAAGCGTGGAGCCCTGAATAGAGTTCAGGTAGGGGGTGAGCATCGATGTGGAAGTATCTGAGTATACTTGCGTTTGTGGCTTTGCCGGTTACTGCGCAGCAAGTGACAAATGCGCCGGGTGGCGTGCTGCGGGCGCTTGATAAAACGTCCGGTGACACTCTCGATATTGAAATGCGCGTCGGGCAGGCCCGCGATGTCGGCTCCATCAGGATTGTGATGAATGAGTGCCGGTATCCTGCTGGTAACCCATCTGGCAATGCGTATGCGGCCTTGCAGATCACCGAAAAGGGCAAGGATGCGCCGCTATTTTCTGGATGGATGATTGCGTCCTCGCCCGCGCTGTCCTCACTGGAGCATCGCCGCTATGACGTTTGGGTCATCCGCTGCATGACCTCATAAAGTGGTGACGTATCTGGAGCATTGAAATTTGCAGGCATGGTCTTGGCCTGCTCCAGTTTTCGGTGATAAGCGGCGCGCGTGATCTCAACCGCGCCAAGACTTGCGAGATGCTCGGTTTGAAACTGAGTATCGAAAAGGGTAAAACCGGCACGATCCAGCCGATCCACCATGGCGGCAAGGGCCATCTTCGAAGCATTTGTCCGACGCGAAAACATGCTTTCGCCAAAAAATGCGGCCCCCAGCGTCACGCCATAGACCCCGCCAACCAACTCAGATGCGTCCCAAATCTCAAGCGAATGCGCGTTTCCGCGATGATGCAGCGCGCTGTAAAGCCCGGCGATCTCATCGTTGATCCATGTTTCGGATCGGTCGGCGCAGGCCTCGACCACGGCGTCAAACGCCGTGTCGATACGCACCTCAAAGTCGGTTTGCCGCAGTGCCTTGGCCAGCGAACGCGAAACATGAAAGCGGTCCAAAGGGATCACGCCGCGGCGCTTTGGATCAACCCAAAAGACTTCCGTGTCTTCACGGTGCTCCGCCATCGGAAAAATACCGATGCTATACCCATGCAAAAGCAGTTCCGTCGTCAGCTCGGACATGGCGCGTCAGCTTTCCGCTAGAGCGGTTTCCAGCCAATGTTCCAACCAGTGAATGTTGTATTCCCCGGTGTGGATATCCTTTTCCTGCAAAAGCGCATGGAAAAGCGGCACGGTGGTGTCCACGCCGTCTACGATCAGCTCTCCCAAGGCGCGGTTGAGACGCGCGAGTGCTTCGGGCCGGTCGCGGCCATGCACGATCAGCTTGCCGATCAGGCTGTCATAAAATGGCGGGATCGAATAGCCATCATAAAGCGCTGAATCCATCCGCACCCCAAGGCCGCCCGGCGCGTGATATTGCGTGATGCGGCCGGGGCAGGGTGTGAAGTTGGGCAGCTTTTCGGCGTTGATGCGAACCTCGATCGCGTGGCCGTTGATCTCCAGATCGTCCTGCTGAAAAGACATCTCCATGCCCGAGGCGACGCGAATCTGTTCGCGCACCAGATCGACACCAAAGATGGCTTCGGTCACCGGATGCTCCACCTGAAGCCGGGTGTTCATCTCAATGAAATAGAACTCACCTTTTTCATACAGGAACTCGATTGTGCCGGCACCAATGTAGTTGATGTCCGCCATCGCGTCGGCGCATACCTTGCCAATCCGCGCACGTTCCTCTGCGGTGATGGTGGGGCCGGGGGCCTCCTCAAACACCTTTTGGTGACGCCGCTGGAGCGAACAGTCACGCTCCCCCAGATGCACGGCACGGCCCTTGCCATCGCCAAAGACCTGAATCTCAATGTGGCGCGGCGTGGTCAGGTATTTCTCAATATAGACTTCGTCATTGCCAAAGTTGGACAGCCCTTCGGCCCGCGCCGTGTGAAACGCGCGCTCCATGTCTTCGGCCGTTTCGGCGACCTTCATGCCTTTGCCGCCACCGCCCGCTGTCGCTTTGATGATGACGGGATATCCCATCTCTTCACCCAGCGCCTGCGCGTCTTCCAAGGTGGAGACACCGCCATCTGATCCGGGCACACACGGCACGCCAAGTTTCTTCATCGTGTCCTTGGCAGTAATCTTGTCGCCCATGACGCGGATATGTTCGGCGGTCGGACCAATAAAGGTAAGGTCGTGATCTTCGATCACCTGAACAAAATTGGCGTTCTCGGACAAAAAGCCATAGCCGGGGTGGATGGCCTCTGCGCCCGTGATTTCGCAGGCAGCAATGATCGAGGGGATCGACAGATAGGATTGCGCCGAAGAAGGCGGGCCGACGCAGACGGATTCGTCTGCCATCCGCACATGCATCGCGTCACTGTCAGCGGTGGAATGCACTGCAACGGACTGAATGCCCATCTCACGTGCAGCACGGATGACGCGCAGGGCAATCTCGCCTCGGTTGGCGACAAGAATTTTGTTGAACATGACCCGCAGCCCTATTCGATGATGACCAAAGGTGCGCCGAATTCCACCGCATCGCCGTCACCCACCATGATCCGTTTGATGGTGCCTGCGCGGGGGGCTGGGATGTGGTTCATGGTTTTCATGGCTTCCACGATCAGCAGAGTGTCCCCCTCAGCGACGTTCGCGCCAACGCTGATGAACGCCGGTGCGCCGGGCTCTGCCTGCATATAGATGGTGCCGACCATCGGGGATGTCACGGCACCGGGATGTGCTGCAGGGTCCGCCCCTTGCTCTGTGGCGGGGGCGGCGACGGCGGCAGGGGCCGCCGCAGGTGCGGCTGGTGCGACTTGCGCTTGCACCGGTGCAGCAGCGGCCATGATCTGTTGAGGTGGTTTGCGGCTGACACGCACATTCAGGCTGTCGTCCTCTGCGTAGTCCCGCTTGACCTGCAACTCTGTCAGGTCATTCTCGTTCAGCAATTCGGCCAGCGCCCGGATAAAGGCCACATCGGCGTCATGAGTGTTTTTTGTCATAAATTCCTCGACATGTCGTCTTGTCTTGCCCTGCTCAGAGCTGTGACGTTCCAACCGCTTATAGGCCAAGGGCCAAGCCATGAAAAGCAGCCAGTTGCCCGTGGGGCAGGGCCGGTGCATCCTGCGCGCAAAAGGAGGCCATGATGAACCTTGCCCACTGGCTGTTGCGCGCTGCAGATCGCTGGCCTGAGAGACCTGCGCTTTTTGCCGGAACGGACGTGGTCGCGGACTACGCCCGCTTTGCCCGTGAGGCGTGCAGCGTGGCCGGTTGGCTGGTGGCGCAGGGGATCGCACCCGGTGACCGGGTGGCGATTTACAGCAAAAACACGCCCGCCTATCTGCCACTGCTTTTCGGCATCTGGATCGCGGGGGGCGTGGCCGTGCCCATCAACGCCAAACTGCACAGCCGCGAGGTGGCCTTCATTCTGGAGGATGCGCAGGCGCAGCTCGTATGCGTTGCTGAGCCGGGGCGGGATGGTTTTGGCGGCGCACAGGCGCGTGTCGTTGACGTTTCGCCGCACCGCTACACGGAGATTGCCTCATTCGATCCGCCGCTGACCCCTCTGGTGGACCGGGATGGCAGTGATCTGGCGTGGCTCTTTTACACCTCTGGCACCACTGGACAGCCCAAGGGGGTGATGATCACCCATGACATGCTGATGTCGATGGCGCTGTGTTATGAGGCAGATGTAGACCGGGTGACGGCCAGGGATGCGGCGCTTTATGCTGCCCCGCTGAGCCATGGCGCGGGCCTTTATGCGCTGATGCATGTGCGCCGTGGCGCGCGGCACGTGTTTCCCAACTCCGGGGGCTTTGATCCGGCTGAGATCTTTGATCTTGCGGCGCAATTGGACAACGTCCACATGTTCGGAGCTCCCACGATGGTCAAGCGATTGACAGATGTGGCGATGGCTTCTCAGCAGCGCGGTACGGGGCTGCGCACTGTCGTTTATGCGGGGGGGCCGATGTACAACGCCGACATCATCAGAGCGGTCGATTGGTTTGGTCCGGTTTTTGTTCAGATCTATGGACAGGGTGAATGCCCGATGGGGATCACTGCGCTTGACCGCGCGGATGTCTCTGAGCGGGACGCGGAAGGGTGGCAAAGGCGGCTGGCTTCCGTCGGGCGGGCGCAATCCGCGGTCGACGTTCAGATTGGCGGGCCAGATGGTGCCGCTTTGCCAATCGGACAGACCGGAGAGATCATGGTGCGCGGGCGCACGGTGATGCCGGGGTATTGGCGCAATGATGCAGCGACCGCGAAGGCGCTGAGGGCCGGGTGGCTGATGACCGGCGACATGGGGCACATGGATGCGGCGGGCTATGTGACGCTGACGGACCGCAGCAACGATGTGATCATCACGGGTGGGTCAAACGTCTATCCGCGTGAGGTCGAAGAGGTCTTGCTGACCCACGGGGATGTCGCGGAAGTCTCTGTTGTGGGCCGTCCGCACCCTGAGTGGGGAGAGGAGGTCGTGGCGTTTGTGGTGGGGCAGGCGACGGATGCCGCGCTGGATGCGCTTTGTCTGGACCAGATCGCACGGTTCAAGCGGCCCAAAGTCTACGTTCGCGTGGCGGAATTGCCGAAGAACAACTATGGTAAGGTGCTCAAAACCGATCTACGGGCGCGCCTGAAATGACAAAGCATCGGAAATTTTCAAAATTTCCGACCGTTTTCTTTCAAAGAAAACGATCACCAACGCGCCCGATGTGTCAGATTGCGAGGTATTCCGCCCGCAGCTCCGCATTGTCGAGCACTTCTTGCGCGGTTCCGTCAAAGACAATCCCGCCCGTGTCGAGGATCACAGCGCGATCCGCCAGCTTCAGCGCCCGCACCGCATTTTGCTCAACCAGAATGGTGGTGATGCCCTGTTCCTTGATGATGCCGAGGGTCTTCTCGATCTCGTCTACAATCACCGGCGCCAGCCCTTCGTAGGGTTCATCGAGCAGCAGTACCTTGATGTCACGCGCGAGCGCGCGGGCAATCGCCAGCATCTGCTGTTCACCGCCAGAAAGGGTTGTGCCTTCCTGTGACTTGCGTTCCCCCAGCCGCGGGAACAGCGTATAGAGACGCTCCAGTGACCAGCCGATAGGCGGGGCGATCTGGGCCAGTTTCAGGTTTTCCTCAACGGTCAGACCGGGAATGATCCGGCGGTCTTCGGGCACCAGCCCCAGACCGGCCTGAGAGGCCTCATGGCTGCTCATTTTGTGCAACGGCTGGTGATCAAGCCAGATCTCGCCGTGCCGCGCCTCTGGCTCGGCAAGCCGTGCAATGGCGCGCAAGGTGGAGGTTTTGCCCGCACCGTTCCGGCCCAGCAGCGCCAGGATTTCACCCTCATGCACGTTAAAGCTCACACCCTGCACGATGTAGCTTTCACCGTAGTATGCCTCAAGGTCCCAGACCGAAAGGTAAGCGGGCGCAGTGGCCGCGTGATTGGCGTTTTTCTCAAGCGTTTTTGTCGTCATGGGTCTGTTCCTTTGCGGCATGAGCAGAAGTAGCGCCCGCGCAGTGGTTGCCGGGCAGGGCGGTCCGGCCTATGCGGCGTCTTGTGTTTCACCCAGGTAGGCTTCGCGCACCTTGGGATGACCTTTGATGTTGTCGGGCGTGTCCTCCACCAGCGGGGTGCCCTGCGCCAGTACCGTGATCCGCTCCGCGAGGGAAAAGACCACATGCATGTCATGCTCAATGATGGCGATGGTGATGTCGCGCTCTTCTTTGATCTGTTTGAGCAGATCAATGGTGTTGTTGGTGTCCGCCCGCGCCATGCCCGCTGTCGGTTCATCCAGCAAGAGCAGCCGGGGGTCCTGCGCCAGACACATCGCAATCTCCAACCGCCGCTTGTCGCCCCGTGACATGGCCGCACCATGCATCTCACGTTTGTCGATGAGGTTCATCTCTTCGAGCATGTGTTCGGCTTTTTCGACGATGTCCTTCTCATGTGCCATGCTTTCGATGGCATGCATGCGAAAAGCACCATCGCGTTTGGCAAAACAAGGGATCATCATGTTTTCCATCACCGTCAGATCGCCAAAGATTTCCGGCGTCTGGAACACCCGCGAAATACCCATCTGGTTGATCTCATAAGGCTTGCGCCCCAGCACCGATTGCCCGTCAAACATCACCGATCCGGTGTCCGGGATCAGCTTGCCCACCAGACAATTGAGCAGGGTGGATTTACCCGCGCCGTTGGGCCCGATGATCGCGTGGCAGGAGTTTTCCGCCACACTCAGGTTCACATCCCCCAGCGCCTGCAACCCGCCGAACCGTTTGCCGACATCCTTAACTTCGAGAATAGCCATATCCGTCTTCCTTATTCAGCAGGTGTCTTGGAGCCGTCAGGCGTGTCGTCCGTGGCCTTCTTGCCGCGGAACATCTTGCCGATGCGCTGACCGCCTTCGACCAGCCCCCCGGGCAGAAAGATCACGACCAGCATGAACAACAGGCCCAGTGTCAGGTGCCAGCCTTTGCCGATGAAGGGGTAGATCATGCTGACGATGATGTCCTCCAGCCCGTCCGGCATAAAGGCAAACCATTGTTCGAGGATCGACTTGTTGATCTTGGAGACGATGTTTTCCATGTACTTGATGAAACCCGCGCCCAGCACCGGACCGATCAAGGTGCCCGCGCCGCCCAGAATGGTCATCAGCACCACTTCGCCCGAGGCGGTCCAGAACATCCGCTCCGCGCCCACCTGCGTGTCCATCGCCACCAGAAGACCACCCGCAAGACCTGCGTACATGCCAGAGATCACAAAGGCCGCCAGCGTGTAGGGCTTGGAGTTCAGGCCGGTATAGTTCATCCGCTGCTGGTTGGACTTCACAGCGCGCAACATCATCCCAAAAGGCGACCGGAAGATGCGGATGCTGATGTAAAAGGCAATCAGCATCACAACAGCCGCGATGTAGTAACCTGCGTTGAAGGTAAAGACCCAGCTGCCCATGCTCAGCTCAAACCCATCGCCCATTTCCAGGCCAAAGAGGTTTGCGCGCGGCGTCTGCCCTTCGGCCAGAGCGCCATCAAGGATACGCGGATCGGTGTATTTGGGCTGCAATCCCGTCTCGCCCCCGGTGATCGGGGTCAGGACAGAATAGGCCAGTGCATAGGACATTTGCGCAAAGGCCAGTGTCAGGATGGAGAAGTAGATGCCGGAGCGGCGCAGCGAGATCCATCCCACCACAAGAGAGAAAAGCCCCGCAATCACAACAGACACGATGATGGCCGGAATGACGTTCATCGTCAGCAGCTTCATCATCCAGATCGCCGCATAAGAGCCCACCCCGAGAAAGGCCGCGTGACCAAAGGACAGATATCCGGTCAATCCAAACAGGATGTTGAAGCCGATGGCGAAGATGCCAAAGATCACCAGACGCTGCATCAGGTCAGGGTATCCCGCGTTGAACTGCGCCATGGCGGAGCCTTCGGGGAAAGGGTTCAGGATGAAGGGTGCCGCCAAGGCAAGGATCGCAACGATCAGCATCAGCCCTGCGTCTTTTTTGTTCATACCAAGCATGTTCTTATTCCTCCATCACGCCTTTGCGGCCCATCAGGCCCCGCGGGCGGGTGAGCAGAATGATGATCGCCACAAGATAGATGATGATCTGATTGATGCCGGGCAGAAACTCCAGCACGGCGGCCATGGATGCAAAGCTTTCCAAAACCCCCAGCAGGAAGCCCGCCAGCACCGCGCCGGGCAGCGAGCCCATGCCGCCCACGACGACCACCACAAAGCTGAGCACAAGGAAATCCATGCCCATGTGGTAATTGGGTGAGTTGATCGGTGCATACATCACCCCCGCAAGCCCCGCGACAGCCGCGGCAATGCCGAACATGATGGTAAAGCGTTTGTCGATGTTGATGCCCAGCAGGCCCACCGTTTCGCGGTCCGCCATGCCAGCACGGACAACCATGCCGAAGGTCGTGAACTGCAGGAACGCAAAAACCGCCCCGATGATCACAGCCGCAAAGGCAAAATACACCAGCCGCCAGTAGGGGTAGATGATTGTGTTGGGGTCAAACCCCATCATGGCACCAAAATCAAATGATCCGGCAAAGGCCGCAGGCGCGGGTGTCGGGATCGGGTTGGCACCGTAGAAATACTTGATCACTTCCTGCAGCACGATCGCCAGACCAAAGGTCACAAGGATCTGGTCGGCGTGGGGCCGCTTGTAGAAGTGTTTGATCAGCCCCCGCTCCATGATGAAGCCGATGGCGATCATGACGGGGACGGTAAAGAGGATCGATAGCGGGACAGCCCAGTCGATGATCGCATCCCCTGTGGCCACGCCAAAGATATCGTGGATATAGGGCACCTCAATCTTGGCCGGATTGCCAAGGAAATCGGTCTTGGTCTCATCTATGATGGTGTGGCTCAGCGACAGGAATTTGCTGAAGGTCACAGCGCAAAAGGCACCGATCATAAACAGGGCACCGTGAGCGAAGTTCACAACACCCAACGTGCCAAAGATCAATGTCAGACCCAGCGCAATCAGCGCATAAGCAGACCCTTTGTCCAGGCCGTTCAAAATTTGAAGGATAATTGCGTCCATGGTCGTCCCACCTCCCAGCAAGCGCGCAGGCCCCGTCGGGGCAAGAGAGGAGGGCGGGAAATTCCCGCCCGCCAGTATGTTTCAGAAGAAAGGCTTATGCGCCTGGGTTACATGTACCCAAAGAACCGCCCGCCATCTGTGGGTGATCGGGGTCATATGTCACCTGCTCAACAGGTGTCACTTCCACGATCTCCAGCAGGTCGAACTCGGACTCTGGGTTCTCTTTACCCTTCACAACCAGCACGTCCTTGAAGCACTGGTGATCCGCGCCGCGATAGAGCGTCTTGCCGTTGCCCATACCGTCGAACTCAAAGTCTTCCAGTGCTTCGACAACCGCACAGGGGTTGAACGAGCCCGCGCGCTCAACCGCATCCGCATAAAGCAGAGCCTGAACGTAGCAGGTGTGCGCCGCCTGTGAGGGCGGGAAGCCGTACTTGGTGCCAAAGGATTTCACGAATGCCTTAGAGCCTTCGTCCTGCAGCGACCAGTGCCAGTTTGTTGAGCCAAAGATGCCTTTCACGTTTGCACCCGCACCCTTCGCCATCAGGCGAGAGTAAAGCGGTACAACAATCTGGAAGTCTTTGCCGTTGACCTGCTTGTCGCGCAGACCAAACTGAACCGCGTTGGTCAGGCTGTTCACCATGTTGCCGCCGTAGTGGTTCAGAACCAGCGTGTCGGCACCCGACTGCAGAACAGGCGCGATATAGGCAGAGAAGTCTGTCTGTGTCAGCGGTGTCTTGACCGCGTTCACTGTCTCCCAGCCCATGGCTTCGGTGGAGGAGCGGACCGCTTCTTCTGTGGTGTAACCCCAGTTGTAGTCCGCTGTCAGGTGGTAGGCCTTGCGGTCTGTGCCGTAGTTGGCGGCCAGAACAGGCGCAAGCGCCGCGCCGGACATGTAGGAGTTAAAGAAGTGGCGGAAGCCGTTGGCCCGCTTGTCTTTACCCGTTGTGTCGTTGGAGTGCGTGAGGCCCGCCATAAAGATGACGCCGGCTTCTTGGCAGAGCGCCTGAACAGCAACAGCCACACCAGAAGAGGAGCCGCCGGTGATCATCACCGCGCCGTCTTTTTCGATCATGGACTTGGCAGATGCGCGTGCCGCGTCGGATTTGGTCTGCGTGTCACCAGTGACATACTCGACCTTCTTGCCCATGATGCCGTTGCCCTGCAACGCCTTGGACGAGAATGTGTTCAACAGGCCGCCGTCGCCGCCACCATTCAGGTGCTCAACAGCAAGCTCATAGGCGCGCAGCTCATCCGCGCCTTCGTCCGCATAGGGACCGGACTGCGGTACGTTAAAGCCCAGCGTGACCGTGCTGCCTGTTGGCGCGTTGGTAAAGCCAGAGTGCCCGTCGGCACGCAAGTACTGTGGGATCGCAAGACCGGCGCTGGCGACAGCACCCGTTTTGATAAGACCACGACGTGTCAATTTCGAAGATGACATGAATTCCTCCCGGATTATAAAACGCCACGCCCTTTCCTCCCGGACGTGACAACACAATTGTGCAAAGCCAGTATCCGGTGATTTGTCAAATTGGTTCAATAAGCCCCTTGATCTTCACAACTATTCTGTAAATATTTTCGCAAAGCGTTTCAGCATTCTGTAAATTCCATGATGTTGCAGCGCAGAAACGCATTGATTTTGCGTGATATTGAAGGAACGGTGCACCATGGCACGCGAAGGATTAACCGGCAGCCGCATCCGCGAGCGGCGTGTGATGGCCGGTCTCAAGCAGGCGGATCTTGCCAAGACGATCGGTATCTCGGCCAGTTACCTCAATCTAATCGAGCACAACAAACGCAGAATCGGCGGCAAATTGTTGCTCAACATTGCCTCTGTCCTGACGGTAGAACCTCAGGCGCTGACCGAAGGGGCCGAGGCCGCGCTGATTGCAACCTTGCGGGAGGCCGCGGATCATGCGGCCCTGTCAGGACCAGAGGCCGAGCGGGCGGATGACTTTGCCGGTCGCTTTCCGGGGTGGGCGGATGTCTTGGCGGGGACATGGCGGCGTGTGGCAGCGCTTGAAGAAACTGTTGAGGCCCTGACTGATCGTCTGTCGCATGACCCGCATCTGGCGGCATCAATGCATGAGTTGCTGTCCACCGCCGCTGCCATTCGGTCCACCGCGTCCATTCTGGCCGAGACAGAAACCCTGCAGCCCGAATGGCGCGACCGGTTTCACGCCAACATCAACGAAGACAGCAGACGGCTTGCCGAAAGCGCGCAGTCCCTGGTCAGCTACCTCGACAGTGACGCAGAAACGGCAGAGGCGGCCAGCTCGCCTCAGGAAGAGGTCGAGAGCTTTCTTGCGACGCATGACTTTAGTTTTCCCACACTTGAGGCCGGACAGGACGGGCCTGTGCAGATCGCGGCGTTGATCCAGAACGCGCCTGAGCTTGGATCGCAGGCAGCCAAGCATATCGCGACCCGTGTGTTGTATCAGGTGATCGAAGATGCGGCTGTCCTCAGCCTCAAGGCGCTGCGCAGTGAGATTGCGGTGCAGGGCGCGGACCCCGCCACGCTGTCGCGCGCGCTGCAAACCCCGATGGCTTGTGTGTTGCGCAGGTTGGCGGCACTGCCCGAACTGGGGGCCGGGCTGGTGGTCTGTGACCGGTCCGGTACGGTGATTTTTCGCAAATCGGTTGAGGGGTTCAGCGTGCCGCGGCATGGGTCCAATTGCCCGCTCTGGCCCATCTTTGCGGTGCTTGGGCAACCGGGTTTGGTCGTGTCAGAGCGTGTGAGCCAGCTTGGCCGTGCGCAGGCGGCATTTGATGCCTTTGCAGTTTCCGAGGCTGTTGGGGGTGCCACGTATAATGCCCCGCCGCTGGTGCAGGCGGTGATGTTGCTGGTGCCAGCCGACGCGGGCAGTGGCGCAGGCAAACCCGTTGGTGCCACTTGCCGGGTCTGTCCACATGATCCGTGTGGTGCACGGCGGGAACCTTCGATCCTGAGTACAGGCGTCTGAGCGCAGATGAGCTTTTGACAGCCCCGGCGTTCCGGTGCATCCTGATCGGACCGTGCCAACACGCTGCGTCAGACGGCACAAGCACGGCGTATTTGGGAGGAGGACGAACCACACATGGGCAAACATGTTGTGCTCGTTGAAGACGAAGTAAACATCGCAGAGGCCATCCGCTTTTTGCTGTCCAATGAAGGCTGGCGGGTGGAAACGCTGGCCAATGGCACATCGGCGGTGGACGTGATCCGCAAGACAGCACCGGATCTGGTGATGCTGGACGTGATGTTGCCCGGCAAAAGCGGCTTTGAAATTCTGCATGATCTGCGGGCGGACCCGGAACTGATTGACTTGCCTGTGCTGATGTTGACCGCGCGGGGCCAGAACCGCGACCGGGAGATGGCTGAAAAGGCGGGGGTAAGCCGCTTTATGACAAAACCCTTTTCCAACACCGAAATGCTGGACGCGGTGCGCGATCTGACGCGCTGAGGTCGGACAATCGGACAAGAGGTCACCCATGGCGCAAGGCCCTGTCTTTTTGGAACGTCAAAGCTATCGGTTCCGCCGGTTGCTGGACGCTGTACGGCTGCTGCCATTGCTGGGGGTGTTGTTGTGGATGGTACCGCTGTTGTGGCCGCTGCCAACACCGGACGATGCGGGCACGGTGCAGGCCATGCCGATGAGTGTGGCACTGCTGTACCTGTTTGGGGTCTGGGTCTTAATGGTGGTGGTGGGATGGCTCCTCTGGCGGCGCACTGCCCGGCGGCTGGCCGAGAACGCGCAGGCGCATGCGGATGACCTTGGTTGATGGTCGCACTTAACCAACTCATTCTGGTGTGTCTGACCTATGTGGTGATCCTCTTTGGTCTTGCGTTTATGGCGGAACGGGCTGCGGTCCGCGGGCAGGGCAGTGCGATTTTGCGCTCCCCGCTGATCTACACGCTGTCGCTGTCGATCTATTGCACCGCTTGGACGTTTTACGGTGCTGTGGGGTACGCTGCGCGCTCGGGGCTGGAATACCTGACGATCTATCTGGGCCCGTCGTTGGTGATGATCGGTTGGTGGTGGACATTGCGCCGAATGGTGCGCATCGGGCGCAGCCAGCGTGTGACCTCAATCGCTGACCTTATCTCATCGCGCTATGGCAAATCCAATGTGCTGGCGATTGCGGTGACCTTGATGGCGGTGATTGGTGTCACACCCTATATCGCCCTGCAACTCCAATCGGTTGTCCTGTCGCTGTCGATCTTTGCCGCAACCGAAGGCGGCGCAGCTGCGGACAGCTTCAACCCGGCGCAGGCAGCGTTTTGGGTGGCGGCGGGGCTGGCGGTTTTTACGGTGCTCTTTGGCACGCGCAATCTGAACGTCAATGAACGCCACCACGGCGTTGTGATTGCCGTCGCGGTCGAGGCGGTTGTCAAACTGTTTGCGCTGGTCGCCGTGGGGATATTCGTCGTCTGGGGGTTGGCAGGAGGATTGGGCGAAACGCTCGCGCGTATTGATAACTCCGCCATTGGCACCTGGGAAGTGCAGGGCAGCCGTTGGGCCGCGCTGACCATGTTGTCAGCAGCCGCATTCCTATGCCTGCCACGCATGTTTCAGGTGATGGTGGTCGAGAATGATGATGAACGATACCTCCAGATCGCCTCATGGGCGTTCCCGGCCTATTTGATGCTGATCAGCCTGTTTGTGGTGCCCATCGCAGTCGTTGGCCTTGACCTTTTGCCCGCAGGCTCAAACCCGGATCTCTTTGTGCTGAGCCTGCCGCTCAGTCAGGGGCAAAACGGTCTGGCGATGCTGTCCTTTCTGGGAGGATTCTCCTCTGCGACGTCGATGGTGATTGTTGCAACCCTCGCGCTCAGCACGATGGTGAGCAACCACATCGTCATGCCGGTCTGGCTCACCCGGCGACAAGGCGGCGCGATGCAGTCAGGGGATGTGCGCAGCGTTGTCATTCTGGCGCGTAGACTGTCGATCCTGATCATCATTGCCCTTGGCTTTTTCTACTATCGATTGTCGGGGGGCGGGGCGGCGCTTGCTGCGATTGGTACCATCAGTTTTGGGGGTGTGGCGCAGTTCCTGCCGGCATTGATGGGCGGTATTTTCTGGCGTGGGGCCACCCGGCTGGGCGCGCTGGGTGGCATGGGCACAGGATTTGCGATCTGGTTTTTCACGATGCTGTTGCCCAGTTTCGGGACCGATGCGGCCCTGTCAAAGGAGGTTTTTGAGCAGGGGCTTTTGGGGCTCAGCTGGCTCAGGCCCCATGCGCTTTTTGGGATCGAAGGGCTTGATCCGACGGTGCATGCAGTATTCTGGAGCCTGTCGCTGAATGTGCTGGTCTTCCTGACCTTGTCAATCTTCAGCTTTCCCGACCCGATTGAGCGTTTGCAGGGCGCGCAGTTTGTAAATGTGTTGGAGCATGCAGGCACGGCGCGCGGCTGGACCGCCTCAGTTGCGGGCAGCGAAGACCTGATGATCATGGCACAGCGCATCTTGGGGGCCAGTGAGGCGCAGCTGTTTTTTCGCAATGAGGCCGCGTCGCAGGGCAGGGCCGGGCTATTGCCAGAACCCACTCCTGCGTTTTTGCAAGGCTTGGAAAGGGAGCTTGCGGCCTCGGTTGGGGCGGCGACGGCCCATGCGATGGTGGGACAGATCGTGGGGGGCTCGTCGGTCTCTGTGCAGGACCTTCTCGCTGTGGCGGACGAATCCCAGCAAATGCTGGAATACTCCAGCCAGCTTGAGCTGAAGTCACGCGAGCTGTCGGAAACGGCAGATCAATTGCGTGTGGCCAATGAAAAGCTCACCCAGCTTTCGCTGCAAAAGGATGCGTTTCTCAGTCAGATCAGCCATGAATTGCGCACGCCGATGACTTCGATCCGGTCGTTTTCGGAGATCCTGCGGGATGCGGACAAGATGGGAGAGGCCGACAAAACCCGCTATGCGTCCATCATCCACTCCGAGACCATTCGCCTGACGCGGCTTCTGGATGATCTGCTGGATTTGTCGGTGCTGGAAAACGGGCAGGTTTCTTTGCATATGGGGCGCGATACGCTGGACCGTGTCTTGCAGCGTGCCGTGACCACAGCCCTTGCCGGGGACGCACCCGCGATCGAGATCGAGGTTGTGCCGAGCGCATCGCCCATCATGCTCAACACCGATCTGGACCGGCTGGTACAGGTCTTTATCAATTTGATCACCAATGCGCGCAAATACTGCCAGTCAGAAACACCGCGCCTGACCATCACGTCCCACATGCACGCCGATGGGTTGGCGGTACATTTTGTTGACAATGGTGCAGGTATTGCGGCCGATGAACGCGCGGTCATCTTTGAAAAATTCTACCGGGTGACGGGGTCGGAGGGGGATGGCGCGGGACTTGGGCTGGCGATCTGCCTTGAAATCATGGTGCGGCTCGGGGGGCGGATCAGCTATCTGACCGGTCGGCAAGGGGCTGCATTTGAGGTGTTTTTGCCGTCCTCCGCTTTGGCAGAAAAACCGTCCATGGTTGAGGTTGCCGCGCGCTCATAAAGGCTCTGGTAACCTAATCTGAGCTATGTCTGCACGGTAGGACCGCATGAGCGGGTGTCATAACTTTGGGAACCGATCAGCAAATGGCAGCGTCTGACACGTCACCCGCCAAGGATGCGGCATCCGGCGGGACGATCATTTCGCGCAAGGTACAAGCGGGCATGGCGGAGCATCAGGCCCGCGCGATGTCGCTGGCCAAGTCGTTGCGGCTGACGCTGGCCAAGGTCTCCGAGGAACTTTTTGATCTGTCGATGGCGGTGATTGGATTTCGCTCTCAAAGTTGGGAAGGGGACAAGCTGCAGGAGGCCTTTGCTGAACCCGGTTTGCTGATGTTGCTTGACGGTCCGCGGCGCACGCGGGCGGCGGCGATTTTTGATGCGGCTCTTGTCGGGGCACTGATCCAGCAGCAAACAATGGGCAAAGTGATCAAGGAAGTGGAAGGGGCAGAGCGTCGTCTGACCCCAACGGATGCAGCGGTGTGCGCGCCGTTTCTGGATGCCCTGCTGCGCCGCGCTGCGCTGTTGCCCGAAACTGCGCAGGAGCGTCAGTTGATTGAAGGTTTCGCCTTTGGCGCTTGGGTGGAGGACACGCGCGTTCTGTCCATGGCGCTTGAGGAACCCAAGTATGATGTCATGCAGCTGAGCCTCGATATCGCCGGGGGAGTGCGTCAGGGTCGCATTCTGCTGTGTATGCCCAAAGGCGAAGCGGTGCCGACAGACCTTGCGCCAGACGCCGGTGGACAACACGAACATCAAGAAGTGGTCCAACCGCAAACGCCACACATGCTGTCTGAAACGGTCATGAACCTGAATGCCGAACTGCGCATATCCCTGTCCCAGATCACCATGTCGCTGGGTAAGTTGGGCACACTTGCGCCGGGCAGCATGGTCGAGCTGGGCGCGCCGAAGTTTGACAATGTGGCCATTCAGACCCTGACAGGCCAGACCATCGGGCGGGGTGTCCTGGGCCAGACTGACGGCCAGCGCGCGGTCAAGGTTCGAACGGTTCAGCCCCAGCAGGGCAGCTTTAGTCCAAAGGTTCCGGACGGCGCATTGTCTGAGGACGACGCACTGGAGCAGTACACACAAGCGATGATCTCGGAAGATGAGAAACCGTTCGAGGTGTCGGATCTGCCGGATTTGCCAGCCATGCCCGATATGTCGGACCTTCCTGATTTGAACGATGAACCAGCGCCCGGAGCGCTCCCGGATTTGCCTGAGATGCCGGACCTTCCCGAGATGCCGGATATGTCCGATTTGCCAGATTTGCCGGATATGGATGATCTACCACAGCTTAACGTCGGCTAACAGCGCGCCTTGAGGACGCCCCGAAACGCGTTGTCGCGGGCGTGGGCACTTCGGTTTGGAGGCAAGGATTGCTGCGTTTTTGCTTGCCAGACAAACAGTCAGCCGTAGCGCTTCAGTGCTTCAAAGCGAGACGTGGAAAACCATCAGCTGAAAGGCCGATCCAGCACATGCGCAATGTTGCTGAGGTCGTATCCAGCGGCACGGGCAGCGGACATGATGTCTTCGGCGGGCATCTCGCCGGCTTGTCCCAACGCCCAGGCGATGCAAGACCGCGTACCGGAGGCACAATAGGCCAGCACCACCTCATCGGTCTCTGCGCCCAATGCGCGGTTCTCCGCAATGACATCCGGCACCAGCGATTGATGGGTCAACGGCTGCTCGGCAAAGCTGAGGCCCGCCGCTTCTGCCGCGCCGCGCATGGTCTGCGCGCTCAGGCCGGGCGGCACTTCCATATCGGGGCGGTTGCATAGGATACGGGTGATCCCGGCTTCTTTCAGACCGGAGATGTCATCGGGGCTGATTTGCGGGCTGACGAAGTAGCGGGGGGAAAGCTGTCTTATGTCCATAACGACAGGCTTACGAAAGCCAGCCGTCGCTGTCCAGTCAGAGCCGGTTGATCGGCAGTTTCAGCATCACGGTGCCGTCTTCTTCGGGCGGCGGCATGTTGCCCGCGCGCATGTTGATCTGCAAGGACGGCACGATCAGCTTGGGCATGGCAAGCTGCGCATCGCGGGTCTCGCGCAGATCGACAAAAGCATCCTCATCGCGCTGGCCGCCCACATGGACGTTTGCGGCCCGCTGCGCGGCCACCGTTGTCTCCCAGGCGAATTCGTCGCGCCCCGGTGCTTTGTAGTCGTGGCCGACAAATATGCGCGTTTCGTCTGGCAAAGAGAGAATGCGCTGAATGGATTGATAGAGATCATGGGCAGAGCCGCCCGGAAAATCACAGCGCGCCGTGCCGAAATCCGGCATAAAAAGCGTGTCCCCGACAAAGGCCGCGTCCCCGATTACGTAAGTGAGGCAGGCCGGCGTGTGACCGGGCGTGTGCATCACATCTGCGCGCATCTGCCCAATATGAAAGCTGTCGCCCTCCCGAAACAGCGCGTCAAACTGCGACCCGTCCCGCTGAAATTCGGTTCCTTCGTTAAAGACCTTGCCAAAAGTGTCCTGCACTGTCGTGATCTGGTCCCCAATCCCGATCTGTCCGCCCAGCCTTTCTTGCAGATAGGGGGCGGCGGACAGGTGGTCGGCATGGACATGGCTTTCCAGGATCCATTGGGTGTTGAGCCCCTTGTCCTTGACGAAAGCAACAACCTTGTCGGCGGATGCCGTGTCCGTGCGCCCTGAGGCATGATCAAAGTCCAGCACGCTGTCGATGATCGCGCAGGCCGAGCCTTGCGGGTCCTGCACGACATAGCTGACGGTATTGGTCGCCGTGTCGAAAAAGGCGGTGACAATGGGGGCTGGGACGGACGATGTCATGGGGCTCTCCTTATCGTTGCGCACAAGATAAGAGCTTTCTCCCGATCCGCCAAGTTTTCTTGGCCCGCAGTCCACGATGTCGCAGGAGTGCTCAGGCGATGAAAATGCCAACGATCACCATCATCAGGCCAATCACAGACAAAAACAGCGCGCCGAGGTTAAGCGGCAGGGTGGATTGCAGCACATTGCGCATCTCTTCGTCAGAGAGCTTGGCCCGTTTGGCACGGGCGACACGCAGAATGCAAAAGACCAGCCCAACAAGGCCCAAAACGGACAATGCGGCCCCCGACCAGATGATCGCATCCGCAAGTGAATTTGTTTCGTTTTCCATAGCCGCAGAGCTATGCCAATCACGCGGTGGGGACAAGCCTGCGCAAGAGCTGTCTTGCAGCCTTGCTGTGTGGCGGGTAGTCAGGCGGCAAGACCACCTCCATTCCAGCACAGGACATCCCGATGAGCGATACCGCGACGAACCCAGATGTGATTGAGACCGAGGGCGATGCCACATACCGCGTCACCGCCAATGAACTGCGCCAGTTCGTCGAACGGATTGAGCGTCTGGACGCCGAGAAAAAGGACCTCGCCGAGCAGCAAAAGGAGGTCATGGCAGAGGCCAAAGCGCGCGGATATGACACAAAGGTCATGCGCAAGGTCATCGCCCTGCGCAAGCGCGACGCGGATGATATTGCCGAAGAAGAAGCGGTCCTTGAGATGTACAAGGAAGCGTTGGGCATGTGAGGCATGACGGGTGGCGCGCGGACCCATGAAACAAAGGGCTGCACCCCCCTTGCGCTGAGGGTCACACCCTCATAGAAGGATGCAGATTTTTTACCCCGCGCGCAGCCCGCGCGGCTTTTGTCTATGGAGCACACATGCAGGTCAACGAGACGCTGAACGAAGGTCTGAAACGCGGCTATGCCATCACGGTTACGGCCGCTGAACTGGACGCAAAGGTCAACGAAAAGCTGGCCGAGGCGCAGCCCGAGGTTGAGATGAAGGGTTTTCGCAAGGGCAAGGTGCCTATGGCGCTGCTGAAAAAGCAGTTTGGTCAGCGGATCATGGGCGAAGCGATGCAGGAAAGCATCGATGGCGCGATGTCCGAGCATTTTGAGAAGTCCGGCGATCGCCCTGCGATGCAGCCTGAGGTCAAGATGACCAATGAGGACTGGAAAGAGGGCGACGACGTCAACGTCGAGATGTCCTATGAGGCGCTGCCTGAGATCCCTGAGCTGGATGTCTCAGGCGTGGCGCTGGAAAAGATGGTCGTGAAAGCGGACGATGCCGCGATCGACGAAGCCTTGGCAAACCTTGCTGAAACCGCGCAGGACTTCAAAGGGCGCAAGAAAGGCTCAAAGGCCAAAGACGGCGATCAGGTTGTGATGGATTTTGTCGGTAAGGTTGACGGCGAAGCGTTTGAAGGTGGCTCTGCCGAAGATTTCCCGCTGGTGCTGGGGTCCGGCAACTTCATCCCCGGTTTTGAGGAGCAGCTTGTTGGCGTGAAAGCCGAAGAGGAAAAGGCCGTGACGGTCACATTCCCCGAAGAGTATCAGGCCGAGCATCTGGCGGGCAAAGAAGCCGTCTTTGATTGCACGATCAAAGAGGTCAAGGAGCCTGTCGCCGCTGAGATCAACGATGAGCTGGCCACAAAGTTTGGTGCAGAAGACCTCGCCGGTCTGAAGGGTCAGATTGCAGAGCGTCTGGAAGCCGAATACTCCGGTGCCTCCCGCGCGGTGATGAAGCGCGGCCTGCTTGATGCGCTGGACGGTATGGTTGATTTTGATCTGCCCCCGTCACTGGTGGAAGCAGAAGCCAAGCAGATCGCACATCAGCTGTGGCACGAGGACAACCCGGACGTCGAAGGCCACGACCACCCAGAGATCGAGACCAACGAGGAGCACGAAAAGCTCGCGACCCGTCGCGTGCGTCTGGGCTTGTTGCTGGCCGAGATCGGTCAGAAGGCCGAGGTTGAGGTAACGGATGCGGAAATGACGCAGGCCATCATGGCACAAGCGCGCCAGTATCCCGGTCAGGAACGCCAGTTCTTTGAGTTTGTGCAGCAGAACCAGCAGATGCAGCAGCAGCTGCGTGCGCCGCTCTTTGAGGACAAGGTTGTCGACCACCTTGCCGAAGCGGCGAATGTGACCGACAAAGAAGTCTCCAAGGATGAGCTTCAAAAGGCCGTAGAGGCGCTTGAAGAGCAGGCATAAGCCTCGTTTTCAGGACAGAATTACAAAGGGCCGTGCTTGCAAGCGCGGCCCTTTTTGTTTTTGGCGGTCAAAGGCGCGTCCGATCTGATGGCGGGTGCTGAGGGCCAAGCGTTCAGTGCCGCTACCCCGGGCGCAGCCCTGTCTCTACCAACATGCCGCGTCGCTTGGCTTCGTAATAATAGCCTCGGGCATACCAACTGACAGCGGTTGCGTGATCCCCATCCGACAGAAGCCATGCGCCGCGCAGGTACTTGAGCGCAAATTCGAGGTTTGTATCGGCATCCAGTAGGTCCGAAGGTTGTCCTCGAAACCCCATGGTGCGCGCTGTCGCTGGCAGGATTTGCAACAGGCCATAATAAGGGCCGTTGCGGGCCCGGGGGTTGTGTGTGCTCTCGCGGATGGCGAGGCGGTGCACAAGGCTGCGGGGCAAGGCGTAGTGATCAGCCCAGCGGTTGATCTTGGCCCGCAGCTGCGGTGTTTCCTGTGGGTAGAGTGGTGGCTCCGTCGGCTCTGGCGCAGGTGCCGGCCCTGCCGAACAGGCGGCAAGGGTCGCGCAACAGAGCGTGAGAAACGTACGGCGGGTATGGTGTTGCATGGGCCTGACCAGTGTCGTGGGTTTGCCCCAGCGATACCTGCGACCGGATGCGGCGACAATCCACCGTGACACATGCGGCGGGCTTTTGCGCACATCCACAGGCGCACCAATTCGTCCAGACTTCTCCGTAAAGCCGCCTCAATCCATCTGTAGCTTGTAGGATACGCTGCGAGAAAGCGCATGACCGTTGGGTGGCTGAACACAAGTTTGGAGATCAAAGACGTGGAGTACGGACGTATAAAACCGATTGCGGGTAAGAACGGGTATGAAAAAACCGCGCTTACGATGAAGACCATTGCCGAGTTGCTTGCCGATGAGGGCGAGGACATTGACGCGTTGACCAAACGGGCTGATCAAGCTGAAACGCCTGCGGCTCCTGCGGCTCCTGCGCGCCCGCAGCTGCAACAGCCGCCTCATATGCAGCAATCCGCACCTGCGCGCCCAGTGGCATCGCCCAAGCGTGAGATGCTGCCACCGCTGACATCTGCGCAAGCGGCTCCGGAAAAACCAGAACCCGCTGCAAAATCGCCATCGTTCCTGAAACGTTTGATTGGCCGGTAAGCGTTGACGGATCTAAGTCGCTAACACGCTCATTTTAAAGCAAAAACGCCGCGCAATCAGCGCGGCGTTTTTGGTCTTTTTCCAACCATATGGGATCAGTTCCCGGCGGTTGTGTCCTGATCACCGGTGCCCTGGTCCTCGATGACGTCCTCAACGGTCTCCGCCAGGTCGTCGTCCTCGGACGCGGCCGCGCCGATGTCGTCAAACAATTCCGCAATCTCGAAGTCTGCTGCGGCTTCTTCTTCCGCGGCAAGTTCCTGAATGGATTTGCCGGAGGCCTGAAGCTCAGCTTCCTCAGTGGAGCGTGCGACGTTCAGTTGAATGGTCGCCTCAACCTCGGGGTGCAGAACGACGGAAACGTCGTGCAGACCAAGCTCTTTGATGGGCGCAGCCAGAACAACCTGCTTGCGGTCCACGGTGAACCCACCGTCGGTTGCAGCGTCGGCAGCATCGCGTGTTGTGACCGACCCGTAAAGCGCGCCAGCGTCGGACGCTGAGCGAATCACGATGAACTGCTGACCGTTCAGCGTTTCCGCCATCTTGTCGGCTTCTTTCTTGGTCTCAAGGTTGTCTGCCTCAAGCTGCGCCTTGCGCACCTCGAATGCTTCAACATTGGCCTTGGACGCTGACAGGGCTTTGCCCTGAGGCAGCAGGAAGTTGCGGGCGTAACCCGGCTTCACATCGACAACTTCGCCCATTTGGCCAAGCTTTGCGACGCGTTGCAAAAGGATAACTTGCATCGTTTCTCTCCTTACTTGACGGCGTAGGGCAGCAGGGCGAGGAAGCGGGCGCGTTTGATGGCACGGGCCAGCTCACGTTGCTTCTTGGCCGAGACGGCGGTGATACGGGACGGCACGATCTTGCCACGCTCAGAGATGTAGCGCTGCAGCAGGCGTGTGTCTTTGTAGTCGATCGCAGGTGCGTTATCGCCCGAGAAGGGGCAGACCTTGCGACGGCGGAAAAATGGTTTTGAAGCCATGGTTTAGTGTCCTTTCTTCAAGCGTTGGATCAGCGGCGTTCGCGGCGGTCTGGCCGCTCGTCACGCTTTTGCATCTGTACTGATGGCAGCTCTTTGTGCTCATCAACCTTGATGGTCAGAACCCGCATGACGTCGTCGTGCAGACGCATAAGGCGCTCCATCTCCTGCACGGCAGGTGCCGGTGCATCAGAGCGCATGTAGGCATAGTGGCCTTTGCGGTTCTTGTTGATTTTGTAGGCCATCGTTTTGACGCCCCAGTACTCATGGTCGACCATCTTGCCGCCATTGTCCGAAAGGACAGACCCGAAATGTTCGATCAGGCCTTCTGCTTGCGTGTTGGACAGGTCCTGACGCGCAATCATCACATGCTCATAAAGTGGCATGGGCACTCCTATTTATATCAAGGCGCATTTCAAAGGCGGGGCGATATTCCTTTGCGGCCCCACCACGAGAGACTGCGCGGTTAATTCGTCTTGCAAAGGAAGTGCTGCATATACACGGTCTGGCACGCGGGGCAAGAGGCCGCGCGTGCCTGATGTGTGTTAAGTCGCAGGTGCGGTAAAGAGCCCCCGCCGCAGGTTCATCGCACGCGACGTCTGAACCAGCACAAACCCTGTCAGGAGCGCCATCAGAACCTCAGCCACAGGTCCAGCCAGCCAGATGCCGATCTCCCCCCACCACAGCGGCAGCGCAAAGGTCAGGGGCAAGGCAAAGGCATAGGGTTTTGTCAGGCCCAGAACCGCCGCGCGCGCCGCGTTGCCGATGGCTTGAAAGTACGTTGCGATGATGATCATCGGCCCCGCCAGCCAAAGCATAAGGATTGTCAGCGGCAGAATGCGCACGAACTCGGCAATGACCGCTGGGTCAGAGACAAAAAGCGGCGCAATCGCCATCGGGAACAGGCTAAGGATCGCCTGCGAGACCGTGCAATAGATAAAGGCGATGGCCATGCCGATCCGCAGGCTCTTGTCTGAGCGCTGCCACGCCTGCGCGCCGTAGTTGTTGCCGACGATGGACTGCACTGCATGGGTCAGCCCCAAGAGCGGCAGGAACATGAAGGTCAGCACCCGCGTGACCATGCCGTAGGCCGCCACTGTGGTCTCATATGTCGGCGTATCGATCATCTGAAGCGCGATGATCACCGCTGTAGTCCCAAGTGCGATGCCGATAAAGTTGAGGCTTTGCGGGGCGCCAAGGGCAAGAATACGGCCCCAGCCGTGCACCCAAGGGTAACGCAGAAGCGTGCCGGGATGAAGTTCTGCCCGGCCAGAGATGCGGTACCCCATGATGATGCTGAGCGCGAGAAGCTGCGCCAGTGCGGTGCCATAGGCCGACCCTGCAACGCCCAGCCCCATCCACGCAATCAACACGTAGTTGAACCCGATGTTTGACAGGGAGACGAGCAGGCTCATCGCGGCCATAAAGCCCACGCGCCCTTCATTGCGTAGCGCGTCGGAGTTGACGGCCAACACAAAGGCCAGGGGCGACATGAAAGCCGTAATCGCCAGATAGGTCTGCGCCATGTCAGCCAACTCCTTGGCACCGGAGGCCAGCGCGAGACTGACCATCCGACCAAAGAGCAGATAGCCCAGAATCAGAAAGGCACTGACAAAAAGCGCCATGCCATGCGCACCTGTATAGGTTGCAGTTGCCGCTTGCGTGTCACCTGCGCCGAGATGGCGGGCCAGAATGCTCGACATGCCGTTGGACACCAGCGTCGCCAGCGCAACGATCAGCATATAGAGCGGAAAGATCAGCGTGACCGCGCCAAGCGCCTGAGGGCCGACGTAGCGCCCCAGAAAGATCGCATCGACGACGGTCAGCAGGCCATTCATGCTCATCACAAAGATGATCGGAAGGGCGGTTTTTATGAATATGCGGCCCAGTGGGCCTTGGGTATAACTGTTGGTCTGGGACATCTCTAACCTCGTTTTGGATGTTCCACGGTGGAAATGGGGCTCGCATTGACCAATCACGTGGGAACGTCAAAGGGGGTCAGGATTGTCTGTCGGCGCTTCACCAAGGCATCTGCCTGCGAGCGGCTGGCGGCCGGGCCATGGTGTTCGGGTAGGGCTAAAGGGACAGCAGTGCAATCCCTTTTGGACAAAAAAGCCTCCCTTTCCGATTGTTGTTCCAATTTGTTGCAACTGGCACGGGAAAGCCCTGACATGGTCCCACCTTGGCCTGAGGTGTGCCCCTTTTTGGTCTCTTTTAACGGTCATCAATTCCTTAACGAAGAATAAATACGACGCATTTGACGAGGGACCGGAACAATGACTGCAACAGCGGAATTCATGGACACCACAACAGCACCAGCAGAGCCGGTGCGCATGGCAGACGGCGGACGTATGATCGTTCGCGGCGTCCAGCGCCTGTTGGGCGCGTCACTTGCGCTTGCAGCGATTGGCCTTTGGATCGCACCAGGCTCATCTTGGGAGAGTGATGTGATGCTCTTCAAACTGATCCTTTCCATCACAGCCCTTTTGGCCGGTCTTGGCATGATGAGCTCAAGCAGCCGTCCAACCCCGCCAGAAGTTGAGATCGATACCATTCGCCGCGAAGTCCGCCTTGTGCGCCGCATGGCGGGGGACACAACGATGGTGTTGCAAAGCTGCAGCTTTGCGGAGCTGGCTCACGCTGAGTTGAAGGGCTCCATCGTGCGTCTTTGGGACAAGGGCGGTGCATTTCTTGCCGAAGTGTCGCTGGTGGATCGCAAGGCACTGGGCAGCCTCGTGGCCGGCCTGCGCGATGAAGGCAAGCTTGCCTAAAGCACACCACACCTAAATGTGAACAAGGGCGCGGTGCCAACAGGCCCGCGCCCAACTTGTTTGTTTATTGGCGTTTACTCCGGGTGTTGAGAAATGCGCAGGTGCTGTTGACGGGTGCTGGCTTGCAAAGGCCGCTGTTTGCCACACATCTGTAACATCTTTGTTCAACACAGGAGTGTTCCGATATGAAATCAATCGTCCTTGCCGCAGCCGTTGCAATGGGTGCCACAGGTGCTTTCGCCGCAGACAAGTACATGCTGGATGCCAGCCATTCGCAGGTGCTCTTCAGCTATGATCACCTTGGTTTTTCCACAACCTTTGGCATGTTCTCAGGTTTTGAAGGGGAGATCATGTTTGACGCGGATGCGCCCGGCAGCTCATCGGTCAACGTCTCCATGCCAGTGATGTCCATGTTCACCGGCTGGGAAAAGCGTGAGGCGCATTTCATGTCTGGTGATTTCTTTGGGGCCGAAGACGGTGATATGGTGACGTTCACGTCAACCGGGATTGAGGTCACAGGCGATGATACCGCGCTGATCACGGGCGATCTGACCATGAATGACGTGACCAAATCCGTCGTGCTGGACACTAAGCTGAACAAGGTGGGGGATCACCCGATGGCGGGCAAACCGTGGATGGGGTTTGATGCAACAACAACGCTGATGCGCTCAGACTTTGGCCTTGGTGCATTCGCCCCGGCTGTCGGCGATGAAGTCGAAGTACGTATTTCTCTTGAAGCGATGAAGGCTGAGTAACACGCTCACCCGATCTGTGACTGTCAAAGCCCGCCGTTTTCCGGCGGGCTTTTTCTTGGGCAGGTCACTCGTCCGGCGTGCCGCGTGTCGCCGTGAGCTTGATGGCGACGGAGACGGCAAAGGCAAGGCTTGCCTCGTCGCCCACGTTGTCCCCAATGCCAAAGTCGCGGCGGTCCAGTGTCACATCTGCGCGTAGTTCGGCCCGATCACCGTCAAGCGCCAGGTTCATCGGCAGCACAAGCGGAACGGAACGGTCCTTGATCACAAGCGTGCCTGCAGCCTCGTACCCGTCAGCGGCATGGCGGATCACCGCCTCAAACACAGAAGTTGCATGGGCATTGGCGTCAAAGAAATCTGCGCCCATCGCCTGTTGGGTGACGGAGCCAAGCGTGAGCGACGGGATCGCGATTGTTGTTGTGACAGTGCCGACATCGCCTGTCGGGATCGTTTCATCAAAGGAGATCGCGGCGGTCCAGTCGGCGAATTGCCCTGTCACTTCTGATCCGAACTGAACCACGGTGATCTCAATGCTGCCCTCTTCTACGGCCCAGTCAGAAACAACCTCGGCCAGAGCGACTTCCTGCACGGTTTCCTTGTCAGAAGACGCCGCCATGATGCCGCCAATGCCAACCGCGAGTGCCCAGACAACCGTGGCTGCGGCCAGCGGTGCCTTGCTGTGGTGCTGGTCGGGCAGGGGGCCGATGGGGGCAGTGCCCGGCAACATCCGGCGCAGGGTCGCATCGCGGTCAATGACGTGGTGTTTCAGCGCGCCGGCGATGTGCAGCACCAGCGAGGCCACGAGCACCTTGGTTGCGACCCAGTGCAGGGCGGCAAAGAAATGTTCCACCCCGACAGATTTCGGCACCAAGGGCAGGTCCTGACCAAAGGGCCACCAGATCGGCGCAAAACCCGCCGCAGCGGCATGGGAGATCCACCCTGAAAGCGGCACGATCACCAAAGACCCGTAGAGCAGCCAATGCACCAGCTCAGCGGCAAAACTCTCTGCTTTTTTGTCCGCGTTCAGCAGCCCCGGTTTGGGCTGGCTCAGGGCCCAGAGGATGCGCAGCACCGCAACAAAAAACGCGGTAACGCCAAGGGTTTTGTGCAGCGAAAACAGCCACGCCTTCTGCGCCAGTTGCGCATCCGTCTCATAGGGCAGCTGGTTGGCCCACCAGCCCATCGGGATCAGCGTCAGGATCAGCAGGGCCATCAGCCAATGAAAGGTCTTGGTCACGCCGCCATAGCGGTGCGCGGTGTTGGTGAAAGCCATTTGGTGTTCCTCGGTCTGCTTGCTCTCCAAGATAGCGCCGATTGAGAGCGCTGCAATCGCTGCTTGCGCACAAGGCCCGTGCAGGCTTGCTGGGGCGGGGCGGGCAGGCTAGACCGAGATCAGCAATTTCAGGAGATCAGCATGAGCATCGCATTCGTTTTTCCCGGACAGGGCGCACAGACCATCGGCATGGGAGCCGCCCTTGCGCAGGCGTATCCAGAGGCGCGCGCGGTCTTTGATGAGGTGGACGAGGCCTTGGGTGAAAAGCTGTCGACACTGATCTGGGAGGGCGAGGCGGAGACGCTGACCCTCACGGAGAATGCCCAGCCTGCCTTGATGGCGACGTCCATGGCCGCGATGGCCGCGCTCAAGGCGGAGGGGCTGGGGCTGGACCGGGCGTCCTTTGTGGCGGGGCATTCGCTGGGCGAATACTCAGCGCTGTGTGCGGCGGGCACGTTGTCCCTTGGCGACACCGCGCGATTGTTGCGCATCCGGGGGCGGGCGATGCAAGCGGCTGTTCCCGTAGGCGAAGGGGCAATGGCGGCAGTGCTGGGCCTGAGTGCTGAGGCGGCAGACAAGGTGGCGCAGGATGCTGCACTAGGCGACGTTTGCCAGCTGGCCAATGAAAACGATCCGACACAGAACGTGCTGTCTGGGTCGAAAGCGGCGATTGAGCGCGCTGTGGTTCTCGCCAAGGAAGCGGGCGCCAAGCGCGCGCTGCCTCTGCCGGTCTCGGCACCGTTTCATTGCGCGCTGATGCAGCCAGCAGCCGATGAGATGGCCCGCGCGTTGGGCGAGGTGACGATGAATGCACCTGCCGTGCCGCTGGTGGCGAATGTGCTGGCGCAAAGCGTGACGGACGCGGATCGCATCCGCGATTTGCTGGTAGAGCAGGTCACCGGCCGCGTGCGCTGGCGCTCTTCGGTGGAATGGATGGCGGCGCAAGGCGTCACAGAGTTTTGGGAGATCGGCGCGGGCAAAGCGCTCTCCGGTATGATCCGCCGGATTGCCAAGGAAACCACGTGCCGCGCTGTAGGGACACCCGACGACGTTGCGGCCGTGAAAGCAGGCTGATGCGCAACTGGCTTTTGCTGGGTCTGGGGGTGGCCGCCCTGCTGGGCTGCGTTGCCGCCTTTGGCAATTTTGAGCCGAACACCTACCGCGTGGAGGGCAACCGGCTTTTTATGAGTGGAGAGATCACGCCGCGCACGCCAGACAGTTTCGAGGCCGCGATTGAGGCGCATCCGCAGGTGGATACGGTGGTCCTGATGGACATGCCCGGTTCTGTTGACGAATTTGCGGTGCATGATCTGGGGTACTTCATCCGCGATATTGGGCTGAATACGCATCTGACCCCGCAAAGCGAGATTTACTCAGGTGCAGTGGATGTATTTCTGGCGGGCAACCGGCGCACCATGACCTGTTGTGCGGTGATCGGCGTGCATGACTGGGCTGATGCGCGGCGAGAGGGCAGCAGCTATCCCAGAAATTCAGAAGCGCATGACGCCAACGTCACCTACTTTGAGGATATGTTGGGCAGTGATGCATTTTACTGGTTTACCTTGCAGGCCGCCCCATCGGACGAGATACATGTGATGACGAAAAGCGAATTGCAGCGGTACGGCGTGCTGACGCAATGACAGAACAAGGAATACAAAATGTTTGATCTGACAGGAAAAAATGCACTGGTGACAGGCGCTTCCGGTGGCATTGGAGCCGATATTGCCCGGTGTTTGCACCGCCATGGTGCGACCGTGGGGCTGTCGGGCACAAGGACCGAACCGCTTGAGGCGCTCGCGGCAGAACTGGGGGAGCGCGCGCATGTGCTGCCCTGCAACCTGAGCGATATGGCGGCGGTGGAGGCACTGCCCAAACAGGCGGCCGAGGCGATGGGGTCGGTTGATATTCTGGTCAACAATGCCGGGATCACCCGCGACAATCTTTTTATGCGGATGTCGGATGAAGAATGGTCCAGCGTGCTGGATGTGAACCTCACCGCGACGTTCAAGCTCTGCAAAGGGGTGATGCGGGGCATGATGAAGGCGCGCTGGGGCCGGATTGTGAACATCTCAAGTATTGTGGGGGCCACGGGCAACCCAGGGCAGGCGAACTATGCCGCGTCCAAAGCGGGGATGGTGGGCATGTCAAAATCGCTCGCCTATGAGGTGGCAAGCCGGGGGATCACGGTAAATGCGGTGGCACCGGGGTTCATTGAAACGGCCATGACGGACAAGCTCAACGACGAGCAAAAGGCTGGAATCATGGGGCAAATTCCAGCCGGGCGCATGGGTAAACCTGCGGAAATTGCCAGTGCCGTGCTCTATCTTTCAAGCGAAGAAGCGGCTTACGTGACGGGCACCACCTTGCACGTCAACGGTGGCATGGCCATGTTGTAAAGCGCATTCGATACCGTTTGCGCAAACTCTAGCATGTGCTAAAGGGGGCGCAGATTCGGATCGGAGGGTGCTTGATTGCGCCCTTCACCTTGTGCAAACAGGGACAAGAGCCGCCCTGACCGGGGCATCGACCAACAGCCTGCAAATGGGCTTGCGGACAGAAATAGGGGCCGGTGGCCCAAAAAGTGAGGACTTATTATGAGCGACGTCGCAGACCGCGTGAAAAAAATCGTTGTGGAACACCTTGGTGTTGAAGAGGACAAAGTTGCCGAGAACGCGTCGTTTATCGACGATCTGGGCGCTGACAGCCTCGATACTGTCGAGCTGGTGATGGCGTTCGAAGAAGAGTTCGGGATCGAGATCCCTGATGATGCGGCCGAGAACATCCAGACGTTCGGCGATGCCGTGAAGTTCATCAAAGAAGCATCCTGAGCCATCGGGGCTCAGGCCCCATGAGCGGGAAATTTCCAAGAGCGGCGTTGTTCCAAGCGGAATGACGCCGTTTTTGATTCTTGTGTGATTATAAGGGCTTGCGGAAATCAGGCACGGCTCGCATGGTGGCTCCGACAGCGCGTATTCGCTCACAGGTCTTCCACAAATGTCCCGCACCATTCCCACCATCAACACCTCCCGACTGACGCTGCGTGCCATGCGGTCAGAGGATTTTCAGCGCTTTGCCGAGATTTGGGCCACGCCGGAGGTGGTCGAGCACATTTCAGGTGAACCACGGACCAAGGCGCATTCGTGGGATGTGTTTTTGCGCAATGCGGGGCATTGGCAAATCAGTGGTTTCGGCCAGTGGGCGGTGCAACCGCATGGGCAGCAGGACATGGCGGGGCAGGCGGGGTTCTTTTTCGTTTTGCGCGGGTTGGGCGCGGACTTTGACCCTTATCCCGAAGCGGGTTGGGTGCTGGCCCCGGAAGCGCAGGGCAAGGGCCTTGGCATGGATGCGGTTCTGGCGGCGCATGAGTGGTTTGATCGTGTGATTGCGGGGCGGACGGTGTGTATCATCACGCCTGAGAACGACGCATCGCTTCGCATTGCGGAAGCTGTAGGCTATACCCCGATGCGCGAGATGGAGATGGACGGCGACATCGTGCGGCTGATGACCCGCAAGGGGCCACCGGTCTGAGCCGGGGACGGTGCATCCTACTGGCCGCCACAGCTTATTCTACCACAGCGTGAATAGCCTTCACATAACTTGTACTGGCTTTCGCATCTGTTAACCTTTGCTGACGCCTCAAAAAGTTTGCCGAAGGAATTTCCATGTTTGCACCCTCCGAAATCATCGCTGCCTATTATGTCGGCTACTACAACCGCGCGCCGGACCCTGTCGGGTTTGATTTCTGGCTGAACGCCTACCAAGACGGTGTGCCGCGGCTTCAAATCGCAAACTTTTTTGCGGATCAGGATGAAACCCGGGCGCTTTATCCTTATTTTTCGGCACCGCAAAGCTCCTCTCCGAGTGAGTTTGTGATCAGCGTTTACAACAACCTGTTCAACCGCAACCCAGATATCGAAGGGCTGAATTTCTGGGTTTCGCAATTGACCAGCGGTGGGGTTCAAACCGGCCAGATGATTGAAGCCATCATCGAAGGGGCTGTGACCAACCCTGATCTTGCTGTGGTCGAAAACAAGATTGCGGCAGCGCTCTATTGGGAAAATGCGGCCAGTTCCGTTGGCAACTTTGGATATAATTTCGATGAGGCGACTGCTGCGTCAGGGGCGCTTGACGTTGTAACGGCCAACGCAGGAAGTATTGAGACGTCCACAGATCAGACAGACACTTTTTTCCTTGTGGAGTATGGGCGGCCCCTCCCCGGTGCGGTTGATACTGGCGGATCGTTCACGAACCCGGTGGTCTTGGCACCGGGAGATGCGTTTTTCGGAGAGATTGAGTTTAATGGGGATGAAGATTGGTTTGTTATCTATTTCGAGGACAACAGCACATACTTCAACGATGTCTACACCGACGACATCTATAATCTGGGGCTGACGCTGTTTGATTCATCCTTCAACGTCATTCAGGGCAATAGCTTTGATTTTGTTGAAGGGCCGGGGGGCTCTCCGGGGATTGATATCCTGACGGATTTCACCACGACTGACCCCTTTTATGGCGAAGGCATCTACTATCTGATGGTCGACAACGGAGGGTCGCCGGATCAGACTGGCAACATCGGGTCTTACGGTCTGTTTACGACTGAAGTGTTTGTTACGGTCGACCCAGGGCCATCGAATGATGACTTTGCTGGCAACAGCACCACGCGCGGCTTTGTCGGGACAAATCAACTGATCACAGTCGGGACGATTGAAACAGCGGGCGATGTTGATTGGTTTCGGATCAGTCTGGTGGAAGGCCGAAGCTATCAAATCAACCTCGATGGTACGAGTGGCACAGGTGGATTGTCGGATACGTTTTTGAGCATTTGGGACCCGAACGGAAATTTCATCGCCAGCAATGACGACTCCAACGACGGTTTGAATTCTCAGCTTGAATATATCGCCGGTCAAACGGGGATTTATTTTGTGGCTGCTGAAGGGTTTGGTGACAACACGGGTGACTATGTCATTTATGCAGAGAACTATGGGTTCACTTGAGAACCGTGTTTTGTGCATTAAGCCGTCTTTTGTGCATTAAACTGTTGGAATAGCTGTCGGGCATAGGCGGGCGACAAGGGGCGGGGAGCATATCCCTGCTTAATGGATCATCCCCCGTCTTGAACAATGTCCCCCCCGCAAGGTATAGGCGGGCAAAGCGATAAGAGGGGCTTGATCATGCGCAGAGTGGTTGTGACGGGGCTGGGGTTGGTGACACCTCTGGCGGATGGCGTTGAAGAAAGCTGGAGCCGCATTCTGGAGGGGCAGTCCGGGGCGGGGCCGATTACGGGTTTTGATCCTTCGGCATTGGTTACGCAATATGCCTGCGAAGTGCCTTTGGGTGACGGGACGGACGGCACCTTTAATGCCGATACCTATATGGCCCCCAAGGAACAGCGTAAGGTTGATACCTTTATCATGTTCGGGCTGGCTGCGGCGCAGCAGGCGGTTGAGGATGCTGGCTGGACGCCGGAAGACAAAGAAAACCTTGAGCGGACTGGCGTGCTGATCGGGTCTGGTATCGGTGGGTTGAACTCCATCGCCAACACGGCCGTGATGATGAAGGAAAAGGGACCACGCCGCGTGAGCCCGTTCTTTGTGCCGGGCGCATTGATCAACCTGATCTCTGGTCAGGTGTCGATCAAATACGGCTTCAAAGGGCCGAACCATTCGGTTGTGACGGCCTGTTCCACAGGCGCGCATGCAATTGGCGATGCCTCACGGTTGATCCAGCATGGCGATGCAGATGTGATGGTCGCGGGCGGTGCGGAAGCCGCGATCTGTGAGATCGGGATCGCTGGGTTCAACGCCTGCAAGGCGCTGTCCACCAAACGCGGTGATGACCCGCAGAAAGCTTCCCGACCTTATGACGCGGACCGGGATGGGTTTGTGATGGGCGAGGGGGCCGGCATTGTTGTGCTGGAGGAATACGAACATGCGGTGGCACGTGGGGCCAAGATTTACGCGGAGGTGATCGGTTATGGCCTTTCGGGGGATGCCTATCACATCACCGCCCCGTCGGAAGACGGTGAGGGCGGTGAGCGGTCTATGCGGAATGCCCTGCGCAACGCTGGAAAGGAACCGGCTGACATCGACTACATCAATGCGCATGGCACGTCGACCATGGCGGATACGATTGAACTGGGCGCAGTGGAGCGGATGATGGGGGAGCATGCCTCCAAAGTGACGATGTCATCGACCAAGTCAGCCACCGGACATCTTTTGGGGGCGGCAGGCGCGATTGAGGCGATTTTCTCCATTCTTGCGATCCGTGATCAGGTGGCACCGCCGACAATCAACCTCGATAACCCGGCGGTCGAGACGGCGATTGATCTGGCCCCCAACAAGGCTGTGAAGCGCGAGATCAACGTGGCGCTCTCCAACTCCTTTGGCTTTGGCGGCACAAACGCGAGCGTTCTGTTCGGAAAGGTATAGGCGATGTGGCGGCATATTGCCTCTAACGCGGTGACATTTCTGGTTGTTGCGCTCTTTATGCTGGGCGGTGTTATCCTGTGGGGGCAATCGCAGTACACCGCTGAGGGGCCGCTGGATCAGGCGATCTGCTTGCAGGTCGCTTCGGGGTCGAACATGCGCCGGGTATCGGAAAACCTCGCGGATCAGGGGGCGGTGACCTCCGCGTCGATTTTTCGGATCGGGGCGGACTATGAGGAAAAGACCCAATCGCTCAAGGCGGGGAGTTTCCTTGTGCAGCCCGGCATGTCGATGGCTGATATTGTCGATACGGTCACGCGCGGCGGGGCAAGCACCTGCGGCACCGAGGTGGTTTACCGCGTTGGGGTGAACCGAGTTTCGGTGCAGGTGCGCGAGCTGGACCCGGCGACCAGTCGGTTTGTTGAAAGGGCGCAGTTCCAGCCTGGCGAGGACGAGGTTCCGGCGCTCTACACGGAAAAGAAGGCTGAGGCAGACACGCGTTTCCGCATTGCCATCGCTGAGGGGGTGACGAGTTGGCAGATTGTCGAGTCGCTCAAGGCGATGGACGTGCTGGAAGGGTCAGCAGGAGACATACCGCCCGAGGGGTCGCTGGCCCCCGACAGCTATGAGGTGCGGCCCGGAGATGGCCGCGACAGCGTGATCGAGCGGATGCGCACGGCGCAGGACCGGCGTGTCGCAGAGGCCTGGGAAGCACGTGACCCTGACTTGCCGATTGACAGCCCTGAGGAATTGCTCACGCTTGCCTCCATCATTGAAAAAGAAACCGGGGTGGCAGAAGAGCGCGGACAAGTCGCCAGCGTGTTTATCAACCGCCTGAACCAAGGGATGCGCCTGCAGACGGACCCTACGGTGATCTATGGGATCACCAAGGGGGAAGGCGTGCTGGGCCGGGGGCTGCGTCGCTCGGAGCTGCGACGCGAGACGCCGTGGAATACCTATGTCATTCCGGCTTTGCCACCGACACCGATTGCAAACCCTGGACGTGCCAGCCTGATCGCTGCGGGGCAACCTGAGGACACGGACTACATCTTCTTTGTGGCGGATGGCACCGGTGGACATGCCTTTGCGGTGACACTGGCCGAGCACAACGAGAATGTCGCGCGGTGGCGGCAGATCGAAGCGGAACGCGGCGCGGCAGCGGCTGGAAATGCATCAACCGGCGGTGGTGACTGATATCATTAGGTAAAAGGCGTCTGTCCCCGCGGGGACAGGCGTTTATCAAGATATTTACCAATGATCGCAAGGTGTTACAGGGTTTTGGTAACCTCATTTATCTTGACTTTGCGGGCGCTCTGAACTATACATTTTGACATGCTAGAGGACGTGGGCGAGCGGCTTTGGGAATGATCCCGAATGCCGCTTTTTTCATGCCTGGTTGGTCGGGGGACCATACGAAAGGTATGAGTCAATGATGACCGTGACCCAAGAGCAAGATGTCACGCGGGCTGCCGAAGTACTGGCGACCTTGAGTGACCAGATCGCCGCGCTGAGGCGGGAGATCGAAGAGCTGATCGAAAATGCTCAGTCCGGAGAAACTACAACTGAAAGTGATGCCAAAAAGCTCGTGCAGAAGCTGCGCGATCTTGTGGGGCATTATGTCAAAGCGGAGACTTATCTCAATGAGTGCAAGAGCAAACAATCTGGAATTGCCAATGGCGGATATGCCCTCGACCTGGACAGAGCGCGGGTTGACATCGGGTGCAAGCTGGATCGCCTCCGCCGATGTGGAACTCCAAGAGCAGTTCCTGAATGAGCTGGATGAGGGAGAGCTGCTGGCTCTCCCTTATTTGTTTGATTTCTGGGCCATGGATCATCAGCTGCCGCCGGAAGGGGCATGGCGCACATGGATTGTGCTGGGCGGGCGCGGTGCCGGCAAAACGCGGGCCGGGGCCGAATGGGTGAGGTCTGTTGTGGAAGGACCGCGCCCGATGGACAAGGGCGCGGCGCAGCGTGTGGCGCTGGTTGGTGAGACGATTGAGCAAGTGCGCGAAGTCATGGTTTTTGGGGACAGCGGTGTGCTGGCCTGTTCACCTGAGGACCGCCGTCCAACATGGGAAGCGAGCCGCAAGCGGCTGGTTTGGCCGAATGGGGCGATTGCCAGTTTGCACACGGCCTATGACCCGGAGGGGCTGCGCGGGCCGCAGTTTGACGCAGCCTGGGTCGATGAGTTGGCCAAGTGGAAACGGGGGCAGGAGACCTGGGATCAACTGCAGTTTGCGCTGCGTTTGGGGGAAGACCCACGGGTCTGTGTCACGACGACGCCGCGCAATGTGGAGGTGCTGAAATCACTGATGGCGTCGCCGTCCACGGTCAAGACCCATGCGCCAACGCAGGCCAATGCGGCGAACCTCGCGACGTCGTTCATGGAGGAAGTGATGGCGCGGTATCACGGGACGCGGTTGGGGCGACAGGAGCTTGACGGTGTGTTGCTGGCGGATGCCGAAGGGGCGTTCTGGACTTCCGCGATGCTGGAGGACGGGCGGGTTGAGACGCCGCCTGAATTCGACAGGATTGTGGTCGGATTGGACCCTGCAGCCTCTGCCGGGGCGGGCGCGGATGAGTGCGGCATTGTGGTCGTGGGCGCGGTCACACAAGGCCCGGTGCAGGATTGGCGGGCGGTTGTGCTGGCAGATCTGACGGTCCAGGGCGCGACGCCTTCGGGCTGGGCACGTGCGGCGATCGGGGCGATGGAACAGTTTGGTGCGGACAAGCTGGTGGCTGAGGTCAATCAGGGCGGAGCAATGGTGGGAGAGGTCCTGCGGCAGGTAGACCCTTTGGTGCCGCTGAAAGCGGTGCATGCATCACGGGGTAAGGCCGCGCGGGCAGAGCCTGTGGCGGCGCTCTATGAACAGGGGCGTGTTGCGCATGTTCGGGGGCTGGACGCCCTTGAGGATCAGATGTGCCGGATGACGTCGCGCGGCTATGAAGGCTCAGGGTCACCTGACCGGGTGGATGCGTTGGTCTGGGCGCTGCATGAGCTGATGATTGAGCCTGCGGCCAAGTGGCGTCGCCCGATGCTGCGGTCACTCTAAGAGATGTTGCGCACCCCACCGTGCGGTGGGGTGTCAGTTACTTCAGACGTATCTGCGACATTCATAACAAGCCGATTGGGGCGGCCCCAAGCCGGGGCATATGGGCAAGAGGAGCTGGGACATGGTGTTTGATTTTCTGCGGCGCGGAACAGCGGCGGCAAGTGTGCCGCAGCAACAGGTGCCTGCAAATGGGTTCGCGCAGAAGGCTTCTGCAACGGGGCCTGTGGTGGCCTATCAGACCGGTGGCCGGGTGGCCTGGTCGCCGCGCGATACGGTGAGCCTGACAAAGACGGGTTTTTGCGGCAACCCGGTGGGGTTTCGGTCGGTCAAGCTGATTGCAGAAGCCGCAGCGGCGCTGCCATTGGTCGTGCAGGATGCCGAGCAGCGCTATGAAGTGCACCCCGTCGTTTCCTTGCTGGCGCGGCCCAATGGGGCGCAGGGCAAGGCGGAGCTGCTGGAGGCGCTATATGCGCAAATGCTGCTGTCGGGCAATGGATACATTGAGGCTGTGGGGGAAGGCATGCCGCATGAGCTGCATGTGCTGCGCCCTGACCGGATGTCGGTGGTGCCCGGGGCTGATGGCTGGCCTGTGGCGTATGAGTATGCTGTCGGGGGGCGCAAGCACCGGTTTGCGGCTGCGGGTGACGTGAAGCCCATTTGTCATATCAAGGCGTTTCATCCGCAGGATGATCATTACGGGTTTGCACCGATGCAGGCAGCGGCGATGGCGATGGACGTGCATAACGCCTCTTCGCGCTGGTCGAAGGCTTTGTTGGACAACGCCGCGCGGCCCTCAGGTGCGATTGTGTACAAAGGGGCTGAGGGGCAGGATCAGCTCAGCCCGGATCAGTATGATCGTCTGGTTTCAGAGATGGAGAGCCATCATCAGGGCGCACGCAACGCTGGGCGACCGATGCTGCTGGAAGGGGGACTTGATTGGAAGCCGATGGGCTTCTCCCCCTCTGATATGGAGTTTCAGAAAACCAAGGAGGCCGCAGCGCGCGAGATTGCACTGGCCTATGGTGTGCCGCCGATGCTCTTGGGTATTCAGGGCGATGCAACCTATGCCAACTACCAAGAGGCGCATCGGGCGTTTTATCGTCTGACGGTGCTGCCCTTGGCGACGCGCGTGACGGCGGTGCTGGCCAATTGGCTGGCGGGGTTCACAGGGCAGGTGGTGGAGGTCAAGCCGGACCTTGATCAGGTGCCTGCGCTGGCCGCTGAACGGGATGCACAGTGGAACCGGGTGTCGGATGCGGATTTCCTCACGCAGGCGGAAAAGCGGAGCCTGTTAGGGCTGCCGGCGGTGGCGTCAGATGGCTGATGTCCCCATGTACGAGCGGTTTGACTGCGCGCCGGGGCTGAGGCTGGAAGCGCATGAGCGGGTCGCGGAAATCCATCATCAAAACATGCTGCGCCGGATGGATCGGCTTGAGGAGATGATGGAGCGGATGGAAAAGCGGCTGTGGCTGACGGTTTACGGTGTGGTTGCTGTGATCCTCGCACAAGCGGTGCAGAGTTTTCTGGTGGTGACACCGTAGAGACCTGAAATTCAAGGAGTTTGTCATGGGATATGACGTAAACGGCTTCGGCTTCGCGCCGGAGAACGGGAAAGATGTGTCTGCTGGGTTGCCCGCGCTGGAACGCAAATTCATGGCGTTTCAAGAGGTCGCAGAGGTTGAGGACGGCACACAGATCAGCGGCTATGCCAGCCTTTTTGGCGCTGCTGATCAGGGCGGTGATGTGGTTGAGCCGGGTGCTTACGGCGTTTCGCTGAAGGCGGTCAAAGAAGCCGGTCGGTCGATCAAGATGCTGTGGCAGCACGACCCGGCCCAGCCCATCGGGGTGTGGGACGAGGTGCGCGAGGATGCCAAGGGGCTGTTCGTCAAGGGGCGTATCCTGAGCAGCGTCGAAAAGGGCCGGGAGGCGGCCGCGCTGATCGCGGCGGGTGCGATTGATGGACTTTCCATCGGCTACCGCACGGTACGGGCAGCAAAGAACACCAAGGGCCAGCGGCTCTTGTCGGAACTGGAGCTTTGGGAGGTGTCACTGGTGACCTTTCCGATGCTGCCCAGTGCGCGGGTGGCAGCCAAGGGCGACTTTCAGCCTTTGGGTGACATTCTGCGTGACATGGCGGCGTCCTTTGAAGGGGCGCGCGCGGAAATGGCGCGGCGGGGGCACGGGCCGAGTACAGGCAAATTCGGGAGTGACGAATGAGCAAGACGACAAATGGGGAAACCTCCCCAGCCGAAGAGGTGCGCGCGGCGGTGACGGGATTTGTCACTGACTTCAAGGGCTTTCAGGCTGAAATTGAATCAAAACTTCAACAAACGGAAGAGCGAATGAGCATGTTGGATCGAAAGATGACAAAGCCTGCACGTACACCCCTTGGCGGGGCTGAGGATGCAGGTGCGCCGCACCAAAAGGCGTTCAATGCCTATCTGCGCAATGGCGATGATGATGGGCTGCGGGGGCTGGAGCTTGAGGGCAAGTCGCTGTCTACGGCGGTGAACTCCGATGGGGGCTATCTGGTGGATCCGCAGACCTCTGCCACTGTGCAGTCGGTGCTGAACGCCACATCGTCGATCCGGGCGATTGCAAGTGTCGTACAGGTTGAGGCGACGTCGTATGACGTGCTGGTGGACCACACGGATGTGGGTGCTGGCTGGGCAACTGAGGCCGGTCCACAGGCCGAGACCGACACACCGCAGATTGACCGCATCACCATCGCGCTGCATGAGCTGAGCGCGCTGCCCAAAGCGTCCCAGCGTCTGCTGGACGATTCCGCCTTTGATATCGAAGGCTGGCTGGCGGGCCGCATCGCGGACAAGTTTGCGCGTGCCGAGGCAGGTGCCTTTATCAATGGGGACGGCATCGACAAGCCTACGGGTTTCCTGACCCACGCCACGGTGGACAATGATGTCTGGACCTGGGGCAACCTTGGTTATGTGCCAACGGGTGTTGATGCGGATGTCACGGGCGAGGCGATCATTGATCTGGTCTACGCGCTGGGGGCGCAATACCGGGCCAATGGTGCCTTTGTGATGAACTCCAAGACTGCTGGTCGTGTGCGCAAGCTGACCGATGGTGACGGGCGTTTCTTGTGGTCTGACGGTCTGGCGGCGGGTGAGCCTGCGCAACTGATGGGCTATCCGGTGCTGGTGGCTGAGGACATGCCGGATGTGGCGAGCGACAGCGTCTCCATCGCCTTTGGTGATTTCCGCGCGGGCTACACCGTCGCAGAGCGTCCTGACTTGCGCATTCTGCGCGACCCGTTCAGCGCCAAACCGCATGTTCTGTTTTATGCGACCAAGCGTGTGGGCGGGGACGTTTCCGACTTTGCAGCGATCAAGCTGCTGAAATTCGGCGTGGCGTAAGCCGCACCGAATGTAGGGGCCGGGGAGACTTGTCCCCGGTCTGGGCGCGCGCCCGTTGATACTTGCCTTGCCTAGCTGCTCCCCTCTGACCGAGCAGGGTGGGTGGTCGCGCGCCCGGATTTTTCCTGACCTGGGATGGGTCAAAAATTTGGAGATGTCATGATGTTGATCGAAGAAACACCCCTTCCGGACGCGGCCCTGCCGGTGACGGCACTGAAGGCCCATCTGCGTCTGGGCAGTGGCTTTGGTCCAGATGATGTGCAGGATGTTGTTTTGGTATCTTTCCTGCGCGCCGCCATCGCGGCGGTTGAAGCGCGCACCAGTAAGGCGTTGATTGTACGAGACTTCTCATTGTCTGTGACGGAGTGGCATGTGGGAGACCGTCAGGCCCTGCCGGTCGCCCCGGTGCGTGATGTGGCCGAGGTTGCGCAAGTCGCAGCTGACGGCACCCGGACAATTGTAGATGCGCAAACTTACTGGCTTGAGCGGGATGCCCAGCGGCCACGATTGCGCTCAGTAGGCGCGTCGTTGCCCGCAATTCAGAGGGGCGGCAGCGCTGAGATCCGCTTTGAGGCCGGGTTTGCCGATGACTGGGACAGCTTGCCGGATGATCTGTGTCAGGCGGTGCTGATGCTGGCGGCGCATTACTATGAGTATCGCCATGATACGGGTCTGAGCGATGGGTGCATGCCCTTTGGGGTGAGCAGTCTGATTGAGCGGTACAAACTCATGCGGCTTGGCATTGGAGCGAGCAAATGAGCGTCCCGCGTCTTTGTCAGGCGCTGGTGCTGGAGAACCCGGAGCGGGTGAGCGATGGGGCTGGTGGTTTTGTCGAGGGGTGGGTCGCGCTTGGCACGCTCTGGGCAGAGATCACAGCCAGATCGGGACGTGAAACTGCACATGTCGGCGCACCGGTGAGCAACGTTGGATACAAGATCGTTGTGCGCGGTGCACCCTTTGGCACACCGGAGCGGCCCAAGCCGCAGCAGCGGTTTCGTCATGGCACACGCATTTTCAACATCCTTGCGGTGGCAGAGCGGGACGCGGATGCGCGGTATCTGACCTGCTATGCAGATGAGGAGGTCGCGGTATGAGTTTTGCGATGTCAGGCCCGTTGCAGGCGGCGGTTTATGACCGTCTGAGAAATGACCCTGATCTGGGCGCAATTGTGGGTGGCGCGGTTTATGACGCGCTTCCCTCAGGCAAGTTGCCGCAGATCTATGTGCGTTTGGGCAGTGAAACGGTCACAGATGCCTCAGATTGCAGCGGCGGTGGGGCGGTGCACCGGATCACGGTGTCTGTGATCACCTCAAACCCCGGCTTTGCGCAGGCCAAGGCAGCGGCAGCAGCCATCAGCGACGCATTGCAGGATGCGGATTTGAACCTGAGCCGGGGACGTTTGGTGAGCCTGCGGTTTGAGCGCGCACGCGCGGTACGGGTGGAGCGCGCTGCGACCCGCCAGATTGATCTGCGCTTTATCGCGCGGGTTCAGGACGACTGAGACAACACAGAGCATTCAGGAGAAACGACATGGCTGTTCAAGCAGGCAAGGACCTTTTGGTCAAAATGGATATGACGGGCGACGGGCAGTTTGAGGCCATCGCAGGCCTGCGGGCTACACGGGTGAGCTTTAATGCCGAGACGGTGGATGTGACCACGCTCGACAGTGCGGGCGGGTGGCGTGAGTTGCTGGCGGGTGCGGGTGTGCGCTCCTGCAATATCTCGGGGTCAGGCGTGTTTCGGGACGCGGGAACGGATGAGCGCGCACGGCAGCTGTTCTTTGATGGGCAGACACCTGATTTCCAGATCGTGATCCCGGACTTCGGTGTGGTTGAGGGGGCGTTTCAGGTCTCAAGTCTTGAGTATGCGGGGCAGCTGAATGGCGAGGCGACCTATGAGTTGAGCCTGCAGTCAGCGGGCATCCTGATCTTTACGGCAGCGGTGGTCTGAACATGGGCAATCGGTGGAGGGGAGATGTGGCGCTTGTGATCGAGGGAGAGCCTTGTGTGGCGCGGCTGACGCTGGGCGTGTTGGCAGAGCTTGGGGAAGGGCTCGATGCGCCCTCGGTGATGGGACTGGTAGAGCGGTTTGAGGCAAGCCGTTTCACCAGCAACGATGTGGTGGCCTTGCTGGGTGCTGGATTGCGTGGCGGCGGGCTTGAGATCACGGACGAGGCGCTGGCCGCAGCCCGGATCGAAGGCGGGCCCATGGCTGCTGCAAAGGCGGCGGCGGAATTGCTGGCCCGGGCCTTCGTGGTGCCGGAGTGAGCGCGTCTCAGGGCCTTGATTGGCCCGGTCTGATGCAGGTGGGCCTGCATGGGCTGGGGTTAAAGCCCGATGAGTTCTGGTCGCTCACCCCGGTGGAGTTGCAGGTGATGCTGGGCCGCTCGGGTGCGCAGACACCGATGTTAAGTGATGGGCTGGCAGCGTTGATGGCGGCCTACCCCGACAAAAAGAAAGGGCCGGATGATGGCTGAATTTGGCGATTTTGGCGGGCTTGAGGATCACGCAACGGATCTGAACGAGACGCTTGCCTCCACCAGTACGCTGGTGGCTGGCTTTGATGGCGAGCTGCGGCGGATGAGCAGCTCTTTGGCGGCAACTGGGCAGGATGTTCAGACGCTAGAGAAAGGTTTGAGCCGGGGGTTGCGGCGTGCGTTTGACGGGGTGGTGTTTGATGGGATGAAGCTGTCGGATGCGCTCAAGACGGTGGCATCGTCCTTGGTGAACACAACATACAACGCCGCTATGAAGCCTGTGACCAACCACTTTGGCGGGTTGATTGCGCAAGGGTTGGGGTCGGTGGTGCAGGGCATCCTGCCCTTCGCGGATGGGGCACCGTTTTCGCAAGGCAGGGTGATGCCATTTGCAGATGGTGGCGTGGTGAGCGGGGCCACGACCTTTCCGATGCGCGGCGGTATGGGGCTGATGGGCGAGGCGGGGCCAGAGGCGATCATGCCCTTGGCGCGCGGACCGGATGGCAAGCTGGGGGTGCGCGGCGCTGGTGGGGCGGGACCACAGGTCATCATGCACATCTCAACACCGGACGCGCAGAGCTTTCAACGCTCACAATCCCAGATTGCCGCACAGATGAGCCGTGCGCTCTCTTCTGGCAATCGTAATCGCTAACCCAAGACATTCCTTTTAACACCGGTCAGGAGCAGGTTGATGGCTTTTCATGAGGTAAGATTTCCAACATCGCTGAGCTTTGGCTCCATCGGGGGGCCGCAGCGGCGCACGGATGTGGTGACGCTCGCCAACGGGTTTGAGGAGCGTAATACGCCCTGGGCTCATTCACGGCGCAGCTATGACGCGGGTGCGGGCATGCGGTCGCTGGATGATTTGCAGGTTGTGATTGGGTTCTTTGAGGCACGCATGGGGCAAATGCATGCGTTTCGCTGGAAGGATTGGTCTGATTACAAGTCCGGAGGCGCAACACTGGCCCCCGCATATTCAGATCAAACAATCGGGTATGGCGATGGTGTGACGGAGGTTTTTCAGATCAGCAAGACCTATTGGTCGGGGGAACACCACTACCAACGCCCCATCAAGAAACCTGTTGCAGGGTCGGTCAAGGTCGGCGTTGAGCAGGATGAGATGCAGGAAGGTGTGGATTATGAGGTGGATGCCACGACAGGGCTGATTACCTTTTCCCATCCCCCCGACCCGGACATGGAAATCTCTGCCGGGTATGAATTTGATGTGCCGGTGCGGTTCGATGCGGATCGGATTCTGGCGAGCGTCGAGAGTTTCCAGGCAGGACAGGTGCCCTCGGTACCGGTGATCGAGGTGCGGATCTGATGGCGGGAATGGATGCCGCCCTTCAGGCGCATTTGGAGGGGGGGCTGACAACAGTTTGTCATGCCTGGAAAATCACGCGCAAGGATGGCGTTTGCTTTGCGTTTACGGACCATGATTTGCCGCTGACCTTTGAGGATGTCGAGTTTCGTGCGGATGCCGGCCTTTCGGCGAGGGCGATTGCACAGACAACCGGGCTGTCGGTGGACAACACAGAAGCGATCGGTGCCCTGAGTGATGCGGCGATCCGTGAGGATGAGATCGAGCAGGGACGGTTTGATGATGCAGAGGTGCAGGCCTGGCTGGTGAACTGGGCGGATGTGTCCCAACGATGGTTGCAGTTTCGTGGGACCATTGGAGAGATCACCCGCGCCGATGGAACGTTTCGCGCGGAGTTGCGAGGGCTGACTGAAGCACTGAACCGGACGCTGGGGCGGGTTTATCAGAAACCGTGCACGGCTGTTTTGGGCGATGCGCAATGCCGGTTTGATACCAGCCAGCCGGGTTTTTCGATCACGCTTGAGGTGGACATGGAAGAGGACGGGCGGACCTTTAGCTGGGAAAGCCTGGCCGGATTTGACGATGCATTCTTTATCCGGGGGCGCATGGATGTGCTGACGGGGCCGGCCACGGGATTGTTTGGATTGATCAAACATGACCGTGTGCGGGGCGGCCGCCGGGTCATCGAGCTTTGGGAACCGATCAAGGCGGATGTCAGCCAAGGCACGCAGGTGCGGCTATTGGCCGGATGCAACAAAAAGATGGAGACCTGCCGGGTCAAGTTCGACAACCTTTTGAACTATCAGGGGTTTCCCGATCTGCCGGGTGAGGATTGGGTGATTGCAGTGCCCAAGTCCACAAGCGCCAATACAGGCGGATCGCGGCGATGAGCGGGGCGCAGATCGTGGAAACGGCGCGTGGCTGGATCGGCACGCCATACGTGCATCAAAGCTCCACCAAGGGAGCGGGTTGTGATTGTCTGGGGCTCTTGCGTGGTATTTGGCGCGAGATCCGCGGTGCCGAACCTGAGGCGGTTCCAGCCTATTCGATGGACTGGTCAGAGCCACAGGGCGATGAGCGGCTTTGGGCTGCGGCCGCGCGCCATCTGCGGCCCAAGGCGCGTGGTGAGGAGGCATCTGGTGATGTGATCCTCTTTCGGATGCGCGATCAAGCGGTGGCAAAGCACCTTGGCGTGCAGGGGCGCTTGGGCGCGCAGGCCAGCTTCATCCACGCCTATACGGGGCACGGAGTTGTGGAGAGCCCGCTCAGTCAACCCTGGCGGCGGCGCATTGTGGCGCGATTTGAATTTCCCAAAGGAGACTAACCCATGGCAACGGTGCTTTTTTCTGTCGCAGGTGCGGCCATTGGTGGCTCAGTCGGGGGGACGCTTGCGGGATTATCCTCGGTTGCTATTGGGCGGGCCGTTGGGGCCACGCTGGGCAAGGTCATTGACCAGCGGTTGCTGGGGCAGGGCGGGGAGGCCATTGAGAGCGGCAAGGTCGATCGGTTCCGCTTGACCAGCGCAGGTGAGGGCGACCCGATTGCGCAACTCTATGGCCGGATGCGGCTGGGCGGACATGTGATCTGGGCTTCGGACTTTGTCGAGAGCACAAATACCACAGGGGGCGGCAAGGGCAGTGGGGGCGGCCCGTCAACGACCGAGTACAGCTATTCTGTGAGCCTTGCCGTGGCGGTTTGCGAGGGCGAGATCACGCGGGTCGGGCGTGTTTGGGCGGACGGCGAAGAGATTGCCCGCGATGATGTGAACATGCGGGTCTATACAGGCAGTGCAGACCAGTTGCCAGACCCGGTGATCGAGGCGGTGGAAGGGGCGGGCATGGTGCCTGCGTATCGCGGTACAGCTTATGTCGTGATGGAGGATGTGAACCTTGCGCCCTTCGGAAATCGCATTCCTCAGTTCTCTTTTGAAGTGCTCCGGCCCGAGCAACAGGATGCGCTCGGTTGGGAACATACGCCGGCATTTGGGATCAAAGGTGTCGCATTGATGCCCGGGACGGGTGAGTTTGCATTGGCCACGACGCCGGTGAACTTTGAGACCGGGACGGGTGCAATGCGTAGTGCCAACATCTCCAGCCCTGCGGGGAAGCCTGACTTCCTCGCAGCGTCAGAGGCGATGTGCGAAGAGTTGCCTAATCTTGAAGCTGCGTCTTTGGTTGTGTCGTGGTTCGGGGACGATCTGCGTTGTGGAGAATGTACGGTTCGACCCAAGGTCGAAGACGGCAGCTTTGAGGCTGTCGATGCGCCCTGGATTGTGTCCGGGCTGCCCCGTGGAAATGCGCAGGTCATCGTGCGTGAAGATGACCGACCGGTTTACGGAGGCACTCCGACTGACGCTTCGGTGGTTGAGGCCATTCAGGCGCTGAAGGCGGCCGACAAAGCGGTGATGTTTTATCCGTTTATCCTGATGGATCAGTACAAGGGCAACACCTTGCCTGATCCCTATTCGGACAATGGGTTCCAGCCCAATCTGCCTTGGCGCGGACGGATCACCCTGTCAAAGGCACCCGGTCAGCCGGGCAGTCCTGATGGTACCCTCGCGGCGGTTGACGAAGTCGAGATGTTTTTTGGTGATGCCACCGCCAGCAGCTTTGAGTTGGTAGAGGGAGAAATCCGCTTTCGGAGTGACTGGGTGGAGGTCGATGACGAGGAAGGCGGGGGTGGTGGCGAAGGATCGGATCTTGGCGGTGAGGGCGGCGGCTCCCCCACAGGACCCGGCGGCGGTGGCAGTGGTGAAGGAGAAAGCGGTGGCGGTGGCGAAGGCTCTCCTACCGGTTCCGGCGGAGGATCGACCACCGGCGGGGGCACGACATCTGGTTCCGGCAGCAGCGGCGGTGAGGGTGGCGACGGCGGGGAAGCTGGGGACGGCGGGACAAACCTGCAATACCGCGATCTGCGGGAAAACTGGACGTTTAGTCGATTCATTCTGCACAATGCGATGCTTTGTGCGCAGGCGGGGGGCGTCGAGGCGTTCTGCATCGGATCAGAGATGCGGGGGCTGACGCAAATTCGGGCCACAGGCAACACATTTGTCGTGGTGGAAAAACTGCGTGCGCTGGCAGCAGAGGTACGGATTATTCTTGGGCCAAACACCAAGATCAGTTATGCGGCAGACTGGTCCGAGTATTTTGGCTATCAGCCCGATGATGGATCGGCAGACAGATTCTTTCATCTCGATCCGCTTTGGGCTGATACCAACATCGATTTCATCTGCATCGATAACTACATGCCGCTCGCGGACTGGCGGGATGAAGACGGGCATTTGGATGGTCAGACGTGGGATGCGACCTATGCGCTTGACTACCTGAAGAGCAACATCGAAGGCGGCGAAGGCTATGACTGGTATTATCAATCGCAAGCTGACCGGGATGCGCAAATCAGAACGGTGATCTCAGATGGCGCGCATCTGGAGCCTTGGGTCTATCGCTACAAGGACCTGCGCGGCTGGTGGGAAAACACGCACTACAACCGAATAGCGGGTCAACGTGCAGCACTTCCGACGTCATGGGTGCCACGTTCAAAGCCAATTTGGTTCACAGAATACGGCTGTGCGTCTGTCGACAAGGGGGCGAACCAACCAAACAAGTTTCTGGATCCGAAAAGCTCTGAGAGTTTCTTGCCACACTACTCAACAGGTGCGCGAGATGAACTTATGCAGCATCAGTATCTGCGCGCCATGTCGGAGTATTGGACGGATCCTGCAAACAACCCGCTCTCGCATACCTATAACGCACCCATGCTTGATATGACGCGTGCCTTTGTCTGGGCGTTTGACCTGCGACCCTATCCTTTCTTTCCCAACAACGTGGAGAAATGGACCGATGGAAAGAATTATGCGCGCGGTCATTGGATTAACGGGCGCACGGCAGGGCGGACATTGGCGTCGGTTGTTGAAGAAATTTGCAAACGCGCCGGGCTGACGTCCTTCAGCACCGAAGGGCTTTACGGCTATGTGCGAGGTTTTGCGGTGGAACAGGTCACCGATGCGCGCGCAGCTTTGCAGCCGTTGATGATACGTTTTGGATTTGACGCGATTGAGCGGGATGGCGTTTTGCGTTTCCGTATGCGGGACGGTTTGAAGCCAGTGGCGCTGGATGCTGGTGCATATGCGGTCTCCTCAGAGCTTGAGGGCACGGCGGAACAAACACGTGAGGCAGAGGCCGAGGCAACAGGGCGCATGCGACTGCGGTTTGTACAGGCTGACGCGGATTTTGAGGTGATCTCCGAAGAAGCGGTTCTGGCGGATGAAGCGACCCATGCGGTGTCGGGGTCAGAGGTGAACATCACATTGACCCGCGGCGAGGGCCGCCAAATCGCGGAACGGTGGTTGACCGAGGCCCGGATGGCCCGCGATACGGTTCGGCTTGCTTTGCCACCATCGCAGTTGGCGCTGGGCGCAGGTGATGTGATTGAGCTTCCTGCCGAAGGAGCGGAGCGGCCTGCCTACTACCGTATCGATAGGGTGGAGCAGTCAGACTTGCAATTGATCGAAGGGGTGCGGATTGAGCCACAAGTCTACGATCTGGCGGACATCTATGATGATCTGGTGCAGGCCCGTCGATTTGTTGCGCCGGTGCCTGTGTTGTCGGTGTTCATGGATTTGCCACTGCTTCGCGGCGATGAAGTGCCACATGCGCCGCATGTTGCAACATCGGCGCACCCCTGGCCCGGCCCTGTTGCGGTGTATCAATCCAGCACCGATTCTGACTTCAACCTCAACACTGTGATGAACGCGCGGGCGACTGTCGGCGTGACGCGCAATGCGCTGTTGTCGGCGCGCGCAGGTGTGTTTGACCACGGGGAAGCGCTGGAAGTCGAACTGGTTGGCGGAAGTCTGTCTTCGGTTGAGGAAGACAGCTTGTTAAGTGGTGCCAATATGGCGGCCATTGGCGATGGCAGCGCGGATAACTGGGAGGTGTTTCAGTTTGCCCAAGCAGAACTTGTTGCACCCAACACCTATCGATTGAGCAAACGCCTGAGGGGGCAGGCCGGGTCGGACGGTGTGATGCCAGACACTTGGCCGACTGGATCACGGTTTGTGCTGCTCAATGGTGTGGCCTCGCAAATTGAACTGAGCCCGAACCTGCGCAGGGTCACGCAGCACTTTCGTGTAGGGCCGGCAGGGCGCAGCTATGACAATCCGTCTTACCGCGAAAGCTCGGTCGCATTTGAGGGCAATGGTCTGCGCCCTTATTGCCCCTGCCATTTGCGACAGACTGCCGGAGAAAACGGGGCCTATGACCTGACGTGGGTGAGAAGGGCGCGGCTGGACGGCGATGCCTGGGACAATCCTGAAGTGCCTTTGGCTGAAGAAAGTGAGCGCTATCTGGTGCGGGTCCTACAAGGGGAAGCAGTGGTGCGTGAAGAGGTCGTCACCAGCCCTCAGTGGTCTTATACAGCGGCAATGCAAAATGCCGACGCAGTAACTGGCGGCTTTGACGTTACAGTCGCACAGATATCGGCGACCTATGGCGCTGGACCTGCGCAAAGTCTGAGCATCGCGGCTTGATGCGGACCGTGTATTTCAGTGACTTGCGGGCGGCGGGACGGGTCTTACTGGCCTGTTCCGCGTCTGTTCGTCAGGCGAAATGCAAGGAGCTGCTGCAACAGGCCGATATCGCAGACCGGGTCACGCGCAACACCGGGAAATTACACCCCAAGTGGGGCAATGGCACGCTCTACGATGCCGCCGTGCGGCAGGGGGTGGCGTTGGAGCCTTCATTGGATGATCCGGATTATGCGTTGTGTCTGGAAATCGTCTTGCGCCAGCTTCGCCAGCGGCCACGCGGCACATATCTGTAATCTCAGCTAACACATCAAAAGCAGAAATAGGGTGCATCACATCTTTGCGTTTGGCACTGTCGGCTTAGATAAGATAGGACTGGCGCAACAAAGGATATGACCCATGGCAGAACTGCGCAGACAAATTTCTCCTCTTGACCCGGTCTGGGACCGGATTCAGCAAGAAGCGAAAAAAGCGGTTCAGGATGAACCGCTTATCGGTGGTTTTGTGCATGCTTGCATCTTGCATCACAAGTCAATTGAAGGCGCGCTCTCTTATCGGATTGCGGCCAAACTGGCATCAAACGAGATGTCGATGATGGTTGTACGGGAGATGGTTGAAGACGCCTATGCTGCTGATCCGGGGCTGGTGGAATCAGCTCGCGCCGATCTGATGGCGATCTATGAGCGTGATCCTGCCTGCCACCGTTTCTTGCAGCCCATCCTCTATTTCAAGGGATATCAGGCGGTTCAGGCCTACCGTGTGGCGCATCATCTTTGGGTCACCGGCCGCAGTGATCTGGCCTATTTCGTGCAAATGCGGGTGAGTGAAATCTTTGGTGTGGATATTCATCCCGGCGCGCAGATCGGCAAGGGGATCATGATTGACCACGCGCATTCCATCGTCATCGGTGAGACAGCGGTGGTGGGTGACAATGTCTCCATGTTGCATTCCGTCACGCTTGGCGGGACCGGCAAGGAAGAAGAAGACCGTCACCCCAAGATCGACGACGGGGTATTGATCGGAGCTGGGGCCAAGGTATTGGGCAACATCCGCGTCGGCCATTGCAGCCGCATTGCCGCAGGCTCGGGGGTGCTGGAAGAGGTGCCGCCCTGCAAAACGGTCGCGGGCATTCCAGCCAAGATTGTGGGGGAGGCGGGGTGCGATCAACCCGCGATTTCAATGAACCATATGTTTGGCAAAAACGCGCCATAAGGCTTTGCTCACAAAAGAAAAAGGCCGGAGAATGCTCCGGCCTTTTGTCGTTTCTGATTGCCGCATCAAGCCAGCATTGTCATCGGCGCTTCAAGGTTGTCCTTGATCGCGTTCAACAAATTTGCCCCCAATGCACCATCTATCACCCGGTGATCGACAGACAGCGTTACAGACATGACTGTTGCCACCGTCAAATCGCCATCTGCGCCGACAACTGGTTTTTTTACCCCCGCACCAACCGCCAAAATTGCGCCATGCGGCGGGTTGATTACGGCGTCAAAGTTATCGATGCCAAACATGCCAAGATTTGAAATGGCAAAGCTGCCACCCTGATACTCATGTGGGGCAAGCTTGCGGTCGCGGGCGCGGGTGGCTAGGTCTTTCATCTCCGCCGACAGCGCCGAAAGCGACTTCATCTCCGCGTCTTTGAGCACTGGGGTAAAGAGCCCCCCTTCGATGGCCACTGCAACCGCGACATCGGAGGGTTTGAGCTGCAAGGTCCGGTCACCCGCCCAAACAGCGTTAGCCTCTGGCACCTGTTGCAACGCAAGCGCGCAGGCTTTGATGATGAAATCATTCACACTTAGCTTCACGCCGCGCGGCTCAAGCTGTTTGTTGAGCTGACCCCGGAATGCCATCAGCGCATCCAACTGAATGTCGCGACGCAGGTAGAAATGCGGCACGGTTTGCTTGGCCTCGGTCAGGCGTGCTGCAATTGTTTTGCGCATTCCGTCGAGCTTGATTTCCTCATAGTCGCGGTCCGCGTACATCTTGAGGATGGTATCGGTGCCCGGACCCGCGGGGACGGCGGCGGCTGGCGCAGCAGCGGAAGCAGCAGCAGCCGGAGCGGCTTTGGGTGCCTCCGTCTGGGTCAACCCTTCAACATCTGCCTTGACGATCCGGCCCCTTGGGCCTGAGCCTGTGATCTGAGCCAGATCAAGGCCCTTGTTCGCAGCGATGCGACGGGCCAGAGGGGAGGCGAAAATGCGGCTTCCGTCACCCGCCTTGGGGGCGGCAGGCGCAGGTGGTGCCGCTGCTGCCGCCGGGGCCTCATCAGCGGGCTTGGCCGCCGCTTCTTCGGCTTTGGGGGGGGCTGCCGGGGCAGGGGCCGCGCCAATATCGTCCGCAGTTTCGCCGTCCTCCAAGAGCACCGCGATGGCGGTGTTCACGGCCACGCCTTCTGTGCCTTCAGCGATCAGGATCTTGCCGATCACCCCTTCGTCCACGGCCTCGAACTCCATCGTGGCCTTGTCTGTTTCGATCTCGCACATGACGTCACCGGAGGACACTTCGTCGCCTTCCTTGACCAGCCATTTGGCAAGCGTGCCTTCTTCCATGGTGGGCGAGAGGGCGGGCATGAGAATTTCTGTTGGCATGTCTACCGCTCCTTATTTGTAGGTGACTTTTTTCACGGCTGCGATCACTTCGTCCGTGGTCAAAAGCGCATGTTTTTCGAGGTTCGCGGCGTAGGGCATCGGCACATCCTTACCGGTGCAATTGATGACGGGTGCGTCGAGGTAATCAAACGCCTCCTGCATCACCACGGAACTGATGTAGCTGCCAACCGAGCCTTGCGGCCAGCCTTCTTCGACGGTGACAAGGCGGTTGGTCTTCATCACGGAATTGATGATCGCGGGCGTGTCCATCGGGCGCAGGGTGCGCAGGTCGATGACCTCAGCGTCAATACCTTCTTCTGCCAGCTTTTCAGCAGCTTGCAGCGCATAGCTCATCCCGATGCCGAAGCTGACGATGGTCACATCCGTGCCCTCGCGCCAGATCCGTGCCTTGCCAAACGGGACGGTATAATCTTCGATTTCGGGCACATCAAAGCTGCGACCATAGAGGATCTCATTCTCAAGGAAGATCACCGGGTTGGGATCGCGGATCGCGGTTTTGATCAACCCTTTGTAGTCAGACGCGGAATAGGGCATCGCGACCTTGAGGCCGGGCACCTGCATGTACCATGCTGCGTAGTCCTGAGAGTGTTGTGCGCCCACGCGCGCCGCGGCACCGTTAGGCCCGCGGAACACCATCGGCGCGCCCATCTGGCCCCCCGACATATAGAGCGTTTTGGCGGCGGAGTTGATGATGTGGTCAATGCCCTGCATGGCAAAGTTGAACGTCATAAACTCCACAATCGGTTTCAACCCACCAAAGGAGGCACCGACCCCGATCCCGGCAAAGCCGTGTTCGGTGATGGGCGTGTCGATGATGCGCTTGGGGCCAAACTCATCAAGCATCCCTTGCGTGATCTTGTAAGCGCCCTGATATTCGGCAACTTCCTCACCCATCACAAAGACGGTGTCATCCTTGCGCATTTCCTCAGACATGCCGTCGCGCAAGGCCTCGCGCACGGTTTGCTGCTTCAAGGTGGTCCCCTCGGGCCAATCCGGTGTGCTATCGACTTTAGGTTCTGGGTGGCTCATGCCTGCGGCGGGTGCATCCTCGGAGGATTGCGCCTTGTCAGCGGGGGCAGGCGCACTTGCTGGGGCGGCCGCGGCGGTTTCCATGGCGGAGGCGTCTTCGCCCTCTTCCAGAAGAATGGCTATCGCGGTGTTCACGGCCACACCTTCGGTGCCTTCAGCGATCAGGATCTTGCCGATCACCCCTTCGTCTACAGCCTCGAACTCCATCGTGGCCTTGTCGGTTTCAATCTCGGCCATGATGTCACCGGAGGACACAGTGTCGCCTTCCTTGACCAGCCATTTGGCAAGCGTGCCTTCTTCCATCGTCGGGCTCAGTGCGGGCATCAAAATTTCGGTCGCCATGGATTAAGCCTCCATCTCTGCGTAAATGTCGGTCCAAAGCTCCTCAAGGGCAGGCTCCGGCGAGGTTTTGGCAAAATCAGCGCTTTCGTTCACGATCTTCTTGATGTCCTTGTCAATCGCCTTGAGGTCGTCCTCGGTGGCGTGTTTGCCGGTCAGCAGCAGGCTGCGCACAGCTTCAATCGGGTCGCGTTCGTCGCGCATCTTCTGCACTTCTTCGCGGGTGCGGTATTTGGCCGGGTCTGACATGGAGTGGCCCCGGTAGCGGTACGTCTTGATCTCAAGGATGTAGGGGCCTTCGCCGGAGCGGCAGTGCGCAACCGCCTTTTCGCCCGCTTCCTTTACGGCCAGCACGTCCATGCCATCGACCATCTCGCCGGGAATGCCAAAGGCGTTGCCGCGATGATAGATGTCGGGGGAGGAGGTTGAGCGTTGCTGCGAGGTGCCCATGGCGTATTGGTTGTTCTCAATCACAAAGACCACCGGCAGTTTCCACAGCGCGGCCATGTTGAACGTCTCATAGACCTGACCCTGGTTTGCCGCACCGTCGCCAAAGTACGTGAAGGTCACGCGCCCGTTCTCCAGATAGCGATCAGCAAAGGCCAGACCCGCACCCAGCGGCACCTGTGCAGCGACAATCCCGTGGCCGCCATAGAAATGCTTCTCCTTGGAGAACATGTGCATGGAGCCGCCTTTGCCTTTAGAGTATCCCCCCTCACGGCCTGTCAGCTCTGCCATCACCCCGTTGGGGTCCATCCCGCAGGCCAACATGTGACCGTGGTCACGATAGGATGTGATCCGCTTGTCACCTTCTTCTGCGGCGGCTTCAAGGCCGACCACAACGGCCTCTTGCCCGATATAGAGGTGACAAAAGCCGCCAATCAGGCCCATGCCATAAAGCTGTCCTGCCTTTTCCTCAAAACGCCGGATCAGCAGCATGTCTTTGTAATAGGCCTTCAGCTCATCTGCTGAGACATTGGGCTTCTTGGTGGTTTTCTTTGCCGCCATTGGGCGTGTCCTCCGTCTGTGCGCGGTGCCGCGCGAAAAGTAGTTTAGCGTTAAACTATTCTTTAGCGGATTCTTTTGACAAAAGGTAGAGGCAATTGAAACCGCAATGGTGCGGCGAGCTCTACCTTAGTTTTTCAAGGAAAAATTTGATCTGGATCAGGGTATGACGATTTCGTCGGAACGCACCATACCCAGGACTTTGCGGGTTTGTTCATCCAGCAAATCCAGATCGAGGTAGTCATCTGACATGCGCTTGGTCAGGTTTTCCATCCGCGCAACATCGGCGCGCACAGCGGCCAGCTGGCTGCGCAGGTCCTGACTTTCGGCGACGATCTCAGCGCGGCGGAAAAGACCAAAATCACCCTGCACGGCGGCAAAGGTGAAATAGAGGCTCAACGCAAAGGCGATGGCGAAAAACAGCAATGTGCTGAATGCGGGGCGCGCGTTGGGAGTCATCTGATCTGCCTCTGGTCGTCTCTTGGTGGACGTGCCCCTACTATGACAGAAGTGATTCGCGCTGTGAATCCTTTTTCGGCCCCAAAACCCTATTTTTTATGCTATTTTTGCCTTTCGGTGGCAAATTGATGCAGATGTGTATCAGCGCCCCTCAAGGGCTGCGACACCGGGCAATGTCTTGCCCTCCATCCATTCGAGAAACGCCCCACCTGCGGTTGAAATATAGGTGAAATCCTCTGCCGCACCTGCCTGATTGAGCGCTGCAACCGTGTCACCGCCCCCCGCGACAGAGATCAGCCCCCCATCGCGCGTGCGGGCAGCGGCGATTTTGGCCGCCTCAACAGTGGCAGTGTCAAACGGTGCAATCTCAAACGCACCGAGCGGGCCGTTCCAGATCAGTGTTTTCAATCCTTCAAATGCCGCGCGCACCGCCTTGATGCTGTCGGGGCCAGCGTCGAGCACCATTTCATCGGCCTCAAGCTGGCTCTTGGCACCAAGGCGTTTGACCTCATGCGGCGCACCGGCCTTGAACGCACGCGCGACAAGTCCGTCTTCGGGCAGAATCACCCGGCACCCGGCCTTGTCCGCCTGTGCGAGAATGTCGCGCGCGGTGTCAAAGTAGTCAGGCTCAGACAGGGAGGCCCCCATGTCCGCGCCCATCGCCCCCAGAAAGGTGTTCGCCATGCCGCCGCCGATCACCAGTGTATCAAGGCGGTTCACGAGGTTTTCCAACAATGCGATCTTGGTCGAAACTTTGGCCCCGCCCACAACAGCACCCACCGGGCGCTCAGGTTTCGATAGGGCAGCTTCCAGCGCGCTCAATTCGGCCTGCATCAGCCGCCCCGCACAGGCGGGCAGAAGCGTGGCAAGCGCTGTGGTCGAGGCATGCGCCCGGTGCGCTGCGGAAAATGCATCGTTGCAATAGATGTCGCCCAATGCGGCGAGGCGTCGGGCGAAAGCAGGGTCGTTCGCCTCTTCTCCGGGGTGAAAGCGGATGTTCTCCAACAGCAAAACGTCAGCCGCCTCGGCCTCGGCGGAAAGGGTTTCCGCGGCCTCTAGCGTCTCAAGCAACATCACGGAGCGGCCCAGCTTGGCCTCCAGTGTTGGCAGCACCTGCGCGAGGCTCATTTCAGGGTTCACTTTGCCCTTGGGCCGTCCGAAATGCGCGATCAGCATCGGTTTGCCGCCCCGCTCCAGAATGGCGCGCACCGTGGGTACAATCCGTTCAACCCGCGTGGCGTCGGTCACGCGGCCGTCTTCAACCGGCACGTTGATATCCACCCGTACCAACACCCGTTTGCCGGTCAGCGTCATGTCATCCAGTTTCTTCCAGCTCATCACATTCCCCTTGTGCACCTCTGTGCGCTGTTTTGCCTTTCTGGGCGCAATGGTCAATGCACAGCGCTTGGCATTCGGGCCTATCGGGCCTAGGTAAAGGCAAAGCGAATGTAAGGAGCACGGCATGGCCGAGATCAAAGACCCAGAAAACACTATCCTGATGGAGCTCAAAGGAGGCACCGTCACCATCGAGCTGCTGCCTGATGTGGCCCCCAAGCACGTGGAGCGTATGAAAGAGCTGGCGCGCGCAGGCAAATACGACAACGTCTGCTTTCACCGGGTGATTGACGGTTTCATGGCGCAGACGGGCGATGTGGAGCATGGCAACATGGAAGACGGATTTAACCTGCGGATGGCTGGCACGGGCGGCTCAGATATGGGCAATGTGCCAGCGGAATTCTCCAAGATCCCACATGCGCGGGGATCCATCGGGGCGGCACGCTCTGCCAATCCGGATTCAGCGAACAGCCAGTTCTTTATCAACTTCAAAGACAATGATTTCCTGAACGGCCAATATACAGTCTACGGTCTGGTGGCCTCCGGGATGGAACATGTGGACGCCATTGTGCGGGGCGAGCCGCCAGCCGAGCCTGACCGCATGATCAGCGTCAAGGTGGCCGCAGATGTTTAAATCTGTCCTCGCCGGGGGCCTCTTCGCGGCGCTCATCGGCACGACCGCAGCAGCCTCTGGCATCCAGATTGAGGTCGCAGGCGAGGCCAATGGCACAATCACCATTGATCTGCTCGAAGATGTGGCCCCGCAGCATGTGGAGCGGATCACAACGCTTGCCGCCCAAGGGGCCTATGACGGTGTGGTATTCCACCGGGTGATCGAAGGGTTCATGGCCCAGACCGGCGATGTACAGTTCGGCAAGGCAGGTGGCGACACAGGTCGGGCGGGCATGGGCGGCTCTGATTTGCCGGATGTGCCGGCGGAGTTTTCGGATGTGCCCTTTGACAAGGGTGTCGTGGGCATGGCGCGCTCGCAAAACCCCAATTCCGCGAACAGCCAGTTCTTTATCATGTTTGACGCCGGATACTTCCTGAACGGGCAATACACCGTTGTGGGCAAGGTCACGGGCGGGCAGGAAATTGTCGATGCAATCAAGCTTGGGACAGGTGGTAACGGTGCGGTTGTTGGTGCGCCTGACGTGATGCAACGGGTCACTGTTATTGACTGAGTGCGCCTCACCTCGGATCACCTGATGATCAACAAAACGTGGGCGTGCTGGAAAGCGCGCCCTTTTTGCCTCTAAGGTGGCGGGCATGAAACGCACTGCTCTCGCCGCTGTCACCTTTTTCCTTTGGTCCCTCGCTCCTGCTGCTTCGCCGGAATTCTGGCGGGCTGAATGGCCGGACACGGATTTTGAAAAAACCAGCATTGCATCCTGGAATGAAATTCAATCCGGCGGTCCCCCCAAAGACGGGATACCGGCCATTGATGCTCCAAAATTCTTGAGGGTCGCGGATGAGCGGCGCATTGACCCTCGCGAACCGGTGATCGCCGTTGAGGTTGCAGGCGCACAGCCGCGCGCCTACCCAATCCGCTATCTGATGTGGCATGAGATTGTGAACGACAGTGTCGGCGGGGTGCCGGTGGCCGTGACCTTTTGCCCGTTGTGCAATTCCGGGATCACCTTTGACCGACGGGTGCAGGGCCGCGTGCTGACCTTTGGGGTAACGGGCAAGCTGCGCCGCTCTGACATGGTGATGTATGACCGTGAAACCCAAAGCTGGTGGCAACAGGCTGAAGGTCTTGGGATTGTTGGGGTGCAGACCGGTGTGACGCTCAAACAATTGCCCACTTGGATGGAGAGCTGGGCCGAGTTCAAGGCGCGCAACCCCGACGGGCTGGTGATGGCGGAACCTGCATTCAACCGCGACTACGGAACGAACCCCTACCGCAACTACGACAGGTCGCGCCAGCCGTTCCTCTACAGCGGGACAGCGCCGCCGCATGGCATTGCGGCGCTGGCGCGTGTGGTGCGTGTGGGCGACCGCGTTTGGCCTCTGACCCGACTGGCGGAACTGGGTGAGGTGACCGAAGCCGGCGTGACGCTGAGTTGGCGGGAAGGGCAGGCCTCCGCGCTGGATACCGCACGCATTAGCAAGGGGCGCGATGTCGGCTCTGTCCGGGTGCGCGACGGGCAGGGCCGCGATGTGCCCCATGACGTGATGTTCGCGTTTGCCTTTGATGCTTTCTGGCCGGACGGTACATGGATGCTGGGGCGCTGATCAGCCCACCGGTTTGCGCAGGCAGACCGCGGCGATGAATGCAGACAGCAGGCAGAGCGCAGTCGCAACATAGGCAAGGCCGGTGAAAGCCGCGGTCATGGCGCTTGCGTGGCCAACACTGTCCGACAGGACCCCAAAGCTGGCCAGTCCCCCGGCGCGGTCATAAAGATGCGCCATCAGGCCCCCCACCGCCGCAACACAGATCAGTGCCGCCATGCGCGTGACGGCGTTGTTGATGCCGGATGCAATTCCAGACTGCTCTTCGCGCGCGGCCGTCATCACCGCTGTGGACAACGGTGCGACGACCAAGGCCATGCCAAGCCCCACGATGCACATTGCAGGCAACATATGCCCCCAGAGGTTTTGCGCCTGAGCAAGCAGGCCCATCACCCCATAGCCCAGGGCGGTGAGCGCGCTGCCGATTGCCAGAAACGGGGCAGGGCCGATGCGATCCGCCAGGCGGCCCGCCCGCGCGGACAACACTGCGATGAACACGGACATTGGGGCAAAGACTGCGCTGACCGCAATCTCGCTCATGCCCCAACCCGCGATAAAGGTCATGGGCATGAAGAAAAACATCATGCTGAGAGCACCATAGAGAAAGAAGGTCATCAGGTTTGCAGCAGAGAAAGTGCGGCTGGCAAAAAGGCTCAGCGGCATCATCGGATGCGTGCCGCGCGCCTGCGTCCAAAGGAACAGGCCCAGCATGGCAACACCGGCGCTGATCCACGACGCCGCATTGTTGCCCTCATGCCCTGCCTGCGTCAGACCCCATGCAAGCATGAGCAACCCGGCGGTGGCTGTCGCCGCGCCCGCCAGATCAATGCCCGTGTCGGCACGTGCAGGATCAGTGCCGACCTTGCGCCAAAGAACCCAAAGCGCGATCCCTCCCAGCGGCAGGTTGATGGCAAAAATCGCACGCCACATCTCTGGCCCGCCAAAAGTCAGAGTCAAGCCGCCGAGGATCGGGCCAAGTGCCGTGGTCAGCGCAGAAGCAGCGGCCCAGATGCCGATGGCGCGTCCACGTTCCTCGCGGGGGTATGCCCGCGCAATCAGGGCAAGCGACCCCGGCACCACGATGGCTGCACCAACACCCTGCACGGTGCGCGCCGCAATCATCGTCACCGGTGTGGGGGCAAGCGCACAACAGGCAGACGCCAGCACAAAAAGCGCGATCCCACCGCCAAAGACACGGGTCAGCCCGAACCGATCTCCCAGCGCGCCGCCGGTCAGGATCAGGGCCGATAGCGTGAGCATGTAAGCGTTGTGAATCCACTGCGCCTCAACCAGATCTGCCCCCAACGATCCGCGCATGGCGGGCAGGGTGATGGCGACCACATGGCCGTCAATAAGCCCCAACGCCGTTGCAAGGATGGCGGCGAACAGCACATAGGGCCGCGCCTCGGCTGTGCAAAAGCCAGAAACGAAAACAGGCGCCCGAGGGGACCCCTCAGACGCCTGCGATTTGGTCAACCTGTGAAACCCTTAGCCAGCGGCCGGGTTCGCCTTGGGCACCGGAGAGGATTTTGCGCCGGGGTTCAGCGGATCATCCTGACGCTGCACGGAGCCTTCGAAGTGGGCGCCGCTCTCAATCGCGATGGTCTTGTGGATGATGTCACCCTCAACCCGCGCGGTGGAGGTCAGGCGTACCTTGAGGCCGCGCACGCGGCCCACGATACGACCGTTGATCACCACATCATCGGCAATCACTTCGCCTTTGATGGTTGCACTCTCGCCGATGGTCAGCAGATGCGCGCGGATGTCACCCTCAACTGTGCCTTCGACTTGAATATCGCCAGTGGTTTTCATGTTGCCCGTCACATGCAGGTCAGCCGACAGGATAGAGGCGGGCGGCTTGGCCTTGGGTGCGGAAGCCTTGAACTCGCTTGGCTTGGCCTGCGCAGTGGCTTGCGGTGCGGGGCTTGCAGGGGCCGAAGGGCTGGCCGCATCTGCGTCTTTGTTTGGTGCTGGATCGTTGATTTTGCTTTTAGAAAACATCGTTTGCTGCCTTGATATAGATCATCGGGTTCACGGCCTTGCCACCTACACGCACTTCGTAGTGCAGGTGAACGCCGGTGACGCGTCCAGAGGCTCCCATATCACCAATTTGTTGCCCGCGCGAGACCCTTTGTCCTACTTTTACGCGAAGTCTTGAAAGGTGCGCGTAGCGGGTTTCGATCCCGAATTCATGCTGTATTTTGACGAGCCTACCATATCCTGACTGCCAACCCGAATGGGTCACAACACCGTCCGCCGTGGCGTAAAGAGGTGTGCCAAGGCCCGCGGCAAAATCAACGCCTGAATGCATGCGCCGTCCGCCGGTTTTCGGGTCACGGCGGTAGCCAAACTTGGAGGTGAATCGGAACGCATTCTTGACCGGATTCGCAAATGGCGCTTTCTCAGCTGCGATGCGGTAGAGGTTGAGCCGGTCCATCTGGTTGAGCAGGCGATTGGCGCGCAGCGTATCAACCGATGGTTCTTCGCCGCGTGTGGTAAAGCTCAGGGGCGTCATGGGTCCGCCTTGGCCGGAGTATCCCCGACGCACGGTTTCCAAAATGCGGTCTGTTGGCATCCCGGCATTGCGGAACATCTTGTCCAGGGGGGCCACGGACACGGTCATCGCTTCTTCCAGCTGGCGGAAAATCGTGTCGTTCTGATCCTGCATCAACGCGATTTGCTGTTGCATGCGGTCGGCTTCAAGCAGGGCTTCCTGCGCGTCTGCCACAACCTGATCACGCTCCTTGGCCGTGCGCTCCAGCGCTTCTGCCAGAAAATCGATCGGGGCGGAGCTGGCCGCGGTCTGGATCACACCGCCGGACCCGTCCTCAAGGCTGCCCTGAAGTTCGGCCAGTTGTGTGCGCGCGGTTTCGCGGTCTTTCATGGTGTTGCGCAGCGTGCTCTGGATCACGTCGATGCCGGTCTCAAGCTCGCGGCGGCGGGTCTCTGATTGCAGCAATTCTGATTGCATCAAAGAGATTTGAGTGAGCGCTGCGTTAAACCGCTCTTGGGCGGCCAATGCCTCTTCGGCGCGGGTGTCGCGCTGCGAAGACAGATCGTTCAGGCGCGCCTGATAGGTCCGTTGATCCCGCTTGGCCTGCTCTCGAAAGTTGCCCGACCCGATGCTGTCCATCAGAATGATCGCGGTTGCGATAATCGCCCAGGCGACCAGCATCGCACTGCCCGCGAAAGCCACGATCTGTGTACTGGGGCGCAAACGGATGAACCGTGTATCGTTATCAGATTTGAGAAAGACCCGCCGTTCGGGGAAATAATGTTCCATGATCGCATGGATTTTGATGGCAAGCCTTGTGCGCACGGCGTTTTCCCTCGTCCCGTTACATTTGCCCCTCGGCGCGGGCAATTTTGGTTAGGTGTCCTTACCCAAGGGGACCGCGTCGGGCAAGCCTCATGGTCAAGGCCGCTACGTCTTATTGCCAGAATGGTGCAGATTGGCAAAAAATCGCCGATACCAATGACTTGTGTAGCGTACGTCACGCTACACCATTAACGCGAGCTAGCCGTTCTCAGCGGCCAATGGCCAGTAGAAGTCTGGCGGTATTCCTGCCTCTGCGCGTTTTTCTTCGTTGAACGGCGGCTTGAGCCCGCCATGGAAGTACTTGCGCACCAGCGCGTGAAACAGGTCCTTGGGGTCCTCATCGTGACGCCCACATAGAAAATGAAACCACTTGCTGCCATAGGCCACATGCGCGACCTCTTCGGCATAGATCGTCTCAAGCGCGCTGACGGCGCTGTCCGCCTTGGCTTGTTTGAAAATCTTGATCATGCCGGGTGTGACATCCAGCCCGCGCGCCTCAAGCACCATCGGCACCACCGCAAGCCGGCCCATCAGATCGTCAACGGTGTCTTCTGCGGCGCGCCACATGCCGGCGTGTGCGGGCAGGGCACCGTAATAGCTGCCCAGCTCTTCGAGGCAATCGGCCATCAAGTTGAAATGTTTGGATTCCTCGTCGGCCGCTTTGACCCAGTCATCGTAGAATCCCATCGGCATGGTTGTGTCTGTATACCGCGCGATCACGTCCCAATGCAGGTCCACCGCGTTCAGCTCAATATGTGCAACCGCGTGCAACAAGGCAATGCGTCCCTCGGGCGTGCCGGGGCGGCGGCGCGGCACGTCACGCGGGCTGAGCAGTTCCGGGGCATCGGGGCGTGCAGGATGCAGGGGCGGCGTGGCCGTGCCGATCTCGGGCGTCTGCCCTGCGTCCCGGGCGGCCCGCCATTCCGCGGCAAAGCCGCGCGACAATGCTGTCTTTTCCCGGCCATCCGCGCAGCGCAGCACCGCCTCAGCCATTTGCGCCAGGGCCATCACAGGGCTTGCACAGCCTCAAGCACCGCCTCCACATGGCCCGGCACTTTCACCTTGCGCCAGATGTGCGCGACCTTGCCGTCTGCATCAATCAGATAGGTTGCCCGCTCAATCCCCATGGATTTCTTGCCGTACATGTTCTTTTCCACCCAGACGTCATAGGCCTCTGTCACGCTACCTTCTGCGTCGGACAAAAGCGGCACGGTCAATTCGTGCTTGGCGGTGAATTTGTCGTGCTTTGCCATTGTGTCGCGTGAGATGCCGAACACCTTGGCACCAGCGGCTTGAAAATCGGCAAGGCTCTGGGAAAAGCCGATGCTTTCCTTGGTGCAGCCCGGCGTGTCGTCGCGCGGGTAGAAAAACAGCACAACGGGCGTGCCTTTCAGCGCGCTCAGGGTCACATCGCTCCCGCCGGTAACTGGCAGGGTGAAGTCGGGGGCGGTATCGGATATCTCGGGCATGGATCACGTCTCTTTCACTTGGAAGCTGGGGTCTGGCCTGACATAGTAGTACGGGATTGGCCCAAGCCAAGCCCGCAACCCCACGGGATAAGAATGAGCGAAACACCCCCACCAGATCAACCGGCAAAACCGCGGCGCACGCGGAAGCGGCGGCATGTCGGTCACGGGCTTGCCTGGTTTCTCAACGTGGCGCTGGCTGTGGTCACGGTGAGCGTCCTGATCCTCGGTGCTGCGGCACTCTATTTCAAGAACAACCCCCTGTCCGCGCCCTATTGGGTGCGCGACATGATCGAAGCGCGGTTGGCCGAGGTGATCCCGCAGGCGCGGGTCAGTTTTGCCGATATGGCGCTGGTGATCGACGAAGGGTGGCGGCCGCGGTTGCGGCTGCGTGATGTTGCAGTGGCCTCGGCGCAAGGTCAGGAGATTGTGCGGTTCAATGAGGTGCAGGCGGTCTTTGCCGCCGCCCCGATCCTTGATGGCAAGGTCCGCCCGCGTGAGATCGCCCTGTCTGGCATCGTGGCCCGCCTCAGACGCGCGCAGGACGGCAGCTTTGCGGTGCAAACGGGATCGAGTGATGTGGCCCCCGCGCGGCAGGCGGCCACCTTGCCGCAGCTGATCGGCCAACTTGATATGCTGTTGGAAGCACCCGCGCTGAGCCGGCTGCAAACCGTGGATGTGCGGGCGCTGACGCTGCGCTATGAGGATGTCCGCTCCGAGCGGGCATGGACGGTGGATGGTGGCCGCCTGCGGCTGAGCCGGAACGGGGATGCGCTGGCGCTTTCTGCAGACCTTGCAGTGCTCAGCGGTGGGTCAGGCGTGGCCACGCTGGCGGCCAACTACAGCAGTGAGATTGGCCAGACCGCCGCCACTTTCGGCGTCAGCTTTGACGAGGTTGCCGCCGGGGATATCGCGGCCCAAGGCGCAGCCTTTGCGTGGTTGGGTGTGTTGCAGGCCCCGATCTCGGGCTCTGTGCGCTCTGGCCTGCAGTCGGACGGTCGTTTTGTGCCGATCGCCGCGACCTTGCAAATCGGTGCAGGGGTGGTGCAACCAAACGCGGGCACCACGCCGATCCCGTTTGACGGTGCGCGCAGTTACTTCAGCTATGACCCGGATGAAAAACTGCTCAGCTTTGATGAATTGTCGGTACGCAGCAAATGGATCACCGCGGGTGCGACGGGGACCGCAGCGCTTGGCATCGATCCCGGCAGCGGGCAGCTGAGCGATCTGGTGGGGCAGATCAGCCTGACGGACATCGCCGCCAACCCAAGCGCGCTTTATGATGCGCCGGTGAACATTGCCCAGGTGGATGCGGACTTTCGGTTGAAACTCGATCCCTTTCGCGTGGAACTGGGGCAGGCTCTGATCAAGGATCAGACCCGCCGCCTGCTGGTGCAGGGGGATGTCGCTGCCGATCCCGAAGGCTGGCGGCTTGCCTTGGATGGACGAATGGATGCCATCGCGCCGGAACGGTTGATGACGCTTTGGCCGGAACGCGCGGTGCCCAGCACGCGCAGCTGGCTCGACAAAAACCTGCACGCCGGGGAGATCCGCAATATTGATGTTGCCCTGCGCCGTGCGCCCCAGACACCGCCGCAGACCTATCTTGCCTTTGATTATGACAAGGCGACGGTAAAGTTCGCCAAGAACCTGCCACCGGTTACTGAAGGGCGTGGGCATTTCTCGCTTGCGGAAAACCGGTTGGTGATCGCAATGGATGCAGGCAACGTGATCCCGCCGCAGGGTGGCCCGATCGCCATGACCGGCTCCTCTTTCATCATTCCTGATGTGACTGCCAAGGGGGAGACGGGCACGCCGTCTGTGGTGCGTCTTGAGACACGCTCCAGCATCGTCTCGGCCCTGTCTTTGCTGAACATGCCGCCGCTGTCGGTGATGGACAAGGCCAAGCTGCCCGTGGCGCTGGCCGAGGGGCAGGCAGCACTTTCGGGGACTTTGGCGTTATCGCTCAAACCCGGTGTGCCGCCCAAGGTTCAGTTCCATGCGGAGGGGGATCTGTTGGCCGTCCAGTCGGAAGTTCTGGTCAAGAACCGCGATGTCCGGGCGGCAAAGCTGCGTGTCGCAGTGGACAACACAAACCTGTCGTTGCGCGGGCAAGGCCGCATTGATGATGTGCCCTTCGATGCGGTCTTTGCACAGCCCATCGGGCGGGATGCCGGACCCAGCCGCCTGACCGGTGATGTCACGCTGAGCGATGCGGCGCTTAAAACCTTTGGTGTCAATTTGCCCGCAGGATCCGTGTCTGGCAGCGGCACGGGTGAGATTGACATCACCCTGCCAAAAGGCGCGCCACCGCGCTTTGCGCTGGCCTCCGATCTGCGCGGCTTGCGTGTGTCCGTGCCGCAAGTGTCCTGGAGCAAATCCCCGAACCAGACAGGGCGGCTGCGCGTGGCCGGGGTGCTGGGCGCGGTGCCGCAAATAGACACGCTCGACGTGTCGGGGCCGGGGTTGGCTGCTGCGGGGTCCGTCAAGCTGAACAGCAATGGCACGCTTGATCGGGTGCGTTTTGACACCGTTGAGGTCGGCAATTGGCTCAACATACCGCTTGATCTTGTTGGGCGAGGGGCGGGGCGCCCGCTGCAGGTGGCGTTGCGCGGCGGCACGCTTGATCTGCGCCGCGCTGCGTTTGGTCCAAGCACAGGCGGGCAGGCAGGGCCGCCGATGGACGTGGCACTGGACCGGCTTCAGATCACCGACACGATAGCGCTGACCAATCTGCGCGGTCGGTTTGGCACCGCTGGCGGGCTTGATGGCAGTTTTGCCGCGCAGCTGAACGGGGCCGCAGCGGTCGAAGGCCGCGTGATCCCGCAAGACGGGCGCAGTGCGGTGCGCCTGATCTCGCAAAACGCGGGCAATGTGCTGCGCGCTGCTGGATTGCTCAAGCAGGTCCGTGGCGGTGATCTGTCGCTGGTGCTGTTGCCGGTGGGCAAGGGCGGTGCCTTTGACGGGCGGCTTGAAATTGGCGGCGCGACCATTCAGGACGCGCCGGGCATTGCGGCTTTGCTGAACGCGGTGTCGGTTGTGGGGTTGGTCAATGAGCTGAACGGGGACGGTATCTATTTCGACGATGTCGAGGCGTCGTTTCGTCTGACCCCGAACCGTCTGACCCTGACAGAAGCCAGCGCTGTGGGTGCCTCTATGGGGCTGTCGATGGATGGCACCTATGCGCTTGATACCGGACAATTGGGGATGCAGGGCGTGATCAGCCCGGTCTATCTGCTGAATGGGATCGGGTCGCTCTTTACCCGCAAGGGCGAAGGGTTGATCGGGTTCAATTACACGCTGACGGGGCCCGCAAAGGAGCCAAAGGTCGCGGTCAATCCGCTTTCGGCCCTGACGCCCGCCATGTTCCGTGAGATCTTTCGCGCGCCCCCGCCTGAGTTGCCCGTTGTGGATGGCGTGTCAGAAAGCACCTTGCCCGATCCGACACCGACCCCTGCGCCGCAAAGACCCGTTGATCGCCGCTTTGAGGGGCGCTAAAGCGCGGCCATGAAACTCTCTGATTTTGATTTTGATCTGCCTGAGCGCTTGATTGCCACGCGCCCGGCTGTGCCGCGTTCCTCTGCCCGGCTGCTGGTGGCTGAGGGCAGTGCGATCCATGACCAGCGTGTCACCGACCTCACGCAGTGGTTGCGCCCCGGTGATCGGCTGGTGTTGAACGATACCCGCGTGATCCCTGCGCGGCTTTTCGGCACGCGCACCCGCGACAGCGCGCAAGGCAGGGTGACAGCCAAGATCGAGGTGACCCTGCTTGAGCCGCGCGGCGATGGGACATGGGCGGCGTTGATAAAACCGCTGCGCAAGCTCAAGGAAGGGGAAACAGTGGTCTTCTCAGAGGATCTGAGCGCGGCCCTTGAGGGTGTTGATGCCGGGCAGGGACATTTGCGGTTCAATTGCACAGGTGATGATTTTGATGCCGCCCTCAATGCGGCCGGAGCCATGCCATTGCCGCCCTACATCGCCGCAAAGCGCGCAGCGGATGCGCAGGACAAGACCGACTATCAAACCGTTTGGGCCAAGAACAAAGGAGCCGTCGCCGCGCCTACGGCTTCGCTGCACTTTGATGCACCACTGCTTGCCGCGCTTGCCGATCGTGGTGTCACCTTTAGCTACGTCACGCTGCATGTGGGCGCAGGTACGTTTCTGCCGGTGAAAGTGGACGACATCTCAGAGCATAAGATGCACGCCGAATGGGGGCTGGTGAGCACGCAGGCCGCCGAAGAAATCGCACAGACCAAGGCGGCGGGTGGACGGGTGATCCCCGTGGGCACCACAGCGCTGCGTTTGATTGAGACGGCAGGGCGTGCAGGGCAGATTACCGCGTGGGAGGGCGATACAGACATTTTTATCACGCCCGGTTTCACCTTTAATGTGGCCGATGCGCTGATGACGAACTTCCATCTGCCCAAATCCACATTGATGATGCTGGTCTCAGCCTTGATGGGCCCTGACCGGATCAAGGCAATCTATGCTCATGCTATTGCGGCGGAATACCGCTTTTTCTCCTACGGTGACGCCTCATTGTTAATCCCTGACGTGTAAAAGATGCGTTGACGACATACCGATGTCGCAGGCAGCGCTGAACTGCCCCGCAGAGAGGTTCAGGGAGGAATGGAAAGCATCGTGGAGTGGACGGCATGATTCAGGTTCTCTCAAGCGCATGGGCGCTCCTTTTTGGCATGTGTCTGCTGATGGTGGGCAACGGGATGCAAGGCACGCTGCTGGGCATCCGGGGTGCGATTGAAAACTTCTCGACTTTTGAGATGTCTATCGTGATGTCCGCCTACTTTGTCGGCTTTCTGGGGGGCTCTCGTATGGCTCCGGGGATGATCCGGCGCGTGGGCCATGTGCGGGTTTTTGCAGCACTTGCCTCGATGATCTCGGCGGTGATGATCCTATATCCGACCCTTCCTAACATCATTGTCTGGTCTCTGGGCCGGGTGTTGATCGGGTTTTGCTTTTCCGCGGTCTACGTCACCGCGGAAAGCTGGCTGAACAACGCGGCTGACAATTCCAACCGGGGGCAGGCGCTGTCGCTCTACATGATTGTGCAGACCCTCGGTATTGTCGCTTCGCAAGCGCTGTTGCTGACGGCAGATCCGTCTGGGTATGTGCTTTTTGTGATCCCGTCGATTTTGGTGAGCCTTGCGATCACGCCGATCTTGCTGTCGATCAGCCCGACACCGGCGTTCGATACAACCAAACCGATGAGCCTGCGTGAGCTGGCTGGCTTTTCGCCTTTGGGCTGTGTGGGCATGTTCCTGTTGGGCGGGATATTCTCTGCTCAGTTTGGTATGGCCCCGGTTTATGGTGCCGAAGCGGGTCTGAGCGTCGCGCAAATCTCGATGTTTGTGGCTACGTTTTTTGTAGGCGCGGTGGTGCTGCAATATCCCATTGGCTGGGTATCAGACCGAATGGATCGCCGCGCGCTCATTGTAATCGTCTCTGTCATTGGCATCGGCGGATCGGTGATCGGTATGTTGCTGGGGGCGACCTTCACGTTTTTGCTGCTTTCGGCCTTTGTGGTGGGCGGGATGTCGAACCCGCTCTATTCCCTGCTGATTGCGCACACCAACGATTTCCTTGAGGCCGAAGACATGGCCGCAGCCTCCGGCGGATTGGTGTTCATCAACGGGCTGGGTGCCATTCTGGGACCAATCATAACCGGTTGGATCATGGGCACATCGCTGGGTCCGGCGGGATTTTACCTCTTTGTGGGCGCACTTTTCGTGCTGTTGGCGGGCTACGCCGCCTACCGTTCCACACAGCGTAAGGGTGTCGCAGTGGAAGACACAGGCGATTATGTGCCGATGGCCCCGTCCGCTACCGCCTATGCGGTTGAGTATGCACAAGAAGTTGCTATCGAAGCCGCCGAAGAAGCTGAGGGGGGTGTGTGATCGACGCAACCATGTCGGTTTTGATACAATTCGTGAATGGGCAGTCTTGTAAAATTGCCCTTTAGTCAAAGATGTTATGCAGCTAATGCCAAAGGAACGCAGCATGGTAAGCCCGCAGGAAATACTGGAATTCTGGCTTGATGAGGTCGGCCCGAAAGGGTGGTACGAGGTGAGCGATACGCTTGACGCGACCATCCGCGAGCGGTTCTTGGAAACATGGGAAATGGCCATCGAAGGCAAATTCTCCCTCTGGCTCACATATCCCAGTGGCGTATTGGCTTATATCATCCTGACAGATCAATTCCCGCGCAACATGTTCCGGGGCGAGGGCCGCGCCTTTTCCAGTGACCGCGCCGCGCTGGCAGCGGCGAAATCGGCGATTGAGCGGAACTGGGATATGGCGATTGATGAGCCCGCGCGCCAGTTCTTTTACCTGCCGCTGATGCATTCGGAAAACCTGTGTGATCAGGACCGTTGCGTGCGCCTGATCTGTGAACGGATGCCTGAGACGCGCGAGGGCAACCTGTTGCACGCGCGTGCCCATCGCGACGTGATCCGGCGCTTTGGCCGCTTTCCTTACCGCAATGATGCGCTTGCGCGTGCCTACACGCCACTGGAAAGCGCCTATATTGCGGCGGGTGGCTATGGCTCAACCGTACGATCCTTGCAGCAAGAAGCAAAAGCCGCCTGATCTTTGCCATAGGGCTGGCAGCGGCTTTCGCGTGGCTTGCACGGAATAGTTGATCTGCATCAATGTCGCGGTTGTGGTGCGTTTCTATGTAGTTTAATGGTAAACTATATTTTCAACGCTCAAGCGTGAGGTGCAAGACATGGCTGCGAAATCCTTTGATCTGGTTGTAATTGGGGCCGGGCCGGGCGGCTATGTGGCCGCAATCCGCGGTGCGCAACTTGGCATGAATGTCGCGATTGTTGAGCGCGAGCATCTGGGCGGCATCTGCCTCAACTGGGGATGTATCCCGACCAAGGCAATGCTGCGGTCGTCCGAAGTTTTCCACCTGATGCACCGCGCCAAGGAGTTTGGCCTGAAGGCGGATGGCATCGGGTATGATCTGGACGCAGTAGTCAAACGTTCCCGCAAGGTGGCGGGTCAGTTGTCGGGCGGCATCGGCCACCTGATGAAAAAGAACAAGGTCACCGTGGTCATGGGGGAGGCAACGATCCCCGCCAAGGGCAAAGTGAGCGTCAAGACCGATAAGGGCACCGAGGAACTGACGGCCAAGAACATCGTTCTGGCCACCGGGGCGCGGGCGCGTGAATTACCGGGGCTTGAAGCGGACGGCAAACTGGTCTGGACCTACAAGCACGCATTGCAGCCGGTGCATATGCCGAAAAAGCTCCTCGTCATCGGCTCCGGTGCGATCGGGATCGAGTTTGCCAGCTTCTACAATACGCTTGGGGCCGACACGACCGTGGTTGAGGTGATGGACCGGGTGCTGCCGGTGGAAGATGCGGAGATCAGCGCCTTTGCCAAGAAGGCGTTTGAGAAACAAGGCATGAAGATCATGCAAAAGGCGATGGTCAAGAAGCTGGACCGCGGCAAGGACAAGGTCACCGCCCATATCGAGGTGGGTGGCAAGGTCGAGAAACATGAGTTTGACACCGTGATCTCTGCTGTGGGGATCGTCGGCAATGTCGAAGGGCTGGGGCTCGAAGAGCTGGGCGTCAAGATTGACCGAACCCATGTGGTGACGGATGAATATTGCCGCACAGGCGTTGATGGGCTCTATGCGATTGGCGACATAGCGGGCGCACCGGGGCTGGCGCATAAGGCCAGCCACGAGGGCGTGATGGTCGCTGACCTGATCGGCGGGCAGCACGCGCATCCGGTCAAACCCGAGACCATAGCCGGGTGCACCTATTGTCATCCGCAGGTGGCCAGCGTGGGCTATACTGAGGCCAAGGCAAAAGAGCTGGGCTATGAGATCAAGGTCGGCCGCTTCCCGTTCATCGGGAACGGCAAGGCGATAGCGCTGGGGGAAGAGAACGGCATGATCAAAACGATCTTTGACGCCAAAACCGGAGAGCTTCTGGGTGCGCATATGGTCGGCGCTGAGGTGACGGAGCTGATCCAGGGTTATGTCGTGGGCCGCCAGTTGGAAACCACCGAGGAAGACCTGATGAACACGGTCTTCCCGCATCCGACATTGAGCGAAATGATGCATGAGGCGGTGCTGGATGCCTACGGGCGCGTCATCCACATGTGATTTCCCTATGTTGGCGTGATCCCGTTGCCGCGCTTTGCGCGATTCCATTTTTGCGTCTGGCGCGGGCCTGAGCCCCTTACGGTGAGGGTTGACCGGGGGGCAGGGTGGTTTTTCCTGCTGAGAAGCGGTGCAGGGGCAAGGCCTGCCCTGAACGCACCTGCCTCAGGATGGGTGCTCTGGACGGGGTCGGGGGGCGCTGTCATAAGGGGGTATGGTCTCACTCAACCGCGTTGTCATGCAGCCCCGAAGCCGCCGAATGATCAATGCTCTTGGTCCTCAAGAGCTTGATGTAGCAGAGATTTCTGGGAAATGGGGGGAGCGGTTCAGCTTCAGGAGCTATCGGCAGTTCCGCTATCCCAGCTATGACATCTGCACAGGGCCGATTGTCGGGGCCGATGGCGCGGTGTTGCAGTTTGACCTGGTTTTGGCCAATCAGGTTTGGGAGCATCTCGACCGGCCTTATGCCGCCACGCAAAACGTCTTTCAGATGTTGCGGCCCGGCGGGTATTTTTGGCTCGCCGTTCCGTTTTTTGCGCCCTTGCACGCCGCCCCGCAGGATTGTTCGCGTTGGAACGCGCGGGGGCTGAAAAACCTGCTGATCGAAGCGGGGTTTGATGCAGATGCAATCACGGCTGAGCAATGGGGCAATCGCCATGTGGCGCAGCGCAATCTCGAAGAGGTCTGGCCGCCCCGCTATATGGAGGGTGAGGACGACATCAAGGATGATCCCGATATGCCCGTCTGCGCCTGGGCCTTGGCGCAGAAGGTTTAACGCATGGCGCGCACCCCCTTTGGATTGATCTTGTTGCTTTGGGGCGCGGGGCTGGGTGCGGCGGCGCAATACGGCAAGATGTCTGTGGTTTTTGACCTGCTGCCCACCGCCTATCCTGAGGCGGGTGCCGCGGTCGGGTGGATCGTGTCGCTGGTGGGTTTTGTTGGCATCCTCTTTGGTGTGGCGGCGGGGCTTTTGGTGGCGCGCATTCGCTATCGCCGCGCGCTTTTGGGGGCGCTGTGGCTGGGGGCAGTTGTGTCCGCGCTTCAGGCGCTCTTGCCGCCGCTTCCTTGGATGCTGCTGTTGCGGGTGGCTGAGGGGGCCTCTCATCTTGGGATCGTGGTTGCCGCGCCAACATTGATTGCGCAGCTCAGCGCCCCCAAGGACCGGGGGCTGGTGTTGACCCTTTGGGGCACCTTCTTTGGCGTGGCCTTTGCTCTGCTGGCGTTTGCGGGCCGCCCCTTGGCGACGGGTGTCGGGCTGCCGGCTCTTTTTGCCACGCACGCGGCTTACATGGCGGCCTTTGCGCTGATCCTCAGCGCGCGGTTGCGTGCTTTGCCTCAGGAAAGCACCCAACCTGCGTTTTCACTGGCACAGATCCTGCGGGATCACGTCACGCTCTATCGTTCGCCCCATATGTCTGCTCCGGCGGCGGGCTGGTTGTTTTACACCTTCAGCTTTGTGTCGATCCTGACGGTGCTGCCGCCCTATATCGCGGCGGACTGGCGCGCCACTGTGATGACCGCGATGCCGCTGATGAGCATTGCGGTGTCCATGACGCTGGGTGTTGTGCTGTTGCGGGTGATTTCCGCTGTGCGGGTGGTTGAGTTGGGTTTTATGCTCTCTGCGTTAGCGATGATCTGGCTGTGGGTAAGCCCCGGCTTGCCGCTGGCTTGTTTGGCGCTTGCGGGGGCGATGGGGCTGATCCAGGGGGCAAGTTTTGCCGCGGTGCCGCAGCTGAATGAAACGCCGGCGACACAAGCACAGGCCAATGGCGCGATGGCGCAGATGGGCAACATCGGCAACACGCTGGGCACACCGGTCATGGCCTTCGCGCTCATCGTTGGGGGGTATGCGGCATTGCCCATCCTTGCCGGGCTGGCCTTTGTCGCAGGGCTGATTGTGCACATCCTGCTGGGTCAACTGCGGCGCTGATTGCGTTGTTTACCTTTTGTTCTTATATTCGAGTTGGAGAATCCGGCGTCGCCGCCTATGTGGGTGGGACAAAGAGGGGTGTGTCATGGCAGAGCTGAAAAATATTGAGGTGCGCGGCGCGCGCGAACATAATCTCAAGAGCATCGACGTGGACATTCCACGCGATCAACTTGTTGTTATCACTGGGCTTTCTGGATCTGGAAAGTCGTCCCTTGCTTTTGACACGATCTATGCCGAAGGGCAGCGGCGATACGTGGAATCGCTGTCGGCCTATGCGCGCCAGTTCCTCGACATGATGCAGAAGCCGGACGTGGATCATATTGCAGGGCTCAGCCCGGCGATTTCCATCGAACAAAAGACCACGTCGAAAAACCCGCGCTCGACTGTCGGCACGGTGACTGAGATTTACGATTATATGCGGTTGCTGTTTGCGCGCGTCGGCACGCCCTATTCGCCTGAGACCGGCAAGCCGATTGAGGCCCAGCAGGTGCAGGACATGGTCGACCGCATTATGACGATGCAAGAGGGCACACGCGCCTATCTGCTGGCCCCGATTATCCGCGACCGCAAGGGTGAATACCGCAAGGAATTCATAGAGTTGCGCAAGCAGGGGTTCCAGCGCGTCAAGGTGAACGGAGAGTTTTACGAGCTTGATGAGCCGCCCACGCTGGACAAGAAGTTCCGGCATGACATCGACGTTGTCGTGGACCGGATTGTGGTGCGCGAAGGGCTGGAAACCCGGCTGGCCGACAGCCTGCGCACCGCCCTTGACCTGGCCGATGGCATCGCCGTTCTTGAGACAGCGCCCAGCGAAGGCGACCCCGAGCGCATGACATTCTCAGAGAAGTTTGCTTGCCCTGTCAGCGGTTTCACCATTCCCGAGATTGAGCCGCGCCTGTTTTCCTTCAACGCGCCTTTTGGGGCCTGTTCGGATTGTGACGGGCTGGGCAAAGAGCTGTTTTTCGATGAACGGCTTGTGGTGCCGGACCAGAATCTCAAGGTTTATGACGGCGCGCTGGCCCCGTGGCGCAAGGGCAAAAGCCCGTATTTCAAGCAGACCATTGAGGCGATTGCCAAGCACTACGGCTTTAATCAAAATGCCAAGTGGAAGGATCTGGAGCCCAAGGTGCAACAGGTGTTTCTCTATGGATCCGGCAAGGAAGAGATCAAGTTTCGCTATGACGAGGGCGGGCGTGTCTATGAGGTGAGCCGCGTGTTTGAAGGGGTGATCCCCAACATGGAACGCCGCTATCGGGAGACGGACAGCAACTGGATTCGGGAAGAGTTTGAACGCTATCAAAACAACCGCCCCTGCGGCACCTGCGAAGGGTACCGATTGCGCGCCGAGGCGTTGGCGGTCAAGATTGGCCCGGAAGGTGGGAGCAAGGATGAGTTGCTGCACGCGGGCCATGTGGTGCAGATGTCGATCCGCGACGCCTTTGCATGGTGCGAGACCGTGCCGGAGCATCTGACCCAACAGAAAAATGAAATTGCCCGTGCGATTTTGAAAGAGATCAGGGAGCGCCTTGGGTTTCTAAATAATGTTGGTTTGGAGTATCTTACGCTTGCACGTTCAAGTGGTACATTAAGTGGCGGCGACAGCCAGCGTATCCGGCTGGCCTCCCAAATCGGCTCTGGCCTGACCGGGGTGCTTTATGTGCTGGACGAGCCTTCAATCGGATTGCACCAGCGGGATAATGACCGTTTGCTGCTGACCCTGAAGAACCTGCGCGATCAGGGCAACACGGTCATTGTGGTCGAACATGATGAGGAAGCCATTCGCGAAGCGGATTATGTCTTTGACATTGGTCCGGGCGCGGGGGTGCACGGCGGGCAGGTGGTGAGCCACGGCAAGCCACAGGACATCGCGAATGACGCCAATTCTATCACCGGGCAATATCTGACCGGGGCGCGCGAGATTGCTGTGCCCACGACGCGCCGGAAGGGGAATAAGAAGAAAGTTCAAGTGGTTAAGGCCACGGGCAACAACCTGCAGAATGTCACGGTGGATTTCCCGCTGGGCAAGTTTGTTTGTGTGACGGGTGTGTCGGGCGGGGGCAAATCCACCCTGACGATTGAGACTTTGTTCAAGACGGCCTCAATGAACCTGAACGGCGCGCGGCAAACCCCTGCGCCCTGCGAAACGATCAAGGGTTTGGAGCATCTTGATAAGGTCATCGATATCGATCAGCGCCCCATCGGGCGCACGCCGCGATCAAACCCCGCGACATATACCGGCGCGTTTACCCCAATCCGCGACTGGTTTTCAGGATTGCCTGAATCAAAAGCAAGAGGCTACAAGCCCGGTCGTTTCTCCTTCAACGTAAAGGGCGGGCGGTGCGAAGCGTGCCAGGGGGACGGGGTGATCAAGATTGAGATGCACTTCCTTCCGGACGTTTATGTGGAGTGTGAAACCTGCAAAGGCGCGCGGTACAATCGCGAGACGCTGGAGATCAAGTTCAAGGGCAAGAGCATCGCGGATGTCCTCGATATGACTGTGGAAGATGCCCAAACCTTCTTTGCGGCCGTGCCGTCCATCCGGGAGAAAATGGACGCGCTGATGCGGGTCGGATTGGGCTACATCAAGGTGGGGCAACAGGCGACAACGCTGTCGGGCGGGGAGGCGCAGCGGGTGAAACTCTCCAAGGAGCTTAGCAAGCGCTCCACCGGGCGCACCTTGTATATTCTGGATGAACCGACGACGGGCTTGCATTTTGAAGATGTGCGCAAGCTCTTGGAAGTGCTGCATGAATTGGTGGATCAGGGGAATTCTGTCATTGTGATTGAGCATAACCTTGATGTGGTGAAAACTGCGGATCACATCATCGATATCGGACCCGAAGGCGGGGACGGCGGGGGGCGTGTCGTGGCGACAGGCACGCCGGAGAAGGTGGCCGATGTGGCTGAAAGCTATACGGGCAAGTACCTCAAGCCGATGCTGGAGAAACGCGCCGCAGTTGCGGCGGAGTAGTCCCTGATCGCAGAGCACAAAGGTGGCCCCCGCCGGAAGACCCGGGGGGCCGTCAAACTCAGCCGATGGGGCCAAGGGACAGGTCGAGCAGGCGCGCAAACTGCGCCTCATCCAGACTGTCAAACTCGGTACAAAGGTGTTCGAGTTCTTGCGCGCGCCCTGCGCCCAGAACCGGATCCGCAAAGAGATGAAACTTTTCAGAGATTTCTGCGTCTGACATCGGCAGATCATTGTCCCCTTTGGGGGTGCGGGGCTTATCCTGAAAACGGCGTCCGTCCTGAGTGTGCAGCGTGACCTGTGCCCAGCGTTTCCCTTGGGAAATCTCAGTCAGATGTGGGTCGTCGATGAGGCGCACCTTTTCGCTGATCCGCAGAATGTCTGGATCACGCAGCGTGTCTTCGGCCAGTTCTGGCACACCAATTTCGCCGCGCACGATCATCGTCGCAACGGGAAAGGCAATGCTGTAGGCAAATTCATCCGGTGTGGCGGGACGATGGCCGGCAAGGCGCGTGGCGTTGTGAAAAGTGGCGATGTCCACCGCGGCGATGTCTTGGTGCGTCAGATCGTGGGTGGCCATCAAGTGAGCGACCGCGTCAATGCTGGGGTGCGCCCACCGGCAACAGGGGTAGGGCTTGTAACTCGTGTCCTCCACAGTGCGCCAGGCGTCGCCCAAATCGGCCCAGAATTCGGGCGCGTTTTCGCACGTCAGTGCCGGGGCACCGGTGAACCCTTCGGCCGCCAGATAGGCCGCCACCACCCCCGAAGGCGCGCCCCAGCCGACGCCGTCGCGCACGTTGGTTGGAAAGTCGATACAGCGCATCATCTGGCTGCGTGGGCCGTGGTATTCGCCGATGCCCGCGGCGTGACGCACCTGTTCACGCGTGCATCCCAACATACGGGCAGAGGCGGCCGCGACCCCCACAGCCGTCCATGCGCCAGAGGTGTGGTAATCTGCACAGGTGGCATGCTGTGCCAACCCGGCGCGGCTGCTGACTTCATAGGCAACCGCGAGGTGAGCCGCAAAATCTGCTCCGCTCATCGGGGTGTCTGCGGCATCGGCCATGGCCAACAGGGCCGGAAAGGCGGCAGACCCAACATGACCCTTGCACGGTGACGTGCTGTCGTGGGCATCGACTGCATCGACGGTAAAGGCCCCCGCCATGGCGGCCCCCGCCGCGGAAAGCTCTGTCCCCTCCATCAAAATGCGCGCACTGCCAGCCCCGCCGACGCCAAATGTAGCGCGTGCTGCCCGGCGGGCCCGGTCCGCCATCTGCGTTGTAGAGGCAACGGCAGCGACGCCCATCGTGTCCAGAAAGGACCGGCGCAGAACGCGCAGCAGGTCCTCCGGAAGGTCGCTATAGCTCAGATCAGTGGCGAAGGTGTCAAAGGTAGGCGGCATGTATCGGGCTCCGGTTAAGGTGCCCTGAGCCTAACGCGTATGAACCTACGGAGATGTCAGTTTGCGACCTTTCGGGGTCGTCGGTGATTTGCCTTAATTCATGAGTAAAACGGTCAGAATGCCGCATTCCCTGCCGGGACAAAGTGCCTATCTGCAGTGCAGCAATGAGAAAGGACTCTGCCGATGACCACCGTTTTCACCGACACCGCTCCCTCCCGCCCAAAGGAAGCCTTGGCCGCGTTTGGGCACGAGTCCCACAGCCTGTTCAAACGGATGATTGCAACGCCCGAATTTCGGGTTCTGTCGATCCTGCTGCCGGTTCTGGCGTTGTGGGGCGTGGCCATTGCGACCTTCGGCTATCCTGCGCTGATCATCCCGGCCCTTGTCATGGTGCCGGTGATGTTCACGGTGCTGATGCTGATTACTGTCGGCAAGTAGGCGCGGCTAGTCCCTTCCGCGCGCCGCAAAGCGCGGCAGCATCGCTGAAAAATCGCGGCCCATGCCGTCCTCTTCTTCAACAAATTCTTTGTAGAGGGCGAGGGCGGCGGCACCCATTGGTGTGTCTGCGTTCACCAATTCGGCGGCCTGCTGGCTTAGCCCAAGGTCTTTGAGCATCAATTCCGCTGCAAAACCAGGGGTGTAGTCATTATCCGCCGGGGATGTCGGTCCGACACCGGGGGCAGGGCAATAGGCGTTCATGCTCCATGAATAGCCCGAAGAGGTGCTGACCACATCGAACATCTTTTGCCGGTCAAGCCCCAGTTTGTCGGCCAGCGCAAAGGCTTCGCATGTGGCGATCATCGTGGCCCCAAGGATCATGTTGTTGCAGATTTTGGCGGCCTGACCGGAGCCGGCATCGCCACAATGCACGGCCTTTTGCCCCATGATATCAAAGAGCGGTTCCGCCTTGGCAAAGGCCGCCGGGGAGCCACCGGCCATAAAGGTCAACGTGCCACCCGCTGCCCCACCGATGCCGCCCGATACGGGGGCATCAACGGCTAACAATCCTGCGTTTTCAGCGGCTTCTGCAGTGTTCCGTGCACTTTCCACGTCGACGGTGGAACAGTCAATGAACAGCGCACCGGTCTTCATGTGGGTGATCGCCTCGGCCGCGACTTGCCGCCAAATGGAGCCGTTGGGCAGCATGGTGATCACCACATCGGCCCCTTCTGCCGCGATCTGGATATCTGCCGCCGTGGCGACCCCTTCGGCGGCCGTGCCTGCGACGTCAAAGCCGGTGACTGAATGCCCGGCCTTGGCCAGATTGGCGGCCATCGGGGCACCCATGTTGCCCAGTCCGATAAATCCGATTTTGAGGGTGCTCATAAGCGTCTCCTAGAGTGTGAGGGCCTGCGCGCCCAGGGGTTGCAGCATCTTTGACACAGCGGCGAGGGGCACGTCCATGTCCGCATATTGCCATTTCGGGGTGCGGTCCTTGTCGATGATTGCAGCGCGAATCCCTTCGAGGAAATCACCATGCTCGGATGCGCGGTAGGTAAATCGGTATTCGAGCTCCAGCGCTTTTTCCATGGTCAGGCTTGGGCCGCGCAAACGGTGCATCATCTCGACCGTGCATGCGGTCGAAAGTGGGGCGTTGCGGGAAGTTTTCTTGAGCGCTTCAGCGGCGAAATCCGATGCGTCAGCGCGCAAAAGAGTGAGGATATCGCTGAGCCGCTCGCCTGCGAAAAGGGCGTTTATCTGTTCTGTTTGCGCTTCAAGCACGCCCTCGGGAGGCGTTTCGGCATGGGTGAGCAAGGTCGAAACATCGGCACCATTCTCCAGCTCTGTGGATAAATCACTCCACATGGATTGCGGGATGTAATGATCTGCAAACCCAGCATAAATTGCGTCGGCAGGCCCCATGCGCGTACTAGTTATCCCCAGATATTCCCCCAGCCGTCCGGGGGCCAGCGCAAGCATAAGAGAGCCGCCAACGTCGGGGACAAGACCGATGCCGCATTCCGGCATGGCGATCTGGCTGCTTTCACCCACGATCCGGTGCGACCCATGACAGCCGATGCCAACCCCGCCACCCATGGTGAACCCTTGCAGAAAGGACACGACCGGCTTGGGGTAGGAAAAAATCTTGTTGTTCAGGCGATATTCATCGGCCCAGAACTTTTGCCCATAGGCAAAATTGCCTTTGCATCCTTCGGCGTACAAATCCGCAATGTCCCCTCCGGAACAAAACGCGCGCTCGCCTTCAGCGTCCAGGACAATGTGATCGATGCTGTCGTCGTCCTGCCAAGTGTCGAAGGCTTCTTCGATGGCAAGACACATCGGATATGTCATCGCATTCAAGGCGTTAGGGCGGGTGAGAGTGATCCGACCGGCCCGACCGACCTTGCGAATGTTGATATCGCTCATCTGTTCTTCAACATGTCGCGGGAGATGATCACGCGCATGACCTCATTTGTGCCTTCAAGAATTTGGTGCACCCGCAGGTCGCGCAGCAGCTTTTCGATGCCATAATCCGCGAGGTACCCATAACCGCCGTGCAGTTGCAGGCATTGGTCCACGACCTTGCTGCCTGTCTCTGTCACAAACTTCTTGGCCATTGCGCAGAACTTGGTCGCATCAGGCGCATTGGTGTCAACTTTCCACGCCGCCTGGCGCAGGAATGTACGCGCGGCTTGAAGCTCCGTTTCCATATCGGCAAGGCGGAACTGCAGGCCCTGAAACTGGTCGATGGATTTACCAAAGGCTTTGCGCTCGCCCATGTAGTCGAGCGTTTTGGTCAATGCGATCTGGGCGGCCCCCAGAGAGCAGGCGGAAATGTTCAACCTCCCACCGTCCAGACCAATCATTGCATATTTGAAACCTTTTCCTTCTTCACCGACGAGATTATCGGCAGAAACATCGCAATTGTCGAATTGCACCTGTGCAGTCGGCTGGCTGCGCCAGCCCATTTTGTCTTCCATTCCGCCAAAGGACAGGCCCGGCGTGCCCGCGGGCACAAAGACAGTCGAGATGCCAGCGGCACCATCGTCGGAGGTGCGCACCATGCAGACGTAGGCGTCCGAATATCCGCCACCGGAAATAAATGCCTTGGCCCCGTTCAGGCGGTATCCTTCGTTGGTGCGTTCACATTTGGTTTTCAACGCAGCCGCGTCAGAGCCGGAGCCGGGTTCGGTCAAACAATAGCTGAGCACGGTCTCCATCGCGATGATGCCAGGCATCTCGCGGGCTTTGAATTCATCGCTCGCGAAAGCGTCTAACATTTTGGCGCACATGTTGTGGATCGACAAAAACGCGGCAACCGACGGGCAGGCCATGGAGAGGGCCTCAAACACCAGCGTGGCGTCCAGACGGCCTAGGCCCGTGCCGCCGCTTTCCTCCGGCACATAAAGCCCGCCAAATCCCAACTCAGCCACTTTGGGCCAGAAATCTTTGGGGATGGTGCCCGCATTTTCCCATTCCTGGGCAAAGGGTGCGATGTTTTCCTGTCCAAAGGCAAAGGCCATGTCAAAAATCGCCTGTTGCTCTTCGCTCAGTGCAAAATCCATGAGATGTCCTACCTATCACGCTTTATTGAACACCTGTTAAATTCCACTCTTTTTTACTCCTTTGCAAGGCAAAAGGGGCGGCGCGGTGGTTCAAAGATCGGCGTTGAATTCCTCGATCAGGTGTTTGACAACGGCTTGGCCCTTGTTCTGGGGGGCTGCCGTGTAGACCGCGCGTTGACGGTCAGCACTGGTGCCGTCACGCAAGATATCGCGTAGCCGATCAATGTCCGACAGACATCCGAGCGCCTCGGCATCCTCAGCCAGCAGGCTCACCATTTCGTCCATAATTGTATCAAAGGGCAGGATTTTGCGCTGTCCAAAGTCGATCAGCCCTTCGCTCACCCCATAGCGCTGCGCGCGCCAGCGGTTTTCAGAGATCAGGAAGCGGTCATAGGCGCGCCAGCGCAGGTTATTGTCGCGCAACCGGGTCAACATCCGCACCAGCGACTGCGTCAAAGCCGCCAGCGCCAATGCATGTTCCATTCTGGGCTGCACGTCACAAATGCGGGATTCAAGCGTCGGATAGTGATCTGAGGGGCGCAGATCCCACCAGATTTTCGTGGTGTCCGCGATCACGCCCAGATCGATGAGGCTGCCGGTGGTCCGCTCATATTCGTCCCAACTGCTGAGCATCGGCGGCAGGCCGGTCCGTGGCAGATTATCAAAGACCGTCAGCCGATAGGAGGCAAGCCCGGTGTCATCGCCCTGCCAGAAAGGGGAGGAGGCGGAGAAGGCCAAAAGATGCGGCAGGAAGTAGGCAAGCTGGGGCATTAGATCGATGCGTTGGGCCTTGTCTTCAATACCAACGTGTACGTGCATGCCAGAGATCAACATGCGGCGGGCGACGCCCATCAACTCTCGCTCAAGCTGGGAATAGCGGTCTTTGTCGGTGAAATGCTGGTCTTTCCAGTCAGAGAACGGGTGACAGGACACAGCGATCGGGGCGAGGTTGTGCTTTCTGGCCTCGCGCGCGATGCAGGCGCGCAGATGGCGCAGGTCTTCGCGGGCTTCGGCCACGGTTTCACAGACCTTTGTGCCGATCTCGATCTGGCATTGCAGGAATTCCGGACTGACCTGATGCTGCAGTTCTTGTTCGCAGGCTGTCATCAACCCGGGAGGTGCCGCAGCAAGCTCATAGCTGTCGAGGTCAACGAGGAGGTATTCCTCTTCGATGCCAATGGTGAAGGTGTCTTGCATGGCCATTCCCCCCTGCTGTGTCACCGCCCCCGCCACCCCCTTGGTCAGGGTGCGATTGTGCTTTGAGGAAAAAAGTAAAGCACCGCCTGCGCTCCTTTTTGCCAAAAATACTCATGCGATACCGTTGCACCATGCCCGGGCTCAGGGCAGGGCGCAACGGTGGAGGTGTGGCAGCGCGCGCCTTATTCCATCACAGGGATGGAGAATTCGCCACCTTCCTTGATGCCTGACGGCCAGCGCGCGGTCACGGTTTTGGTGCGTGTGTAGAACTTGAACGCATCCGGCCCGTGCTGGTTGAGATCGCCAAAGACGGATTTTTTCCACCCGCCAAAGGTGTGATAGGCCAGCGGCACGGGGATGGGCACATTGATGCCGACCATGCCGATGTTGATGCGGTTGGCAAAGTCGCGCGCGGCGTCGCCGTCGCGGGTAAAGATTGCGGTGCCATTGCCGTATTCGTGGTCCATGGCCAGGCCGATGGCCTCTTCGTAGCTTTGCGCGCGCACGCAGGTCAGGACCGGGCCAAAGATTTCATGCTTGTAGATGTCCATGTCCTTGGTGGCTTTGTCGAAAAGGTGCGGACCTACGAAATAGCCTTCCTCATACCCTTGCAGTTTGAAGTCACGCCCGTCGACAACCAACTCCGCGCCCTGATCAATGCCCGTCTGCACGAGACGTTCGATGTTGGCTTTCGCGGCACCTGTCACAACGGGGCCGTAATCCACGTCATTGCCCGCAGTATAAGGGCCGACCTTGAGCTTTTCGATGCGCGGAACCAGCTTTTCGATGAGGCGGTCAGCGGTTTCATCCCCCACAGGCACGGCAACAGAGATCGCCATGCAGCGCTCCCCTGCGGCACCGTAGCCTGCGCCAACCAGCGCGTCGGCGGCCTGATCCATGTCCGCGTCGGGCATGACGATCATGTGGTTCTTGGCACCGCCAAAACACTGGACCCGCTTACCTTGCGCGCAACCGGTGCCATAGATGTATTCGGCGATGGGGGTGGAGCCGACAAAACCGACGGATTGAATGGTGTCGTCATACAGGATCGCGTCCACCGCTTCCTTGTCGCCGTTCACAACCTGCAGGATACCTTTTGGCAGGCCCGCTTCTTCAGCCAGCTCAGCCAGCATCAGCGGCACGGAGGGATCCCGCTCAGAGGGCTTGAGGATAAAGGCGTTGCCACAAGCGATGGCAGGCGCAAACATCCACATCGGGATCATGGCGGGGAAGTTGAACGGCGTGATGCCAGCCGTCACCCCCAGCGCCTGCCGCATGGAATACATGTCGATGCCGGGACCCGCGCTGTCGGTGTATTCACCTTTCAGAAGCTGCGGCGCGCCGATGCAATATTCAACGACCTCAAGGCCGCGCTGCACGTCACCTGCGGCATCTGGCAGGGTCTTGCCGTGCTCACGGCTCAGCGCTTCGGCCAGCTTGTCCATATCACGGTTCAACAGGTCCACAAGCTTCATCAGCACCCGTGCGCGGCGTTGCGGATTGGTGGCGGCCCAGGCAGGCTGCGCGGCGGCGGCATAGGCCACGGCCTGCTCCATCTCAGCCTTGGAGGCGAGCGGGCACTTGGCCTGCACTTCGCCCGTTGCAGGGTTCATGACATCGGCAAAACGGCCTGACGTGCCTTTGACGTGGGCGCCGTTCATATAGTGGGTAAGTTCTTGCATGGGGTCCTCCGGGTTTTGGGTTTGGCGCAAAATAGTCTTGCAAAAAGGCAAAGCAAAGAGGCAAGTCTGCAAATTGGGCTTGCATTTTTGTCTGTACGCGGCGGAGGCTCTGAAGGAGGGTGCGGTGTGGAAGGTGGATATGGCACATAACTGGGACGATCTGCGGCTGTTTTTGGCGGTCGCACGGGAACAAAGCCTTTCGGGCGCGGGCAAAGTGCTGCGTCTGGATCCCGCAACACTGGGCCGCCGGGTGGCGCGGCTTGAGGCCGCGCTTGAGGCAGTTTTGTTTGTGAAATCGCCTCAGGGCTATGCGTTGACCGAGGCCGGCGCACGGCTGATGCTGCGCGCTGAGGCGGCAGAACAGGCGATGCGTTTGGCGACAGCAGGGGTGGCGGCCCCAAGCGATCGTTTGACGGGGCAGATCAGGATCGGGGCACCTGATGGCAGCGCTAACTATCTGTTGCCGCAGGTCTGTGCCCAGATCACGGCGGACCATCCAGGCTTGGAAGTGCAGATCGTGGCTTTGCCGCGTGTGTTCAACCTGTCGCGGCGCGAAGCGGATATGGCCATTGCAGTGAGCGCCCCTGCGGCAGGGCGGCTCATGGTGCAAAAGGTAACAGAATATCACCTGCATCTGGCGGCTGCGGCCCAATATCTGGCAGAGCATGCGCCGATTGCCACCGTTGACGATCTGAGCGCGCATCACATCGTCGGATACATCCCCGATATGATTTTTGACCGGGAGTTGGATTATCTGGCCGATCTGGGGGTTGCGCGGGTGACACTGGCGTCAAATTCCGTTGCGGTGCAGGCGCAGATGATCCAGCGCGGCGGCGGTGTCGGTGTGGTGCATGATTTTGCCCTGCCGTTTCTGCCCGGCGTGCAGCCGATCCTGCGCGATCAGGTGCATCTGACGCGCGCTTTCTATCTGATCCGTCACGAGGATGACCGCGGCAATCCACGTCTGACACAGTTTGCCGACCTGTTAAGCGGCGCTTTGCGCAGTGAAGTCGCCCGTCTGGAGGCAAAAGCTTGACATAAATGCCCTTTCTGGCCGACGCTGAAGGTCCACCGGATGCCAAGAAGGAGGGCCGCCATGCTGGTCTCACAGATTCTCAAATCGAAATCGGACGAGGGTGTGGTCACATCACCGCCCGGCATGCTGGTCTCTGACGCGGCCAAAGAACTGTCGGAAAAGCGGATCGGGACGTTGGTGATCTCTTCTGATGGCAAGGCACCGCTGGGGATTTTGTCAGAGCGCGATATTGTGCGCGAACTGGGCACCAAAGGTGCTGCGGTGCTGAGCCTGACAGTGGACAAGCTTATGACCTCCAAGCTGGTAACCTGTGCGCTTGAAGATCGCGCGGATGCGATTTTGCAAAAGATGACCGAAGGACGCTTTCGGCACATGCCGGTTGTCGAGGATGGCGCGCTGGTTGGGCTTGTCACGCTTGGCGATGTGGTCAAGGCGCGGCTGGCGGAGCTTGCAATGGAGAAAAATGCCCTTGAAGGGATGATTATGGGTCACTAACCCTGTTGCACCCGATGGCGCGGCGTGATTGCTTGCGCGCGACGACAAAAAGACGGAGCGGACGCCCATGCGCATTGGCCTATATCCCGGCACCTTTGACCCGATCACATTGGGCCATATCGATATCATCCGGCGCGCAGCGACGCTGGTGGACAAGCTGGTCATTGGCGTGGCGATCAACCGTGACAAAGGTCCGCTTTTTATGCTGGAAGAGCGTGTCGCGCAGATTGAAGCAGAATGTGCAGAATTGAGTGCTGCAACAGGTGTCGAGATTGTTGTGCACCCGTTTGAGAACCTGCTGATTGATTGCGCGCGGGATGTGGGGGCACAGGTGATTGTGCGCGGGCTGCGCGCTGTGGCGGATTTTGAATATGAATATCAAATGGTTGGTATGAACCGCCAGCTCGACGATACGATTGAAACCGTGTTTTTGATGGCGGAGGCTCAGCATCAGGCGATCGCCAGCAAGCTGGTCAAGGAGATTGCACGGCTTGGGGGGGATGTCAGCAAATTTGTCACCCCGCGCGTCCGCGATGCGTTGCTGGAAAAACTGGGCAGGGCTTAGACTACGATCTCCGGCACCTGTGGATGCAGCAGAGTGCGGACGGTATTTAAGGCCAAAAAGAGGGGCGGGATGGTGAAAGACATCTGCCCGCAGTATCAGGCCGATATCGCTTTAGAGGTGGCTGGCGATCACCCGTGATGTATCGAGCATGCGGTTGGAGAAAGCCCATTCGTTGTCGTACCAGATCAGCACACGGACCAGGTTGTCCTGCTGGATCGCGGTCTGGTCAGACGCGAAGATGGCCGAATGAGGATCGTGATTGAAATCCATCGACACCAGCTTGCGGGGGTCCACGGCAAGGACACCTTGCAGCGGTCCGTCAGCGGCGGTTTGCATGGCGGCGTTGATCTCCTCCACGCTGGCGGGCGTCTTGGTCTCCACCACAAGGTCACAACATGACACGTTGGGCGTGGGCACACGGATGGCGGTGCCGGTGATCAGCCCGTCGAGATGTGGCAGCACCACGCCCAGCGTTTGTGCAGCACCGGTGGTGGTGGGGATCATCGAAAGGGCCGCCGCCCGCGCGCGGTAGAGGTCCTTGTGGGCGCGGTCATGCACCGGTTGGGTCCCGGTATAGCTGTGCACGGTGGTCATGTGGCCCCTGAGGATACCAAACTGCGCGTGCAGGACATGGGCCACGGGGACAAGGCAATTGGTGGTGCAGGAGGCGTTTGAGAGGATCTGGTCCTGAGCGGTGATCTGGTCGTGGTTCACGCCATAAACCACTGTTTTGATGTCTCCTTTGGCGGGTGCGGAGATCAAGACCCGCTTTGAGCCGTTCTTGAGGTGGCGCGCGGCAAGTTCCGGCGTCCGAAAAAATCCGGTGCATTCCAAGGCGATGTCGACGTCGTCCCACGGCAGCTTGTCCGGCTCGCGCTCTGCGGTGATACGGATCGGGCCGCGGCCCACGTCGATGGTGTTTTCGCCCAGGGTGACGGCGTGTCCATAGCGGCCATGTACGCTGTCAAATTCAAAGAGATGTGCGTTGGTCTCCAGCGGCGCAAGATCATTAATCGCCACAACCTCAAGATCGCCCGGAGCCTGCTCCATCAAGGCGCGCAGCACGTTGCGCCCGATGCGTCCAAATCCGTTTATGGCGAGTTTGACAGTCATGGCATCCACCTTTTGATCAAATTCCTTGCGTCAGGATTTGGTCAAGGGCAGGGCCAAGTCAACCGCGTGGGGGCGGAAATCAAGTACCGATACAATTTTGTTTTGTCAGGGGGTTATCGCCAGAAGGCGATCCATTCGATCAACTCAAACAGCTTTTTGCCTAAAAAGACCATATGTTCATTGCCGTAGAACATGACGTCCACAACAATGGCGGCAATCAGGAGAAGCCCGAGGATAATGGCGATGCGATTTGTCATTGGGCCTGTCTACCCCGTCTTTGACAAGACGCCAACAACAGGATTGGCGCCCGTTGCATTCTGACCGGGCGAGGGGTGTTAGCCCAGTTGACCCATCGCCACTGCCACGTCTGCCATCCGCACAGAGAACGCCCATTCGTTGTCATACCAGCCCAGCACGCGCACGGTACGGTCCGCGACAACGATGGTCTGGTCAGGCGCAAAAATGCAGGATTCCTCAGTGTGATTAAAGTCGATGGAGACTTTCTGCTCCGGGTCATAGGCAAAAACGCCTTTCATCGACCCTTCAGCGGCGGCCTTGGCTGCGGCGTTAACCTCTTCAACCGTGACGTCCCGTGCCGCGGTAAAGGTCAGGTCCACGGCGGATACGTTGGGCGTGGGCACGCGCATGGCCGTCCCGTCGAGCTTGCCTTTCATGTCCGGATAGACCTCACCAAGTGCTTTGGCCGCCCCGGTGGAGGTCGGGATCAATGCCATAGCGGCGGCGCGGGCGCGGTAGAGGTCGTTGTGGCGACGGTCCAGCGTGGGCTGGTCGCCTGTGTAGCTGTGGATCGTGGTCATCAGACCGCTCTCGATCCCGATTGCCTCGTGCATGACCTTTGCCAGTGGGGCCAGACAATTGGTGGTGCACGACCCGTTTGAGATCATCTTGTCGGAGGCTTGCAGCGTGTTGTGGTTCACACCGTAAACCACTGTGCGGTCGATGTTTTTACCCGGTGCAGAGAGCAGAACCCGCTTGGCTCCCTGCTCCAGATGCACGCCCGCTTTGTTGCCGTCGTTGAACTGTCCGGTGCATTCCAGAACAACATCACACCCGGTCCAGTCCAGTTCTTCCAGATTGTAGGTAGACATCACTTCGATGTCGTTCTGACCAAGGTTGAGGTAGCCATCATCGACCGAAATCTCACCCGGAAAGCGGCCATGCACAGAATCGTATTTGATCAGATGTGCCGCTGTTTCAAGTGGGCCGGTTGCATTGATCTTGACCACTTCGATATCGTCGCGGGCTGTGGCGGCGATGTGAGACAGGGTGCAGCGGCCAATGCGGCCAAATCCGTTGATACCAACTTTGATAGCCATGGGAGGTCCTTTCGAGGAGCATGTTGCGCGCTCTATAGGCCTGTTGGCACTGTGGGTTAAAGAGGGAAAGGGGGATGCTAAGCCACTGTTAGCGCTAAATATTTGTGTTAGCGGTAAAGGTGGCGTAACAGAGCGATTTGCACCGCTGCGTGCTTGGGCTACGTCTGTGTCAACTGAAGAGGAAAAACCATGAGTGGACTGATTGCCTTGTTGGACGATGTGGCAGCCATTGCGAAAGTTGCGGCGTCCTCTGTGGATGATGTGATCGGGCAGGCGGCCAAGGCGGGGTCCAAGGCGGCCGGAGCTGTGATCGACGATGCAGCCGTAACACCAAAGTATGTGCAGGGTTTTGATGCCAGCCGCGAGTTGCCGGTGATCTGGCGGATCACCAAGGGGTCTTTGCGCAACAAGCTCTTGATTCTGCTGCCCGTGGGGCTGGCGCTGTCGGCATTTGCACCTTGGGCGATTGCGCCTTTGCTGATGTTGGGCGGGTTGTATTTGTGTTTTGAAGGGGCCGAAAAGGTCGCGCATGTCATGGGCTGGAGCCATGGTCACGAGGATTATGCGCACAAGGAAGAGGTCGTCGAAGACCCTGCCCATATTGAAGAACAAAAGGCACAAGGCGCGATCAAGACCGATTTTATTCTATCAGCCGAGATTATGACAATTGCCCTTGCCGCCACCCCGGAAAGCAATTTCTGGATGGAGGCGGCGACGCTGGCAACGGTGGCTGTGATGATCACGGTGGCGGTTTATGGTGCGGTGGCCGTTATCGTCAAAATGGACGATCTGGGACTGGCGATGGCCAACGGTGGACGCCTCAGCGTCACGCGGGCCTTGGGGCGCGCACTGGTGCGGGGCATGCCGGGGTTTCTCAAGGCGCTGACAGTGATCGGCACGGCCGCAATGCTCTGGGTCGGCGGTTCAATCATCGTGCACGGGCTGGAACAGATGGGTTTTGGATGGCCTGAGCATGTTATCCACGATCTGGCCTATGCGATCGGCCACGCAGTGCCTGCAGGGATTGCGGGCCTCACGGAATGGGTTTCCAAGGCTGTGATGGATGGTGTGCTTGGGCTTGTCCTTGGGCTGGCGCTGATCCCGGTGGGTGAAAAGGTGATCACGCCAATCTGGCGCGCGGTGTTTGCGCGCAAGCCCGCACAGATCTGACGATTACCCTATGAGGAGCAGGCCCGGTTCAGCGAAATTCCCGGAAAGCTGCATGTGCCATCATCGCAGCGATGGCAAGATGCCCTGAGAGCACGTATGCGATAAATGCGCCTAGGGCCGTCCCACCCAGAACAAGCCAGACAAAAGCCATTGTCAGGCCTGAAAACATTGCAGCCAGCATAAACCCCAGTGGCATGACACTTCCTTTCGCCGCGATGGCTCTGCCTCAAGGTATGCGGCAAGAGCTAACAGATGGTTAACCGCAAAGGAGGCTCAGCGGTAGAATCAACCGTAGGTTACGTTGATGTCAGTCGCCAGCCCGGAAGTGGAAAACCTCAGTATCCGGCGATAAGGCGCTGGTTCTGTGCGGTTTCTTGCTGATGTGTTGGGTATTTTTGCCTATTTGAACAGCACAATGCCAGCGTTGGGCCATTTCCTGCCGATCAGGCAAGGGCTACAAAAGCGGAGGCAAACCCCACCTTACTTCGCGTCAATAAAAACTGATTTTTGCGCCAGCAGCCATGGCGTGGGCGTGAGGCGGGCAAATGCCCGCCTCACGTCCTCAAATCATGGCTTTGGCAGCCTCGACAACACCCGCGGGGGTGATCCCGAACTTCTCAAAAAGCTCATCCGCCGGGGCGGAGGCCCCGAAACGGTCCATCCCGACAAAGGCGGCTTTGCCGTACTTGCCACGCTCGCCCAGCAGCCAGCGGTCCCAGCCCTGACGCACACCCGCCTCAATGCCGACGCGCACAGCGCCGCCCGGCAAGACGCGTTTGCGGTAGACGTCGTCCTGCGCCGCGAACAGCTCCATGCAGGGCATGGAGACAACGCGGGTGCCGATGCCTTCGGCCTGCAGCGCGTCACGTGCGGCCATGGCCACGCTGACTTCTGAGCCGGTGGCGATCAGGATCACCTGACGTTTGCCTTCTGCGTCGGCCAGCACATAGGCACCTTTTTCGACCATATTGGTGTTCTTGTGCTCCGTGCGGACGGTGGGCAACCCCTGACGGGTCAGCGAGGGCACGGAGGGCGTGTCTTTGGCCGACAAGGCGATTTCCCAGGCCTCGGCCGTCTCAACGGTATCGGCGGGGCGGAACACATAGGTGTTGGGTGTCGCGCGGCTGATGGCGAGGTGCTCAACCGGCTGGTGGGTTGGGCCGTCTTCGCCCAGACCAATGGAATCGTGGGTCATCACAAAAACGGTCGGGATTTTGGACAACGCGGCCAGCCGCATGGCAGGGCGCGCATAATCGGTGAAACACATGAACGTGCCGCCATAGGGGCGCATGCCGCCGTGCAGGGCCATGCCATTCATTGCTGATGCCATGCCATGTTCGCGCACACCCCAATAGACATAGCGCCCGGCGCGGTTGTCAGTATCAAAAACGCCCAGATCTGCCGTTTTAGTGTTGTTGGAGCCTGTCAGGTCAGCCGAACCGCCGACGGTTTCAGGCAGGATCGGGTTCAGCACCTCAAGCACTTTTTCCGAAGAGGCGCGAGTCGCCAGCTTGGGAGCCGCCTCTGACATCTGCTTTTTGAACGCTTTGATGGTGGCGGAGAGTTTTTTCGGTGTTTCAAGGGCGAGGGCGCGGATGAACGTGTCACGCTTGCCGCGTGGCATCTTGTCAAAGCGCTCTTTCCACGCCGCATGTTCTGCAACGCCGCGTTTGCCAATCTCTTCCCAAGCCGCTTTGACGTCGCCGGGCACGTCGAACGGGCCGGTGGTCCAGCCATAAGCCTCTTTGGCGGCGGCCATCTGGTCAGGATCGGTCAAGGCACCGTGGCCTTTGGAGGTGTCCTGTGCGGCGTGGCCCAATGCGATATGGGTTTTGCACGCGATCATCGTGGGTTGGTCGGACTTGCGTGCGGCGGTCAGTGCCGCGTCAATCTCTGCAGGGTTGTGGCCGTCGATCTCAATCGTGTGCCAGCCCGCCGCATTGAAACGCCCGACTTGGTCGGTCCGGTCAGACAGGGTGACGGGGCCGTCGATTGTGATGTTGTTGTTGTCCCACATCACAATCAGCTTGCTCAACTGATGGCGCCCGGCCAGCGTGATGGCCTCTTGGCTCACGCCTTCCATCAAACAGCCGTCGCCGGCAATCACATAAGTGAAGTGATCGACCATCTTGGGACCGTAGGTGGCGCGCTCACTTTCCTCGGCCATGGCAAAGCCCACGGCATTGGCGCCCCCTTGACCCAGCGGGCCGGTGGTCACTTCGACCGCATCGGCAAGGAAGTTCTCAGGGTGGCCTGCCGTGCGTGCACCCATCTGGCGGAAGTTCTTCAGCTCTTCGATCGGGAACTGCTTGTCGCCCACAAGGTGCAGGAGTGAATAGATCAGCATGGAGCCGTGACCCGCTGACAGGATAAAGCGGTCGCGGTCCGGCCAGAGCGGGGCGGAGGCATCAAACTTAAGGTGCTTTTCAAACAGGACCGTGGCGACATCCGCCATGCCCATCGGCATGCCGGAATGGCCGGAATTGGCAGCGGCAACAGCGTCAAGCGTGAGCGCGCGGATGGCGGTGGCTTTGGACCAATGGTCGGGATTGGCGGTGCGCAGGGCGTTCAGATCCAAGGGAGGCTTCCTTACCTATATCGGAGGGCATTTGGGGTGTGCATACCAGCGCGCGGGCAAAGTTCAAGCCAAAGGCGAAAGCCTGCCGCCCCGGACCTGAGAGATCGGATAAGCTTTGCCGTTCAAGTGGCTGATCTCAAAGGGGGGCGCATTCACTGATTTCTTTGGGTAGGATTGGGTCAGACCACCCTGAAAAGCGATTCGCTTGGTGAGCGGGCAGCAGCAGGGGGCGCGTGATACGTGCGTAAACGAACTGGGTAAGTGGGGATCAACCGCGCAATGAGCAATATAGATGAACTGCAGCGCCGCATTACAGCGGCCATGGACCGGGTCGCAGGGGGCCTTGATAAAATCGGGAGCGCGCCCAGCGGGCCAGACCCCGAGACGCTGCAATCGCTGGAAGACGAACGCACGGCAAATGCGCAGCTGACCGAACGGGTCCGCGCGCTCAAGACCAAATCGGATGCTGAGGCAGGCGCGTTGCGCGCCCAGCTTGAAGAGGGTGAGGCACGCATGGCGCAGCTTGATGTCGAGATGCAGCGGCTCCGACGCGCGAATGAGCAGTTGTCGGAGGCCTGTGCCGCATTGCGGGATGCCAACACCGAAGGGGTAGGTGATCCGCATCTCATCAACAAATCGATGCTGGCTGAGCTGGAAGGGCTGCGTGCGGCGCGGGCCTCTGACGTGGCGGAGACCAGCGCCATTCTGGCCGCGCTCACGCCGCTGCTGGACAGCGCCACGGATGCCCCCGCCACTGAGGAGAACGCCTGATGCCTGAGGTGCGGATTACGATCGGCGGTCGCCAGTTTGATGTGGCCTGTCAGGAAGGCGAGGAAAGCTATCTGCATTCTGCCGCCAAGATGCTGGATGATGAAGCTCAGGTGTTGAGCGATCAGGTCGGCCGGATGCCAGAGGCGCGGATGTTGCTCATGGCAGGTCTGCTGCTGGCGGATAAGACAGCAAGCGTTGAAGACAAGATCGGTGAAGTGCGTGCAGAGCTTGCCGAACGCGAGGCGGAGCTGGCGGGGCTGCGCAATGCCAGCGTTGAGCCAGAGCGTGTTGAGGTGCCGGTGGTGCCGACGCAGGTGACCGACACGCTGGCAGAGCTGGCAGCCCAGGTGGAAGCGCTGGCGGCGGCGGTCGAAGAAAAGGCGGGCTGAAACTCGCCGCTTCGGCGGCTGAGAGCGCCCGACCTTAAACGTGCACAGCGTATGCGCTCCCTTTCGCCTGCGGCTTAGACGCAAAAAGCGATGCAAACGTCTTTGGTGAAGGGTCGCACGCTTTAGGTGACGTTGTTGGGCAAGGGGCTTGGCTGGCTGGGAAAGCTGACCGCCAGTTTGCGCGCGATGTCCTTGTTTAACAACACAGAAACGGCGTTGGCCATGGCTGGTGAATTGGCCATCATGTATTGCAGTTGCCCGGTGTCCCAACTGACGTAGCTGGTGCCTTCTCTGGCGACAACTGTTGCGGTGGCAGGACCGCCCAGCAGAAACGAGATTTCCCCCAGAAAGTTACCCGGCCCAAGCTCGGCGTTCTGCGTGTCCCGCTCAAGCTCAAACCCGTCAGTGATGGTCAAATACATTTTGTCTGGTGCCACATCCTGTTGCAACAGTGTCAGGCGGGGGCTGTCGTGCACAATCTCGGCTTTGGCCATGATGGTGCGGAACTGACCGGGATTGAAGTTGGGAAAGGCACGGTAGAGCGTCAGCATTTCTTCGGACATGCCAAAGGTGGAGCGTTCGCGAAAGATGCGCCAGATCACGGGCATGTTGGCGGCACCGATCAAAACAGACGCGCCGATTGCTTCCCATAGCGGGCTGTCGGCGATGTAGTAATAGTACAGTATGTAAAAGCCGGTGCCGAGCAGGATGAACCCGCGCAGCACCAGTTCGTTTCGGGTCAGAAGGCCCAGAATGTAGCACAACACGGCCAGATGTACAAAAGTGGCCGCGGAAGTGAGGTAGTTGTAAACGTCTGACATGTAATACGATTCCGACTAAATTGCCGGAACGGTACTGGGATTCTCATTTTCGACCAACCGGTAAAAACGACAGATTGGGTCGTTTTAGCCGTTCGCTTCGCGGATCTTGTCAGCGGCCTCTTTGTCGTAAGAAACCCCGTTGTCGTCAAACATCGTGTCCAGCTCACCCGAGAGCGTCATTTCGGTAATGATGTCACACCCGCCCACAAACTCGCCCTTGATATAGAGCTGGGGGACGGTGGGCCAGTCGGAGAAATCTTTGATCCCCTGGCGCATGTCATCGCTGGACAGAACATTCACATCGGCAAAGTCGACGCCCATGTAGTTGAGCACACCGGCAACGCGGGAGGAGAAGCCACACTGGGGCATTTCCTTGGTGCCTTTCATATAAAGCACGACGTCGTTGGCCGCGTTGGTTTCTTTGATCTGTGTTGCGATATCGCTCATGGGTCAGTCCTTTGTCTTGTCTTGGTGGAACGCGGCGTGAAAGCGCGCGGCATAGGTTTCATCGTCGGCCAAGGGCACGACGTCTGTGTCGGGGCGGCCAAAAAAGCCCGCTTTGCTGAGCCAGTTGGTCTGGCCGCGTTCAAGGCTTTCGTTGCGCCGGTTGGTGCGGCTGATCTCATTGAGGTCAAGCCCCTCCATGCCAAGCGGCACCTCCTGGGTGCGCCGTTCAGGTTGCCGCGCAGACAGCGGGCGGTATTGCCTGCGCGCGCTCCGCTGTTGCGCCCACAGGATCAGGCCAAAGCCGCCCGCCGCGGCGAGGAGAAGCCAGAGCCACATATACCTAATCCGGTGCCTTGGTTGTCAAAGCCAGTGCGTGCAGATCGCCGTTGGGGCCGTCCATCTTGCCTTTGAGGGCGGCATAGACGGCACGTTGCTGTTGCACTCTGTTCATGCCTTTGAAGGAGGCATCCACAACCATTGCGGCCATGTGCACGCCGTCGTTCCCTTGAACGGTGATCTGCGCGTCCGGAAAAGAGGCGCGGATCAGCTCTTCGATCTCGTGGGCTTGCATGGGCATGGGTTTGCTCCGAGTTTGGTGTACCGTGTTGGCCCAGATGTAGTGCCGCAAGGCGGGCTGTGCAAGCAAGCGGCGATTATTGTGCAAGTGTGGCGTAATCTGATTGAGCGCGGGCAAGCCGCGCATTACATTTGTGAGATGGGGTGGGCGCTTTTGGCTCACCGTCCCAGAAGGTCCGAAGCCGCCGACGCAATGAGTTTGCCCTGGCAGCGCGCGCGGTCCGCGACAAGGGAAATAGCCGTCTCCCCAAGGGGCCCCTCGGCGATTTCCCTTGTCCCGGCCCCCACGCGTTGCCACGTCAGCCTCAAGCGACGGCGGCTCCGGACCAGAGGGAGATTAGGAGAGATCATGCAGCACAGCGAACGCGCGCCTGAACAGGCGTTGGAATGGGTCGAGGCCGGCAGAGGGGCGGTGCTCGCCACGGTGATCGAGACCTGGGGGTCAGCGCCGCGGCGGGTCGGCGCGCAGCTTGTGATTGCAGGGGACGGGGCGATGGAAGGGTCGGTTTCTGGCGGCTGCGTGGAGGGCGCGGTTGTTCTGGAAGCGCTGGAGGTGCTGGAAGAGGGCGGATGCCGCGTTTTGGAATATGGCGTCAGCGACGGGGACGCGTTTGCGGTGGGGCTGGCCTGTGGTGGCAACATCCGCATTCTGGTGGAACCGGTTGGCGACGGTGGCATGCCGGTGGAAATGCTGCGCGCGTTGGTTGCAGCGCGGGCCGGGCGTGATCCGGTGGCCTATGAAGTGGCGTTGGATGGCGCGCACCGCGCATTGGTACGGGACGGCCATGACGCACGGTTTCGGATGGACCGCTCCGGCGTGAGCGAGGATGGCGCGATGTTTGTGGCGGTGCATAATCCGCCTTTGCGGCTGATCGTTGTGGGCGGTGTGCACATTGCGCAAACTCTTGTGCAGATGGCGCGCGCTGTCGGGTTTGATCCGGTGGTTGTGGACCCACGGGAGGCTTTTGGCTCAGCTGCGCGGTTCCCGGAGGCAAGGGTGGTGAACGATTGGCCGGATGCTGCATTGACAGACTTTGGCGTGGATGCGCGCACGGCCGTGGTATTGCTGACCCATGATCCCAAGCTTGATGATCCGGCGCTGAATGTGGCGCTGCGTTCGGAGTGTTTCTATATCGGAGCCCTTGGCAGCACGCGCACCCACGCAGGCCGTGTGATGCGGCTGGCGGAGGCCGGGTTTATCGAGGCCCAGATCGGGCGCATTCACGGACCTGTCGGTCTTGATATCGGGGCGGCTGGGCCAGCAGAGATCGCGGTGTCGATCATGGCGCAGATAATACAAACGCTGAGGCAGGGATGAAGTTTGGCCCGGTTGAACTGAGCCGTGCCGAAGGGGCGGTTCTGGCGCATTCTGTCGGATTGACAAAGGGGCGATTGCGCAAGGGGCGGGTCCTCAGCGCTGCGGATGTGGCGGCCTTGGCCGACGCGGGGCACCGCGACGTGATCGTGGCGCGGCTGGATGCGAATGATGTCGGGGAAGATGCGGCGGCGGCACGTCTGGCGGCTGCGGTGCTGGGGGATGCAACGGGGTTGAAGGTCACGACACCGTTTACCGGCCGGGTCAACATTCTGGCCGAAGGGCCGGGCGTTGTGGCGCTTGATGTTGCCGCCCTTGAGGCCATCAACGCGGTGGATCCGATGATCACCATTGCCACCGTGCCGCCCTGGCAGCAGATGGCAACGCGCGGCATGGTCGCGACGATCAAGATCATTTCCTATGCGGTGTCAGAGAGCGCTTTGGCGCGGGCCATAGGTGCAGCCGGGTCAGGTGCGATTGGCTTTCATACGCCCCAGATCGCCGCAGCGACGCTGATCATCTCGGAAATCCCCGGTGGCGTGGGTGACAAGGGGCGCGCGGCGATTGAGGGCCGATTAAGTGCGCTTGACGTGCGTTTGGACAGCGTTGTCATGATGCCCCATGAGCGCGATGCCATTGCAGCAGCGGTGCAGGCGGCTGGGACGGAGCTGGTGCTGATCCTGACGGGTTCCGCGACCTCGGACATTGATGATGTGGCCCCAAGTGCCTTGCGCGCGGCGGGAGGAGATGTCGCTCGATTTGGCATGCCGGTTGATCCCGGCAACCTGTTGTTTCTCGGGTCTTTGGGGGAGCAGGCAGTGATTGGTTTGCCGGGTTGTGCACGCGCGCCGGCGCTTAATGGTGCGGATTGGGTCCTGAGCCGTGTGATCTGCGGTGTGCCGGTATCGGCGCGCGATATTGCGGGAATGGGCGTGGGCGGATTGCTCAAAGAGATCCCCACGCGGCCGCAGCCCCGGCGGGGGCGCAAAGGGTGAGCCGCGTTGAGATTGTGCCCGCAACACAGGTAAGCCAAGAGCAGATTCGCGAGGGGGTGCTCGCGGGGTTTTCCGACTATGCTGTGCCCATGCAGCCCTCGGAAGAGGCCTTTGCCTTTATGATGCGGCAACGCGGATTGGTGCCCGATGCGTCCTGGGTCGCCATTGCGGAGGGACGTGTCGTCGCCGTTTGGCTGGTGTCGGTTGCCGGGCAGGCGGCGTATCTGATCTCAAGCGGGACAGCGCCTGCGTTTCGGGGGCGTGGACTGGCGCGCGGTATGGCTGCGCGGTGCATTGAAGGACTACAGGCGCGTGGCTGTGCGACGTTCCAGACAGAGGTGCTGGCGGGCAATGCGGTTGCAGCAGGGCTTTATGAGAAGTTGGGGATGCGCGTTGTGCGGCGACTGGACTGTTATACTGTGCCGCAAGACGGGGTGGCTGATGTTGAGTTGGTGGCTTGGGCTGAGGTCGTCCGGGATGCGCCAGGTTGTCGGGATTGGCGGCCGAGCTGGCAAAACGCAGACGCCGCTTTGACACGGGCGGCTGATGATGCCGTTTGCGTGGCGGTGTGGGACGATCTGGGGTTGGCGGGATATGCGGCGGGTTTTGCCCCGAGCGGTGCCGTGGCGCAGATTGCCGTGCGACCGGATCGGCGCAGGCAGGGACTTGGGCGGCGGCTTGTGCGGGCGATCACAGCATCAGGGGTTTGCCGGGTGCTGAATGTGGATGCGGCAGATGTGGGCTTTGCCGGGTTCATGGCGGCCTGTGGGGCCAAGCTCTCTGTTCAGCAGGAAGAACGGATGCTCTTGCTCCAAGAATAACGCATTATCTTGCCTTATCCTGAAATCATTGATTTTTTCTGTTCTCAACCGTGCGCACCCGTGCTTAACTCCCCCCAAACAAGAACACCAAGGGAGGAAGATATGACACAGGTCACAATGACCGTGAACGGCAAAACCGCGTCTGGCGACGTTGAAGGCCGCACATTACTTGCGCAATTTTTGCGCGAAGACCAAGGGCTTACCGGAACGCATGTCGGCTGTGACACCAGCCAGTGCGGTGCGTGCGTGGTGCATGTGAACGGTGAGGCGGTCAAAGCCTGCACGATGCTGGCGATTGAGGCGGACGGCGCTGAGGTGGCGACAATTGAAGGGCAGGCCAACGCCGATGGCTCCCTCAACGTGATCCAGCAGGCGTTTCAGGACCATCACGGCTTGCAGTGCGGTTTCTGCACACCGGGCATGGTGATGTCGGCGGCAGCACTGCTCAAGGAAAACCCCAAGCCGTCAGAGGCAGAGGTGCGTCACTATCTGGATGGCAACATCTGCCGCTGCACCGGGTATCACAACATCGTCAAAGCGATCATGGCTGCATCTGGTCAGGATGTCTCAGCCCTTGCCGCTGAATAAGTGAACGGCCCTGACTTCATTGAAATCGGCACGGATGATCCGGCCCGCACGACGGCCTTTTTTGAGGCGGTCATGGGCTGGTCATGGCAGGATATGGACGGCGGTCGCGGTGGATACCTGACCGACGGCACGCGCAAGGTAGGGGTGCACGAGGAAGGCACACCCTGCATGGTGCCCTATCTGCTGGTCGACGACATTGAAGCTGCGGTGGCGCGGGTGACCGCCAATGGCGGCGCATTGATGGGGGAGATCGCGGATGCGACGGGCTATGGCCGGTTTGCCACCTGCATCGATCCCAACGATGTCCGGTTTGGCCTGCATCAGGAAAGCTAATTTGAGGCGCGCATCAGGTGCGCCTTACCAAGGAACGTTAACAACGTAAGGTGCAGCGCTCCTGCACCAACCCAGGGAGGAAATACGATGCCAAAGGACGGCGGAATTGGTGCCAGCAGCAAGCGGCGCGAAGATATCCGGTTTTTGACCGGCACTGGAAACTATACCGATGACATGAACCTGCGCGGACAAAGCCACGTGGTTTTCCTGCGCTCAGACATGGCGCACGGCAAGATCAACGGGATCAACTCTGCGGCTGCGGCTGCGATGCCGGGCGTACTACGCATCTTTACGGCGGCTGATTTTGAATCGGCAGGCGGCATTCCCTGCGGCTGGGAGGTCACCGACAAACATGGCCAGCCCATGCAAGAGCCCAAGCACCCCATTCTGGCCGAAGGCAAAGTGCGCCATGTAGGCGATCCGATTGCGGCTGTTGTGGCCGAAACCGAAGAGCAGGCCCGCGATGCGGCCGAAGCCATCGAGCTTCATATCGAAGAGCTGCCCGCGGTCATCGACATGAAAGCGGCCCTGGAGGAAGGCTCGACCAAGGTCCACGACGATCTGACGTCGAACCTGTGTTACGATTGGGGCTTTGTTGAAGAAAACAAGGAAGCGGTGGAGCAGGCGTTCAAAGACGCGGCCCATGTGACTTCTGTTGATCTGATCAACAACCGGCTGATCCCCAATGCGATGGAACCGCGCGTGGCAATCGGTGACTACAACCGCGCCAGCGGAGATCATACGCTTTACACCACAAGCCAGAATCCGCATGTGATCCGGCTTTTGATGGGGGCCTTTGTCCTTGGCATCCCTGAGCACAAACTGCGCGTGGTGGCACCGGATGTCGGCGGTGGCTTTGGCTCCAAGATCTATCACTATGCCGAAGAAGCCTTCTGCACCTTCGCGGCCAAAGAGCTGAACCGTCCGGTCAAATGGACCTGCACCCGGTCAGAGGCCTTTATCTCTGACGCGCATGCGCGGGATCACGTGACCACGATTGAACTGGCGCTGGATGCGGACAACAACTTTACTGCTGTGCGCACGCTGACCCACGCCAACATGGGCGCCTATCTGTCGACCTTTGCGCCGTCCATCCCGACATGGCTGCATGGCACGCTGATGGCGGGCAACTACAAAACGCCGCTGGTCTATGTGAACGTCAAGGCGGTCTTTACCAACACGGTGCCGGTGGACGCGTATCGCGGGGCAGGACGCCCGGAGGCGACCTATCAGCTGGAGCGTGTCATCGACAAAGCCGCGCGTGAGCTGAAAGTTGATCCAATTGCGCTGCGTCGCCAGAACTTCATCACGGAGTTCCCCTATCAGACACCGGTTGCGGTTGAATATGACAGCGGCGATTTCCACCGTCTGATGGACAAGCTTGAGGCCAGCGCCGATCTGGGTGGGTTTGCCGCCCGCCGCGCAGAGAGCGAAAAGAACGGCAAGTTGCGCGGGTTTGGCATCAACTGCTTTATCGAGGCATGCGGCATCGCGCCGTCTAACCTTGTTGGGCAATTGGGTGCGCGTGCGGGTCTTTATGAAAGTGCTACTGTGCGGGTGAATGCCACCGGCGGTCTGGTCGTGATGACCGGCAGCCACAGTCACGGGCAAGGTCATGAGACAGTGTTCCCGCAGGTGATCGCGGAAATGACGGGTCTGGATGAAAACATGGTCGAAATCCAGCATGGTGACACCGCCAACACACCGATGGGCATGGGCACCTACGGCTCGCGTTCTATCGCGGTGGGCGGTCCGGCCATGGTGCGCGCCACCGAAAAGATCATCGCCAAGATGAAAAAGATCGCGGCGCACCTGATGGAGGCTTCCGAAGGTGACATCGAATTGGCCGATGGCGCGTTCAGTGTGGCGGGCACGGACAAGTCGGTGGCCTGGGGCGACGTGACCCTTGCGGCCTATGTGCCGCACAACTACCCGCTCGAAGAAATCGAACCGGGGCTTGAGGAAACCGCGTTCTATGACCCGGCGAACTTTACCTATCCAGCAGGGGCCTATGCCTGCGAGGTGGAGGTCGACAAGGACACCGGTCAGGTGAGCATCGCAAAATTCACCACGGCCGATGACTTTGGCAACATCATGAACCCGATGATCGTGAATGGTCAGGTGCATGGCGGTCTGACGCAGGGCATTGGGCAAGCGATGCTCGAAAACGCGGCCTATGACGAGGACGGCCAGCTGCGCAGCGCGTCTTACATGGACTATGCGATGCCCCGCGCGGCGGATGTGCCATTCTACACCGTTGATCATTCCAACGGCACGCCTTGTACGCACAACCCATTGGGCGTCAAAGGCTGCGGTGAAGCGGGCGCGATTGGCTCAACCCCGACGGTGGTGAACGCCGTTGTGGATGCGCTGCAATCGGGTGGTCACGACGTGGATCATGTGGACATGCCCGTCTCGCCGTCCCGTGTCTGGGCAGCGATGAACGGCTGATCTGAGGGGTCCGCCCCGCTAACGGGCGGACCCAGGTTATTTGAGGGGCAGGGATGCGATGCGCGCCCGCCCTTGGAAAGGAAAGACGATGTATAACTTTGATGTAGAACGGCCCAGCACCATTCAGGATGCCGCAGCGGCCATGGCGCGGGATGAGGCACAACCGCTGAGCGGGGGGCAGACGTTGATCCCCACGCTCAAAGCGCGGCTGGCGTCGCCTTCTGTTCTGGTGTCCCTGACGGGCATTGATGAGATGAAGGGCGTGTGTATGTCCGATGACGGGCAATTGTGCATTGGTGGCGGTACGACCCATGCCGCAGTGGCGCGTGAAGCGGCAGCACATTATCCGGCGATTGCAGGGCTTGCGGGGCGCATTGGCGACCCAGCGGTGCGCAACCGCGGCACCATTGGCGGCTCTGTCGCCAACAACGACCCTTCGGCCTGCTATCCTGCGGGTGTGCTGGGCAGCGGGGCGACCGTTGTGACCAACAAGCGTGAGATTGCGGCGGATGACTACTTCCAAGGCATGTTCGACACTGCGCTGGACGAAGGGGAAATTGTCACGGAAGTGAAGTTCCCGATCCCAACGGCGGCGCATTATGAGAAAATCCTGCAGCCTGCCTCCCGCTTCCCGCTGGTTGCGGCTTTTGTCGCAAAGTTCGCCGATGGCGTGCGCGTTGCCATCACCGGCGCGTCCAACGATGGCGTGTTCCGCTGGTCTGAGGCTGAGGCGGCGCTGTCGTCCAATTTCTCAGCCGGGGCGCTGGAGGGGTTGAGCCTTGATGGCACCAACATGATCAGCGATCTGCACGGGACGGGCGCATACCGCGCGCACCTGTGTGCTGTGATGACGAAACGGGCGGTTGCCGCGATCGCGTGATGCATTGGGCCCATGGGCCGATCAAGAAAGCCGCGCCTGAAAGGGTGCGGCTTTTTTAATGTGCCAGCGGTGTTTGATGATGTCGCCGGGCGCTATTGATCAACTAAAGCAGAAACTGGAAAAACTGAATCAGCTGATGCTGCGTGAAAGCAAAGGTTTCAACGGGTTAAGTGATGCTTTGTGGCGCAGACTAACCTGATTTCGCCCAAAGCTAGCGATGTGCGACACCCTGGTTAACGGACCCCGTCAATTCCTGCGTCGAATCTATCAACATTTGGCGCTGGCCTGGCTTCGCGCAAGCTGGGTCTGATCGGCATAGTCCGCGCCCGGTACCCGGGGTTTGCCCCCGGTTAGGATGCGCCCGGAGGTATTTGCAAAGCAGGCGCAATTGACGTCCTTGTCATTGGCGCGGCAATGGGCGTATTCGCGGCCCACGGTGCGGTCAAATTCTTCCTGGCTGACACCGTTGGACCCCCCACCGTTGCCAGACGTCAGGGCAGGGGCTTGCAAGACCAGCGCCAAGACAACGCCGGCAACGCCCAGCACACCCAAAGAAATGCGATAGTCAAAGTTCATCCACCCGCTTCCCTCTAAAGGGCCAACAGGTAGCGTTCATGTGTTAAAATGAGGTTGAGAAAGACGGTGCGCAAGTGTGTGTTTGGCACCCCACGATGAGGTGCCAAACCAATGGTTACTTGCTGGGCAGCGGCCCGATCAGCATGACCATCTGGCGGCCTTCCATCTTGGGAAAGTTCTCCACGCGGCCATGTTCTTTGGTGTCTTCGGCCACCCGCTCAAGCAGCTCACGGCCAAGGTTCTGGTGCGCCATCTCACGGCCCCGAAAGCGCAGGGTCACTTTGACCTTGTCGCCGTTCTCGAGGAACTTGAACACGTTGCGCATCTTGACGTCATAGTCATTGGTGTCGGTGTTCGGACGGAACTTGACCTCTTTGATCTCAATGATCTTTTGCTTTTTGCGGGCCTCAGCTTCGCGCTTTTGGGTCTCGTATTTGAACTTGCCAAAGTCCATAATCTTGCAGACCGGCGGATTGGCGTTGGGTGAGATTTCAACCAGATCAAGCCCGGCATCATCTGCCATTTCCATGGCGCGGGCAGGCGAAACTACGCCGACGTTTTCACCGTCAGCGCCAATCAGGCGAATTTCATTGGAGCGGATGTTATCATTGACACGCGGGCCGGTATCCCGTTGGGGCGGCGCGTTATGGGGTCTGCGAGCGAGGGTGGTCGTCCTTTGATTGTTCATGTTTGTCGAGTGGACAAAGTACCCGTAGGACAGCGGTTCTTCAAGTCGCTAAATTCTGCCAATGGGGTGTAACGGCGGGAATTTCCCCCTTGAACCTTTGGGCAGCGGCGCGCATTTGACCTGCAAGACACGCAAACGCCATTTGGCGGCGCGTGCGAGATATAAAAAGGGGAAGAAAGATGAAAAATCTTGTTTGGATCATCGTGGCAGCGATCATTGCGGTTGGGGGCTATGTGCTTTTTTCTGGGAAATCGCCCACTGAGATTGTCACGGATACTTCTGAGGCTGTGAATGCACCAAAAGCGCTTGAAACAGCGAGCGAGGCCGCCGGTGATGCAGCGACGGCGGTGACAGAGACCGTAACAGAGGCAGTGGATGCGACACAGGACGCAGCATCCGATGCCGTTGAGGCTGTGACGGATGCAGCCGAAGGTGCGGTTGAGGCCGCGACAGAGGCGGCGAGCACCGCAGTGGAAAGCGCCACAGAGGCCGCCAGTGATGCGGTTACAGCTGTCACCGAGACCGCCAATGAGGCCGCAAACGCGGCGACCGAAGCGGCAAGCGACGCTGTTGAAGCCGCAACAGATGCAGCATCTGATGCGGTGACCGCGACGCAGGAGGCAGCCGAGGCCGCTACCGAAGAGGCCGCTGAGGCCGTTGACGCGGTGACAGAAACCGCCACCGAGACGGCAACAGATGCAGCCGAAGCCACAACCGACGCAGCAACAGATGCAACAGAGGCGACAAGCGAGGCCGCCACTGACGCCGCGGAAAGCGTGACCGAGACCGCAACTGATGCCGCTGAAGCGACCACAGAGGCCGCAACTGAGGCGACGGAAGCGGCAACGGAGACTGCATCTGACGCGGTGGATGCAACAGCGGAGGCAGCAACAGAGGCCACGGAAACGGCGACTGAGACAGCCACCGAAGCAGCAGAGGCGACCACAGAGGCTGCAAATGCCGCAACAGAGGCTGCTGAAACCACAACCGAAGCCACTGCCGAAGCGATTGACGAAGCCACGGAAACGGCCACGGAGGGAACCGAGGCCGCCACTGCCGCGACGGAAGAAACCTCCGCATCCATGATGGATCAGCTTTTGAGCGTGGATGGTTTCGATTTCGACAAGGTAAGCGAGATGATCGACGGCTCTGAGCTGGGCGCGATCGAGAAAACGTCGCTGACCCAAGGGCTTAAGCTGGCGCAGGATAACCCTGAGCTGCTCGAGAGCTTTCTGACCAAGGTGCGCGAAGCGTTGAACTTCTGATTTCTCATTGGTCACACATGATATGGAACCGCGTCCGGGACACCGGGCGCGGTTTTTCTTTGGGGCAGTACGAGAGCTATCGCGCCAGCCTTAAACCCGCGCACAAACGGTTCAGGTTTAAGGTTGGGCGCTCACGCGTTGCTTGATCACGTCCATGATCGCGGCCCCGATGCGTGCCACCGCAGCATTCCGCGTGGCCCAAGTCGCAGGGGTGTCCGAGACATAAATCGCTGCGAAATACGGTGCCTTTCCGGGGGGCGTGATCATCGCCACCAGATTGCGGGTGTGGTGGCGTCCACCCCCTGACTTGTCTGCGATGCCCCACCCGCTCGGGGTGCTTGCCCGGATCAGGTTTTGCATGACGCTGCCGTTTTCCATCCAGTGCTTCAATCGTGTGCGGTGCGCCGTGATGAGCGCGGGCCCCAACAACATGGCGCGCCAAACCGCTACCATTGCGGCGGGCGTGGTGGTATCGCGCGGGTCACCGGGGGCAAACGTGTTGAGATCCGGTTCCACCCGATCAAGGCGCGTTGTCTCATCCCCCATCGCGCGCAGGAACGCTGTGACGGCAGGCGGACCGCCGAGCCAGTTCAAAAGTAGATTGGCCGCCGTATTATCGCTCTTGTCCAAGGTGGCGTGGCAAAGGGTGGACAAAGACACGGCTTTGCCCACCTGTTCCTTGGTCAAGGGGGCAAAGCTCAGAATGTCTGCTGCGGTGACGGGCAGCGTGACCTCCAAGGTGCCGCCGGTTTGCGCGACCCGGTCCAGCACCGCGCCGCACAGCACCTGTTTGAAAGTGCTGGCCATCAAGAACCGTTCGTCTTGCCGGTGGCCCCAGTACCAGCCCGTCGCACTGTCATGGACTACAACGCCGATGCGCGCATCAATCCTGTGCTCCAGCTCAGCGACGGTGCGCGACAAATCAGCAACGGCTGCGGTCTCAGCCTTGCCCGGCGTGCTCCAAAACCAGGCGACGAGGGCAAGTGTCAAGACAAGCAGATGAACGGGGCAGAGGTGTGCGCGCATGGGGCCGTCTTCGGTCAAAGAAGCGTTGCAGGACCATCGCGCGGCCGGAGGCCAAAGAAAAGGGGGGATGCAAAACGGCGCGCGGATAGGGTCCAACGCGCCGAATTAGCACTCCAGTTTGAGAGGGTATTCAGCCCACAAAGGCTTTTTCAATCACGAAATGCTTCGGATCGGAATTTGCGCCTTCTTCCAGCCCAAACCCTTCGAGGATCGCAAGAATATCTTTGTTGAACTCAAGGCTGCCACATACCATTGCGCGGTCTGTTTCCACGTTGATGCCGTCAATCCCGAGGTCCTTGAACACTGTGCCGTCCTGCAAGAGCGTGGTGATGCGGCCCATTTTGGGGCTCTCTTCGCGCGTGGTGGTGGGATAGTAGCGGATCTTGTCGAGGTTCTCTTTGCCGATCAGCTCCTGCATCATCTCATCCGCCTTCAGCTCTTTGATAAGCAGGCGACCATAGTCCAGCTCTGCCACGTCGCGGCACGTGTGGGTGATCACAACCTCGTCAAATTTCTCATAGGTCTCAGGCTCACGCAGGAGCGAGGCAAAAGGCGCAAAGCCGGTGCCAGTGGCAAAAAACCAGATGCGCTTGCCGGGCAGCAGCGCGTCATGCACCAGCGTGCCGACAGGCTTGGGGCGCAGGATGATCTGATCACCCGGCTTAATGTGTTGTAGTCTGGACGTCAGCGGGCCGTCCTGCACCTTGATCGAATAGAACTCCAACTCATCATCCCACGCAGGCGAGGCGATGGAATAGGCGCGCAGGAGCGGCTTTTGCTTGCCCGTCTCAGGGTGCGGATCGCCCATCAGGCCGATCATCACAAACTCGCCGGAGCGAAAGCGCAGCGACGCTGGGCGGGTCACACGGAAAGAAAAAAGTCGATCGGTCCAGTGTTTCACAGATGTGACGATCTGGGCGTCGGGCAGGGTCGGCACGGGTTTGGCGGTTTGGGTGATCACGGTGCTGTGCTCTGTCATATCTCAACTACACGAAGGTGTCTTCGTGGCCTTACTGTTAGGGGATCGGGAGGGATTGCGCAATCCACGCGAAGGTCGCAGGTCAGCCCCGCAAGCGGGACTGGTAGTCGTGCTCTTGCCAGTTTGCCCGGAAGTGCCATTGATCGGCGGGCTGGCGTGCGGCGATATGGTCTGCCACTTCGACTTCGTCAAATCCTGCGCGGCGGGCCATCGCATATTGGTCGGACAACAGGTGACCATGCGCGCGCAGACGCCCGGCGTATCCCCGCAAGCGCAGCGCGCGGGCGATGGTAAAACCGCGCCCATCGGCGGAGGAGGGAAAATCAATGCGGATCATTTCAAGACCTGCGTTCAGGTCCACATCCTCGGGCTGGGCGTCGGAGGACAGGTCCAGCGCGCGGCAATCATTCGCGGCCCCTTGTGTGCAAAAGCTGTGGGTCCAGTCATCGGCTACAAAACCGGTGTCGTTGATCAGTTGGGTCATGTGGGTGCTCCTTGGCGGATGACCTTGCCGTTGGCAAAGTGGATGCCGCATTCATCTTTGGACTGGTTGCGCCAGCGGCCTGCGCGGGGGGCTTCGCCGTTTGAGACAGGCGAGGTGCAGGGCGTACAGCCAATGGAAGGGTAGCCCCGCGCCACCAAGGGGTGACGGGGCAGGTTGTTCTCGGAAATGTAGTCGGCCACATCCTCGCGCGACCAGAAGGCCAGCGGATTGACCTTGATCCGGGGGGCGGCCTCATCGCTGCGCTCTTCGGTCTCAAAATGCGGCAAGGTCGCGCGGCCCTCTGAATGGAATCGCTTCCTGCCGGTAATCCAGCCATCAAAGCCATCGAGGGCCGTCTGAAGCGGCGCGGTCTTGCGCAAAGCGCAGCAGGCGTCGGGGTCACGCTGGTGCAGGGTGCCGTCGGGGTCATGCTGCGCGATGTCGTTTGCGCGCAGGACAGTGATCCGGGTCAACCCGAGTTTGATGGCCACCGCACGCTGATAGACCAGCGTTTCGGGGAACAACATGGCCGTGTCGATGAAGAGGACGGGCAGGTCCTTCTTCACCTTTGACGTCAGATGCAGCAGCACCACGCTTTCCGCCCCAAAACTGGAAACCAGCGCCAGCCGGTCCACTGCCTCCACGGCGGTCCGCATCACGTCATGGGCCGCGTGGTGGCGCAGTTGGACGTTGAGGCGGGCAACCCTGTGGGCAGTGGGCCCGATTATGTCAGGCGCATCAAGCGGCATTGGCTTGGGCTTCGGGGTAAAGTGCCGCTTTGAACGGGGCGAGGCCAAGGCGGCGATAGGTATCCAAGAACGTCTCTGCGGGGTCATGGCGCAGATCGAGGTAGGCCATCACCAGACGTTCAACCGCCGGAATGATCTCCTCGGCTGAGAAACCGGGCCCCGCACGCTCACCAATGGTGGCGTCCTGTGTGCCGTCGCCGCCCAGCGTGATCTGGTAGTTCTCCACCCCCGCACGGTCGAGGCCAAGAATGCCGATGTGGCCCACATGGTGATGCCCGCAGGCGTTGATGCAGCCTGAGATCTTGATCTTGAGCGGACCGACGTCATGCTCCAGCTTCAGCTCATCAAAACGGGTCGCGATCTCTTGCGCAATCGGGATCGAACGGGCGGTGGCCAGCGCGCAATAATCCATGCCGGGGCAGGCGATGATGTCAGAGATCAGCCCGATGTTGGCCGTCCCCAGCCCCTCAGCCTTGAGCGCGTAGTAGACCGACGGCAGATCGCCCTTGTGCACATGCGGCAGGATCACGTTCTGCTCATGGCTGATGCGCAGCTCATCATGGCCGTAGCGTTTGGCCAGTGCCGCCATCAGCCGCATCTGGCGCGATGTCGCGTCACCCGGTGTCTTGCCATGCGCCTTGAGGGAAATCGAGACGATGGCGTAATCCGGATTGCGGTGCTCTGCCAGATTGGTATCCGCCCAACTGCGGAACACCGGGTCGTGCTGGTAGGCGTTTCGGTAAGGCGTGGTTTCCGCCTGCTTGAATTCCGGCAGGGCAAAGTCGCTCTCAATCCGGGCGAGCATTTGCTGGTCGATGCCAGTGAACTGCTCACGGATCAGTTTGTAGCGCGCGTCAACGCGGGCGCGGATGTCGTCGATGCCGTTTTCGTGCACGGTGATTTTGATCCGCGCCTTGTATTTGTTGTCGCGCCGCCCCAACAGGTTGTAGACGGAGACGATGGCCTCAAGTGTCGGCAACAGGTCTTCGGCGCTGACGAAATCGTAGAGCACTTTGCCGATCATCGGCGTGCGACCAAGGCCACCACCGACAATGACCTTATAGCCGATCTCACCCTTCTGACGGACGATTTGCAGACCAATGTCATGTGCCTTGATCACCGCGCGGTCCGCCTCTGCTCCGGTCACAGCGACCTTGAACTTACGTGGCAGAAACTGAAACTCAGGATGGTCGGTGGACCACTGGCGGATCAGCTCTGCAATCGGGCGAGGGTCTGCGACCTCATCCGCTGCGGCACCGGCAAAATGATCGGCAGTCACATTGCGGATGGTGTTGCCGGAGGTCTGGATCGCATGCATGTTGACCGACCCCAGCGCATCGAGCATATCGGGCACATCGCGCAGCTCTGGCCAGTTGTACTGGATGTTTTGCCGGGTGGTGAAATGGCCATAACCCTTGTCCCACTTGTCCGCGATGAAGGCGAGCATGTCCATCTGGCGGCTGTTGAGCGTGCCATAGGGGATTGCGACGCGCAGCATGTAAGCGTGCAGTTGCAGATAAAGCCCGTTCATCAGTCGCAGGGGCTTGAATTCATCCTCCGTCAGGGAGCCGTCAATGCGGCGCTCTACTTGTGCGCGGAACTGGGCGTTGCGGGTCTTGAGGAAAGCGTCGTCAAAATCGGTGTAATGGTACATCAGATTTGCTCCTGCGTGGCTTGTTTGCCGTGATGGTAGTTGGAAGGTCCGGTGGCGCGGAAATCCTCGCGGAAATGCACAGGCCGCGGGATTGCCCCGTCAAGTGCGACCTGCGCAAGGTACACACCCACCACATGGGCGGTCTGCGCCTCTGCCTCAATCAGGCGCAAATCGGCGTGGGCCTCATCGGTGAGGACTTCGGCCTCTTCGAGTATGCGGGTCCAGCCAAACGGCGTCTGGTAGACCACATCACCCTCAAGCAAAGCGTTGGCGGTGATGACGGATGGGGTGAAGGCTTTGGGCATTAGGCGGTCTCCTCTAACGGGATTTTTTGTGCGACAAGGGCGGCCGCGCGCGGCGCAAGGCCATAGAATGTGAGTGCAGGACCAAACAGGGCGGCACCTGCGATGTCCTCAGCCATCTGGGCCAATGTCGTCTCAAGCACGCGCTGGTTGGGACGCGAGGCGTTCTCAACCACGGTGACAGGCGTGGCCCGGTCGGCCCCGTGCATCAGCAGACGGCCCTGCACAAACCGCGCCGATTTTTTGCCCATGTAGATGGCGGCAACCTCATCAGGGCGGGCAAGCTGCGCCCAGTCGTGATCGGCAAAGCCTTTCATGTCGTGGCCCGTCAGGAACCGCACAGAGGCGTTGCGGCCCCGGCGGGTCAAGGACTGACCGATGGAGGCGACAGCTGCAGACGCGGCGGTGATGCCCGGCACGATGTGCCAACTGATGCCACGGGCGTCGATCGCCTCGATCTCTTCGTCCAGACGTCCAAAGATAGTGGCGTCACCGGACTTCAGACGGACAATCTGTGCGCCGCTCTGAGCATGTTCGACCAGCAGATCATTGATCGTTTCTTGCGGGGTGGAGGGGCCGAAGCCTTCTTTGCCCACGTCAATCATCAGCGCCTCGCGGCGGGCAAGCTCAAGAATTTCAGGGGAGATCAGACGGTCATAGATCACCACGTCGGCCTCATCCAGCGCGCGGCGGGCTTTGAGTGTGAGGAGTTCGGGGTCACCCGGCCCTCCGCCGACAAAGGCCACATGACCTGTGCGGGCGGTTTTGGTGAGGTGCGTGTCAAGCAGCGCATCAAGTGCGGGCTGAACCTGCGCCTCACCCTCCTGCATCGCCTTGGGGCCAGCATTGAAGTAATAGTCGCGCCAGAAATCCCGGCGGGCGCGGCCGAAGGGCAGGACGTAAGAGGCCTTGCGGAAGGCTTTGCCGATGCGCGCAAGCGTGCCCAGCGACTGCGGCAGGCGTTCCTCAAGATCAGCCTTGATCGCGCGCGCCAGCACGGGGGCGGCCCCTTCGGTGCCGATGGCGACGGTCACGGGATCACGATCCACAATGGCAGGGGTGATAAACTGGCTGTCTGTGAGATTGTCCACGAGGTTGACCAATGCCCCTTCGGTGCGGGCGATGGCGGCGGTGCGCTTGTCTTCGGCGTCATTCTCATTGGCGGCATAAAAGAGGGCCGCGCAAATCGTATCCCCATGATCAAAGGCGCGGGTGACAAGGGTGAGCTTGCCCGTGGCGGCCCATTGGATGATCTCGGGCGCAGGCGTGCGCGCGAAAACGGTGATCCGCGCGGAGGTCTTGAGCAGCAGGCGCAACTTGGCCAAGGCGGCATCGCCACCGCCCGAAAGGACAATGCGGCGGCCTGAGGTGGCCAGAAAGATCGGAAAATGGTCCATGATGCAGCCTGTTGTTGCGGTTTGTGTTGCTCAATATAGGAAATTATTCCGGTATTTTGCCATATGTCTGGACACATAAGGACATTTGTTCCAAGTATTCGATGAATGAGAACGCCCACCCCATGAACGGGAGAAAATCAGCATGAGTGTCCGGATTGACGAAACAGATCGGAAAATCCTCAAAGAGCTGCAACGCGATGCCAGCCAGTCGCTGGATGAGATTGCAGGCAATGTCGGGTCTTCAAAGACGCCGGTGTGGAACCGGATTCGCAAATTGCGCGACGCGGGAGTGATCGGCCAGCAGACCGTCATGCTGGATGCAGAAGCGCTGGGGTTTGAGGCCTGTTTCTTTGTGCTGATCCGGACGTCAGAACATGAGGCGGAGTGGCAGGCACAGTTTCTCAAAGCGCTGCGTGACCGGCCTGAGGTGCAGGAAGCGCACCGGCTGGCGGGGGACATCGACTATATCCTGAAGGTGCGGGTGGAGAATGCGCGGGCTTATGACGCATTTTATCAGGCGTTGATCTCAGAGGTGCGGGTGCACAACGTGACAGCGCTTTTGTCGATGGAAGAAATCAAATCCACCGTGGCGCTGCCGCTCTAGGCGCGTGATCCAAAGGCCGCGCTTTGCGCGATTTCCCTTTACAGGCGATTGGATCGGCTGTGAGCCCCTCGCGGCGGATGTCCTTTGTATGGATGGGGTGTGGAAGGTGCTGAGATGGTGTTCAGCGCGCGCTGTGTCCTGAACGACCATAGGGAAGCGCGGGTCAGGTGGTGACCATCAATTGATCGAGCTTGTGGAAATGGTAGGACATCGCATACCGTGGCCGTTCCGCAAGGCGCAGCTGAGGAAAGTGGTTGAAAAGGGCGGGCAGGGCGATGTGCAGCTCCAGCCGGGCCAATGGTGCGCCCACGCAAAAGTGCAGACCACCCCCAAAGGCGGCGTGGGGTTTGGCAGCGCGGGCTGGATCAAAGTGCGACGCATCGTGCCAGAGCGCAGGGTCGCGGCCTGCGGCCCCCAAAACCAGCGCAATTTCATCGTCTTTCTTGAGGGTGATGTCGCCCAGTGAGATGTCCTCATAGGCGAAACGCGTGAACATGTGCAAAGGCGGATCGTAGCGCAGCAGTTCCTCCACCGTCGCTGATATCTGCGGCGGGCCAAGGGCGGCGTGGGGCGTTTGGTGCTCCAGCAGGGTTTTGACCGCATTTCCGATGCTGTGCACCGTGGCTTCATGCCCGGCGTTCAACAGCAGGATACAGGTCCCGATCAGTTCGTCTGTGCTGAGCTTTTCGCCTTTTTGCTCTGCGGCAATCAATTCGGTGATCAAATCGTCGCGCGGGTCTGCGCGGCGGGCGTTGATGTAGTCGGTAAGGAAGGTGGTGAAAGCGGCGCTTGCTGCTTCTGCGGCGTCCTCTACGGCGCGGGTGCGGCCAGCCTGATACATGGCGACCATGGCGTTGGACCAGCGCAGCAAGTCGGGGGCCATGTCTTCGGGCACCCCGAGCAGACGGGCGATGATGCGCACCGGCAGCAGCGTGCAGAAGGCAGGGATGAGATCAAAGGGCGCGTCTGGCGGCAGATGCGCCAGAAGTTCTGCAGTGATCGCCTCAACATCGGGGCGCAGGTTGGCGATGCGGCGGGAGGTGAAGGCGCGCAGCACAAGACTGCGCAGCCGGGTGTGGCGCGGCGGTTCCATATCCAGCATCGACGTGGCCTCAACCCCGGCCCAGACGCGCAGGTGGTCGGGAATGGGCCTGCGCAAGTGCACAGGTTTTTCCCGACCCAGACGGCGGTCCCGCAACAGCGCCTGCACGGTGGCCGCGTCAAAGGCCGCCAGCATGTTGTAATCTTCCCAAAAGACGACCGGACCCATCTGCCGGGCGCGATCATAGTGTGGATAGGGGTTTTGGACAAAGTCAGGGTCCAGCGGAGAGAGCGAAAGGTGTTTCATGGCTGCATGCAATCCTGCGGGGCTGGTCAATGCAAGGGGGCTGGGGCAATCTGGGGCGATGAAACATGGATGGCGTCAACGTGTGGCCCTTGTGGTGGCCTTTCTTGGGGTGGTGATGCTCCTGTCAGGGCTGGTGTGGCGCTACGCCTATAGTCAGGGTCTGGACCAATTGGCCGCACGCGGGCAGGCCGATCTGGCGCTGGCGGGCGACCGGCTGGTGGGCCAGCTGCAGCGCTACCGCGATCTGGCGGTGTTTATGGCGGACCACCCGGCGATTGCATCGGTTTTGCAGGGCGCGGGATCTGAGGACACCGCGGGGTTGTTGATTGAAGTCGCGGATAAATCGGCAGCGTTGGATGTGCTGGTCATTGGCCTTGATGGTCAGGTTGCGGCCTCTGCCTCGGGCCGGGTGCCGGAGGATCTGGGCCGGTACAGCCATGTGCAGCGGGCTTTGCGCGGGGCTCTTGGATGGGGGCACGGGCCTGCGTCTCCATTGACCCAGCGGGCGTTTTTTCACGCGGCCCCGGTTTTTGAAGCATCCGGCAAGGTGCAGGGTGCGGTTGTGGTGATCACGGATCTGAACGGGATTGATTACAACTGGCGTGGCACCAACCCCGCAGCGTACTTCACCGACGTGCAGGGGGAAGTTTATATCTCCAATCGGTCGGAGCTGTTGTTCTGGACCCGTCCGGAGGGCAGTCCGGGGTTGACCCCGCCCAAGGGCCGCGCGCCGGCATTCTCGGCGCAATGGATCGGGCCCCATGAGATCTGGCATCTGGGCTGGGGTCCTTACCTGCCGGGCGAAGCGCTGCACCTGACGCAAGCACTGCCGGTGATCGGGATGACGGGTGAGGTATTGCTGGACGTGAGCCAGACCCGCGCCTTGGCTGGCGCGCAGGCCGCAGCAGTGGCGGCCCTGTGTCTGGCCTTTGGGTCCCTTCTGTTTTTAGCTGCAGAGCGGCGGCGCGCGCTGGCGGTGGCGAATGTGCAGCTTGAGGGACGGGTGGCCAAACGCACCGAAGCCTTGCGCGAAACCAACGCCAAGCTGCTGTCTGAGGCCGCAGAGCGCGAAGAAGCGCAGGCGGCGCTGAGGCGGGCGCAGGATGATCTGGTGCAGGCGGGCAAGCTGAGCGCTTTGGGACAGATGTCAGCCGGGATCAGTCATGAGCTGAACCAACCTTTGATGGCGATCCGGTCCTTTGCGGAAAATGCGGTGCAGTTCATCGAGCGGGACAAACCAGAGCGGGCGGGGGAGAACCTCAGCCGGATATCGGATATGACGCAGCGGATGGGGCGGATCATCCAGAATCTGCGCGCGTTTGCCCGGCAGGAAAATGTGGCTCAGGACCGCGTATCTTTGGCCCCTGCGTTGCAAGCGGCACTTGATCTGACCCTAGCGTACCGGGAGGAAGCAGGCGTGCACACAAGTTTTGAGCCCCCCGGCGTTGAGGTCTGGGTGCGCGGGGGCGAGGTGCGGCTGGGCCAGGTCTTTGTCAACCTGATCACCAACGCCGTGGATGCGATGGAAAGCAGTGGCGACAAGCGGCTGGTCATTGATGTACTGGACGGTGATCAGGTGGCAGTGCAATTCCGCGATACTGGACCGGGGATCGAAATGCCGGACAAGGTGTTTGACCCGTTCTACACCACCAAGGAAGTACAGGAAACCGGCGGCATGGGGCTTGGCCTGTCGATCAGCTACGGCATTGTGCAAAGCTTTGGCGGGCAGATCAAAGGGACCAACCATGAGGGCGGCGGCGCTGTCTTTACTGTTGTGCTGGAGGCCGCTTCGGCCAAGGCGGTGGCGGCATGACGGGGCTGGTTTTGCTGGTGGATGACGATGCTGCTGTGCGCGAAGCGTTGGCGCAAACGCTGGAACTTGCAGAGATTGAGGCAGTGACTGCCGGGTCATTTGTGGCGGCAAAAGATCGGATCACGCCCACCTTTGAGGGGGTGATCCTGTCAGACATTCGGATGCCGGGTCGCGATGGATTTCACCTGCTGGAGTATGCACAACATCAGGATGCGGACCTGCCCGTGATCTTGCTGACGGGCGAAGGTGATATCCCGATGGCGGTGGCGGCGATGGGCAAGGGGGCCTTTGGGTTTCTGGAAAAACCCTGTGCCCCGGCAGAGCTGATCAGCACCCTGGAGCGGGCCTTGCGCACGCGGGCATTGGTGTTGGAAAACCGGCGTCTGAGGCATTTGGTGGAAACGGGTGATCCCGCAGCACGGATGATCTTTGGCACTTCCGACATGGCCGAAACCCTGCGCGCGCAGGTGCGGATCGTGGCGCAGGCAGAAGGGGATGTGCTGGTCACAGGTGCACCGGGATCGGGGATATCCAAAGTGGCGGAGGTCATTCACCTCAGCTCTCTGCGTTCCAAAGCGCCCTTCGTGAAGCGCGCGGCGGCGGGCTTGAGCGCGGATGCGCTGGAGGAGGCCTTGTATGAAGCCGAGGGTGGGAGCCTTTTTCTTGATGAAATCTCGGGATTGCCGGCACAGTTGCAACTGGCGCTGAGTGACGCGGAAGGCGCACGGGGGGTTTGCCTGATGGCGGGCAACACGCGCGATTTGAGTGCTGAGGTGACTGCGGGACGGTTTAACGCGGACCTCTACTACCGGCTCGAAGCGTTGAGCGTGCGCATTCCGTCGCTGGCGGAGCGGCCAGAGGATATTCCGGTCATGTTCCGCCGGTATGTGGCTCAGGCCGCAGAACAGGCGGGGCTGCAATCCCCGGAAGTGACGCCAGATGTGGTGGCCGGTTTGATGGCACGGGACTGGCCGGGGAATGCACGCTCATTGATGTCGGTGGCCATGCGGTTTGTCATGGGGTTGCCGGAGGCCGTGAGGCCAGATGCGAAGCTGGGATTGGCCGAACAGATGTCAGCGGTTGAACAATCCTTGCTGGAAGCGGCCTTGCGCCGTGCATCGGGTCAAGCGGCGGCGGCGGCCGAAGCGCTGAAGCTGCCACGCAAAACCTTTTATGACAAGCTGACGCGATACGGCATCCGCGCTGAGGACTTCCGCACCTGATGTTGTGCGGATTTCCGCACAAGCCGGTTATGTCATGTGCGGATTTTCGCACATAGGCTGTTGTGCACCTTCATGTTGAACATCAGGGTGGCGCTTTAACCTTCTGAAAAAATATGATTTAAACGAGTGGAGCGCTCAGTGACATCACAGGCTTGTGAGCTTTCGACCTCCGGCGTTTGATAGAGCCAGCGCAGGCAAAGCTCTGCCGATTTGTGATTCTATACTCTGGGAGGAGACACCATGAAATTCCTGACCGCGGCCGCATTGGCCCTGACCGTATCCGCTGGCGCTGTCGCAGCGGCGTGCGACGATGGCGAGGTTGTCATCAAGTTCAGCCACGTCACCAACACAGATAAACACCCCAAGGGCATCGCTGCATCCCTGCTGGAAAGCCGTATCAACGACGAGATGAACGGCAAGGCCTGCATGGAAGTGTTCCCGAACTCCACGCTTTATAACGACGATCAGGTGCTTGAGGCGCTGCTGCAGGGTGACGTTCAGATGGCGGCCCCTTCGCTGTCCAAGTTTGAGCAGTTCACCAAGCAATTTCGCATCTTTGACCTGCCGTTTATGTTCAAAAACATCGACGCTGTGGACGAGTTCCAGAACTCCGAGACCGGGCAGGCGATGAAGGAAAGCATGACGCGCCGTGGTCTGTTGGGCCTTGCGTTCTGGCACAACGGGATGAAGCAGATGTCGGCCAACAAGCCGCTCATGTCACCCTCTGACGCGTCTGGCCTGAAATTCCGCGTACAGAACTCTGATGTTCTGAAAGCGCAGATGGCGGCAATGGGCGGCTCGCCTCAGCCGATGGCCTTTTCCGAAGTGTACGGCGCGCTGCAAACCGGCGTTGTAGATGGGCAGGAAAACACATGGTCCAACATCTATGGCAAGAAGTTCTTTGAGGTGCAGGATGGCGTGACAGAAACCAACCACGGCATCATCGACTACCTGCTGGTGACCTCCACGGACTGGCTCGATTCGCTGGACGCAGATGTGCGCGACCAGCTGATGACCATTGTGGGTGAAGTGACAGCGGCGCGGAACTCTGAATCCACCTCCGTGAACGCAGCAGCCAAGCAGTCGGTGATCGATGCCGGTGGCGTGGTGCGTGCGCTGGACGCCGCTCAGCGCGAAGAATGGGTTTCTGTGATGAAGCCGGTCTGGGAGCAGTTCAAAGACGATGTTGGTCAAGAAAACATCGACGCTGCTCAGGCGATCAACGCCAAGCACTAAGGTGCTGTTGCGGCCAGCCTGACACCGGGCTGGCCGCTTTGACATTCAATGATAGTTCTGGGGCAGGGGGCCGCGTGCCATGTCGGGTCATTCATCTGAACAAACCGGGCTTGCCCGCATCGTGAGCGAGATCGAGGAGACCGCAATTGCGCTGATCCTCGGGTTGATGACGATCATCACCTTTATCAACGTGGTGCTGCGGTACGGGTTCAACACCGGGCTCATATGGGGTCTTGAGGTGGTCACGTTCCTTTTTGCGTGGCTGGTGCTCTTTGGGATGTCCTATGCGGTCAAGGTGACGGCCCATCTGGGTGTAGACGCGGTGGTGAACCTGTTTTCCGAAGGACCGCGCAAGATGTTGGCGCTAATTGCGGGCATCGTCTGCGTCATCTACGCCATGCTGCTGATGAAAGGGGCCTGGGATTACTGGGCCCCCTTTGCAGGGCTGGATGCGACGACCGGGCGCTGGTTCCCCACGGGCTTTGCCAACAGCCGTGATCAGGCGTGGTACGAGGTGATTGATACGCCGATCCCTGACTGGCTGCGTTTTATTGAGCCGATCATGAATGCAGGCGAGGAATACGAAAAACTCCCACGCTTCATTCCTTACGCGATCCTGCCCTTTGGTGCGGCGCTGCTGTTGCTGCGGTTTGTGCAGGCGGTGATCCGGGTGGCACAGGGCCGGCAAAAGTCTCTGATCGTCAGCCACGAGGTTGAAGACGCCATCGAAGACGTCAAACATTTGAACGCGGAGCGCTGAGACCCATGGAAGTTGTTATCCTATTCACGATGGTCGTGGGCCTGATGCTGATCGGTGTGCCGATTGCGATCTCTCTGGGCCTCAGCTCCATCATCTTTTTGCTGGCGCTGTCTGATACGTCGATGGCCTCCATCGCACAGACGTTCTTTCAGGCGATGGCCGGGCACTACACGCTGCTGGCGATCCCGTTTTTCATCCTTGCGTCGAGCTTCATGTCTACAGGTGGCGTGGCACGCAGGATCATCCGGTTTTCGATTGCCCTTGTGGGGCATTTGCCCGGCGGTCTGGCGATTGCGGGTGTTTTTGCCTGTATGCTCTTCGCCGCTCTCAGCGGCTCATCGCCAGCGACGGTGGTTGCGATCGGGTCTATCGTCATCGTCGGTATGCGCGAGGTTGGGTATACCAAGGATTTTGCCGCCGGTGTGATCGCTGTGGCCGGCACGCTGGGCATTCTGATCCCGCCGAGCATTGTGATGGTGGTCTATGCCTCTGCCACCGACGTGTCCGTCGGTCGGATGTTTCTGGCAGGGGTCATTCCGGGGCTGCTGGCAGGGCTGATGCTGATGGTGACGATTTATGTCATCGCCCGGGTACGCGATCTGCCCAAAGGCGACTGGCAAGGCTGGGGTGAAGTGCGCCGGTCTGGCATTGAAGCGGGCTGGGGTTTGTTCCTCATTGTGATCATTCTGGGGGGCATCTACGGCGGTATCTTTACGCCGACAGAAGCCGCGGCGGTCGCGGCAGTCTATGCGTTCTTCATCGCGTCCTTTGTGTACCGTGACATGGGGCCGTTGCATGTGGCGGGCGAGGGGCAGAACATTCCGTTGCTGAAAAAGCCGATGGCCCTGATCACCGTATTTTTCCACCGCGACACGCGCAATACGCTGTTTGAGGCGGGTAAATTGACGGTGACGCTGATGTTTATCATCGCCAACGCGCTGATCCTCAAACACGTCCTGACGGACGAGCAAATCCCGCAGCAAATCTCCGCTGCGATGCTGGATGCTGGGTTTGGGCCGATCATGTTTCTTGTGATCGTGAACATCATCCTGCTGATCGGAGGTCAGTTTATGGAGCCATCGGGCCTTTTGGTGATCGTGGCACCGCTGGTGTTCCCGATTGCGATTGAGCTGGGGATTGATCCGATCCATCTGGGCATCATCATGGTGGTCAACATGGAGATCGGGATGATCACGCCGCCGGTGGGGCTGAACCTTTTTGTGACGTCAGGCGTGGCGAATATGCCGATGATGAATGTGGTCAAGGCAGCGCTGCCGTTTCTGGCTGTGTTGTTTATCTTCCTGATCATGGTCACTTATATCCCGTTCCTCAGCACGTGGCTGCCCACCATGATGATGGGGCCGGAGATCATCACGAAGTAGGGTTGAACGCCAAGGTCCGGGTCTCATGGAGAGTTCGGGACGGTATATAAGGCCAAAAAGAGGGGCGGTGGCGTGATGCGTCCTCGCCCCTTGGCGTTTGTGGCACCGGTGTAGGTGCCGGGTGAGAAGGGGGGACTGCCGGGGGACGGTTGATCTGTGCGATCAGCTGTTGGTGAGGGCCACAATGATCGGGGCGAAGTCTGTGGCCTTGAGGGAGGCCCCACCCACCAGCGCGCCGTCGACGTTTGTGGCCTCAAAGATCGTGGCGGCGTTGTCGGGTTTAACGGAGCCGCCGTAGAGCAGTGGGATGCTTTCTGCGATGTCTTGGCCAAAGCGATCCGTGAGCTCTGCACGGATGAAATCGTGCACTTCGATGATCTGTGCCAGAGTGGGGACTTTTCCGGTGCCGATGGCCCAGATGGGTTCATAGGCGATCACAGTGTTTGTGGGCGTCACCTCAGCCGGTACCGAGCCTGCAAGCTGGCTGCCGATGACGTCGAGGGTGTTGTCCGCCGCGCGGTCTTGCAGTGCCTCGCCGAGGCAAATGATCGCGGTGAGACCTGCAGCCTGGGCGGCTTGTGCCTTGTTGCGGACATCGGCGTTGGTTTCCGCGTAAGCCTCCCGGCGTTCAGAGTGGCCGACAATGACATACTTCGCACCGGTATCGGCGACCATTGTGGCAGAGAGGTCACTGGTATGCGGACCAGCGGGTGCCATGTGGCAATCCTGTGCACCGATGGCGATCTCGTCTGACATCTCAGCTGCGCGAAACAGGAGGGGTGCGGGCGGGCATATGACAACATCCGGCGGATCGGCAGGGAGGCTTGCGGCCAGCGCAGCGAGTTCTGCCAAGGATGCGGCCGTGCCGTTCATTTTCCAGTTTCCGGCGGCGATCTTGCGGCGCATGTCTGTCTCTCCTGATGTGTATCGCAAGGGGTAGCATTGGCGCTGCGACATGGCAAATACCCGCGCTATCGGTTTCACCTCCGCTGCAAAGTCATCTAAGTCAGCGGCATCGCTTGAGAGGACCTGATATGATTCCCCGCATTGACTTGGCTGAATTGACAGCAGGCGCACCAGATGCTCTGGCCGCGATGAAGGTGGCTGCCACGGAGGTGGGCTTTGCGACGGTGCACAACACCGACCTGACTGCGGCGCGTGTGCGCGACGTGATCGAGATGTACCGCGCGTTCTTCAAGCTGCCCGAGGCTGACAAGGCACCCTATGACATGGCTAAAACCGGGTCCAACCGGGGATGGGGCGCGGCAGGTTCTGAACAAGTCGACCCTGATGCCAACCCCGACTACAAGCAGTTTTTCGACTGCGGGTTGACGCTGGCGGCGGATGATCCACGGCTGGGGACACCGTTTTATGCAGCCAACCTGTGGCCAGCGGAGCCGGAAGGATTTGAGCGGACAATCGCAACCTACTACACCGATGCGTGTGACGTTGCGATGGCCGTTTTGCGCGGGGTGGCGGCCTCCGTTGAGCTGTCGGCAGATGTTTTTGAGGGGGCCTTTGACGTGCCGATGGCGCTCTTGCGGGGGAATTACTATCCTTCGCGTCCTGCGTGGGCGGGGGCCAAGGATTTCGGGATTGCGACACATACCGATTATGGGTGTCTTACCTTGCTGGCCACCGATGGATCGCCAGGGTTGGAGGTGCGCAAACGCGGCGGCGGCTGGATCCCGGTGAGCGCACCACCGGGCGAATTTGTCATCAACTTTGGTGAGATGATGGAGATCTGGAGCAACAAGCGCATTCGCGCCACACCGCACCGGGTTGTCGGCGGGTTGTCTGAGCGGATCTCGGTGCCTTTGTTTTTCAACCCGGCCTATGAGACCAATGTGGCACCGGAGGGATCAGATGAGATAATACAAGCTGGCGATCATCTGTCGGCGCGTTTTAATCAAACCTATGTGCATTTGCAAAAGGAGTAGTCAGCGGAGGGCGTTGATCGCAGCACCTGCCAATTCGTTTGCTAATGCGGGGTCATCAAGCGCATCTTCGGGCAGGGTCCAATAGGGCATGGAAGAAACTGCGCCGTTTTTGCGCGTGTAGGTCCATTTTGCAGCGCCCATTTCGGCGAGGCGGTCTTCGAACGCGCCGGGTTGCGCCTTGAGCAAAAGCTGCCCGTCCGATCGCATCAGCGCAAAGATCACGCCGTCGGAGTAGAGGCCCAACCCGCCAAACATCTTGCGGGTGGTCAGATTTGGAATGTCAGAAAAGAGCGCGGCGGCAAAAGCGATATCGCTTTCGCCAAGGCTCATTTCGCGCTCAACGCCTCATCAAATTTGATCGACTCGCCGCAGCCGCAGGCCTCGGTGACGTTGGGATTGTTGAACTTGAAACCGGATTCAAGCAGCGCGGTTTCGTAGTCGATCTCAGTGCCGAAGAGGAACATTTGCGCCATCGGCGCGATCATCACGCGCGCGCCGTCCTGTTCGACCACCTCGTCGTTGGGGTCCGCATCATCGACGTATTCCATGGTGTATTCCATGCCCGCACAGCCGCCCTTTTTCACACCGATGCGCAGGCCTGCATGGCCTTTGGCCTGCATCAGTTTGATGATCTGCGTGGCTGCCTTGGGTGTTATGCTGACGGCTTGTTTGCCGGGAATGCCGAACATGCTGTTGTCTCCTTTGGCGTCCGATGTGCGTGGCCGCCTGTTTCAGGTGGCCCTACAGGAAGCCCAGTTCAAGGCGCGCCTCATCAGACATCATGTCCATGCCCCATGGCGGTTCCCAGACCAATTCGACCTGCACCTGCTTGACGCCGGGCAGCGGTTCGACTGCATCCGCGACCCAGCCGGGCATTTCGCCTGCCACCGGGCAGCCCGGTGCGGTCAGCGACATCTTGATATCAACCGCGTTTTCATCGTTGATGTCGATGGTGTAGATCAGGCCCAGCTCATAGATATTTACTGGAATCTCAGGGTCATAGACACTGCGGCAGGCCTCAACGATCTGCTCATACAGCGGATGATCGGTGCTTGAAGGGGCGATCAGGGGTGTTCCCTCCATCGGCGAGCTTTGTTCGGTCATCTGAGCCTCATTGCTATTCTGACTTTTTATATAGGGTTTCGATGCCCCTGCGTCCAGAGGGGCAAGGCCCGGCATCGCGGCGTATCATCCTGTCAACGTGAAGCAGGCTGATGGTTGCGGGGTCTAGGTGTTCGGTCTGACGCGGGCCGCACTTTTGTCCGCAAAGGCCGCGAGCCGTGCGCGCGCATCGGGCTGGGTGTTCACCACACCGGCAACAACAGCCTCAGCATAGGCTGCATCAAGGGCGGACATGTTCTGCATGTGGCTGACAGCCGAACAAATGGCGAAATTCGACAGCGGCAGGTTTTGCGCGGCCTTTTGTGCCAGTTCCAGCGCCATCTCAAAGCTGTCGCCATCGGTGCTGTATTGCGCCAGACCCACCTCGACGGCCTCGCTGCCCTGATAGACCCGCCCGGTGAGCATCATGTCGATCATGCGCGCCTTGCCGACCAGATCGGTCACACGGATCGTCGCACCACCGCCTGTGAACAACCCGCGCTGTCCTTCGGGCAAGGCGAAATAGGCGGTTTGGTCCATGACGCGCACATGGGCAGCACTTGCCAGCTCCAGCCCGCCGCCGACAACGGCACCGTGCAACGCGGCAATGATCGGCACACCGCCATATTCCATCTTGTTGAAGGCTTCGTGCCAGCGCAGGCAGACATGCATGAAATCGGCGGGGCTGCGGTCTTCGTCGTGATGTTCAATCAGGTCAAGCCCGGCGCAGAAATGATCACCCGCACCCGCGAGAACCACCGCTCGCACGCCCGCCCGGGGGGCTGTGGAAAAGAAGTCCACCAGCTCTTCGATGGTGTCGAGGTCCAGTGCGTTGCGTTTTGTGGGGCGGTTCAGAGTGACGATCCAGACATCATCATCGCGCGCTTCCAGCGCCAGGTTTGAAAAGCGGGATGGATCAATCTGAACGGTCATGGCGCTGCCCCTTGTTGGCTGTGAAAGTACTGGCGGCATCGTGCTGCTGCAAATCCGCGGTATCCAAGCTTTCAGCTTTGCGCAAGATGGAAAACTGTTGCGGTCACCGAAGGCCTCAGCCGGGCTTGCGGCGCCGCACCGGCTGCGGCTTCACCCGCGCTTCGATTTCATCATAAAGCTTGCCGACGATGTCCTTGCCTGTCGCGTTCTCGATCCCCTCAAATCCGGGGGAGGAGTTGACCTCGAGCACTTTTGGTCCGTCCTCAGAGCGCAGCAAATCCACGCCTGCCTTGCCCAGGCCAAAGGCGCGGGCCGCGCGCACGGCGGTTTCGCGTTCCTCACGGGTGATGCGCACCACTTTGGCCGATCCGCCCCGGTGCAGGTTAGACCGGAAGTCGCCCTCCGCGCCTGTGCGCTTCATGGAGGCCACAACCTTGCCCGCAATCACCAGACAGCGGATGTCTTCGCCCGCCGCTTCCTTGACGAAATCCTGCACCAGAAAGTTTGCTTTGAGCCCGCGAAAGGCGTCGATCACGGATTCCGCGGCCTTTTTGGTCTCGGCCAGCACCACGCCTTTGCCCTGAGTGGATTCGAGCAGTTTCACAATCAGCGGCGCAGTGCCTACAAGACCCATGAGGTTTGACGTGTCCTTGGGGGAGGCCGCAAAGGCGGTCGTCGGCATCCCGATGCGTTTGGAGGCAAGCACCTGATGCGCGTGCAGTTTGTCGCGGCTGGCGGTGATCCCGGAAGAACCGTTCACGCAATAGGTGCCGATGGTCTCAAACTGGCGGATCACGGCGGTGCCGTAAGGCGTGATAGAGGCGCCGATGCGCGGGATCACCGCATCATAGCGGGGCAGGCGTTTGCCGTCATAATGCACCTCGGGCGACATCGCGTTGATCGCCATGTAGCAGCGCGTTGTGTCGATCACTTCAACCGTGTGGCCGCGCGCCTCGCCCACCTCAACCAGTCGGCGGGTGGAATAGTTGTTTTCCCGGCTCAGGACAGCGATGCGCAACGCGCGCTGGGGTGCATCGCGCCGCACGCGGGCGTCGTGATAGGCGTCATAGCTCAGTTCAGGTTGCAGGCGACGTTCCGTGGCGGAGATGGTGATGTGATCGCCAAGCGCCTGACGGCCCAGAAGCATCCGGCTGGTCATGCCCTTGCGGTTGGTGAGGGTCACTTCGATCGGCCAGGATTGGCCGCCGACCTCCAGCGTGGTTTCGATCACATAACGCTGTTCGGCTTCCCCGTTTGAGGATGTGACCTCCCGTCGGTCAATCAGCGGGGCAGAACAGGTGATCGCGATGTCTTCGCGCCCCGCAATGGGATGCACGTTAAAACGAACCTTGGGTTTCGCCGCGGAGCCAAAGGTCTCAATATCATGGGCATGCAGCGCAGACGTGCGGGCACCGGTGTCCACTTTGGCCCGGATCGCGGGCAGCCCCAAATCGGGCAGGCCGACCCATTCTTCCCAGCCAAAAGAGAGATTTTCCATGTGCCTGATACCCTTCTTGGTGAACACCAAGGGGTATCAGGCAGGGCACGTAACCTCAACCCAAGGGTGGGTTCAGGCTTCGGGGGTGTCGGGTGAGATGAGACCTGAGCGATAGATCAGCCCACCCAATGCGCCCCCGATCAGCGGTGCCACAATAAAGAGCCACAGTTGCGCCATGGCGGTGCCGCCCACAAAAAGCGCCGGTCCAATGGAGCGGGCAGGGTTCACGGATGTGCCCGTGATGGTGATGCCCACCAGATGGATCATGGTCAGCGTCAGGCCAATCACCAGCCCGGCCATGGTGGCAGAGCCTGTCCCGGACGTCACGGCAAGGATCACAATCAGAAAGAGCGCAGTGGCGATGACTTCGAAGAGGAAGGCGGAGACCATGAAGAATTCACCGCCATAGCCAGCACCCCAGCCGTTCTGGCCCATGCCGTTTGCTGCGACGTCGTATCCGCCTGCCGAATTGCTCGCCATGACAAAGATCACCCCGGCCGCGAGGATCGCGCCGATCGTCTGGAAAATGGCGTAACCGATGAAATCTGCCGTGTTGATCCGCCCGGCGACCAAGGCCCCAATGGACACAGCCGGGTTCAAATGCGCGCCGGAGACCTGACCGATGGAATAGGCCATGGCGACGACTGAGATACCAAAGGCAAGGCTGATGCCGGTGATGGCGATGGGGTCAGACAGCCCCATACCGCCGCCCGCCAGCACAGCCGACCCTACGCCAAAGAACACAAGAGCAAAGGTGCCGATGGCTTCTGCGATATATTTCTTCATTTGGATGTTGTCCCTCTTGTCACGTGATGCGGGTGACCCGCTTGGTGACAGGGTGGCGCAAGCGGGAGAGGGGCGTCATGGGAGAAAGCAAGCGCGCTTCCCCTCAAGTCAGGGGTCAGGCGCTTTTTGTCGCGATGACGCGCATCGAACGCCCCAGAAAGCTGCCCGATGCGGCACCCAGTGTCACCGCCAGACCACCCAGAAAGGGTATGCTTGCATAGGTGGCGGGGCTTATGGCCTGAACGGTGCCACTGACGAAGTTGGCCCAGAACATGATCATGAGAAACCCCATGGTGAGCCATTCCCCTTTTAAGGTGACGCGCCGCGCAGATTTCTCAATGATCCAGCATTTCTGAAGGCCAAAGCAGATCGCCACCATAAGGAGGTAGCCAATACCGAAAGCAGTCCAGACCACAGCCGGTTGAGGCAACGACATGATGTTCCCCAAGGTCATTGCCCCAAGAAAGGGCAGGGCATAGATCACCGCCATCGGTGTGCTGCGTGTTTTTGATGACCTCAGCCCCAAGAGAACCAACACAAGAAGCAAAGGCCAGACCCAAATGGGCGCCCCTGACAGAACGCCTTCGATAAATTGCATCATGGATTAGGGCCTAACCTTCGTTGATGTCGCGGGTGACGATGCGCGCGCCGCTGGATTGCTTGCGGAACGCGGCCCGCAGGGCAATCCACGCGATGAGCGACAGGATGGCGAAGAGCGCCAGCAAGGCCGGCACATTGCCAATGCTGAAAACCGCGACGACAGCGGCCATCACCAGCGCGCCCACAGCAAAGCCCAAAAAGATGAAGCCGGGGGCCAAAAGCTCAACCACACCGAGCGCCAGAGAGATGCAGATCCAGACCCACCACATCGACAGATAATCGATCATTATGCGCGCCCCTTGAGCAGTTTGAATGCATCGCCAAAGGCGGCCAGCGCCTCTGCGGGGACAATCACGGTCTGGTTGCCGTCACCGCTGCTCATCGCGCCCACCGCTTCGACCTGTTTCAGCGCAATCTGGTATTGCGCCGCTTCCAGCCCGTTTTCGTTGATCGCGGTGGCAACCACCTGGGTCGCATAGGCTTCGGCGTCGGCCAGCACACGGCGGGCCTTGGCGGTTTGTTCTGAGGCATAAAGCTCGGCATCGGCGGCCAGCTCCACGGCACGTTTGGACCCTTCGGCCTCTGTCACCTGCGCGCGCCGCGCACGTTCCGCATTCAGCTGCTGCATCATCGCAGCACGGGTTGCCGCATCGAGGTTCACGTCGAGGATTTCCGCGCGGGTCACTTCGATGCCCCAGTCGTCCACAGCTTCTTCTACGGTGGACTTGATGGTGGTGATCAAAGACGAGCGATTGGCCTGCACCTCATCGAGGTCCATCTTGCCGATCTCTGCACGCACAATGCCTGCAACGGTGGTAGAAATGGCGCTGTCCACATCACGGATACGGTAGACGGTCTTTTCCGGTTCGGTGATGCGGTAGAAGACCGAGGTATCCACCTGTGTGAGCACGTTGTCGCGGGTGATCGCGTCTTGGCTTGCGGTCGGCAACTGCCGCTCAAGAATAGAGATTTTGTGCGCGATGCGGTCAATAACAGGCACGATCATATTGATCCCCGGCCCAAGCACGGATCGGAGCCGTCCAAACCGCTCGACCACGTGTTGCTCCGATTGCGGGACGATCTTGACCGATTTGATGATTAGGATGACAACCAGGGCGGCCAGCAACAAAAAGGCCAGATTGTTTTCCAGCAAGGTGATGATGAGCGTTTCAATGTCCACTATGGCTGTCCCTTTTGTATCTTATTGTCCCTAGATGTGGGGCCATATGGACGTGATTGCAAGTTTTCTGCCCTTGGGATAGGCCCGGTGCGGCACAGCAGATGGACCCGCATATGACCCGGATTACCTTTGAAAAAACCGCGCAGGACGGCAAGGCGCGCAGTGGCGTGATCCATACGACGCGCGGGGACATTCGTACGCCCGCGTTTATGCCTGTGGGCACGGCGGCGACGGTCAAGGCGATGTTGCCAGAGAGCGTGGCAGCCACCGGGGCGGATATCTTGTTAGGCAACACATACCACCTGATGCTGCGCCCCACGGCGGAGCGGGTTGCGGCCCTCGGGGGGTTGCACAAGTTTATGAACTGGTCCGGTCCGATTTTGACCGATTCAGGCGGGTTTCAGGTGATGAGCCTTGCGTCGTTGCGCAAGCTGACGGAGCGCGGGGTGACCTTCAAAAGCCACATCGACGGCTCCAAACACGAGATCACGCCAGAGCGGTCGATGGAGATACAGGCCTTGCTGGGCTCTGACATCGTGATGTGTTTTGACGAATGTCCCGCGTTGCCAGCGGACCGCGACCGGATCGCGCAAAGCATGGAATTGTCGATGCGGTGGGCGGCGCGCTCCAAGGAGGCGTTTGGCGACAGGCCGGGCCATGCGCTTTTCGGCATTCAGCAGGGCGGGCTGGAAGAAGACCTGCGCAAAGCCAGCGCTGATGCGCTTCGTGACATTGGTTTTGACGGCTATGCGGTGGGTGGCCTGGCCGTAGGCGAGGGGCAGGAGGCGATGTTTGGCTGTCTCGACCATGCGCCGGATCAACTGCCCGAAGACAAGCCGCGCTACCTGATGGGGGTGGGCAAACCTGACGATATTGTCGGGGCTGTGGCACGGGGCATCGATATGATGGATTGTGTGTTGCCGTCCCGGTCCGGGCGCACCGGACAGGTTTTTACCCGCCACGGGGTGCTCAACATCAAGAACGCACGGCATATGGATGATCCGCGCCCATTGGATGAAAGCTGCGGGTGTCCTGCCTGTCAGAGCTATTCGCGGGCGTATCTGCATCATGTGTTCCGCAGCCAAGAGATCATCAGTTCGATGCTGCTGACCTGGCATAACCTGCGGTACTATCAGGATCTGATGGACGGGATGCGCCACGCGATTGCTGCGGGAACCTTTGAGGGCTGGCAGGCAGATTTCCACGCAGGCCGCGCGCAGGGTGATATTGATCCGTTGTAATGGAGACGGTCCGGCGTGCGTGCGGTGCACGACACCCCGCCCGCCATCCCAAGCCTTGGTGCGCCATAGGACCAAGAGGCGTGGGCTTGGGGGGTGTTGCGCGAAAAAAATAGAGCGAATTGGCGTAACATCGGGCATTGCAACGCGGCGACGCAAACGCGATGTTAGGCACAACACCCTAAAAGGGATTGAAACAGGCGATCCCGGTCTACATATCGGGTCAAGAACAGGAGACGGCGTTGGTTGCCTATTCAGGGGCCGGAACTGTCTTGCTTATATAAGGAAAAGAGCATGTTAGAACCTCTCAACGCGTCCTACCCGGTGCTGCCGTTGCGCGATATTGTGGTGTTTCCACATATGATCGTACCGCTGTTTGTGGGGCGCGAAAAGTCTGTCAGGGCCCTCGAAGAGGTGATGGCAGATGACAAACAGATTCTTTTGTCGAGCCAGATTGACCCCGGTGAGGATGATCCGGCGTCCGATGGAATCTTCAACGCGGGCGTTCTGGCCAATGTGCTGCAATTGCTCAAGCTGCCTGATGGCACCGTTAAAGTGCTGGTCGAGGGGCAGGCGCGGGTGCGCATCACGGAATACCTTGAGAACGACAACTTTTTTGAAGCGCGGGCGGAATACCTCACGGAAATGCCCGGTGATGCCGCGACAACGCAGGCGTTGCTGCGGTCGGTTGCCGATGAGTTTGAGCGGTATGCCAAGGTAAAAAAGAATGTCCCGGATGAGGCGCTGACGGCTGTGGGCGAGACTTCCGAGGCCGCGCGGCTGGCCGATCTGGTGGCCGGACATCTGGGCATCGAGGTGGAGCAAAAACAGGATCTGCTTGAAACGCTTTCCGTCTCTGAACGCCTTGAAAAAGTGTATGGCCTGATGCAGGGCGAATTGTCCGTTTTGCAGGTCGAGAAAAAGATCAAGACCCGCGTGAAGTCGCAGATGGAGCGGACCCAGCGCGAGTACTATCTCAATGAGCAGATGAAGGCGATCCAGCAAGAGCTGGGTGATGGCGAAGACGGCAAAAACGAAGTCGCGGAGCTTGAGGAGAAAATCGCCGAGACCAAGCTGAGCAAGGAAGCCAAGGAAAAGGCCGAAGCCGAGCTGAAAAAGCTCAAAAATATGAGCCCGATGTCCGCGGAAGCGACAGTTGTGCGCAACTACCTGGATTGGATGCTGTCGATCCCGTGGGGCAAGAAATCCCGCGTGAAAAAGAACCTTGGCAAGGCGCAAGAGGTTCTGGATGATGACCACTACGGCCTTGAAAAGGTGAAAGAGCGCATTGTCGAATACCTCGCGGTGCAGCAGCGCTCCTCCAAGCTGAAAGGCCCGATCATGTGTCTGGTCGGCCCGCCCGGCGTGGGTAAAACCTCCCTTGGGAAATCCGTGGCTAAGGCGACGGGCCGGGAGTTTATCCGCATCTCATTGGGGGGTGTCCGGGATGAAAGCGAAATTCGCGGTCACCGTCGGACCTACATCGGGTCCATGCCCGGCAAGATCATTCAGGCGTTGAAAAAGGCCAAGACAACAAACCCGCTGATCCTGCTCGATGAGATCGACAAGATGGGGCAGGACTTCCGGGGCGATCCGGCAAGTGCAATGCTTGAGGTGCTCGATCCTGAGCAGAACTCCACCTTCGTGGATCACTATCTCGAGGTCGAATATGACCTTTCAAACGTGATGTTCCTGACCACCTCGAACAGCTACAACATGCCGGGGCCTTTGCTGGACCGGATGGAGATCATTCCGCTGTCCGGCTATACGGAAGACGAAAAGCTGGAGATCGCAAAGCAACATCTGGTGAGCAAGCAGGTCAAAAACCATGGTTTGAAAGTCCGCGAGTTTGAGATCAAAGACGAGGCGATCACCGACATGATCCGCTACTATACCCGTGAGGCGGGTGTGCGGAATCTGGAACGTGAGATTGCCAAGGTTGCGCGGAAATCCCTGACCAAGATCGTCAAAAAGGAAGCGCAGACCGTCACGGTTGGCAGTGATAATCTCGATGAGTTCCTTGGGGTGCGCAAACACCGCTACGGGCTTGCGGAAGAGCAGAACCAGATCGGTGTGGTGACCGGGCTGGCCTATACGTCGGTGGGGGGCGAACTGCTGCACATTGAGGCGCTGCGCCTGCCGGGCAAAGGTCGGATGAAGACCACCGGCAAGCTGGGCGATGTGATGAAAGAAAGCATCGACGCTGCAAGCTCTTATGTGCGATCCATCAGCCCGAGCATTGGTATCAAACCGCCGACCTTTGATACGTTGGATATTCACGTTCACGTGCCAGATGGGGCAACCCCCAAGGATGGTCCGTCGGCAGGGCTCGCCATGGTGACGTCGATTGTGTCCGTGCTGACCAAGATTCCGGTGCGCAAGGATATTGCCATGACCGGCGAAGTGTCGCTGCGCGGTAACGCGATGCCCATCGGCGGCCTAAAGGAAAAACTGCTCGCGGCGTTGCGCGGGGGGATCACAACAGTGTTGATCCCGCAGGAGAACGAGAAGGATCTGCCTGAGATTCCGGACAATGTGAAAGAAGGGCTGACGATTATCCCTGTGACCCATGTATCCGAAGTGCTGGAACATGCGTTGGTGTCAAAACCGGAAGCGATTGAATGGGATCAGGAAGCCGAAGATGCTGCGGCGGCAGCCGCCCTTGCAGCAAAGTCAGCGGGCGGCGACGCAGCAACAGCGCATTGATGCGCGGCACAACCAAAGTCTAAAGACAGACAAAGTCTAAAAACAGACAAGGTTAAAAACAAAAAAGCGTCCCGCCGAAGCGGGGCGCTTTTTCAATTTCTATTGATCGTTTGCTTAGTCCGACAGGACCGGCACAAGGATCAAGTAGGCCAGTGCAACAACAAGCAATGAGCCGGAGCTGCTGCTTGATGCATCCTCAATGATGAGCTTTGGCTCAACCACAGGATCAGACAAGGACCCGGCCTGAGCGATGCTGCCAAAGGCCAGTGTGGCCATCATGGACGTGACGATAAGAGTGCGTTTCATCGATAGTTCCCCAGAGCTATTTCACTGAATAACCTAGCCAATTTCCGCCCGGAGGCAAGCAAAGGTAGATATTTCGGCGGATGTTGGCTAGTATGTTTCCAGGCAAGAAACAATCAAGAATGGTGACATCATGAGTACGACGGCGCGAAAGACGGCCAAATCAACACCGGCACCCAAGGCTGCTAAATCCACAAAAACGGTAACGAAATCAAAGGTTACTGCTGCGAAGACGACTGCAAAAGGGGCGCCATCTCCAAAGGCTGCGAAGCCTGTGGTCCCAGCCTCTGCCAAGGATGTGACGCCAACGATTGTTGACGCGCCCAAGGCGGTGATCTCCGGTCCGATGATGCGCAAAAAGGAACTTGTGGATGCGGTCGTGACCCGTTCTGGCATGAAGAAGAAAGATGTCAAACCGGTGGTTGAGACCATGTTGGCCGTGTTGGGGGACGCCCTGCGGGACAATCGTGAACTGAACCTCACACCTTTTGGGCGCTTGCGGGTGCGGCGGGAAAAGTCGTTTGCGAACGGGCGTATGGTGGTGGCCAAAATCCGGCAACCCAATCCGCCCAGCACCACCGAAACGGATGCTTCTGACACCGACGTGTAGGCTGAGTTTTCCGCTGTAACCCCCTTGCATGGGCGCGCCTGAGGCGCTAACCCACGCCCGAGCGGGTGATTAGCTCAGTGGTAGAGCGCTTCGTTCACATCGAAGATGTCAGGAGTTCAAATCTCTTATCACCCACCATTCCAATTTGGCTGAGATGATGCGAGGGAACACATGCGGCAAGGCACCTGCGGCGGGGTTTTGCCGGGGACGTACCGCAGCATTTGATTGGTGAGAGCAACGAGCAACTGCACATGTCCTCCTATCCGAAAATCTGGTTTCTGCGCCATGGACAGACCGAGTGGAACAAGGCGTATCGCCTGCAGGGGCAACTGGATTCGCCGTTAACCCCCCAAGGTGTTGCAGATGCGGCGCGGCAGGCGCGGCTGATTGCACCGGTCCTGCCTCAGCGGCCAGCGATCTATGTCTCGCCGTTGGGGCGCACGCGGCACACGGCAGATATTGCGCTGGGGGGAACTCCCTATGAAACCGATGACCGGCTGATGGAAATCCATGCAGGCCGCTGGCAGGGGTTGTTGCGCTCTGACATTATGCAGGCACGCGCCGATTGGGCGCAAAGCGGCCCGTCAGCGCTTGAGATCTATGAGGCCGCTGAAGGCGGAGAGGGCATTGCCGCGTTTCAGGCGCGTATTCTGTCGTTCCTGAGAGATTTGACCGGGCCCACGATCGTTGTGGCCCACGGGCTTTGGGGGCAGGTCATGCGCGGCCATATTCTGGGGTTGGACGTAATGGCGGCAGGGCAACTGTCCAACAACCAGGGCTGCATCTATGTACTTGAGCAGGGGCGCGAAACGGTACTGGAAGAGCTGGAATGAGCGCGCTGCCGCCGCTCTTTATCCTGCGCCATGGGGAGACGGTTTGGAATGTCGAGGGCCGGTTGCAAGGGCGCTTTGATTCTGAGCTGACACCGCGCGGAATTGCACAGGCCCACGCGCAGCACCGAATCCTGAGCCAGCATGACCTGACCGGGTTTGACGCGATCAGCAGTCCGCAGGGGCGTGCAGTGGCAACCGCAGAGCTTGCTCTGGACGGTCTGATCCCGGATGTAAGGGTTGCGCCTGCACTCAAGGAGATCGGATTGGGCGAATGGGCGGGAAAGTCGCGCGCTGACGTAATGCAAATGAGCGGCGCGCGCGATGGGTTCGACGTCTACACACTGGCACCCGAAGGCGAGGGGTTTGCAGCCCTGCAGCTGCGGTGTGAGGCCTTTTTGCGCGCTTTGAAAGCCCCCTCGGTCCTGATCACGCACGGCATAACGTCGCGTATGCTGCGCCTGATCCTGCTTGAACGCCCCCTCAGCGCACTGCGCAGCTTGGAAGGCGGGCAAGGCGTGGTTTTTCACATCGAAAATGGTGTGCAGCGCCGGCTGACGTGATGCTTTGCCCGCCAAGTCGCGGGGTGTTTTGCGGCTTTCGAATTGTTCAAACGGACCCGGTGCATATTTTGGCTTGAAGCCCCTCCCAAGCTTGCGCTAAGAGGTTCAAACGGCGGGTCGTTAGCTCAGTTGGTAGAGCGCTTCGTTTACACCGAAGATGTCGGGAGTTCGAGCCTCTCACGACCCACCATATCCTCCTCAGTATGTCCGGCTGCGCTTTGGCGCATAAGTGCTGTGCGTTGCGTTTGGCGGTGCGCCGCTTAAGGTGTCAATCGACGTAGCAGGAGCACCCAGATGAGTTGGAACCCCGCGCTTGACCCTGATTGCCCGGTGGGTGACGCCGTAGATGCGATTGAAACGGTAATCGTGCCGCGCGCCCGTGATTTGGGCGGCTTTGAAGTGCGCCGGGCTTTGCCAGCCCCTAAACGCCAGATGGTTGGCCCCTTTATCTTTTTTGACCAGATGGGGCCGGCGGAGTTCCTGACGGGCAGGGGCATTGATGTCCGCCCGCATCCGCATATCGGTTTGGCCACGGTGACGTATCTCTACAAAGGGAAGATCCACCACCGGGATAGTCTTGGCACGGATCAATGGATTGAACCGGGCGCTGTGAACTGGATGGTCGCCGGTCACGGCATCACGCATTCTGAGCGTGCAGATGGGGATTATATCAAACAGCCACACAGCTTGTTTGGTCTGCAGACATGGGTCGCCTTGCCGCAGAAGTACGAAGACGAACCGGCAGCATTTGAACACGCCCCCAAGGACAAGCTGCCGCTCCTGGAAGGAGAAGGCAAACAAGTGCGCCTCATCCTTGGCACAGCCTACGGGGAGCGTGCGCCGATTAACGTGTTTTCCGAGACGTTTTATGCTGATGCGTTGCTTGAGGCAGGTGCCAGCATCCCGATGCCTGATGATCACGAGGACCGGGGGCTCTATGTTGTGTCAGGCAGTGTCAGCGTGGCGGGGCAGAGTTTTGATGCAGGGCAGATGCTGGTATTTCGGCCCGGTGATCGGATCTCAGCAAAAGCGGGTGAAGAGGGCGCGCGCATCATGCTGCTGGGAGGGGCGACAATGGACGGCCCGCGCCATATCTGGTGGAATTTCGTGGCCTCCAGCAAGGACCGGATCGATGCTGCCAAGGAGGCTTGGCGCGCAGGCGATTGGGCGCATGGCCGCTTTCAATTGCCTCCCGGTGATGACGCGGAGTTCATTCCGGCCCCGGACCGCTAGGGCCATGCCCGGTGTGATATGTGGGGGTGAAATCCAGTCGGGAAAAAATTTCTGCACATCGGGCAGGTTTGCGTCTTGACGCTTGTGGCAACCGCCCATATTACGGCCCAACGCAACGAGGGCGACCTTGTTGCTCGCAGCGGGCGGTTGTAGCTCAGATGGTTAGAGTACCGGCCTGTCACGCCGGGGGTCGCGGGTTCGAGCCCCGTCAACCGCGCCACTGCTGTATTGAAGAAAACCCGCCCTTTGTGGCGGGTTTTCTCATTTTAGGGTGTCAGCTTGGGCCCCCTTCAGGCCGCCTCACTGCCTGTGCGGCTCACGGGCGCGGTGATGCGGGCGGTGCGAGGTCCTCCTGTCCCATGCTCTCCTGAACCCGATCCCCATCCAATTGGATTTTTGCAAAAGGATCGGGCCAACGGGAATCGCTGGTTGTCAGGGGGGCACGCAAGGCTGTCAGGACTGAGCGTTGAGAAAGCGCAACAACGCCTGTGCCGTTTCCTTGGGGTGTTCGTCGATAAAGAAATGGCCACCCGGCACACCGGCGCTTTGCATGTTTGTCAGCCGGTCCGCCCATGTCGCGGGCACGTCATAGGCTTTGCCCATCGGGCCATCCGCGCCGAACATCACAAGCGCGGGGCAGGTGACTTGGGTCCCCAAGTCGGCCGCATCCAGATCAAAATCCAGACTGAGCGCTGCGCGGTAATCGGCACACATCCCGCGAATGGTCTCCGGGTCGCGCCATGCCGCGCGGTATGCCGCCAACGCCTGTGGGTCAAAGGCGGTCATGTCGGTGGATCCCCAACCGGACAAGCATGACTCAAAGAACGCATCAGCGTCATGGCCAATCATCGTCTCTGGGAAAGGGTAGGGCTGGGGCAAAAAGAACCAGTGGTAATAGGCCCGCGCCACATGGCGGTTGAGTTCATTGAGCAACAGATGCGTGGGGATGATGTCCATCACGGTCAGGCTCAGCACGCAGGCCGCATGATCAAGGGCAAGCCGATGCGCAGTGCGTCCGCCCCGGTCATGGCCCACCAGATGGAACTGCTCCAGTCCCAAATGTTGCATCAACGCATGCTGATCGGCGGCCATATGACGAAAGGAATAGTTTTCTGTTCCTTCGGGCTTGGCGCTGGCCCCGTAACCGCGCAAATCTGCCGCCACCACGGTGAAGTGTTCCGCCAATACAGGGGCCACCGCATGCCACATCGCGTGGGTTTGGGGAAATCCATGCAACAGCAACAAACCGGGGCCAGCGCCGCCTTTGGCATAGGCAATCTGTTGGCCGTTAACCTCTGCCAGACCTTCATCGAACCCACTCAAAACTGTCATCGCGCTCCCCTTTATGATCTGCGGCAATTCGGGCCTGTCATCGCCCTGCCGCCGGGTGTAGGAGGATGCATGAGCACCGCAACTGTCAACACCGCCCGTGCGGGCATTTTTTGTATGTTGGGGGGCATGTTCTTTATTTCCGTCAATGACATGATGGTAAAATCGCTTTCCTCCGACTACCCGCTGCATCAATTGATCCTCATGCGCTCGGTCACGGCCATCGCGTTTACGCTGGTGCTGCTGAAGATCGAGGGCGGGTTCAAGCTTTTGAACACCGGGCGCTGGGTTCTGCATGGGATGCGCGCTGTTTTTATTCTGATCGCGAACACCGCGCTTTATGCCGCGATCTCAGCAATGCCCTTGGCGATGGCGACGGCCCTCTACTTTGTTGCGCCACTTTTTGTGACGCTCCTGTCGATCCCTGTGTTGGGAGAAACGGTAGGCCCGCGCCGCTTTGTTGCCATTGGTTTGGGCTTTGCTGGCGTGTTGATCATGATGGCCCCACAGCTCAGCGCTGAGGGCGGCGGTCTGGGCTGGGTGGTCGTGCTGCCGGTGATCGCGGCGGCATTTTATGCCTCAATGTCCGTGCTGACGCGCAAGTTGGGGCAAACCAGCCGCGCCTCGGCGCTGGCGCTGCATATGCAATTTGCCTTCATTTCCATCTCGGCATTGGTGTATCTCGTGGCGGGGGACGGGCGGTTTGTGACCGAAGACAGCAATCCCGCGATGCAGTTCCTGTTGCGTGCCTGGGTCTGGCCGCAGACCGAAGACCTGCTGGCGATTGTTGGGCTTGGCGTGATGTCGGCCATCATTGGCTATCTGATGACCCAAGCCTACCGATTGAGCCGCGCCTCAGTTGTGGCACCGTTTGAATATGTGCTGCTGATCTTTTCGCTGTTCTGGGGCTGGACGATTTTTGGCGAATGGCCAATGAGCAGCGTGCTGATTGGTGCCGCCGTGGTGATTGCGTCGGGCGTCTATGTCTTTGTCCGCGAGGGGCAGGTGAAGGATGCGCGGCCCCCTGAAAAGGACGCCGCGCATCTCTAGGATCAGGTCAGCGCATCAAGGATACGCGCCCAGGACCGGATGCCTTTGTGAAAACTCTCCATGTCGTATTTTTCGTTCGGAGAATGCAGCGCGTCGTCGTCTTTGCCAAATCCGATCAACATGGGTTCGGTCCCCAGCACCTTCTGGAAGTGCCCCGCAATCGGGATGGAGCCACCGCAGCCCACGTAGGCCGCTGGCAATTGCCATTCCTCTGACAGGGCCGCACGCGCCTTTTCGAACATCGGATCGGAGAAATCCGCGCCTGATGCCCCGCTGGCCCCATGCGCGCCAAAGCTGACGTCGCAGTCCTCCGGCAGCATCTCAGTGACCATTTTGCGGAAATTCTCGCGGATGGCATGGGGGTCTTGGGTGCCGACAAGCCGAAAGCTGATTTTGGCGTGGGCCTCTGACGGCAACACAGTTTTGAACCCTTCCCCGGTGTAGCCGCCCCAGATGCCGTTCACCTCGCAGGTGGGCCGCGACCAGATCATCTCAAGCGGGGTGCGGTCCTGCTCCCCTGCGGGGGCGGACAGACCGACATCGCTCAGGAAGTGTTGGTGATCAAAGGCGAGGCCCTGCCACTGCGCTTCCAGATTATCCGAAAGCTCTGGCACACCGTCATAGAAACCCGGCACTGTGATGCGCCCTGTCTCATCGTGCAGGGCGGCGATGATGCGCGAGAGCACCCGCACCGGGTTCATCGCAATGCCGCCGTACATGCCCGAATGCAGGTCAAGCGACGGGCCAGTGATTGTGATCTCTTCGCCCAATAGCCCGCGCAGCATGGTCACAATGGCCGGTGTCTTGGATTCGAACAGGCCCGTATCACAAATCAGCGCAATGTCGGTTTTCAGCTCTTCTGCGTTTTCTTCCATAAAGGGCACAAGGGAGGGGGAACCGGATTCTTCCTCTCCTTCCAGAAAGAACGTGATCCGGCACGGCCAGTCCCCTTTGACGGCTTTCCACGCGCGCAATGCCTCAATGAAGGTCATCAACTGCCCTTTGTCATCGGCAGAGCCGCGGCCGCGAATGACCGTGCCTTTGGGGGTTTCCTCAACCTGTGGGTCAAAGGGATCGTTGTGCCACAGCTCAAGCGGATCCACAGGTTGCACGTCATAATGCCCATAAAACAGCAGGTGCGGGCCTGTGTTGCCCACATGCCCCACCACCATCGGATGCCCCGGCGTGGGGCGTTTGGAGGCGTCAATCCCCAGATCCTTGAGGTCCTTGACCAACCAATCCGCCGCGCGGTCGCAGTCGGCCTTGTAGGCGGGGTCGGTGGAGATGGAGGGGATGCGCAGCAAATCCAGCAAGCGGTCGGTGGCTTGTGGCAGGTCAGCGTCGATGCGGGCAAGGATGGCGTCAAGTGACATGGGAGGGCTTTCTTGATGTGAAAAGGACATGCGCCGAAGCGTTGCGGGATATTGAGCCTATGGCGGTGCAATGTGCAACCAGCCACTGCAAGGGGGCCTGCACAACTGCCGCGTATCGGAAACGCACTTTGGCGGTTGGCTTGATGCAGATCAATGCTGCGACAAGACGTGCACCGCTATGATATTGAAGACTTGGAAATCTTTCTATATTTCACCACAAACACAGCCTTCGCGGTGAGTCTGCATCGCGTATCTGCCAAATGGAGCCGCGCATGGACTACACTGCGAAATTGGACGAGGCGATTGCGCGCCTGCATGACGAAGGCCGCTACCGGACTTTTATCGACATTGAGCGGCGCAAAGGCCAGTTCCCGCACGCGGTCTGGACCAAGCCGGACGGGACCGAACAAGACATTACCGTGTGGTGCGGCAACGACTATCTTGGCATGGGGCAAAACCCCGTGGTGCTGCAAGCGATGGAAGAGGCGCTGAACGCCACGGGCGCGGGCTCGGGTGGGACGCGCAATATCTCGGGCACAACTGTGTATCACAAACGGCTTGAGGCGGAACTGGCAGATTTGCATGACAAAGAGACCGCTTTGCTGTTTACCTCGGCCTACATTGCCAATGACGCAACGCTGTCCACGTTGCCCAAGCTCTTTCCCGGCCTCATCATCTATTCTGACGCGCTGAACCACGCCTCGATGATCGAAGGGGTGCGCCGCAATGGCGGGGCCAAGCGCATCTTCCGTCACAACGACGTGGCGCATCTGCGCGCATTGCTCGAGGCGGATGACCCTGCAGCACCAAAGGTGATTGCATTTGAATCCATCTATTCGATGGACGGGGATTTTGGCCCGATTGAGGCGTTGTGCGATCTGGCCGATGAGTTTGGCGCGTTGACCTACATCGATGAGGTGCATGCGGTGGGCATGTACGGTCCGCGTGGGGCAGGGGTGGCTGAGCGCGATGGCCTGATGCAGCGGCTCGACATCATCAACGGAACACTGGCCAAAGCCTATGGCGTGATGGGCGGCTACATCGCGGCATCAGCCAAGATGTGCGACGCCATTCGATCCTATGCGCCGGGCTTTATCTTTACCACATCACTGCCGCCGGCGGTGGCGGCGGGGGCTGCGGCATCTGTGGCCTATCTCAAGACCGCGCAGCACCTGCGTGACAAGCACCAGCAACAGGCAAAAATCCTGAAAATGCGCCTCAAGGGGCTTGGTCTGCCGATCATCGACCATGGGTCACATATCGTGCCTGTGATGGTTGGAAACCCGGTTCACACCAAGATGTTGTCCGACATGCTGCTTGAAGATCACGGGATTTACGTCCAGCCGATCAATTTCCCAACCGTGCCACGCGGCACCGAGCGCCTGCGGTTTACCCCGTCACCTGTGCATGAATTCAAGGAATTGGACGCATTGGTCCATGCAATGGACGGTTTGTGGTCTCATTGTGCGCTAAATCGCGCCGAAGCCGCTGGGTAACCACGTAAAATTCGTCTTTCCCGTTGCACTGTGCTACAGATAGCGAAACAAAAGGCCAAACCCGAATCGACTGCTGATTCCGGTAAATGGTTACAGGCACATTAACGATGGGGCATTTGGGATGATCGGGCGTTGGTCCTCTAAGGTCACGGAAGAAGAACAAGTTGAACCCAAAGGGTTTGACGCGTTTGAGCTTCGACTTGGGGACGTTATGCGCGGCGAGCGTGCCACAATGGGCAAATCGCTGCTGGATGTGCAGCGCGAATTGCGGATCAAAGCGTCCTACATTGCAGCCATCGAAAACGCCGACCCTGACGCCTTTGACACACCTGGCTTTATCGCAGGTTATGTGCGGTCTTATGCGCGCTACCTGAATATGGACCCTGACAAGGCATTTACCGCCTTTTGTACCGAGTCCGGTTTTGAAGTGGCCCACGGCATGTCCGCCGAAGCCTCCGTGATCAAAAAGCCATCTTTTGAAGACCGCAAGAAGCGCCCGTCTGAGGCAGATCTTTTTGCCCGTCCCAACACCCCGTTTACGCCTGCCGGCGAGAGCATCCTGAGCCGGATTGAGCCGGGTGCCGTTGGCTCCATGCTGGTGCTGATCGCGTTGATCGGAGCTATTGGATTTGGCGGCTACACTGTCCTGCAAGAAGTGCAGCGCGTTCAGGTGGCCCCGGTCGATCAAACGCCCGTTGTGCTGTCTGACCTTGACCCCGTCGAAGGGGCGCTGGCATCCTCATCGGCTCAGAATAGCGATTTTGCAGCGCCAAGTGCAATGGAAGCACCACGTGTTGAGGCGCTGGACCGTCTTTACCGGCCACAAGCGCTTGATGTGCCGGTGTTGGTCGCACGTGACGCGCCGATTGCGACGATTGATCCACGCTCAGTTGGAAACTTTCCGCAGCCCGATACGATCTCAACAGCTGTGAATGATGCAATTGCGGGTCTGAACTTTGATGATCCGTCTCCCTCTGTCCCGCAAGTTGTTGAAGGGCCTGCCGCGGCCGTGCGCATGGTCGCCGCGTACCCGTCCTGGGTTCGTGTGCGTGCTGCGGATGGGACTGTCATATTTGAGGGTGTGATGGACAAGGGGGACACATGGGATGTTCCCGCAACCGAAGAGCCACCGACCCTGCGGACAGGCGAATCCGGTGCGCTCTATTTCGCCATGGCGGACGGCTGTTACGGCCCTGTCGGTGACCGTGGCAGCATCACGTCAAATCTGCCGCTCGACAATCAGGCGCTGGCAGCGCTTTATGATCCGGTTGACCCCACAGCGGACCAATCGCTGAGCCGCATGTTCGCAGATCTTGCGAATTCCGAGGTTGATCCTGCGGTTTTGGCCGCGATGCCCTGTCAATCAAACTAGACACTATTGCGAAGAACGCATGTTTTGACTAGGTATTGGACAACGCTCCAAGCCTGAGGCACCCCGTATGTCACTCAACCATATCCGTCCATGGCGCAACATCTACCGGCGCAAATCCCGGCAGATCATGGTGGGCAACGTACCTGTTGGGGGGGACGCGCCGATCACCGTGCAGACAATGACAAACACGCTGACCACCGATGTCAAAGGAACGATTGCGCAGGTGCAGGCCGCAGCAGAGGCAGGCGCGGATATTGTGCGCATTTCTGTCCCGGATGAGGCGTCTTCCAAGGCGTTGAAAGAGATCGTGCCACAGGTCTCTGTACCAATCGTGGCCGACATCCATTTCCATTACAAACGCGGGATTGAAGCCGCCGAAGCGGGGGCCGCCTGCCTGAGGATCAATCCCGGCAACATCGGTGATGAAAAGCGTGTCAAAGAAGTGATCAAAGCCGCGCGCGATCACAATTGTTCCATTCGGATTGGGGTCAATGCAGGCTCGCTCGAAAAGCATCTGCTTGAAAAATATGGTGAACCTTGCCCCGACGCGATGGTGGAAAGCGGTCTGGATCATATTAAAATCCTGCAAGACAATGATTTCCATGAATTTAAGATCAGCTGCAAGGCATCTGATGTCTTCATGGCGGCTGCTGCTTATCAACAACTTGCGGAGGCCACGGACGCCCCCATTCACCTCGGGATCACGGAGGCAGGCGGGCTTGTCTCGGGCACGATAAAATCCGCGATTGGCCTTGGCAATCTGCTGTGGATGGGGATCGGTGACACGATCCGTGTGTCGCTGTCTGCCGATCCGGTAGAAGAGGTGAAGGTTGGCTATGAAATCCTCAAATCGCTTGGCCTGCGGCACCGTGGCGTGAACATCATTTCCTGCCCGTCCTGCGCGCGGCAGGGCTTTGACGTGATCAAAACGGTTGAAGCGCTGGAAAAGCGGCTGGAGCACATCAAGACCCCAATGAGCCTGTCGATCATCGGCTGTGTCGTGAACGGACCGGGAGAGGCGCTGGTGACGGATGTTGGCTTTACCGGCGGGGGCGCGGGGTCAGGCATGGTTTATCTTGCGGGCAAGCAAAGCCACAAGCAAGACAACGCCAACATGATTGAACACATCGTTGAGCAGGTCGAGAAGAAAGCCGCCGAGATCGAAGCTGCGGAGGCCGTGCAGGCGGCCGAGTAACCTTGCGTTTTCATATCGACAGTTTTGCCGTCGGGCATTAGACATAGATATGGTATCGACGCAGGATAAAACCCCAAGGTTTGCTGAGTTTTTCAGTGGTGGCGGCATGGTCCGCGCGGGGCTTGGGCGCGGCTGGAGCTGTGCGTTTGCCAATGACATCGATCCGATGAAATGCGAGGTCTATCGCGATAACTGGGGCGCTCCGGGACTGCTTGAGGGGGATATCGCCTCGCTGGATGAAGCGCCGCTTTTGCAAGATATTGATCTCTATTGGGCCTCCAGCCCGTGTCAGGATTTTTCACTCGCGGGCAAGGGGCGCGGTTTGGCGGGCGCGCGCAGTGGTGTGTTTGTCGAATGGGTGCGCCTCATTCGCGCGGCGTCTGAACGCGGCTTTGCGCCCCGGATCATCGCATTTGAGAATGTCGTCGGCCTGATGACCCGCAATGGCGGTCGTGATTTGCGTGCGGTGCTGCAGACATTGGCCGATCTGGGATACCGCATTGGTGCGATGGAAATCGATGCCGCGGCCTTCCTCCCGCAAAGCCGCCCACGGCTGTTTATCGTAGGTGTGCGGCAAGACGTGGCGTTGGGTGATATGGTGAGCACGGCACCCGCAGGCCCTTTCCACACGGCCAAGATTCAGAGCTTTGCCAGAACCTTGCCCCGCAGTCTTGTCGCCCATTGGGTGTGGTGGCGGCACGAGAACCCTCTTGCACGTCGCAGCACGCTCAAGCGGATGGTGGATAGGGCGCCAAACACCGACTGGCTGAGCGACAAGGAGGTGACCCGCCTGTTGTCATTGATGTCTGAGCCAAGTCAGGACCGTGTGCGCAAGGCGCGCCTGAGCGGCAAGGCGGAGATTGGCATGCTCTACAAACGCGGACGCCCCGATGAGACGGGCGTGAACCGACAACGCGCTGAAGTGCGCTTTGACGGTTTGGCTGGATGTTTGCGCACGCCTGCGGGGGGGTCCTCGCGCCAGACGATCATGTTCGTAAATGGCAATGAGACCTGCGCGCGTCTGCTGTCGAGCAAGGAGGTTGCGCGCCTGATGGGGCTGCCAGACCGATACAAGATGCCGAGCCGCTACAACCAGGCCTATCAAGTGGCCGGGGACGGCGTGGCGGTGCCCATCGTCAGCTATCTGGATCAGACGTTGTTTCAGAAAATCCTGCAAGCCGACCTGCGCAAGGAAGCGGCGTGAGCCGGGCACAGGCGTACCGCTCCAAGGCGTTGGCCGCACTCACCAATCAGATCGGGGTTTATGCGCTGTGTGATCTTGATGCGCAGCCGATTTATGTGGGGCAATCGGTGGATGGCATCCGAAACCGGGTGCGCCGGCATCTGACTTCGGCGCGCTCTGATGTGATTGCGAACCGGCAGATTGATGTCTGGGAAATCGCCTTTGTCTGGGCTTGGCCCGTGGCAGAGGTGGCGGATGTGCAACCGCTGGAAGAAGCGATCTTTGCTCATTATGACGCGCAGATGTCGCTGATGAACGGCAAGAGCCTGACCGCCGCCGCGCCGGTTGATCCATGGCCGGAACGTCAGCACGTGCAGGTGATTGAGGAAGCAGACAGGCAGCTTAGGCTTGATCCTGCGCAGCGGTTACCGCGCCAGATCCAGCAATACAATCTCTTGGTAGACTATATCCTCACCGTAAAGGATGCCACGCACCTCAAACGGTCTTTAGAGGCGCATTTTCAACGGCTTGTGCGGTATCATGAAACCTTTTTGTGAACCAAGGCAGCGCGCGCGCTACCCCCGTTTCTCGTTCACCAATGCCTTCATCTGATCATAGGGCAAATACCCGCGCAGCAGTTCATCCTGCATCACAAACGTCGGCGTGCCTGAAATGCGCAATTGCTGGGCCAGCGCGCGGGTCTGCGCAATTTCCTGCGTGACATCATCGCTTTCCATGTGTGCCTCAATCGCGTCCGCATCCAGACCAAAGGTTGTCGCAAGGCGGCGCAGCGCGGGCAGCGAAACATCACCATTAAATTCCATCAGCGCATCTGCCATCGCTTTGTAGCTGTCGCCACCCGCAATCTGTTTGGTCGCCACTGCAAAGCGTGAGGCCAACACTGATTGATCCCCTAATATCGGGAACTCCTTGACGATCAGGCGGATGTTTCCGTCGCTTTCCAACAGCTTGGCAACTTCATCATGCGCGCGTTTGCAATACCCACAGCGGTAATCCAGAAACTCCACCAGCGTGATGTCGCCGTCAGGGTTGCCGCCGACCCATGAATATCCGTCGTTAAAGATCGCCTCGGCGTTATCAGACACAAGGCTCAGGTCGGCCTGTGCCTGCGCTTCTGCCTCGCGGTTCTGCAATTGTTCGACCGCTTCCATGATCACTTCGGGGTTTTCCATCAGATAGGCACGGACTTCTGCCCGAAACTGGGCGCGTTCCTCATCGGTCAAGGCCTTGAGGTCCATGGCGGCGACGGGCAGGGCGATCAAGGCGGCAAAGGCCAGCGCGGTCAGACGGGAAAACATGAAGGTGACCTTTCCAGAGGAGGGCGGGTTGACGGGGAATGCTTTTGGCAGTGATACACGCCTCAAATGTAGGAGCAAGCCCATGCGGGTATCAACACGATCTTCGGTCGATCCCTTTATTGTGATGGACGTCATGCAGGCCGCCGCCGCCGCTGAAGCTGCGGGGCGGCACATCATCCATATGGAGGTGGGCCAGCCCGGTACAGGCGCGCCGCTGGGTGCAAAGCAGGCGCTGGCAGAGGCGATGGGGCAGGGCAGCCTGGGATATACAGTTGCATTGGGCCTGCCCGCCCTGCGCGCCCGCATCGCGCAAATGTATGGCGCATGGTACAACGTTGATCTGGATCCGGACCGGGTGGTTATCACACCCGGCTCATCTGGCGGGTTCATCCTGGCGTTCACGGCGCTTTTTGACACGGGCGACCGGGTGGGTATCGGCGCGCCGGGCTATCCCAGCTACCGCCAGATTCTCAAGGCGCTGGCGCTGAACCCCGTTGATCTGCCCACGCAAGCTGCGCACCGCTATCAACCGGTGCCCGCTGATTTTGCGGATCAGGACCTGTCTGGTTTGCTGGTCGCGTCCCCCGCAAACCCCACTGGCACAATGCTGGGCCGTGATGAAATGTCCGCGCTGATCGGGGCCTGCGATGCGGCAGGTGCGTCTTTCATCTCGGATGAGATTTACCACGGCATAGAATATGAGAAAAAGGCGGTCACGGCGCTTGAGATCACCGACGATTGTTACGTCATCAATTCGTTCTCCAAATATTTCTCCATGACCGGATGGCGCGTCGGTTGGATGGTTGTGCCAGAGGATCACGTGCGCGTTGTGGAGCGGATCGCCCAGAACATGTTCATCTGTGCGCCCCATGCCAGCCAGATCGCAGCCCTTGCGGCGATGGAGTGTGAGGAAGAGCTGCAGGTCAACATGGACGTCTACCGCGCCAACCGCCAATTGATGCTGGACGGATTGGCGGACGCAGGCTTCACCAGCTACGCGCCGCCCGATGGTGCGTTCTACGTCTATGCGGATGTCTCTGAGCTGACCCACGACAGCCGCAGCTTTGCGGCTGAAATACTGGAAAAGGCAGGCGTGGCCGTCACACCGGGGCTTGATTTCGATCCGGCGCGCGGTGGCACGACTTTGCGGTTTTCCTATGCCCGCAGCACTGCAGATATCCAAGAAGGGTTGGCCCGGCTCAAAGCCTTCATCGCGGCGCGCTGAGATGCTGGATTGCAGGTCTGAGACCTGTTAGTCTGTGCAAAACAAAAGCGTAAAGCGGTGACATGATACGGGCGTTTCTTCAGGCATGTGGAGTGCTGTTTTTGTGTGCGGGCAGCCCGTCCGCGCAGGAGTTGAACGCGTTGGCCCGCGTCGACCCGAGCAGAAGTGCGATCACTGATGGCTGGTTTGGCCAGACAACGCTGTCCATCGGGCTGAGCCAGGGGGTGCCGTTTCGGGTGTTCCTGCTGGATGAGCCCGCGCGGCTGGTCGTCGATTTCCGCGAAGCTGATTGGTCTGGGGTGGCCGCAGAGACGATCCTGCCTGAGGCCGGGCGCATCACCAACATCCGGTTTGGCGCGTTCCGCCCGGGGTGGTCACGTCTGGTTGCTGATCTGGCCGAACCGATGGTGCCGGAAGAAATCGGCATGCCCATCGACACGGCAAGCGGGAGCGCCACACTTGAGATCGCGTTGAAAAAGACGGATGCGGAGCGTTTTTCCGCAGCGGCAGGCCCGCCTGTTGATCCCGCATGGGCCGTGGCGCTGACACAACCGATGCTCCCTGCTGATCCGGCGGATGATCGTTTCACGGTTGTGCTGGACCCCGGTCACGGCGGCATTGATCCGGGGGCCGAACGGCAAGGGGTGAACGAAAAGGAACTCATGCTCAGCTTTGCGCGGGGGCTACGGGATGCGCTGACCCGTTCGGATGTTGAGGTGGTGCTGACCCGGGACGCGGACGTCTTTGTGGCGCTTGAGACGCGGGTGGCCATTGCCCACCGCGCTCGAGCGGATCTCTTTATCTCGCTTCATGCCGACAGTTTGAGCCAAGGGGGCGCGCGCGGTGCGACGGTCTATACCCTGTCAGAAGAGGCCAGCGATGCGGCGACCGCACATCTGGCGGCACGGCACAACCGGGCCGACATTATTGCGGGTGCTGACTTGACCGGATCGGATGATCAGGTGGCCGGCATCCTGCTGGATCTGGCCCGCCAGGAGACGACGCCGCGTTCTGCTGACCTTGCTGCCGTTCTGGCCGAGGGCATGACCAAGGCAGGTGGCCCGATGAACCGCAGACCCCTGCGCATGGCAGGGTTCTCCGTTTTGAAGTCGGCGGACATTCCGTCAGTGCTGATCGAGATCGGCTTTCTCAGTTCCGAACGGGACCTCAAAAACCTGCGTGATCCGATCTGGCGGTCCGTGATGATCAACGCGATTGCTGATGCGATTCTGGTCTGGCGGGACCAAGATGCCGCCCGTGCGCCGCTGGTGCGGCAATAAAGCCAACATTTTGCGCAAGTATTGGCCGACGCAAGGTGTTGTGATGTTTTGACCATCCTGCACAATTCCCCTATAAGCACATGAAATGACTGCCATTCAAAAGGCGCGCAGCGGTGTTTCGATTTATTCTATCCTTCCTTGGTGGTATCTTTACCACCGTGACAATGAGCATCGGCATGGTGGCTCTGACCATTGGTGCGATTTTCTGGATGTATGGCCGCGATCTGCCCAGCCATGAAAGCCTTGCGCAATATACGCCGCCGACGATCAGCCGGATCTATTCAGGTCAAGGGCGATTGATTGACGAATTTGCCAAGGAGCGGCGGCTTTTTGCGCCTGCTGACACGATCCCGCCGCTGATCAAACAGGCGTTTATCTCGGCCGAAGACAAGAACTTTTACGAACATGACGGCTATGATCTGCGCGGCATTGGTGCCGCGGCGGTGGATGCCGTGCGCTCGCGCGGGCGCGACGTGCGCGGGGCCTCGACCATTACGCAGCAGGTGATGAAGAACTTCCTGTTGTCGGGGGACCGCAGGGCAGAGCGCAAAATCAAAGAGATCATCCTTGCTGCCAGACTTGAAGAAACCCTGCCCAAGGAAAAAATCCTTGAGCTCTATCTCAATGAAATTTTTCTGGGCCAAAACTCCTATGGGGTTGCGGCGGCATCGCAGACATACTTCAACAAAACGCTGGACGAACTTGCTCCGCATGAGGCCGCTTTTCTCGCGTCGCTGCCCAAAGCGCCGGGTAAATTTCACCCCGTACGCGGCAAGGAGCGTCTTTTGTCACGCCGCAATTTCGTCCTGCGGGAGATGAATGAAAACGGCTTTATCCCTGACGATGTTTACCAGAGCGAACGCGCACAGCCGCTGCGCTCGGTCCAGAACGGGGACTTTGAGAGCTTCAAGGCGGAGCTGCCACCGCGCGACTACTTCACCGATGAGATCAGACGCCAATTGTCCGAAAACTTTGGCGAAGGTGAGTTTTTCACCGGGGGTCTGACCGTGCGCGCAACCATCGACAATGAGATGCAGCCCATTGCGGCCAACGCCCTGCGTCGTCAGCTGGAACAATTTGACCGTGGCCGCGGCATCTGGCGCGGTACCGAACAAACGATCCCGGTTGAACAGCTTGAAACCGAAGAAAGTTGGCGCGCGGCCTTGGCCGATCTGCGGGTGCCGCGCGACGTTGATCTTGAAAACCAGTGGTATCCAGCGGTCGTGCTGAGCGTCGGTGAGCGTGACGCGCGCATCGGCATCGAGGGCGTGGAAGAGGACGCGGATGGGCATTTCATCCCGGCCAAGGATGTCCAATGGGCGCGCAAACGGCTCGACGACGGGAAACTGGGACGCAAAGCGCGTGTCGCTGGTGATCTGCTTAAGGTGGGCGAAGTGGTTCTGGTGCGTCGCATGACGGCAGACGCGGATGGGTCTTTCATCCGCTGGACATTGCGCCAGATACCGGAGGTGCAGGGCGCATTTGTCGCAATGGACGTCGACACGGGCCGCGTAATCGCGATGCAGGGCGGTTTCTCTTATCAGGCGTCGGTCTTTAACCGCGCCACTCAGGCGCAGCGCCAGCCCGGCTCCAGCTTCAAACCCTTTGTCTATGCCTCCGCGCTCGACAGTGGCTATTCTCCTGCGACGATCGTGGTCGATGCCCCGATTGAGATCAACACGCCTCAAGGGGTGTGGCGGCCCAAGAACTCCTCAAACCGGTTTTACGGGCCAACGCCTTTGCGGACGGGCATTGAGCAGTCGCGTAACCTGATGACGATCCGGCTGGCGCAAGAAGTTGGCATGAGCGTCGTGGGCAGCTACGCGGAACGCTTTGGCGTTTATGACAGCTTGTCACCCGTGCTCGCGAATGCGCTCGGCTCGCAGGAAACAACGCTGTATCAGATGGTCAGCGCCTATGCGATGTTCGCCAACGGCGGCGAGCGGGTGCAGCCGACGCTGGTAGACCGGGTGCAGGACCGCTATGGCCGGACCGTCTACAAACACGATGAGCGGATCTGCAACGATTGCCAGTTGGCGAGCCTTGATCCCGGTGTGGCACCCCGTGTGATCTCAAACCGGGAACGTGTGATGGACCCGGTCACCGCCTATCAGCTGACCTCAATGATGCGCGGCGTGGTGGAGCGTGGCACAGCGCGCAAAACCGTCAATCTGCCTGTGCCAACAGCGGGCAAAACCGGTACAACCAATGATGCCAAGGATGTGTGGTTCGTGGGCTTTACCTCCAACATCGTCGCGGGGTGCTACATCGGTTATGACCAGCCCAAGCCGATGGGGCGTGGTGCGTCCGGTGGCGGAATGTGTGGCCCGGTGTTCCAGCGTTTCATGTCCAAGGCCGTCCAGAAATACGGCGGCGGTCCGTTCAACGTGCCGGAGGCCTGCGAATTCATCAAGATCGACCGGTTCTCAGGCGCGCGCCTGAGCAAAGGAGCGTCCGGCCCAAATGTTGTGTCTGAATGTTTCCGCACTGGCGAAGAGCCGATCTTTGGCATCACCTTTGACGGTGGTTTTGCGATGGGATCTGATTTGCCACTGGTCGAAGAAGTGGACCGCGTGGCCAAGCAGGTGACAACATCGACGGGTAAGAAGGCCGTTGTGGGGCCCAAAGCAAGCTTTGGCACCTTGTCCTCCGGTGGGCTCTACTAAGCCGCCAAGACCGGGCAAATGCGCCCTTCGGCTTGCTGCGCGCGGCGGGCTGGTCTATGTCCCTGTGACAGATCACAAAGGCAGACCCGATGCGCGCAGAGGCACAAAATACAGCAGATCAGATTTCCAAGTCCTTGGAATTGCTGGCACAACGGCTTGACGTTGAAACGTCCCAGCACCGTCTGGAAGAATTCAACGCGCGCGTCGAAGACCCCAACCTTTGGGATGATGCCGAAGCTGCGCAGAAACTGATGCGCGACCGGCAATCCTTGGTAGATGCCATCGCGACCTATGAGGGCATCAAGCAAGAGCTGGCCGACAACGTTGAGCTGATCGAGCTGGGTGAGATGGAAGAAGACGAAGAGGTTGTGTCTGACGCCGAGGCGGCGCTGACCGCTTTGGCGGAGAAAGCGGCACAAAAAGAGCTTGAGGCCCTGCTGGACGGTGAGGCGGATGCCAATGACACATTCCTTGAGATCAACTCAGGCGCGGGCGGTACCGAATCCTGCGATTGGGCCAGTATGTTGGCGCGGATGTACGTCCGCTGGGCTGAGAAAAAGGGCTACAAGGTAGAGCTTCAGTCCGAGAGTGCGGGCGAAGAGGCGGGCATCAAATCCGCCACCTACAAGATTGCGGGCCATAATGCTTATGGTTGGCTGAAATCCGAGAGCGGTGTGCACCGTCTGGTACGCATCTCGCCCTTCGATTCGGCGGCCAAACGCCATACGTCGTTCACTTCGGTAAAAGTGTATCCGGTCGTGGATGACAACATCGAGATTGAGGTGAACCCCGCCGATATCCGCATCGACACCTACCGGTCCTCCGGCGCAGGTGGCCAGCACGTCAACACCACCGATTCCGCCGTGCGGATCACGCACCACCCCACGGGGATTGTGGTCACGTCATCGGTCAAGTCGCAGCACCAAAACCGTGATATTGCGATGAAAGCGTTGAAATCGCGCCTGTATCAGATGGAGCTTGATAAACGCTCTGCTCTGGTGAACGAGGCACATGAAAGCGCGGGCGATGCGGGCTGGGGTAACCAAATCCGCTCATATGTCCTGCAACCCTATCAGATGGTCAAAGACCTGCGCACCAACTTTGAAACCTCCGACACCAAAGGGGTTTTGGACGGTGATCTGGATGGGCTGATGGGCGCGACACTGGCCCTTGCGGTGAGCGGCAAGAGCCGGGCCGAGGCACAGGGCGGCTAACCTTTTTCCTTGCGTCCGCGCGCCGTGATTGCTTACGTCCCACAATGGATATTTGGGAATATGATGCGCTGACCCTGTCGCGCATGTTGGATCGTGGACAGCTCAGCGCTGTTGAACTGATGACAGCCACGCTGGCGCGGATTGATGCCGTGAATGGTACGGTCAATGCCATCGTGTCACTGCGTGATGCGGATGAGCTGATGGCTGAGGCCCGTGCGGCGGATGCCGCCCCTCGCAAAGGGTGGCTGCACGGAATTCCCATGGCGATCAAAGACCTGGCCAATGCGCAAGGGCTGCGCACCACCATGGGTTCTCCTATTTTTGCCGATCAGATCGCGGCGGAGGATGACGTCATGGTCGCCCGTCTGCGCGCCGCCGGGGCGCTGATCATCGGCAAGACAAACACGCCAGAGTTTGGGCTGGGCAGTCACACCTTTAATCCCGTGCATGGGATCACCGGTAACCCCTACGACACGACGAAATCTTCGGGAGGATCGTCAGGCGGGGCCGCAGCAGCATTGGCCGCGCGGATGTTGGCGGTTGCTGATGGCTCCGACATGATGGGATCCCTGCGCAATCCGGCGGGCTGGAACAATGTCTACGGGATGCGCCCGACATGGGGCACCGTCCCGGGCGAGCCTGTGGGGGATGTGTTCATGCACCATTTGGCGACCTCCGGCCCGATGGCACGCACACCTGCGGACCTCGCAGCCCTTGGTGACACGATGATGGGCGCGCACACCGGGCAGCCGCACAGCCGCGAGATTGCGGCCCTGACGCCTGCCTTGTCGCAGCCCTTGGCGCGGCAGCGGGTTGGATATTTGGGGGACTGGGGCGGGGCATTCCCGATGGAAGCCGGGATCGAGGATCAAAGCCGCCGTGCAATGGCGCAGCTTGGGGAGCTGGGCCATCTGGTCGAAGACCTTGATGCACCCTTTGACGCGGATGCCATGTGGCATAGCTGGATCACCCTGCGCTCTTTTCAGGTCGCCGCAGGGGCGCATCCGCTCTTTTCCGACCCTGAGAAGCGCGCGCTGCTCAAGCCCGCCGCGGTCTGGGAGATTGAGCGCGGCATGACTCTTTCTGTGATGGACGTGCATAAGGCCAGTCTGACCCGATCGGAGTGGTTTAGAAAGACGCTGGAACTATCTGATATATATGATGTATTGGTGTTGCCATCGGCGCAATGCTGGCCGTTCGATGCGCAGATAGATCACCCAACCGAGATTGCTGGTGTTCAGATGGACACCTATCACCGCTGGATGCAGGTGGTTGTCCCGGCGAGCTTGCTGGGCCTGCCTGTGGTGAACATCCCCGCCGGTTTTGGTGAGAATGGCTTGCCCGCTGGGTTACAGCTTATCGGTCCCCCCGGCAGTGACGCGCGGCTTTTGCAGGTGGCGCAGGACTGGCATGCGGCAACGGACTGGCCAAATGCACGGCCGCCTGAGGTCAACTAAAGGCTCAACGCAATGGGGGGCGGGCAGGGTCAAGCGGTTCTTCCCGCCCAACCGCGACCAGTTTTTCACGCAATCCGTCCGCCCGGGCGTCGCCTGTTTCCAGCGCGAAAACATAGGCATGCGTCAGATAGAACGCTGCGCTGTCTGACGTATCGGCACCCTCCGCCGCCTGCGCATAAAGCCGGATCAAAGCGTCCGTATCGCCCGCCACATGTGCGGCGCGCAGCGCGTCATCAAGTGGTTTCATTCTGCCGCATGCAAAGCGCTGCGATGACGCTCCAACTGGGAGGCAACCCAATCGTGAAAGAGATGCGTCGGCCCATCCATCGCAGGGGAGAAGCGCCCGCCGTCAAACTGCACACCGTGCCGTCCGCGCTGCATCCCCTCCACAACAAAGACATCTTCGGCAAAGACCTCTTTCCACTGCGCGGTGTTTTTGGCCCGCAAAGCATCGGATGTCTCAGGCTGCGCATAGTAGAGATGAATGTTCTCAACTGTTCTTTCTGGTCCTTCTGGGACCAGCACGATGGCAAAGGTATGGTCCCGGTGGACGCCCAAAAGGACATTTGGATAGACGGTGATGTATTCGGCGGCTTCATCCCATTTGTCGGCCAGCCCGTCGAAATCGGGAAAGACTTCTGCGGCGTCACCGCGCAGCTGGCGATAAACCAGCGTGCCTTGCCCGGAAAACTGGCCCTTGGCCTCAATGTGGTAGTGATCCTCCAGCCGGGAATAGCTGTTGAGCCCGGGATGCACCCAGGGCAGGTGATAGCTTTCGCAATAGTTCTCTACGGCCAGCTTCCAATTGCACTTGACCTCAAGCTGGAACTGGCTGTCGGCACCGCCGTGATAAAGCGGTTTGTCGAACTCTGCCCAACGGTCCATCAGCGCGGCGTTGGCTTTTTCAAAGGGCAGGGCGGTGCCTGAGATGTTGATAAAGATGACGTCCATCCAGATGTGGCTGCGGATCTCAATCAGACCCAAAAGCGCGCGGTCGATCCCCGCGTGGGTGTTTTGACCCGGTCCTCCCACATGAGGCGTGCTGACCAGGCGGCCATCCGTGCTGTAACACCAGCTATGATAGGGGCAACGGATCGCCCCTTCGATCTTGCGTGGCTCTTCTACCAGGATCATGCCACGGTGCCGGCAGGTGTTTTGAAACACGCGTACCTCACCTTCCTTGTCACGCACCATCAAAAGCGGCATGCCGAGATAGGTGACAGGCACTGCATCGCCCACCTCAGGCACGTCCGCGCCCACACCAAGCCCGGCCCAGTTGTCAAAAAGGACAGCTTGGCGTTCTTCGTCAAAAACGGTTGGATCGATGTAATGGGCATTCGAAAGGCCATGCGCCTGGTCGATGGGGCGGCGTACGGCGGCAAGGTTGGTTGGTTCGCTGGTCATCTAGCCCTCCTGCTGTTGGGCTCAGGATAGCGATATTTGACCTTGTGCCGATGCTGTCAGCGACCTCAGTTTATCACGGGCGACATAGCGAGACGCTGCGCTTCAGGCGAATGGCTTGTCGATCTGCAAGAGCCTTCGGTGAAACGCCGGAAGCTGTTCGGCGGTGTGAAATCCGGTTTGCCGGGCACTGGCCATTGCGTTGCTGGCATGGGGCCCCAGATACTCAAACGCCATACGCGTTGCCCGCAGACCCCCCATGTTTTCAGGGACGGTACGGGTGATGTACCCCACCCAGAAGTTGTTCTGGAAAGACGCGACACGGCTGAGATAGCTAAACGAGGATGTCATGGAATTGCGTCGCGATACGGTAAAGACAATCCCGTCTTCTTGTTGGAGAACAATGCCACGAAACTCGCGTTCCTGACTGCTCAGCGGCAAGTCCTGAGCGACCATGGCCCCGCGCGATTCGTACCCCCGCAGAAAGGTGTTTGGCCCTTTGCGAAAAATGTAGATGATTGCGACGATGTATTCGTCTTCCTTGACAAAGCTGCGCCGGGAGAACCGGTAAAACCCGTTTGGGAATACGTCCTTGGGGATATCAACGGCACCGGAGCCAACAAAGTCGCGCAAGAACGAATTGGCGATGGGGTCTTGTCCACCTCCGATCTCTTCGACCGGCTCCAGCAAAACCCGGGCGTCGACCTTGAAAAAGGCGCAAACCCGCGCCAAAACGTCTGGCCGCGGAAAGCTCTCACCGGACAAATAGCGGTTGTACTGCGTCCGGTTGATGCCCAGTTGCCGGGACAATTCGGAGATCGAGGCATAAGGCTCGGACAATTTGCGCAAATTTGCCCCAAACATGGATCGCAATTCTGACGGAGTGGGACGTTTGGCGGGCATATGACGCTATTCGGTGGCAGAAATTGTTAGAGCGGATTGAGTGAGCTCGGCGCAAGTTGGCACAACTGACGCCAATTAGCAACAACTTCGACGCTAATGCGCACCGCTCCCTTAGGGTATCCGACACAAATGCAGCGATGCGGTGACCACAGCAACAGATCATAATGGTCACCTGAACTTGGGGCGGGTTGACGATTTTGAAGGGGTTGGAAGAAAAAGATGTTGGGTGTGGTGCTTTGGAGCGATCAAGTAGACCAAAAAGCGGTGTTTTGGTGCGAAGATCATGGAGATTTGGCGTATTATGACGCCTCCGCGGACGATTTCATCGGCAATGTAATGCTACAAGCTGGCGATATGGTGCAGTTCGAAATTTCAGCGCTGAACAAGGTGCGCAGGGCGCATAATGCCTGCGTGGTTGAGCAAAGGGGCTGTGACGGGTTGCAGGATGACCTGCGCGACAGTGTCGCAAAACAGAGCATCCGCGCTGAGACTGTGTCAGATCAGAGCAAGGTTGTTCCTTTTCGGCGTCAGGCGGCGAACGCGCAGCACACAACGCCACGGCGGTGCAACGCCTGACACGTCACCGCTACCACCGGGGTGCATTGCGGTCAGGTGAACATTGGGCGGCTCTGATACTCTGTGTGCGGTTTAAAGAAACAGCAAACCGCACAGCACATCCATACCTCAGGCGTTAGTCGCCGCGAGACAACGCGGCAACACCCGTACGGGCCACTTCCGAAAGTCCCAAAGGCCGCATCAGATCGGCAAAAGCGTCGATCTTTTCGGGCGCGCCAGTGATCTCAAACACAAAGCTCTCCAGTGTGCTGTCGACCACGTTTGCGCGAAAGATATCGGCCAGCCGCAAGGCTTCGACCCGCTGCTCGCCCTTGCCGGACACTTTGAACATCGCCAGCTCCCGTTCGACGCTTGCCCCTTCAACCGTGAGGTCGTGAACGTCGTGGACCGATACGATCCGACCGAGCTGCGCCTTGATCTGCTCAATCACCTGCGGTGTGCCAGAGGTAACGATGGTGATGCGGCTGAGGTGACCGGTGTGGTCGACCTCCGCTACCGTCAGGCTGTCGATGTTGTATCCCCGACCAGAGAACAGGCCGATCACCCGAGCCAGCACACCAGGCTCGTTTTCGACCAGTACCGCCAGCGTATGACGTTCAACAACGTCAGAAAAGTTAGGGCGTAGATTGTAGGCGGAGTGCGAGGTGGCACCTTTTTTGATTTTTAGGGCAGACATGTTCATTTCCTTCGTCTTGAGCATCGGAAACTTTCAAAGTTTCCGTCCGTTTTCTTTGAAAGAAAACGCGTTACACCAGCACCGAGCCTTTTGCGTCAATCACGCCCTGCGTGTCCGCCTCACCAAGCAGCATCTCATTGTGTGCCTTGCCTGACGGGATCATCGGGAAGCAGTTTTCGTGCTTTTCCACCAGACAGTCAAAAATCACCGGGCCGGGGTGCGTGATCATCTCCATGATCGCGTCATCCAGATCATCGGGGTTGGAGCACAGGATGCCCTTTGCCCCAAACGCCTCCGCCAGCTTTACAAAGTCAGGCAGGGCTTCGGACCAGCTTTGCGAATACCGCTCACCGTGGAGCAATTCCTGCCATTGACGCACCATGCCAAGGCGTTCGTTGTTGAGGATGAATTGCTTGACCGGCAGGTTGTACTGCACTGCGGTGCCCACCTCCTGCATGTTCATCAGCCAGGAGGCTTCGCCCGCGACATTGATCACCAATGCGTCGGGGTGTGCCATCTGCACGCCAATGGACGCGGGAAAGCCGTAGCCCATTGTGCCCAAGCCCCCGGACGTCATCCAGCGGTTTGGATCCTCGAAGTTGAGGTATTGCGCCGCCCACATCTGGTGCTGGCCCACTTCGGTACAGATGTATCGGTCATGCTCCTTGGTCAGCGCCTCCAACCGCGCGAGCGCATGCTGTGGTTTGATCGTTTTGCCTTTTTGCGTGTATTTGAGGCAATCGACGCTGCGCCATTCTTCAATCTGTTTCCACCACTTGGCCACGGCCTCTGAGTTGGTTTTGCGCCCGCGGGATTTCCAGATTTTCAGCAGGTCTTCCAGCACATGCCCCACATCGCCCATGATTGGGATGTCTACGCGGATGACCTTGTTGATCGACGAGGGATCAATGTCGATATGCGCTTTCTTGGACTTGGGGCTGAAAGAGTCGATCACGCCGGTTATGCGGTCGTCAAAACGCGCGCCGATGTTGATCAGCAAGTCACAGCCGTGCATGGCCATGTTCGCCTCATAAAGACCATGCATGCCCAGCATCCCGACCCATTTGTCGCCAGACGCAGGATAGCAGCCAAGCCCCATCAGCGTTGAGGTGATCGGAAAACCAGTGGCATCCACCAATTCACGCAAAAGCTGGCTCGCACCGGGGCCGGAGTTGATCACGCCGCCGCCCGTGTAAAAAATCGGACGCTTGGCCTTTTCGATGGCCGCGACCAGTTCGGTGATCTCTTCCAGATCGCCCTTCAGCTGGGGCTGGTAGTGGGAGGTTGACGGGGCCTTGGGCGTATAGCTGCCGGTGGCGAACTGCACATCCTTGGGGATGTCCACCAGCACGGGGCCGGGACGGCCCGACGTCGCCACGTGGAACGCCTCGTGCAGCACACCTGAGAGTTTGTCGGTCTCTTTCACCAGCCAGTTGTGTTTGGTGCAGGGGCGCGTGATACCAACTGTGTCCGCTTCCTGAAACGCGTCAGAGCCGATCATGAAGGTCGGCACCTGACCAGTCAGCACCACCAGCGGAATGGAATCCATCAACGCGTCGGTCAGACCCGTCACCGCGTTTGTGGCACCGGGGCCGGAGGTCACCAGCACAACACCGGGTTTCCCGGTTGAGCGCGCGTAGCCCTCGGCGGCATGTACCGCACCCTGTTCGTGACGCACCAGAATGTGCTTGATCGAGTTCTGCTGAAAGACCTCGTCATAAATAGGTAGGACAGCGCCGCCGGGATATCCGAATACGGTGTCGACACCCTGATCAATCAGGGCTTGGACGATCATTTTGGCTCCGGTCATTTGGCGTGTCATGGTCTTGCTCCGTTGGGCAATGTTGTTAATCGTGTTGCGCATAAAAAAGCCCCCGAGACTGTCGGGGGCGCATGGGTCAGATTATGGTCTACCGTTACCGGCCCATGCGCGTGTGTCCTACGATGACGACTAGATCAGTCATGTTCAAAAGGCTCCTTTAGCGTGGCGCGACATTATGAGCGGTTGTTGGGAGCGTCAACAGGGAATGTGGTGGATAATCTGTCGCAGGGGGCAATTTTTGCGACATTATGTTTCGTCGATGGGTGTATTTGAGACATATCGCTGAATTTGACGGGTAGAGACAGGGCAGAACGCGCGAAATCAGCGATGAGATAAGAAAATTTGTTCGGTGCGCTTTTTTGTCTTAGGCTGGTGCCGGAAAGAGGAGGACAAAGGCATGGCGGGTTGGGTGCAAAACTGCGCGGCAGGATGTATTGCCGCGATTTTCAGCATGTCAGTGGCGCAGGCTGACAGCCGGGTCGCGATACTGGACACCGCTTGGGACACGCGGCCGTATCTATCGCAGATGCGACAGGGGGATGCGGATGTGCTGGCCATCGGGCGGTACTATGCCCGCTGTGCGCAGCCTGAGCGGGGGCTGACGGCCAAGCGGCTGATCGATCAGGGCCCGCTCTCTGATCCCTCAAGCGAGATTGCGATGATGTCCCGCAATGGCATCGCCGTTTTGTCGGTCTATCAATACTACAGCAACGATCCGAACAAGTTTCTGGGGCAGACACCGGATGGCAAGCTGTTGCCAGATGCGTCCTGCAACTGGAACACAGCGCAGCCGCGATCCGTGGAGGAAGAAGCCCGGCTGGACGCAGAGGCTGCGCTCGCACAGGCGCGCGCGTTGGGTCAGCCGCAAGGCACCGCGATCTACTTTGGCGTGGATTTCCGCCTTGATCCCGCAGACACCACCACGCAATCCAATCTCATTCGGTACTTTCAGGCGCTTAATACGCACATCCGCCCGGCAAACTACCGCATTGGGGCCTATGGCAGCGGGCTGACGCTGGAGATCTTGCAAAGCCAGACGACGGCATCGGGGCGCGGCCTGATCGATTATGCCTGGATCATGGCGTCACGCTCCTTTCCCGGCAGCAGCCGTTTTCACCGCTCAATGCGGTGGAACCTGTTTCAAAACCAGGTGAACCGCGAATGGTTTGGCACGCCCTCAGGGTCTGGGCGGTGTAGTCGGGGCCTGCCCATCGACACCAACGTCCAGAACCCCACAGCAGGGTCAGACATCGGGCTTTGGACGCCGGGATATGGCCCTTTCATCGTGCCGCCCAATCGGACGCAGCGCATTTTCGACACGCGGCGTTTTGCCTGCAACGGGGATGCGATTGTCCGCGCGGCGCAAAACTCAAACCAGAACGACCTGACCCGGACGCAGATTTGCGCGGGCGGCAAACACATCTCCATCGGCACTCAGGTCGACTATGCCAATGCGGTGCGGATTGAGGACAGCACGCTCGGCGGGCATGTGGTGCGGATTGATCTGGATGATGACGGGCGCTGGGATGGCTGGACGTGGCATGGCAACCTCACCCCGGAGTTTCGGGCCAAGCCGGACTACATCTTTAACAAAGCCGCGCGGGATGGGGCGACGTGCCCCTGACTCACAACCGCGCGCCGGTGCCCTGCAGCACCCCATGCTCCAGCGCATAGCGGGTCAGGCCGGCGGTGCTTGATATGCCCAACTTGCGCTTGATGTTCTTGCGGTGGGTTTCAACCGTGCGCACGGAAATCTCCAGTGCATTGGCGACTTCCTTGTTCGATTTGCCGGAGGCCAGTTGCAGCAGGATCGTCTGCTCCCGCTCGGTCAGCGCCTCGCGCGTGTCCCCATCCTTAGGCGCGATGGAGCCTTTGGCCCCGGTGCACAGATACTGCTTGCCCTGCATCACCACATCAATCGCCAGCTTGATCTCATCGGTGGGTACATCCTTGAGCAGATAGCCCATCGCACCGTGACTGAGCGCAGACGAGATGTATTCAGGGTTGTCATGCATTGTCAGGATCACAATGCGCGTGCCGGGGCGGCGCTCCAGCACGATTTCGGTGGCGGTCAGGCCGCCCATGTCGGGCATGTTAAGATCCATCAGCACCACGTCAGGATTGAGGCTATCAAGCTGCTCAATCACCTCGCGTCCGTTGGACAGCGTCGCGATCACCTCAATATCGTCATAGCTTTCGAGGATCGACTGGATGCCTTCCGCGACCATCGGATGATCATCGACAATCACAACGCGGGTCTTTTGGGGCAGGGTGCTTTGGGTCATTCTGCGGCGACTTTCTGGCTGTCGGTGTCTTCGGGGGGCAGCATATGGCTCAAGGGGACCGTGGCTTCAATGGTGGTGCCTGATCCTTTGCTCTCGGAGATATCAAGCCGCCCGCCCAGTTGCTCCATCCGTTCTTGCATGTTGCGCAGGCCCAGTCCCGCTCCGGCAGCAGAGCGGCTGACGCTGAGACCCCGACCATTGTCTTTGATCCGCAGCGACGCGCCATGCCGGTGCCCACGCAGATCAAGCGCAACTTCGGTGGCACCGGAATGGCGTTCGACGTTGGTCAACGCTTCCTGGGCAATCCGGTAAAGGGCGATGCGCGCCTCATTGTCGAGACGGTTGCGAAACACGACGGTTTCGAAATGGCAGGTGACGCCAGTGCGTGCCGCGAACTCTTCGGCCAATGTCTTGATCGCGGGACCAAGACCCAGATCATCCAGCACGCCGGGGCGCAGATCGCGGCTGATCCGGCGGACCTCGGAAATGGCTTCGCCAAGGCTTTCGATGCCTTTGCCCAAAGGTTCCGCAGCACGGCCGTCACCCCGCTCCAGTCTGCGCCGCGCATTGTCCAGCGCATAGCGCACCCCAACCAATATCTGGCTGATCCCATCGTGCAGCTCGCGTGCGACGCGCCCGCGTTCTTCTTCCTGCGCATCAAACACCCGCTGGGTGAGCTTCTTGAGCTTGGCATCGGCAAGGCGGCGTTCGCGCAGGTTGATCAGCATGCCCGTGCCAAAGACCAGCAACAGGGCCATCAGCGTGATCGCGCCGATATAGACAAATGTGCGCTGAACGCTGGCTTCGACATCCGCCCGCGCCGAGGCGATAGAGACCAGCACATCGTCGATGAACACCCCCGTGCCAACAGCCCACCGCCAAGAGGGAAAGGACGTCACATAGGTGATCATCCGCGCCTCCGCGCCTGTTGAGGGTTTGGGCCAGAGATAGCTGAGGTACCCGGAGCCGTTGCGCGCGATGCGGATGATCTCATCCACCACGGGAGTGCCTTCGCTGTCGGTCTGACCCGACCAATTGGCATTGATGCGGTCGGTCTGTCTGGGGCTGACCAGCTGCGTGCCGTCGTAGTCATAGACAAAGAACTGCCCTTCGTCGCCGTAGATCATCGCAGAGAGAATTTGCGCCACGCGGCGCTTGGCAGCCTCATCATCGGGGGCGGCGTTGCCATAGATAAAGTAGAACCCGTTGCGCGCCTGCGTCACGTAGTTTTGCAGCTCGGCTTTTTTGGCCTCAATCAGCTGCGTCTCAAGTGTCGTGATCTCCCGGTCTGCGAGCGCGCGGGCCTGCAGCGCCACAATCACCGCAATTGCGGCCACCGCAAGGATCAGTGGCACAGTGGCGAGCAAGGTCAGCTTTTGAGCATAGCTGAGGCGCAAGGAGGGCAGGGGGCGGCGCATAGGGTAGCGATACGACGAATCACCTGCGAAGCAAAGGGTGCGACAAATTGCGAGCGCTAACATGCTCCGCGTGAATCTTCGTTCAGAGATAATTTGCAATAGATAACAGATTGTTAACCCGCATTCGCCCTGATCCTACGTAGTTGTAGGTATTCCCTCTTGAGAATCGCGCGCTAGTTTACGCTCACTTGAAACGACCCGCGCGCGGAAAACCGCCTGCACGGGCATCCTACTCGGGAGGAGTAACCTTATGAATCGTCGTTCATTTCTGAAGACATCTGCCCTCGGCGGTACAGCCGCCGCCGCTTCCACACTCGCCGCACCTGCCTACGCGCAGGGCAAGCGTACCTTGACAATGGTCACATCCTGGCCTCGCGGCTTTGCCGTGCTGGACGATGCGGCGACATACCTCAACAACATGGTCAATGAGATGTCTGACGGCACGCTGACCATCGACAAGAAAGCCCCGGGCGAGCTTGTTGGTGCGTTTGAAGTGTTTGACGCGGTGTCTTCCGGTCAGGCCGACATGTACCACTCTGCTGACTACTACTTCATCGGTCAGCACCCGGCCTATGCCTACTACACAGCCGTGCCATTCGGCGGCACAGCGCAGGAACTGACAAACTGGTACCACCACGGTGGCGGCCATGACCTGCACAATGAGCTGGGCGAAATCTTCAACCTGAAGTCCTTCTTGGCGGGTAACTCCGGTTCCCAGTCCGGTGGCTGGTTCCGCAATGAGATCAACTCCGCTGCTGACTTCAACGGTCTGAAGTTCCGTATGCCGGGTCTGGGCGGCAAGGTGCTGGGCAAGCTGGGCGCATCTGTTCAGAACATTCCCGGTGGTGAGCTTTATCAGGCGCTGTCGTCTGGTGCTCTTGACGGTCTGGAGTGGGTTGGTCCTTTCGCGGACGAGCGCGCGGGCTTCCAGGAAGTTGCCAAAGTCCACTACACAGCGGGCTTCCACGAGCCGGGTTCCGGTCTTGCGGCTGCGGTCAACCTTGACGTGTTCAACGACCTCGCACCAGCGCACCAGAAGATCATTGAGTACGCATGCATGGCGACAACACACGTGCAGCTGGCCGAAACGCTGGCCAACAACGGTGCTGCTCTGGCCCGTCTGCAGCAGCAGGGTGTGAAAACCATGCAGTTCTCCGACGATGTCTGGGATGCATTCGGCAAGGCGTCCTCCGAAGTGATGGACGAGAACATGGGCGATGAGCTGTTTGCAAAAACGCGCGAGAGCTTTGAGGCGGCGCTGACGTCCTCCGCTGAGTGGCTGTCCAAGTCCGACGCCTTCTATGTTGAGCAGCGTGAGCGCGTACGCAACGCAGGCTAAGCGCCTGACTTAAAAACGCTTAAGGGCCGCACTCAAACGCGGCCCTTGATGCACATCAAAGACGGGCACAACACGACGCCCGACAAACATGGGACGGAAGCCTTGAGACTTCCGCACGTGCAGGGGAGGGGACATCAATGGCCGACGACGTGGTATGCGGGGGATTTTTCCGCGCAGCTGAAGGTGCAGACATCAGCTGCCTCGACAAATTCCAAGACAGTGGCATGATCCAGTTCATACTGGGCAATCTGCTTGAGGCTTTTTACAACTTCTTTGCCGCCCTCTTTCAGCCGATGCTTTGGCTCAACTGGTCAGACGGTCAGGCGCTCATGCGGTTCATCTACTACGGTGCCTCGGTTGAGCTTTTCTTTGTCCTTTTTGTCGGTCTGGTCATTCTGACCATCGTCGGAATGCGCCGCCGCGCGGTTATGTGGGGCGTGGTGCGCGCGCTGGAATGGTTCGGCAACGGCATGGGGCGTCTTTTTGCCTGGGCGGGCCTGATCATGGTGATCCAGCAGATCATCATCGTTTTCATGCAGCGTATCTTTACCCGGCCCGACATCTCTGTCGGGTTTGGTATTCCCTTGCAGTTTGACATCAGCTGGTTTGCCGAGGAGTTGAAGCTTTTCAATGCCTTGGTGGTCTGTCTTTGTGTCAGCTATACCTTTATCCAAGGCGGCCACGTCCGTGTTGACCTCTTTTATGCCGGTGCAAAATTCCGCACCAAAAAGATCGTCGATATGTTTGGCGCGCTGTTCTTTATGCTGCCCTTTGCGGTGGTCACATGGCTTTATGGCTGGTTCTTTATGTGGCGCCATCTGGTCACGCCGAACCCATCCGCCTCTGACAGTCTTGAGCTGCTCCTGCGCAAATCGCGCGTGCTGAAATGGAACGTGGAGACCATCGGTTTCTCGCCCAACGGGTTCAACGGATATTTCCTGTTCAAGGTCCTGTTGTGCATGTTCTGCGTCATGGTGATGTTGCAGGCGATTGCCCTGTTCTACCGCAGCTGGTGTGAATTCAAAGAAGGCGAAGAATCCGCCGGTAAATACCTCGACAAGGACAGCCTTGGCGAAGGGGAAGAAGCCTACGAGGGGACACACTGATGTTTTTCGGGTTGGACGGGGTCGAGGTTGGCCTGATCATTGTATTCATCTGCCTGTTTGGCGGTATTCTTTCGGGCTTTCCGGTGGCGTTTGCCATCGGTGGTGCGGGCATCATTTCCTTTGGGATCATTGCGGCGATGGACAGCGCGGGGTTGCTGATCCATCAGGCCATCGACACGTCCTCTGACGCCTACCGCGCGCTGGTGAACTCCGGCATCCGGGAAGACACGGTGTCGTTGTTCAGGTATCCCGATTTGCCAAGAATTGCGGAACCGGTGTTCCCGTCAGGCTGGGAAGTCGCACTGGACCGCAATGTCTCTTTCATCGTGAACCGCATGAACGAACGTGTTCTTGCAGGGCAATCGATCGAAACCCTGCTGGCGGTTTTGATGTTCGTTCTGATGGGCATCACGCTGGAGCGGTCAAAAATCGCGAATGATCTGCTGACCACAATGGCCCGTGTCTTTGGTCCGCTGCCCGGTGGTCTGGCCGTTTCCATCGTGGTTGTGGGCGCTTTCCTGGCGGCCTCCACCGGGATTGTGGGTGCTACCGTTGTGACGATGGGCCTGCTCGCCCTGCCGACGATGCTGCGCAACAACTATTCACCCGAGATTGCGACCGGGGTCATCGCGGCCTCCGGCACCTTGGGGCAGATTATTCCACCATCGATTGTGATTGTTCTGCTGGGCACGCTGGCGGGTGACCTTTATTCCGCCGCACAGGAAAAGCGCGCCAATCTTGCAGGTTGTACCGACGCGCTGACGCTTCTGGGCGAACCGGCTGTGGTCTCGGTTGGCACGCTGTTTCAGGCCGCCCTTTTGCCCGGCATCATGCTTGCCTTGCTCTACGCGCTCTATGCCTTTGGCTACGCGCTGGTGAACCCGGACAAGGCCCCGGCGGTTGAGATGGGCTCTACCAATGCGGAGCCTGTGACCCGGGGCGAAGCCTTCACATGGTTCCTTGGCGCACCGATCCTGCTGGTTGTCGGCACAATCTTTTTGGGCAACCTGGGTGTGGTGGGCAGCCAATCCACGACCGTTTCCAGCTTCTCTGACATAGGGCAGGCGGCATCGCTGCGCACAAATGTCGGGGACGAATGCAAAGCCTCAATGATTGAGCTGCACGGGCAGGACGCATGGGACCGTGCATTGCAAGAGCAGCAGGTCATCGATGACGCGGGCGGTTTGGCGCAATCAGAGAAGCTTTCTGAAGAAGATCTGGCCGCGAAACAGGCCGCAAAGATTGCGGATGCGGCCCCCATCGGGACCGGAATTGCGATCCTCTTGGTGATCCTTGGTCTGTTTCTGACCACAGGGCGCGGTGTATCGCCGTCGTCAGATACCCGCCCACTGATCATTGGTGGCATCGGTCTGGTGCTTGCGGTGCTGGTGGACATCATATTTGTCGGGCCGACCACCTCTGCGTTGGGGACTGTGGCGTTGATGCTGATCCCCTTTGCGCTGCTGCTCTACGGGGTTGTCTATGCGACCAAGCTTTGTGCGGGCAATGAATTGATCCGGGTGGTCTTTCCGCCGCTGATGCTGATCGTTGCGGTGCTGGGCTCTATCCTTGGTGGGATCACGAACCCGACACCCGCGGCCGCACTTGGGGCGGGTGGTGCGATCATGCTGGCGGCCTATCGCAAGCTCAAGGACGAGGACCGCTCTCCCAAGATCATCATCTGGTCCACCCTGGCGATTATTGTCTGCATTCTGGTGGGCGTGAACTTTGATCTGCGGATCAATCAGGATGGCGTCAGCGGCGAAAGCTGGTTTGCATTCTTTGTTGCCTATGGCGCGTACCTCTATGCGGTCTTTGGCCTGCTGTTCTCGTGCTGGGTGCTCTTTACTTCGGGCGTTTTGACGCCGGTGGTGCGCGAAACGGCCAAGGTGACGTCAATGGTGTTCACCATCCTGATCGGCTCGCAATTGCTCAACCTCGTGGTCATCAGCTTTGGTGGGGAGCATTACATCCAGCAGTTCCTGAAGTCCTTTGACAATGAATTGCAGGTGTTCCTGCTGGTGATGCTGGTGCTCTTTGTGTTGGGCTTCGTGCTCGATTTCCTTGAGATCATCTACATCGTCGTGCCGATTGTGGGACCGGTGATCTATGGCGGTACGTTTGACCCCAAGTGGGTGACGATCATGATCGCGGTGAACCTGCAGACGTCGTTCCTGACGCCGCCCTTTGGGTTTGCATTGTTCTACCTGCGGGGCGTCGCACCGGCGAGTGTCACGACCCAGCATATCTATCGCGGGATCATCCCCTTTGTGCTGATCCAGGTGGTGGGACTTGCGATCTTGTGGTTCTTCCCCGGTATCGTGACAATTGTGCCGGATTTGATCCCGAATTGATCCGCAGCACCGTTTGACCTGAATGAGAGGCCGCCTTTGGGCGGCCTCATGACATTTTGGATTTGGTGCATGGAATGTCGAACGGCGCTGACGGGCCCGGCGCTTATGTTGCGCTACGGTATATAAGGCCAAAAAGAGGGGGAGGCTGACGTTCTGTGCATCACAAGCGATACAGGATGCCTGCTTTGCTGTACTGGGATGTCAGCGGCGGCTGCGTGCCATGTCGGGCAGGGCGATGTTGGCCACCTGTTCGGCAATGGGATCATTGCTGAGCGGGTGCTGTTCGGGCTGAAAGTTTTCGGGATCTTTCATCTTTTGCCATGCGCCGCCAAGGTAGACCTCAAGCCCTGAAAACTTGGCTTTGTAGCCCATCTTTTGGCTGCCAGGCACCCAGTAGCCCAGATAGACATAAGGCAGACCGGCAGCGCGGGCGATCTCGATATGATCAAGGATCATATGGTTGCCCAAGCCGTCTTTTGGTCGGTCCGGTGTGTAGAAGGAGTAGACCATACTCACCCCGTCGCCCAACACATCTGTCAGGCAAACGCCCAGCAGTTCGCGTGTGTCTTGATCTGCGTATTCAATCACGCGGCTGCGGATCGGTGTTTCTTCGATCATTGCGGCAAATTCAAAGACGTCCATGTCGGCCATTCCGCCATCTGCATGGCGGCTGTCGAGGTAACGGCGGAACAGCTCATATTGATCTTCGGTGGCCCAAGGCGATGTAGCGCGCCGCTCAACCTTTTTGTTGCGTCTGATGATGCGCTTTTGGCTTTTGCTGGGTGAAAAAGCGGCAACATCGATACGTGCAGAAAGGCAGGAAGCACATTCCGCGCATGATGGGCGGTAAAGCACGTTTTGCGATCGGCGAAACCCCTGTGCGGACAGGCTGTCGTTGAGGTCCGTTGCGTTTTCCCCCTGCAAGGCCGTGAACAGCTTCCTTTCGAGCCGCCCCTCCAGGTAGGGACAAGGCTGTGGGGCCGTCACATAGAATTGCGGCGTCAGGGGCAGGGTATGGCGCATTGGGTTCCGATCGTTGTCCGCCAAACCTTAGCGGGCGTACCCGCATGCGCCAAGGGTAGTTTTTACTAAAATGCTGTGGAATTCTTGAGCTGGGATCAGATCTGGTTGAATTGATCCCAAAACATTCCTTGCCCCCTATCACGCCTGACGGTGATACAAAACGGTCAGCTCCGCCTGCGGTTCAGCGCCACGGTACCAAGCACCATATCGGTCAGACCTTGCCGGCGCTCAGAGGTCAGCATCAAGACAATGGAGATGAGCTGGAGCAGGGGGAAGGCCAGTGAGATCGAATAGCCCAATGTGTGCACTAGCGCCAGGCCACCATCCAGCGGGCGGTCATCGTTGCTCCGGATTTCGACGGCCATGAGGCGCATGCCCCAAGTTGCAGAACCGCCCGCCAGCGTGGCCCAACGGTAGATGAACCCAACAACCAACATCAAAAACGGAAAGAAAAAGATCCCGGTAAACGCGGTGAACGGCAGGATCAGAAGACACAATGCCACGATCAGGCACATATCCACCAGCCACGCCAGCAAACGCTTGAGCGGGGTGCCGTCATAGAATTGCGGTTGGGTATGTGGATCAGGGGTCATGGTGTTCTCATTCTGTGAAAGGTATCTCCCCCCGGACGAGGCCGGAGGGAGGGGAGGGCGGTTACGCCTCGGCAGCGGTGTCGTCACGCTTGGCACGTTCGTCCATAAACTGGTCGAACTCAGCTTTGTCTTTCGCATCACGCAGCCGCTCAAGGAAGGCTTCAAAATTGGTCTGCTCTTCTTCGAGACGGCGCAATGTGTCCGCCTTGTAGGCATCAAAAGCGGAGTTGCCAGTGGTGCGCGATGCCATCATGCGAGGGCTGCCGCGGCGGGCGCAGGATTTGCCAGAAAACATACGTTTGCTCCAGATCATGTAAGCCAACAGGGCCAGGCCGACGGGCCAGAAAAAGATGAAGCCAAGAACCATGGCCGCGATCCAGGCCCCTTTGCCTTTGTCATCCAGCCAGTTTTCCGTGCGGGCAAACCAGTTGGGGCGTGGGGCGTATGTCTGTTCAGAAGTCATCGTGGTCATCATGCGAGCCTTTCAATCTGTCGGCCAGCTGTGGCCTGTTGTGTCCAAAAGGTCTTATGTGAATGCCTTTTACATCATCCAAAATGGGGATTGCTGCGGGACTTGCAAGGGTAAATGTGAAAGGTTTTTACATTTTCTGTGATTTTATATGAAAAACAGGTGTTTACGCTTTTCATGGTTGGCGGGTGGGGGAGGTATCTGATGCGCCAAGAAACAGTTTGGATGTAGCGCGACTGTAGCGCGACACCAATTCTTGCAGTGAATGACAGATATATTTGCTGTAGCGCGTGTAGCGCGACACGAAGTTTTGCAGTGAATGACAGAGATATTTGCAGCAAGCGTTTTTTAAAGCCTGAGCTGGCGTAGCTCTTTAAACGGTGTGGAAGCAATTCAAAGATTAGACCGCTAGATACCTGCAGTAACCGAAGATAAAATGAGGAATGATGTTGTGAGAGTTGGAACCGCCAGCATAAGAAAGCCCATCAGGAACAAGACTGCTATGAGTAGGCGCAAACTGAACCTCGCATAATTTGATGCTAAATAGTCGATGAAGAAGATCTGTCGTGAGTAGTTGATGGCTTCATTTGTGAAGCTACTATTGAACGCCGCGTCAACCGTCAAACCAGTTTCAAATACCCGTTTCATGACTTCGTCCGTCATGAGAAAACCTTCGCTCACTGAGCCTCCCCCTTTGAAGTGGTCCGCC
>JBGCDV010000001.1:0-198228 GCA_045105735.1 Sulfitobacter sp. | reverse complement strand
AGGAAATTTCGGCTTCAAACGCCCAGGCGAGCCACGGCAGCATGGCGGCGATGTCGGCGGTTTCGACCGTGCCACCGCACCAGATGCGCAAACCCGGAGGCGCGTCGCGGTAGGCGCCAATATCAAGCGCAACGTTTTCGTCCGCCAACCGCTTGGCTACAGCCTTGGCAAAGGCGGCACCATTGGTGATCCGATCATCTGTGAACTTCAGACAAACAGAGGTGTTGGAGCGCGTCGCCGGATCGTTCGCGAGAAAATCAATCCAGTCATGCGCCGTCACGAATTCCGCGATGGCTTGTGCATTTGCGTCAGCCCGCGCGATCAGACCTTTCAGCCCGCCGACGTTCTTGGCCCATGTCAAAGCTTGCAGATAGTCTTCTACGCAGAGCATCGACGGCGTATTGATTGTTTCACCTCGGAAGATGCCTTCGTTCAGCTTACCACCTTTGGTCATGCGGAAGATTTTTGGCAGGGGCCATGCAGGCGTATAGCTTTCCAGCCTTTCCACTGCACGAGGGCTGAGGATCAGCATGCCGTGGGCAGCTTCGCCACCCAGTACTTTTTGCCAGCTGAACGTTGTCACATCGAGCTTGTCCCAAGGCAGGTCCATCGCAAAAGCAGCTGATGTCGCATCGCAAAGCGTGAGGCCCGCTCGGTCCGCCGGGATCATATCGCCATGTGGCATACGTACGCCAGAGGTTGTGCCGTTCCATGTAAAACAGACGTCCTGATCATAGTTGAGGGCGGCCATATCGACGATGTCACCATACTCGGCTGTATGCGTTGTTGCATCGATCTTGAGCTGTTTGACCACATCGGTGACCCAGCCTGCGCCGAACGATTCCCAAGCGACCATTTGCACAGGCCGTTCGCCAAGCATGGTCCACATCGCCATCTCATAGGCACCCGTGTCAGAAGCCGGTACGATGCCGATCTTGTAGTCTGCTGGCACGCTAAGAATCTCGCGGGTGGACTCGATCGCTTCAAGCAGTTTGGCCTTGCCCACAGCCGCACGGTGCGACCGGCCCAAAGGCGCGTCGGCGAGATTGCTCAAATTAAAAACGGGGGGTTTGGCACAAGGGCCAGATGAAAAACGCGGATTTTCTGGTCGCGTATTTGGTGCACGAACGTCGCCGTGCGACGCCGGTAGTTGAGTAGCCATTGATGCTATCCTCTCAGATATGCGCCCTTCGTTGGGGAAGGGTGTCCCACTTGTCGACGTACGGGGACAGACGGGCTGGCACAATCGCAAAAACGGGTCTAGACCGCCGCTTGATCGCTTTTTAACGACATTCCTGACGCGGATCGGAAACTTGCCCATGTTTACTGTGCTTTTGCTGACCTCCCCCCACGCGCGCAGCCTTGATCCTGCTTTGGTGGAAAGCCTGCGCAATGCTTGGGGTGGAGGCGAGGCCTTGTGGCTCTCCCCGGATGAGGCGGCGGAGTTTGCGGTGGCTGAGGTGCCCGATAACCTGTGGACGGTTTGGGAAAGCTGCCAAGCCATGCAGGTGGATTTGATCGTTGTGCCTTCAGCGACCCGTCGCAAAAAGATGCTTTTGGCGGACATGGACAGCACCATGATCGAACAGGAATGCATTGATGAATTGGCTGATGAGGCAGGTGTAGGTGCGCGGGTCAAAGTCATCACCGCACGCGCGATGAACGGAGAACTCGACTTTGACGGCGCGCTGCGTGAGCGCGTGGGGCTGCTCAAAGGGATGGATGTGGCGGTTATCGACAAGGTGTTGGCAGAACGGATCACGTTCATGCCGGGCGGCAAGGCACTGCTCGCCACGATGAAGGCACAGGGCGGGCATGCCGCATTGGTGTCTGGCGGTTTTACGGCTTTCACAGGGCGCGTGGCCGAGGTGCTGGGCTTTGACGAGAATCGTGCGAATACACTGTTGATTGAGAATGGGAAGCTGAGTGGTGAGGTCGGGATGCCGATCCTTGGCAAGCAGGCCAAAGTGGACGCTCTTGAACAGATCGCCAAGCGGATCGGGATCGCGGAGGGCGATGTCATTGCCGTAGGCGATGGGGCCAATGATCTGGGGATGCTCAAACGGGCGGGTCTGGGTGTTGCGCTGCACGCCAAACCTTCGGTTGCTGCGCAATGTGATGTGCGGGTGAACTTCGGTGATCTGACGGCACTGCTTTTTGTACAGGGATACGCGCGGGCTGATTTCATGGAATAGCGCGCCTATAATTAACACTTTACTTAATTAGCAATTCGGTTAATTATAGTGTTATGTCTGAAATGGCCCGCACATTTTCCGCTCTGTCGGATCCCACCCGTCTGCACGTGGTTGAAAAACTCATGCGTCAGGGCGAATTGCCGGTGGCTGATCTTGTATCAGATGCCGGGATGTCCGCCCCCGCTATGTCCCGTCACCTCAAGGTGCTGCGCGAAGCAGGTGTTGTCACCCAGCGCGCAGAAGGGACCAAGAGGTATTACCGCGTGGCCCCAAGTGCCCTGCAGTCGATCTCGGATTGGACGGTCGAACATGCCAGGTTTTGGGAAGCCAGCCTTGACCGTCTGGGCGCGGTTCTGGCTGCAGAAGTGGATGGCAAGAATGAGTGATCTTCGGCTGGAACGTGATTTTCCAGTGCCGCCGTCGCGGCTGTTTGAGGTGCTGAGCAAGCGCGCTGAGCTGGTGCGGTGGTGGGGGCACGACGGATGGACCTTCGTCTCTGAACACATGGATTTCACCAAAACCGGCCCTTGGTACGCGGACATGCGCAGCGAAGAGGGCAACAAGTACAAGCTCTCCGGTCAGGTGACCAAGGTAGCGCCCCCTGACACCATCGGATTCACATGGGCCTGGCACGATCCGGATGACAATCGTGGCCACGAAAGCCACGTCACATTTACCGTGGTTGAGACGGCGCAAGGGTCGCGGCTGATTGTGGACCACAGGGAGTTGCAATCCGACGATATCGCCGGACAACACGCGAGGGGCTGGAGCGCGCCCCTCAGCTGTCTGGAGCGGATGTTGAAAGACGAGACCTGAAATCATCAGAAGAAAGAGGAAGAGACCATGACAGATTTTATGTTGGCATTTCACGGCGGATCCATGCCGGAGACACCGGAAGAAGGTGAGAAAGTGATGGCGGCATGGGGGGCCTGGATGCAGGGGATTGGTGACAAGATGGTCAACCCCGGCAATCCGGTAGGCATGTCAAAGACCGTGAGCGCCCAAGGCGTCGCGGATGATGGTGGTGCCAATCCGCTTTCGGGGTTCACGATTGTCAAAGCGGACGACATCGAAGGGGCCTGCAAGATCGCCGCTGGCTGTCCGATCATTGACGCGGGCGGTTCTGTCGAAGTGGCCCCAATCGTTGAAATGTGACCCTTTGGTCAGGCCAGTAATCCAGCCGTGGGTTTGAGCGTTCCTGTCTCAATCCCGCGCCAATTCCGTATCGGTGCGTTCATCCGCTTCAGCGTCGCGGGGTGATTGGCCTCCAGCACACCCAAACGCACCAACAGCGCAGCAATGGCACATTCCGCAGCGCGTGTCGTGCCGCAGGCCGTCTTCAGCGCGATGCCCAGTTTTTGCTCTGGCAGGATCGCGATAAAGAACCCCTCGGCCCCGGTCTTGAGCGCGACCTTGCCGTCCATGGCGCGCATCAGCTCGGTACAGGCGCGCGTTTCGCCTGCGACCAGTTCAGGATGCAGACGCATGGCCTCATGCAGCCGCGCCTCGGCGGAACCTTCTGGTGCGGCAGCGAAATGCGCCATCGCGCGGGCCATGTCGTGTAGCGTGCAGGCATAATTGGGCGCGGAACAGCCGTCGATGCCAAAGCCGGGCGAGGTTTCCCCCGTCACCCGCTCAAATGCTTCCAAACAGGCGCGCTGCACCGGGTGATCGGGATTCACGTACTCCGGCCCGGCGCCCAGATGTTTGGTGAGGGTCAGAAACCCGGTGTGTTTGCCTGAGCAATTGTTATGAACTTGGCAGGGTGTTTCATGCGCAAGGATCAAGCCTTCGCGCGCGTCCTTATCGGCCGGTTCCTGCGGCCCACACCGATAGGCGTCATCGGTCAGCGCGAGGCTTTCGAGCCAGGCTCCCACGGGGTCCGTATGGATTGCGGCACCCTGATGTGAGGCACAAGACAGCGCCAGATGCGCGGGTGTCAGCCCATGAGCATCCGCCGCCCCGGAGGTGATCAACGGCAGCGCCTGGATCATTTTGGACGATGATCGCGGGAGCACAACACGGGCCGGATCGCCCCAGGCCTGCACGATTTCCCCCGAAGCGTCGCAGATCACCGCATGGCCGGAATGCACACTCTCAAGGAAGGGACCGCGCCAGATTTCCACAAAGGGGGCTGCTGAGGTCATGTTTTCACCTATTCTTTGCGCGAAAACCTGCCAATCAGGGTTTCGCCTGTCGCCTGTTTGGCGTTATTATGCTTTTTGTCGGCAAGATAACAGGCACTTGGCAAAAGAGCGGTGAGCAAATCATCGCCAACGGTGCTTGAATGATATTGAGGTCAAGGACAGCTTGGAGGCTGGACACATGGGAATGGTCAACATGATCAAGACAATTGGGTGCGCGGTGGGGCTGGCAGCAATGCTGAGCACCAGTGCCACAGCACAAGAGCAAAGCACGAACCGAGTGGCGGCCAAGACCGACTGGAGCGTGTTTGTAGAAGACAATCCAACCGAATGCTGGGGGGTGTCCACGCCCAAGGAAACGGTAAATTCCCGCGATGGGCGGGTGGTCGCAGTGAACCGGGGGCAGACGCTCTTGATGGTGTTCTACCGCCCTTCGGCTGGAGCAAAAGGTCAGGTAGCGTTCACGGGGGGCTATCCTTTTGCCTCGGGGTCCACCGTGACCATGAACATCTCTGGCAACTCGTTTGAGCTTTTCACCGAAGGGGAGTGGGCATGGCCTGCAACCACGGATGATGATTCCAAGATCATCACAGCGATGAAGCGGGGGGCGAATGCCACGCTGTCGGGTGTGTCTGGCCGCGGGACGAACACAAAAGATACGTTTTCTTTGCTGGGTTTTACAGCTGCGGTGGAAGATGCGGCCAAACGCTGCGGCGGCTGATGCCGCCGCCCGGGGCGGGCTGGAAGCCCGCCTTTTGGCAGAGTTGAACGCAACTGGTGCGTGCGTTGATCCTGCCGCGTTTGAGTATTTTTGGCAAAAAGGAGCGAAGGGCTTGCGTGAAAACGCAGCGATCGCTTGACCGATGTGGCGTGCGCGCCCTTTTGCAAAAGGTGTTATCTCCTATATAGCGGGCAGACATCCCCAATGTTGAGTCGCCCCATGTCCGCCACTGCCCCGATCACGCAAGACGTTCACACCATGCCACGCAAGCTGCCCGATGGGCCGCAGAACCTTGTTGGGTTGACCCGCGACGGTATGCGAGACGTGCTGATTGCCCATGGCACGCCGGAAAAGCAGGCCAAGATGCGTGTGGGGCAAATCTGGCAGTGGATATATCAATGGGGCAAGCGTGACTTTGCCGAGATGACGAATCTGTCCAAGGCTTACCGTGCCGAGTTGGCGGAGACTTTTGTTATTGAAGTGCCGGAAGTCGTCACCCGGCAGGTGTCAGAGGACGGCACGCGCAAATATCTGGTGCGCATCGCGGGCGGTCACGAGGTTGAGGTTGTCTATATTCCCGAGGATGGGCGTGGCACGCTTTGCGTTTCCTCTCAGGTTGGATGCACGCTGACCTGTTCGTTCTGTCATACTGGCACGCAGAAACTTGTCCGCAACCTTACGGCGGCTGAGATCATCGGTCAGGTGATGGTGGCCCGTGATGACCTTGGCGAATGGCCTGAGATTGGCGCGCCCAAGGATGAGACGCGCTTGCTCAGCAATATCGTGCTTATGGGCATGGGGGAGCCGCTCTATAACTTCGAAAACGTGCGCGACGCGATGAAGATTGCGATGGACCCCGAGGGTATTCAGCTGAGCCGCAGGCGGATAACGCTGTCGACCTCCGGTGTCGTGCCGGAGATTGCGCGGACGGCGGAAGAAATCGGTTGCCAGCTTGCCGTGTCCTTTCATGCGACCACCGATGAAGTGCGCAATACGCTGGTGCCCATCAACAAGCGCTGGAACATCGAAGAACTGCTCGCAGCACTCAAGGCATACCCAAAGGTTTCCAATTCCGAGCGGATCACTTTTGAGTATGTCATGCTCGATGGTGTGAACGACAGTGATGAGGATGCGCGGCGATTGATCGAGTTGATTGAGGGCATCCCGGCCAAGATCAACCTGATCCCTTTCAACGAGTGGCCCGGCGCGCCCTACAAACGGTCCTCCAACAACCGTATCCGGCGGTTTGCGGATATCATCTACAAGGCTGGCTATGCCTCCCCCATTCGCACCCCGCGGGGCGAGGATATCATGGCGGCTTGCGGGCAGCTCAAGTCTGCCACGGAACGTGCGCGCAAGTCGCGCAAGCAGATTGAGGCCGAAGCAGGCTTGTCCTGAATGGACCATCCCTTCTTTTTGGTACCCTGCGCGCCGCCCGGCAGGCTGTGGATCATGCCGTGCCCAAAGGACGCGGCCATGTTCGATGTCCTCAAAGGGGCGGGTGTGACCTGTGTGCTGTCGATGCTGCCCAGAGATGAGGCGGACCTGCTGGGCATGGCGGAGGAGGCGGACATGTGTGCTGCCCGCGGTCTGGTGTTTCTCAACCATCCCATTTGCGATTTTGGTCTCCCTGAGATCGAAGTCTTTGCCCCTTTGATCCAAGATCTGAGGACGAGGCTGCGCAAAGGACACGGTATCGCCGTGCATTGCCGTGCGGGCATCGGCCGCTCAGGTATGGCGGTGTCCTCGCTTCTGATTGCGCTCGGCGTTGACGCGTCGGATGCAAAGGTAACAGTGAGCAAAGCGCGCGGCGTTTCAATTCCCGATACAGTTGAACAAGCCACATTCATCGACAACTTCGAACAGTCAGTGAAAAGCGACAATTCGATAAGTATTTGATTGAAAACATTTATCTTTAGATGCAACCTAGGGTAACCTTTGCCCCGCGCCCATGAAATTTCCCCGGTTCCGCCGCATTTTCGAACAACTGCTGCCATGGTCCAAATTCAGATTGTTTCCATTGATAACGCAATCAGGAGACATTCAATGTCTGTCATGTTTAACAAAGATCCCTTTATCACCGCGCAGGTCATCGACCTCGTGCTGCGGGAGCGCGAAAGCTCGCTTTCCTCACGCGAATGGAAACACCGCCTTGCGGGGTATGGCTATGCCATCAAAGAAACCGCGCACGGCGATGTGATTGAGACACTGCCGCACCGGGTCGAAGTTGGTGTGTTGCCAGCCGAAGCGAGCGCCTGATTCAAACTTGCGATCGGTTGACTACCGCCCCGGAATTGAATCGCGGGCGGGTGCCGGACCCCAGTTTTCAATCAGCTCCATTGCTTCTTCTGCGGTTTCGACAAAGCGGAACAGGTCCAGATCCTCAGCGGAGATCGTGCCGGCATCGGCCAGTGCATCCCAATTGATGATCTTTTCCCAGAACGCTCTGCCAAAAAGCAGGAAAGGGACACGCTGCATCCGACCTGTCTGGATCAGGGTGAGCGATTCAAACAGTTCATCCATGGTGCCAAATCCGCCGGGAAAGACACAAATCGCCTTGGCGCGCATCAGAAAATGCATCTTGCGGATCGCGAAGTAGTGGAAGTTAAAGCATAGCTCAGGCGTCACGTATTCATTTGGCGCTTGCTCAAACGGCAAGACGATATTCAGCCCGATGGAATGTCCACCGGCATCCACCGCACCACGGTTACCTGCCTCCATTACACCGGGTCCGCCTCCGGTAACAATGACGTCCTCTTTGCCGCCTGTTTTCATCGACTTTTCCGTCATAAGGCGGGCAAATTTGCGCGTCTCATCATAAAAACGTGACAGGTCGGCCAGTGTTTGCGTCCGCGCGCTGTCCTTGTCCGCAGGGGCAGGAATACGGGCCCCACCAAACAGAACGATGGTTGATACGATTCCCGCGGCGTCCAGCATCAGCTCAGGTTTGAGCAATTCCAGCTGCAATCGCACAGGCCGCAGCTCATCCCGGCACATGAAATCATTGTCCGTAAAGGCAAGCCTGTATGCAGGTGCGCGGGACTGTGGCGTATCAGGGATTGCCTCAGCGGCGGTGCGGTCCGTGTGCGCATCCCGCAAGGGATGGCGGCGATTGTCGTCTTTCATTGCGGTCTCCGGCTATGATTTCGGTGCAGCGTTGCCCGGATGCAGGTGACTTGCAAGGGATGCTGGCGCGAAATGGAAACCGCACACCGATGTATCTTGGCAATTGACCGATCCCGTTGAACACCACACGATAGGAGCAGTCGAAAATAGGGGGCACTCATGTTGTTGGAATCTCAGGTATGCGACTTTGGCTGGGCGGCACCGGACTTTGACCTGCTGACCCCGGAGGGTCAGCGCCATACCCGCGACAGTGTTATGGGTCCAAAGGGGCTGTTGGTGGCCTTCATCTGCAACCATTGCCCTTATGTGATTGCCGTGATCGACCGTCTGGCACAGGACATCCAGACGCTTGACGCAGCGGGTATCGGCTGTGTTGCGATCATGTCCAATGACTATGCAGATTACCCTGCTGATGCCCCCGCAAGGATGCTTGAATTTGCCAAGGTGCATGGGCTGACCGCGCCCTATCTGGTGGATGAGGATCAAAGCGTCGGACAGGCCTACGGCGCTGTCTGCACACCTGATTTCTTTGGCTTTGATGCACAAGGTGGCCTGCAATACCGCGGCAGGCTCGATGACATTGGCATGCGCGGCGATCCAGCGCACCGGGTTCCTGAATTGTTGAATGCCATGCGCGGCATTGCTGAGACGGGGAACGGCCCTAGGGATCAGACACCCTCGATGGGGTGCTCGATCAAATGGCGCTGAGCGATTGCGCCGGGCTTGACGCAACGGTATAGCCGCTCAAACGCAATTCAGCATCAGGAGCGCCGTCAGATGTCCAACGCCCAACTTGAGACCGCAATCGAAGCCGCATGGGACACCCGTGATCAGATTTCCCCTGCCACCACAGGTGAGACCCGCGATGCAATCGAAGACACGCTGAACGCGCTGGACAGCGGCAAGCTGCGCGTTGCGGAAAAGCAGGATGACGGCAGCTGGCATGTGAACCAGTGGGCGAAAAAGGCCGTGCTGCTGGGGTTCCGGATCAAGGATATGGAACAGCACGATGGCGGCCCGCAGGCTGGCGGCTGGTGGGACAAGGTTGATAGCAAGTTCAAGGGTTGGGGCGACAACCAATGGAGCGAGGCAGGCTTTCGTGCCGTGCCAAACTGCGTCGTGCGCAAGTCCGCCTACATCGCGCCCGGCGTGGTGCTGATGCCGTCCTTTGTGAACATTGGTGCGTATGTGGACAGTGGGACCATGGTCGATACATGGGCCACGGTCGGTTCCTGTGCGCAGATTGGCAAAAATGTGCACCTCTCGGGCGGCGTCGGCATTGGCGGCGTGCTGGAACCCATGCAGGCGGGCCCGACCATCATTGAGGACAACTGCTTTATCGGCGCGCGCTCCGAGGTAGTCGAAGGTTGCATCGTGCGCGAAGGCTCCGTCTTGGGCATGGGTGTGTTTATCGGCCAATCGACCAAGATTGTGGACCGCGAAACAGGGGAGGTCATGTATGGCGAAGTACCTTCAGGCTCCGTTGTTGTTGCAGGCTCCATGCCATCCAAGAACAACGTCAATCTCTACTGCGCTGTGATTGTCAAACGTGTGGATGAGCGCACGCGCTCCAAGACCTCCATCAACGAATTGCTGCGTGACTGATACGGATCCCAACCGCCAGAAGGTGATCGATGACCTTCTGGCATTGGTCCGCGCAAGCGTGACGGATGAGTTGATGCAGGTCATCGCCGAGGGCGATAATTATGCCAGTCCTGAGGAGGACAAGACCCACCGTACCGCGATCCAAACCTTGTGCGATACCTACGACTGGCATCTGGCAAAAATGCCCGAAAGCGACTGGTATCCAAGCGAACCGATTGAGTTGATCTCATACGCAGCCAGCGACGATCCCAAAACCGCCATCATCATTTGTAATGCGCTGTTGATGGTCGCGGAACTTGAAGGTCTGGGGCGTGACTTTATGCATTTCCGCTGGTTCGACTCGCCGGGCGAAGCATGGTTTCGCGATCTGGATGAGCCTTGGCTTGCGGCCTTTTTGGCTGCCTTCAAGATACACCACGCCGAGACGCAGGATTGGTTCCGCCGATTCATCGACAGAAAAGAGCAAAACGGCACTTGGATCGAGGCTGGGGATGACTGAGAAAAAGAAAAAAGTCTCTCGCCAGCAGGTCTATACCCTGCTTGTCCAGATCGGACGAAAGGAGGGTGACGGCCTCCCGGACAAGGCGACGGGGGCGGCGCTTATGTGTTTTGCCTCCGGCGTGGATGAGGCCGAAGCCGTGCGCGAAACCGTGGCGATCCTCAAGCAGGCGGACACCAATCCGCTGGATGTCACAGGCTACGGCACGCTGGCCGAACGTGAGGCTGACGGTCAGGAGATCGAGGCCGAAGAGCGTGCGTTGATGCAGCGCGCCTTGGAAGAGAACTCCGTCATCGTCGCGCAGATGACACCGTTTTTCGACTGACAATTTGGATCAATATCCAACGCGGAGGGTGACAATGAGTGGCGAGACCGACCTAAAGACACTCCTGCGCAGCCTGTCTGCTGAACTGCATCCGGACACATTTGTTTTTGCCACGATCCGGGTGAGGGACGTTCCCGCAGGTTTGCGGCCCATGATGGTTTTTCAGGAAAGCGAGGGCACGACCCTTGTCTTGACCAAAGCAGAGGCTGAAGCGCATGGAATGCCCCACGAATTTCCTTGCCGGATGATCACGCTCAACATCCATTCGTCTTTGGATGCGGTCGGCTTCATCGCGCATATTGCCAGTGTTTTGGCTGCGCATGATATGGGCGTAAACCCGGTGTCCGGGTTCTACCACGATCACTTGTTTGTGCCGGAAGGTAAACAAGAACAGGCGATGCAACTGTTGTCTGGGATCGCGGAGGGACGTCTTTAGGCCGCCCGCCGCCGCGCCAGATGGATGGCATCATACCAGCGCAAAACGTGATGTGCGGGCCGGGGATGCTCTGGCAGCATTGATCGGTCGAAATGATGCATCAGACTGCCGCTCAGGTGCTCCGTATCCCGCCTGATCCGCCCGATATAGAGACTTTCCACAGCCATGCCCGCCGCCAGCAAGGTCTCATGCTGCGGCAGTATAAGCTGCGTGTAGCGGATCATCGGTCCGCAGGGCTCCTTGAGCGCGGCAAACCCGTTCACCAGATGTCGCGCGGGTACCAGCACTGCCTCTTCCCCAAACAGGTATTCGACTTCCGGGCCATCAATCAGCAGCCGCTGATCCGGCCCCACGATGATATCCTGCTGCAACCCAAAGTAAGGCGCGCGCAACCGGATCGGATGATAGCTGCCTCGTGCAGGCATCACGCGCTGGACTGTTTGCAACACAGGCACCACGCCGTCGTCCCGCGTGATCACCGTATCGCCACGCTTCAGGGTGCTTGCATCTTTGTATCCCCACGGGGTCGCCAGTGGCGTGCTCGGCAGAAGGCTCGGCATAGGTCCGATGGGCTCAATCTGATCCGACACTGCGGCAAAGATCATGTCGGACGCAAATGTCTGCGCGCTCCGGCCCAGCATCAGCCCGCGGATATCATCAAGCGTCAGCGCGCAAGGGTTGTCCACGTAGACGCTGGTCACCTTGGTTTCTTCTGGTTTCTCCAGCGTCATCCGGCCCCATCGCGCCTCAATATCCCACGAATAGGTGATGCGGGCGACATCCGTGCGCCCTGCCTCGCTTTGCTGGATGGCGGCGTGACAGATCGCATCGCCCTGTACCTGCACCATCGCGATACCACCGCCGGGAATGGCCTGAAACGTCAGGCTGCGCAGCTCTGGATAGGTGTCCTTGTAGGCAAACAGCACCTGTGGTCGCCCATCTGCGGACAGCCGCGTTTCGAACATGATGCTGCCGCGGGTCAGCTCGGTGCGCGGATGATCCTCCAAAAGCGGTTCTGGTTTCTTGTCGATGCCAAGGCCGCGCAGGGACAACCGCCGCTGGTCGTGATCACACAGGGCAAGCCACGTCATATCAAGCCACCTTGGACGCGCGCAGCAGATCCGCCTCGTAGCGCTTCAGGGTACGCCGTGCCGCAGGGGAATACCCCGCGCCGGTGTCAGGATCGATCTCAGGGAAAATCGCGCAAATCTCATCGACCACATCCTGCTCAAAGCTCTTGGTGGTTTGTGGCCCGGGCAGAAAACTCTCGGTCTCCAGCCCTTCGGAGAACACAACCTGATGGCGATCAAAAAGCAGATGCACGTAAGTCACATCGCCCCCCGAGCGCCTGCGCACGGAGCGGTCATTCACCAGATCCCGCGCTGCCACCAGCACCTCAGGCTCCCCGAACAACAGTTCGGCGAGGTTGTCGCGGATCAGAATGCGGTGCAGCGGAGAGACCAGCAAATCGCGGTGTGTGCCAAAGGTATTGGCGCGGATATGAATTGGCGCAAAATTTCCTGTCGCTTCAACCTGCCGCGTGCCGATCCAGCGCAGCGGCTGTGCGCCGTCATCCTGCGTCAACACCAGATCACCGGGGCACAGGCTCTCTGCGGGGCGTTCGCCGTCTGGTGTTGCAATCATCGTGCCGGCGACGAAACAGGGCACGCCCGTCGCATTGACAAATCCCACGTCCGTATCGACGCCATTGTCGACCGTATAGGTAAAGTTGAAACTCTCGACATCACCGTCGCCCGTGACCGTAAAGGTGCCGTCCGCATTCAGGCGCACGGTCTGCCCTGTGGGCAATGTGATCGTATCGCCTGCCACGACATCCACACCGTTGATCTGCGTGATGGTCAGGGTGCCGGGCCCGTTGTTGATATCATTGGCCAGCACATCAATGTCCTTGTCCCCATCCGGGAACAGATCGACATTATCAGAGATCGCGACCAGATCGGTCTGCACGGAATCGCCGGCGATCAGCAGGTTGGAATCATAAGAGCTGTCCGCCACATCCGCGATGGCAATCTGGAGGGAGTTCACCTCATCCGGGATCACGTTCATCGTCAGGGTGAGCGTGATGGTAAATCCGTCCATCTCGGTGTTGTAGTCGTCCGTCTGGTTGTTGACGTACATGTTGATGTTATTCGCGGTGTTGACGTTGCCGGGGTCCACATCCCCGTTGCCAACGTCCATTGGCACCAGCACCCCGTTGACCCAGACACCCACGAAGTCCTGATAAATGGAGTTTTCAAACTCCGGATATTCCTCGGACGAAAAAACAAACTGCATCGTCATTGTATCAGTATCGGGGATGAAATCCACATTCAGCGTGGCGGAATCGTACGTTCTCGCGTTGGCGGTCGAATTGTACTGACTGACGTTGTTGGGGCCCGATGTATTGGTCGATGTGTTGGTATTCTGGTTCGACTGCCCGCTGGAATTGGTAAAATCCTCAACCTCACCCGTTGAAAGGATAACGCCTGTATCGCCCGGTGTGACCCCCGGTGCCACGCTGTCGCCACTGGAATATGTGCCCGCGCTGTCAATGTCCCCGGTATAGGACGCGCCTGTCACCGTGACCCCGTTGCCGAATATGGCGTTGGCCATATCAAGCGCGGATGTGCCTTCGCGGACTGTGTTAATCGGAAGTTCCGACGCTGCTACCATGGTTGTGCCTCACACCTGAGACCCAAAGACAAGACAGCGATAGAATGCGCGCAGATGCGCCCAAACCCGGTGTGTGATGCGGATCATGTCGGCCCTGTTTTCAGGTGCTCGGTCTGATCGCGGTACTGCTGATGCCCTGCCTCGGGTCATATTATTGCCACATTGCTAACAGTTCCCGCGTTGCGTGTTAAGCATTTGTTAGCCCTATGCCCTTGGCACCGCGCCTTTTTCGCCACAAAAGAAGGAAGCAAACCGTCTTATCCCGCGAAAGGAGCCGCCATGGCCCCCGTTGATCCAGTCGAACTTACCGCCCAACTGGTGCGCTGCCCCTCCGTGACGCCTGCAAATGAGGGTGCGCTTGAAATACTTGAGACGTTGCTGAACGAGGCGGGGTTTGACTGTGCCTGGGCGGACCGGGGCGGCATTCGCAACCTCTTTGCCCGCTGGGGCAGCAAGGGCAATCACCGCGCTTTCGGCTTTAACGGACATACCGATGTTGTCCCTATCGGGAACCCGGAGGATTGGACGATGCCGCCCTTTGGGGCTGAGATCAAAGACGGCATTATGTATGGGCGTGGCACCACAGATATGAAATCAGGCGTGGCCGCTTTTGCCGCCGCAGCCATCGATTTCGTGCGCGAAACGCCGCCCGATGGGTCGATCATTCTGGCCATCACCGGGGATGAGGAGGGCGATGCGCTCGACGGTACAACCGCGCTGTTGGAACATATGGCGCAGAATGGCGAGCGCATGGATGTTTGTCTGGTGGGGGAGCCGACCTGCCCCAACCAAATGGGCGACATGATCAAAATCGGGCGGCGCGGATCAATGACCGCATGGATCACGGTGACCGGCACGCAGGGTCATTCCGCCTATCCGCACCGCGCCAACAATCCGTTGCCTGCGATGGTGCGGCTGATGGACCGGCTGGCAAGCCATGAGCTGGATCAGGGGACTGAGCATTTTGATCCCTCAACGCTGGCCGTGGTGACGGTGGACACGGGCAACCCTGCGACCAACGTGATCCCGGCGAGTTGTTCTGCCGCGGTTAACATCCGTTTCAACGACACACACAGCGGCGAAAGCCTGACGGCGTGGCTGGAGCAGGAGGTCGCGGCGACCCGCGAAACGTTTGGCGTTGAAATTGAGATGAAGATCAAAATCTCCGGCGAAAGCTTCATCACCCCGCCCGGCGATCTGTCTGCGCTGGTCGCAAAGGCGGTCGAGGCGGAGACGGGCATCACGCCAGAGCTTTCGACAACCGGCGGCACCTCGGACGCACGCTTTGTCAAATCGCACTGCTCGGTGGTGGAGTTTGGTCTGGTCGGGCAGTCCATGCATCAGGTGGATGAACATGTGCGCGTGGATCACATTCACCAGCTCAAGGCCGTCTATGGCCGCATCCTGCGCGACTATTTTGCATGACGACCTCAATAGACCTGACCGACGATCTGGAAACCTGTCTGGCGCTCAGGCGCGAGGTGTTCATGGAGGAACAGGGCGTGTCCTTGGCCGATGAGGTGGATGGGCTCGATCCGGATTGCCTGCACCTTTTGGCGTCAGTTGATGGTGTCCCCGCGGGGACGGCGCGGATTCATCTTGTGGAGTCAACGGCTAAGATCGGTAGGGTTTGCTTAATCATTTCGCAGCGGGGCAAGGGGTTAGGCGCTGCGCTGATCCTCAAGGCTTTGGAGGTTGCAAAGGGCAAAGCCACCCGCGCCAAGCTGGGCGCGCAGGTGGATGCGCTCGGCTTTTACGAAAAGTTGGGGTTTACCGCCATCGGCCCGGTCTATGACGACGCAGGCATTCCGCACCGTGACATGGTGCAGGATTTGTGAGGCGGACGCTCATCATCATGGTCAAGGAACCGCGTCCGGGTCGGGTCAAAACCCGCCTGGGTCGCGAGATTGGCATGACGACAGCGGCATGGTGGTTCCGGCATCAGACACGCCACCTGCTGCGGCGATTGCGCGATCCCCGCTGGGACATCCTGCTTGCTGCTGCGCCAGATGCCGAAGGGCTGCGCAGCCGGATCTGGCCCGCTGATCTGGCCCGTGCCCCGCAAGGGCGGGGTGATTTGGGGGACCGCATGGCCCGGATGCTGCGCGCCGCACCAAATGGCCCGGCCTGCGTGATTGGTGCGGATATTCCCGGCATCACGCAGCTGCACATCGGCGAAGCTTTTGCCGCCCTTGGCGACCACGATGCAGTTTTTGGCCCGGCCCCTGACGGCGGCTATTGGTTGATCGGTCTGAAACATCCCCGCCGCCAGCCGCCAGATTTCTTCAACGGGGTGCGCTGGTCCACCGAACACGCATTGTCCGATACCATTGCCACCTTGCCGGATCACCGTATTGCTCGGATCACGACCTTGCGCGACGTCGATACCGCTGACGATTTGCCCATGACGCGCCCCTAACCCCGTGTTAGGCCCAATAGCATGAGCAAAATCCCCTCCAAAGACGACATCCTCGAATGGATCGAACTGAACCCGACCCTGACCGCCAAGCGTGACATCGCCAAGGCGTTCGGCATCAAAGGGGCTGCGCGGATTGATCTGAAACGTTTGCTGAAGGAGCTGGAGGCCGAAGGGCATCTGGAAAAGCGCAAGCGTAGTTATCAAGACCCTGACCGCCTGCCGCCTGTGTCGGTTCTGCTGGTGACCGGACCGGATGATCAGGGGGATCTCTTTGCCAAACCGATGGAATGGCATGGCGAGGGTGTGGAGCCGCGCGTGTTGATCGTGACACGTGCGTCCGATCCGGCGCTGGGCGAGGGTGATCGTATTCTGGCGCGGCTTACCTTGGTCAAGAATGACGATCACCACTATGAGGCGCGGCTGATCCGGCGCATCGGGACGAACCCGAAAAAGGTGCTGGGCATCTTTCGCAAACGCTCCGAAGGGGGGCGGATTTTGCCGATCGACAAAGGGTCGGACAAGGAATGGACCGTAGCCGAAGACGCAATGCACGGGGCCAAGGATGGCGAATTGGTGGAGGCAGAGCTGGCAGGGCCAAAGGGCCGCATGGGCCTGCCCCGCGCGCGGATTGTTGAACGTCTGGGGGACCCGTCTGCCCCCAAGGCGGTGTCCCTGATCGCGATCTACCAGCATGGCATTCCGGATGATTTCCCTGATGACGTGATCGCAGAGGCTGACGCCGCGAAACCGATGGGCCTGAAGGGCCGCGAAGACCTGCGCGATCTGCCGCTGATCACCATCGACCCGTCAGATGCGCGCGACCATGACGATGCCTGTTACGCCCATGCCGATGATGACCCCAAGAACGAAGGCGGCCACGTGGTCTGGGTCGCAATTGCGGATGTTGCAGGGTATGTCATGCCCGGTTCCGCGCTGGACCGAGAGGCGCGCAAGCGGGGCAACTCGACGTATTTCCCGGACCGTGTTGTGCCGATGCTGCCGGACCGTTTGTCAGGCGATCTGTGTTCGTTGCATGAAGGCGTGCCACGCGCCTGTATCGCTGTGCGCATGGTGCTGGATGCCAAGGGCAACAAGCTGAGCCACAGCTTTCACCGTGGGCTGATGCGGTCGCCCGCTTCGTTGCATTACGAAGAGGTGCAGGACGCCATTGATGGTCGTCCCAATGACCGTTGTGGCGCGTTGTTGGAGCCTGTCCTGCAGCCGCTCTATGCCGCCTATGCTGCTTTGAAAGAAGCCCGTGCCGCGCGCCAACCGCTTGATCTGGACCTGCCGGAGCGGCGGGTGGAATTGCTGGACGACGGCACGGTCAAATCCATCAATTTCAAGGATCGGCTGGATGCACACCGCCTGATTGAAGAATTCATGGTGCTGGCCAATGTTGCGGCAGCGGAGACCTTACTGAGCAAAAAAGTGCCGCTGCTGTTTCGGATTCACGAAGAGCCGTCACAGGAGAAGCTGGAGAGCCTGCGGGAGACGGCGCAGGCGGCGGGGTTCACCTTGGCCAAGGGGCAGGTGCTACAGACCGCGCACCTGAACAAACTGCTCAACGATGCGGCGGGAACGGATGATGCGGAGTTGATCAACCTATCGACTCTGCGGTCCATGACGCAGGCGTATTACGGGCCACAGCACATCGGGCACTTTGGGTTGGCGCTGCGCTCCTATGCGCATTTCACCTCGCCCATTCGCCGCTATGCGGACCTGATCGTGCACCGCGCGCTGATCACCGCGCATGGGTGGGGTAAGGATGGCTTGCGGCCAGAGGACTATGACACGTTGGAGCAGACCGGCGCGCATATCTCTGACACGGAACGCCGTTCGATGATGGCGGAGCGGGATACGACCGACCGCTATCTGGCGTCCTATCTGTCTGAGCGGGTGGGCAATGAGTTTAGCGGACGGGTCAGCGGCATCGCGCGGTTTGGGGTCTTTGTGAAACTGGATGAGACGGGGGCCGATGGCCTGCTGCCGATGCGGTCGTTGGGGCGGGAGTACTTCCACTACGACGGTGAGAGCCAGACGCTGATGGGTTCCGACACGGGCATGTTGATCAGCCTTGGGCAGCGCGTGACCGTACGGCTGGCGGAGGCCGTGCCAGTCACCGGGGGCATCGCGCTGGAACTGCTGGAGATCGAAGATCAGAAGGTGCCGCAAGGCCGCAAATCTCCGGCGGGGCGGTCAAACCCGCGCCGGAAATCTGCCAAAGGCAAGCGCAAGAAAGACAAGATCAAGCGCAAAGTTTCTCGGACGCGGCGTTGAGCGACCGCTCCATCGTGTCCTCCGCCCGATCAATGTAGCGGCAAAGGATTTCGTCTTCCGAAATCCGCGTTTTCAGCAGCGTCTTGCCCGGTGTCGCGCGCATATTGGCGAGCATTGCAGCGACGGATGCATCGGCAGCTGTCGGCTGATCCCCAAACAGAAACGCCCCGTGCCAGAGCCGCGTTGTGATTGCCTGCAGATCGGGTTCGAGGCGCTCAAGCCGCTGTTGAGGGCTCAGACGGCCCAAGCCCTGACGATCCATACCTTGCAGGCAAGCCTTGCGCAGCTTGCCGGTGACAAAGCCGCGCAAGGGTTTTGGGATCGTGCCAAAGTAGGTGTCGCGGATGATCGGCCAGACCGTATCGTCGCCCCAGCGATCCAATACGATGTGGAAATAGAGATGCTCCTCTGCCATGCGGATGAACGCGCGGGAGGTTGCCTTTTCCATATCCGAAAGGCCCCCGTCAAAATCAGCGCCCTGCGCCTCAAGGTGCGCGCGGATGTTGTCGCTGTCGGGGATCACTTTGCCGTCAACGCGGATCGCGGGCAGTTTTTGGTGGGGCATCTTGCGCGGGTCCGTGAGGTCCTCGCGCTGCCAAGGCTGGCCGGACATGTTGAGCAGCCAGATCGCCTTGACGCAGAAGGGGCTGGCGGCGGATTGACCAAAAGCGGGGGCAAAGGTGAGCAAGGTTATCATCGGGTGGCTCCTGTGAAGGTTATGCCCATGGTGTAGCAGTTGATGCTGTCAATTTCTGTCAGGATAAGGTAGCAATTTCGTATGACCCGCACGCACAGGCTTTTTCAAATGATGACAACGCTGCGGCGGTTGCCTGCGCCGGTGCGGGCAACGCAACTGGCCGATGAAATGGGCACGTCGTTGCGCACTGTATACCGCGATATCGATGCGTTGCGCGGTCTGGGCGCGGTGATCGATGGGGAGGCGGGGTTTGGATATACCCTGATCGAAGATGCTGCCCTTCCGCCCTTGGGCTATGAGGATGATGAGCTGGAGGCGCTGCTGCTGGGCCTGCGGGATGTGGCCGTGATTGGTGATCCGGCCTTGGCCAAAGCGGCGCAATCTGCACTGGCCAAACTGACCGCGCGGGTGCCACCCCGCCAAGCGCACCGGTTGCAGCACGCCATTCTGGATGCGCGCCGGTTTGTGCGTCCGGCCCCGCCGCGTATCGATGTGGCTGCCTTGCGCGCCGCGACATGGGAGGAAGAAACCGTGCGCTTTTCCTATGTGGATGGCAAAGGAGCACCTTCGGTTCGGGAGGTTGACCCGCTGGGTATCGTCTACATGCAGGACACGAACATGTTGATGGCGTGGTGCCACCTGCGGCGCGATTTTCGGGTGTTTCGGCTGGATAGAATGGACGATCTGGCGCGCGTGGGGCGCAGTTTCAGGCCGCGCAGGGTGCCGATGCTGCGGGATTATACAGCGCAACTGCGAGCAGAAGTTCAGGCGCTGGCGAAACGCCGCGCGGAAGAGAGCTAGGGGCTTTTGGAATTGCAGGTTCCCGGTTAGGCTGAAGCTGAGCAGAACAAAAAATCGGACAGAACCATGCGTGGGATAACTTTCACCGCAGCCGTAACGGGCCTTTTGACACTTGCGCATTCCGCTTTTGCAGCGGGCCCTGACACATCCATCAGGCCGGCAGAGCGGAGCAGCACGATCACGCTGGCCGCTACGACTGTGCAACACGAAAGCGCGCAGGGGTTGCAAGGTTGGATCGCTGATTTCCGCCCGCGTGCGATTGCCAAAGGGATCACACGCGCGACGTTTGACAGTGCGATGCGCGGCCTGAGTTATGACGCGGGTATCATCGAAAGAGACCGCAATCAGGCTGAGTTTACCAAAACGATCTGGGATTATCTGGACACCGCCGTATCGGATTTAAGGATTGAGAACGGACGTAAAGCGCTGGATAAGTGGGACGCTGCGCTGAACAAGATTGAGGCGGAGTACGGTGTCGAGAAAGAGGTGATTGTTGCGATTTGGGGACTGGAGAGTGCCTATGGCACGTTCCGCGGTTCTGTTCCGATCATCAATGCGCTGGCGACATTGAGCTATGACGCGCGGCGGGCAGATTTCTTTGAGGGACAACTGATCGAGGCGCTGCGCATCTTGCAAAACGGCGATACCACGCGCGCGCGGATGCAGGGCAGTTGGGCCGGGGCGATGGGACATACGCAGTTTATGCCGACCTCCTTTCAGGCACATGCAGTGGATTTTGACGGCGATGGACGGCGCAACATCTGGGAAGATGATCCACTGGACGCGCTGGCCTCAACAGGGGCGTATCTCAAGCATTTTGGATGGACAGCGGGCCAACCCTGGGGTGTTGAAGTGCGCCTGCCTGAAGGGTTTGACTATACGCTGGCGAACCGTGAAAATCTAAAACGGCCCAGTGATTGGGCGGCCAAAGGTGTCGCTCCGGTCAGTGGAACGTTTGAGGATGCGCATGGGCTTGCGTCTATCCTGTTGCCCGGCGGGGCGCAGGGGGCTGCGTTTATGATCTTTTCCAATTTTGCAGTTCTGGAGAAATACAACACGGCGGATGCCTACGTGATTGGGGTGGGGCACCTGAGCGACCGGATCATAGGGGGCAAGGCGATTGCGCATGAGTGGCCCCGTCGCTTGCGGGCGCTAACCAAAGATGAGCGGACGGAGTTGCAAAAACGGCTGACGGCGGCGGGATTTGATACGGTCAAGATCGACGCCAAGATGGGGCCGCTGACCATCAACGCGGTGCGGCGGTTCCAGCTCTCGATGGGCTTGCAACCGGATGGGTATCCGTCATTGGCAGTGCTGGAGCGGTTGCGGGCGTTATAGGGGATTGGCGCACAGCCATCTGACCATCGCCCACCTTAAACAGGCGATGGTCGTCTTTGTCTGTGCGCCAAAACCTGTCCAAATTGGATCGCTTACGAGGCGGCCTTTAACATGTCCTTGTCCTTGAGATCCGCATATGTCGCATCAAGGGCCTTCTTTGCACGACCTGCAAAAATCTCAATCTCCTCCGGTGTGATCACTAACGGCGGCGAGATGATCATGCGGTCGCCCACATGGCGCATCACCAGATTATTGGCAAAGCAATGCTCGCGGCACATGTAGCCGACGGTGCCGCCATCACTTGCAAACTTGGCGCGGCTTTCCTTGTGCGGCGTGAGCGGCAGCGACGCCATCATTCCTGAGATGTTGACGCCTCCAACCAACGGATGTTCGGCCAAGCCATCAAGGGCGGTCTTGAGAGCAGGCATCGCGACGGTGTTGACATGAGAAAGGATGTCTTCCTCCTGCATGATCCGCAGGTTTTCCATCGCGACAGCGGCACAGACAGGGTGCCCCGAATAGGTGTAGCCGTGGTTAAATTCGCAGGCGTTGATCACTTCGGCGATTTCATCCGACACAATCGACCCGCCGATGGGCGCGTAGCCGGAAGAAAGCCCCTTGGCGATGGTCATAATATCTGGCGTGATGCCCATCGTTTCTGAACCGAACCAGTTGCCAGTGCGCCCAAAGCCGCAGATGACCTCGTCCGCGATCAACAGCACGTTATGTTCTTTGCAGATACGCTGGATCTCTGGCCAGTAGGTGCTGGGCGGAACAACCACACCGCCTGCGCCCTGCACGGGCTCTCCGATAAAGGCGGCGACGTTCTCAGCGCCCAGTTCAAGGATTTTCGCCTCAAGTTCCTGCGCGCGGGCAAGGCCAAATTCTTCTGGTGTGTGATCACCGCCCTCGGCCCACCAGTCGGGTTGTCCGATGTGGTGAATACCGGGGATCGGCATGCCGCCCTGTTCGTGGATATATGTCATACCGCCAAGGGATCCGGACCCAATGGAGGAGCCGTGATAGGCGTTCTTGCGGCTGATGATATGTGACTTCTGCGGATGACCCTTTTCGGCCCAATAGGTGCGCACCATGCGCAGGTTGGTGTCATTTGCCTCTGACCCGGAGCCTGCAAAGAACACGTGGTTCAGGTTGCCGGGGGCCAGTTTCGCCAGTTCAGCGGCCAGCGCAATGCCCGGTACATGGGTCGTTTGAAAGAATGTGTTGTAGTACGGCAGTTCGTTCATTTGGCGCGCCGCGATCTGTCCCATCTCTTCGCGTCCATAGCCAAGGTTCACACACCACAGGCCCGCCATCGCATCCAGGATTTCATTGCCATCGCTGTCAGTCAGATAGACGCCCTTGGCCCGTGTGATGACCCGCGCGCCTTTCGCGGCCAGCTCATTCCCGGTGGTGAACGGGTGCATATGGTGTGCGGCATCCAGCGCTTGTAGTTCAGCGGTGGGCAGGTGGTTGGTGATTGTGGACATGATTGAGGAACCTCTGACAGGGAGAAACACGCCCCGTCAGAATATGATCAAATTATCCAAAGTCAATCGAATCAGCGCGATGTCTCTGTTTCCCTCAGGGCCATCACAATCTGCTGAACACCCTGTGTCACATCCGCAGCCATTGCCGCCCTTGCGGTGTCGGCGTCTTTGTCGGCAAATGCATCCAACAGGTCCTGGTGTTTATCAGGCAGATTGCTGGTGCCGAAACGGCCACAAACCACGCGAAGCGAAGGTCCAAAGCGCAACCAAAGCCGGTCAACAGTGGCTGAGATGATCGGGGCATTCGCAGTCAGATAGATCAGCGCGTGAAAACGATAGTTTTGGGTCAGGTACCCACCAACATCCCCTTGCGCGATGGCAGTGTTGAGGTCTGTATCGCAGCTTTGCAATTGGTCTAGTGTCTTGTCAGACATGCGCAACGCGGCGCGGTGCGCAAGTTCAGGCTCAAGTGTTTTGCGCATAAAACCAAGCTCATCGGCACAATTTGGCGTCAGAACCGGCACGCTGACCCGGCGGTTGCCTTTGTGGGTCAGCGCGCCTTCGGCAATCAGCCGGCGCAACGCTTCACGCACAGGCGTCATGCCAGCGTTGAGTGTTTCTGTGAGGCCCTGAATGGTGACGGCCTGACCCGGGGCCAAATCCCCAAAGAGGATCATTACCCGCAATGCCTCATACACCAACTGATGCGCTGGCATCTTTGCGGTGTCGGTCCCCTGAAAAGGATTGCGGGGCATTGTGACATCAACGTTCATGGACTTTTGCCTGCTATTGTAGCGCTCAGAGGTGTCTTGCACCGAAGCCATCTGCATGAAAGCATAAAATATCTTGCCGCTGATGGCAAAACTTGATCAAATTCATGCAAGGTCGGGATCAACCCGGCTGCTTATGGGAGTAAAAGATGAACAAGCGTATTTTGGGCGGCGTTGCCAGCTTGGCGATGCTGGCTGGTGCAGCCGCTGCCGAAGAGGTCCGGGTCTACAACTGGTCTGACTATATTGACGAAAGCCTGTTGGAAAAGTTCGAAGCCGAAACCGGCATCGAATTGATCTACGACGTATTTGACAGCAACGAAGTGTTGGAAACCAAACTGCTGGCGGGTGGATCAGGCTATGACGTGGTGGTGCCATCGGGCACGTTCCTGCAACGCCAGATCACGGCGGGCGCATTTCAAAAGCTGGATCAGTCCAAGCTCACCAATGCGGGCAATATGTGGGACGTGATCAGCGAGCGGGTCAGCAAATATGACCCCGGCAACGAATATGCGGTCAACTACATGTGGGGCACGACGGGCATCGGTGTAAACGCGGGCAAAGTCAAAGAAGTGCTGGGCGATGACGCACCGGTTGATTCGCTTGCCCTGGTGCTGGACCCTGCGAACATGGAAAAGCTGGCCTCATGCGGCGTGCATTTCCTTGATGCCCCGGCAGAGATCATTCCTGCAACGCTTGCCTATTTGGGCGAAGATCCAGACAGCCAAGACCCGGATGTCATCAAAAAGACAGAGCCTGTGTTGGCGGCGATTGCACCGCATGTCACGAAGTTCCACAGCTCTGAGTACATCAACGCGCTGGCCAATGGTGATATCTGCGTGGCAATTGGTTGGTCCGGGGATATTCTGCAGGCGCGCGACCGCGCAGCAGAGGCCGAAAACGGCGTTGAGATTGAGTATTACGCACCCAAAGAAGGGGCGCTGATGTGGTTCGATAACATGGCGATCCCGGTGGACGCGCCAAATCCGGACGCCGCGCATAAGTTCTTGAACTTCATCATGGACGCACAAAATATGGCGGCCGCCTCCAACTACGTCTATTACGCCAACGGCAACATGGCGTCTCAGGAGTTTCTGGAAGAAGACGTGATCGGTGACACAGCGATCTATCCCGATGAAGCCACGCTTGAAAACCTTTATACCACATCACCCTACGCGCCCAAGGTGCAGCGGGTCGTGACCCGGATGTGGACCAAGATCAAGTCCGGTACATAAAACCAAACGGGTCGCGGCCATCAGGGTCGCGCCCTTTTCAATTCCGCCGACCAAGGGGATATTCCACCCGTGAGCCAGACCGCCTTTGCCCCGTGGGACGACCCCGATGCGAAACCGCTGATCCGTTTTGAAGGCGTCACCAAGAAGTTTGGTGAGTTCGTCGCCATCGACGATTTGACGCTGAATATTTTTGAGCAGGAGTTCTTTGCCCTTTTAGGTCCTTCGGGCTGCGGCAAGACGACAATGATGCGCATGCTGGCGGGGTTCGAAACGGTCAGCGAAGGCCGGATTGAACTCGCGGGCCAAGACATTGGCGCGGTGCCGCCCAATGAACGCGCCGTGAATATGATGTTCCAGTCTTATGCGCTTTTTCCACACCTGAGTGTCTGGGAAAATATCGCGTTTGGCCTGAAACGGGACCGCAGGAGCAAGGCGGAGATTGACGCGCGGGTTGACGAGATGCTCAAGCTGACCCGCCTTGAGAAGTTCGCGCGCCGTAAGCCGCATCAAATATCGGGCGGTCAAAGACAGCGTGTGGCGCTGGCGCGCTCGCTGGCGAAGGCACCCAAACTGCTTTTGCTCGATGAACCGCTGGGCGCGCTGGACAAAAAGCTGCGCCAGGAAACGCAGTTTGAATTGATGGACATTCAGGAGACAACAGGCACAACATTTGTGATTGTTACCCACGATCAGGAAGAGGCGATGACGGTCGCCTCCCGCGTGGCGGTCATGGATGAAGGGCGGGTCATGCAGGTGGCCACACCGGCCAACATCTACGAATACCCAAACTCGGTTTATGTCGCTGATTTCATTGGGGACGTGAACATCATCGAAGGCACGGTGATGCCCGCAGGCAAAGAGAAATACTATCTCAACTGGTCACCCGGCAAGACCGCGATCATGTGCGCATCGCTTGAGCCCTTTAGCGATGGGCAAGCTGCGCATCTGGCAATCCGACCAGAGAAGATCGGCGTTTCCAGTAAAAAGCCCGTCGATGTGCCCAATGCAATGCAGGGCAAAGTGTTGGACATCGCCTATCTGGGCAACCTCAGCACCTACCACGTTGAACTGCCGGGCGGTCAGGTGATCAAGGCACAGACCGCCAACACCAAACGTATCGCGCGGCGCGACATCACATGGGAAGACGAGGTCTGGGTGTCTTGGAGCGCGACAGCTGGCGTGATTTTGACACGATGATGGAACACGCCAACCCCCCCCTCTTTTTGGCCTTAAATACCGCGGGGTCCGGGGCTGGCCCCGGTCCGGTGTTCTCAAAATGTGCAGGGGTCTGCTGATGCGCCGTGCAGCCCTCATCGCAGTGCCATATCTTTGGCTGCTGGTCTTGTTTCTGGCACCCTTTCTGATCGTGCTGAAAATCTCGCTCTCTGACGCCGCCTTGGCGATCCCGCCCTACACGCCGACGCTCAAAGACGGCATTGGCGCGTTGATCGCAGAGCTCGACTTTGAGAATTTCGTGTTTCTGACCGAAGACGACCTCTATTGGAAAGCCTACCTTAGCTCACTGCGTATTGCGCTACTTTCCACGGTATTGACCCTGCTGGTGGGATATCCCATCGCCTATGGCATGGCACGTGCGCCGGAGGAATGGCGCGCGACGTTGATGATGCTGGTGATCTTGCCATTTTGGACGTCTTTCCTGATCCGGGTCTATGCGTGGATGGGTATCCTCAGCAACGAAGGGCTATTGAATCAGTTGTTGATCTGGCTTGGGCTGATCGGGGAGCCGCTGAAGATCCTGAACACCAACACGGCTGTCTACATCGGGATCGTCTATACCTATCTGCCGTTCATGATCCTGCCGATTTATGCGGCGTTGGATCGGTTGGACGCGTCACTAGATGAGGCGGCGCAGGATTTGGGCTGCACCCGCGCACAGGCGTTTTGGCTCGTCACAATTCCATTGTCAAAGAATGGGATCATCGCCGGCAGCTTTCTGGTGTTCATCCCGGCACTTGGCGAATTTGTGATCCCCTCCTTGCTGGGCGGGTCCGGCACGCTGATGATCGGCAAGGTGCTGTGGGAAGAGTTCTTTAACAACCGGGACTGGCCTGTGGCGTCTGCGGTGGCGGTGATCCTGCTCTTGATCCTTGTGATCCCGATTGTGCTGTTCCAACACAACCAGCAAAAGCAGCAGGAGGCCGAAGAATGAAACGGCTCAGCTGGTTTAACGTCACATCGCTGACGCTGGGGTTTGCGTTTTTGTATCTGCCGATGATCGTGCTGATCATCTATAGTTTCAATGCGTCCAAGCTGGTCACGGTATGGGCTGGCTTCTCGACGAAATGGTATGGTGAGTTGATCCAGAACGAGGCGTTTCTGGACGCGGCTTGGGTCACGCTCAAAGTGGCGGTGATCTCCTCCACTTTCGCCACGGTTCTGGGCACGATGGCGGCATATGTGCTGGTGCGGGGCGGGCGCTTCTTGGGGCGGACGCTGTTTTCCGGGATGATCTATGCGCCGTTGGTGATGCCAGAGGTGATCACCGGGCTTTCGCTGCTCTTGCTTTTCATCGGGATCGGGCTGGACCGGGGTGTGCTGACGATCGTGCTGGCGCATACGACATTTTCGATGTGCTATGTGTCGGTTGTTGTGTCGTCGCGGTTGGTCAGTTTTGACAGGTCTTTGGAAGAGGCTGCGCTTGATTTGGGGGCCACCCCTTGGGAATCTTTCCGGCTTGTGACCTTGCCCATCATCGCACCTGCGGTGATCTCCGGATGGCTTCTCGCCTTTACGCTCAGCCTCGACGATCTGGTGATCGCCTCGTTTACATCCGGGCCATCGGCCACCACGCTGCCAATCAAGATATTCTCGGCTGTGCGTCTTGGGGTGTCACCGGAGATCAACGCGCTGTCGACCATCATGATTTTGATCGTGACAGTTGGTGTGATCAGCGCCTCCTTGATCAGCAAGAGCAGTACGATCCGCGCGCAGAAAGAGGCGCAGGCGGCGGAACGGGCCGCGGGCTGATGCGGCGCATTTACGGAGATTTTGCCTATTCCGATGCGCCGCGTGCAGGGTGCTGGTGGGACCAGACCTGCGATCTGCCGACACATGAAGCGTTGGCTGGGGCGCATGATTGCGACGTGGCCATTGTTGGCGGTGGGTTTACGGGGATTTCAGCGGCGCTGCATCTGGCGGAGGCGGGTGTTTCGGTTGCCGTGCTTGAGGCGCGGCATGTGGGATGGGGCGCGTCGGGGCGCAATGGCGGGTTTTGCTGTCTGGGCGGAGGGATGCTGGAGGATGCCGCGTTGGAGCGGTCCTTTGGACTTCAGGGGCGCAAGGATTGGCGCAGTGCCGAGGTGGCCGCGATCCGTCTGGTGGAAGGTCTGCTGGACCGGTTTGGCATAGACGTTGATCGTCATTCCGACGGAGAGACGCAGCTTGCCCATCGCGCACGCGACTTTGACGCGATGGAAAGTGAGGTCGCGCGGTATGCGGAGACCTACGGTTTTGAAGCGCGGTTGACCAAGGCCGATGCCTTGGAAGCCGAAGGGATGAACGCCGGATTTCATGGCGCGTTGACCATTCCGGTGGGGTTTGGTCTGAACCCGCGCAAGTATATTTCTGGTTTGGCACAGGCAGCGGTTGCCGCAGGTGCAAAGGTTTTCGACAATTCGTCTGTAACTGGCATCCATCGCAAAGGGGATGGATTTGAGGTCAGGACGGCTGGTGGGAGTGTCACGGCGCGGCGGGTGATCATGGCGACGAATGGGTATTCGTCAGAGGACATTCCTGCGTGGCTGGCGGGTCGGTACATGCCGACACAATCCAGCATCATCGTCACGCGGCCCATGACCCAGTCGGAACTGGGCGCGCAGGGCTGGACCAGTGGGCAGGCTTCCTATGATACGCGGCATCTGCTCCACTATTTCCGGCTTATGCCCGACAACCGTATGCTCTTTGGGGTGCGGGGCGGGTTGATGGCAAACGAAAAATCCGAGGCACGGGCGATCAAACGCGCGCGCGCGGACTTTGACAGGATGTTCCCAGCCTGGCGCGACGTTGAAACGCCGCATGCCTGGTCTGGTATGGTCTGTATTGCGCGTGACCGGATGCCTTTTGTCGGGCAGATCCCGGAGCAGCCGGGCATGTTCGCCAGCTTGTGTTATCACGGCAATGGCGTCGCGATGGCGAGCTATTGTGGTGCTTTGCTGGCTGACCTGGTGCGGGAAAAGACCCCGACGCAGCTCTATCCTGACGCCGTCAAGCGACCATTGGCGAAATTTGAGCTAGGGCGGTTTCGCAGAATCGTCATGCCTGTTGCATATGCCGGTTTCGCCCTGTCAGACAGGTGATTTAGACGGGTTCGCGCAGCGCTGTTACATCGCTTGCGAGTATCGCAGAACCCCCTTCGAGGATCAGCACCGCTTCGTCAGCTTGCAGCCGGGTTTCTGTGATGCGGGCATAGGTCGTGGCGGGCTCTGACAAGACCACTTCACCTTTGGCGCGGCTTTCTACATCAAAGCTGTAGCTGCCGGAAGGTAAGGGGGTGCCATCGCTGGTCACACCCGCCCATTGCACTGGTTCAGCAGAGACGGGAATGGGCAGTCGCTGCACTTCATTGCCCGCACTGTCACGTACGATCAGCGAAACCGAATCCGCGATGGCAGCAGGATTTGGTTTGATTGTGATGGGGGAGCCATCAAACAATACGGGAGCGGTTGTCTCTGCTTCCATCCCGATCCACCCGGCCAATTGCGTCATGTTGCCTGCGCCAAGCTGGGTGGCAAGCGCGCTGAGCAGATCATTGGACAACACCTGCTGTTCCACCATGGAGAATTGCGCCAATTGCGCCGCATATTCAGAAGAATCGATGGGTTCGAGCGGGTCTTGATACTTGGCCTGCGCAGTCAGCATTTTGAGAAACGTCTCAAAATCAGACGACAGCACAGAGTTGGTCTGAGGCGTTGCAGTTGCGACAGCATTTGCTGCTGCGGTGGTGGCGGGAGTTTGGGTGATGTCCATCATGGCTCCTTGTCAAACGCGAATATCAACGCCGCTTTGCGCTGCGGTGTTCAATGTGATCTGGGTGGCATCCGGCATGTTCGGTTCAGCGTTCAAGCCATCAAAGTTGCTGTCGCCAGTTCGCTCATTTTGTTCCCCTGTGTCGGCCTCTCCGCCAGCAAAGGAGAAGGCCACATCATCGTAACCGATGGCCTGAAAGGCCGCCTCCAGATTGCTTATATGACGACGCATCAGGTCAATGGTTTCAGGCCGCTCTGCCAACACACTGACTGTGATCCCGGCCTCTGAATGCGTCAGCGCGAGGCGGACACGGCCCAATTCTTCGGGGCTGAGTGATATTTCCACCGGCCTGTTTGGCATATGCTGCATCGCTTCTGCAATTTGGCGCGCGACATGTTGCGGCGTATCGAGGCGGATGGGCATATTCTGTGGGGTATTGGTTTGCGTTGTCGCCGGCGCATCGGAACGGGCCATGCTGAGTGGTTCTGCATCAGTTCTCGCGGTGCTGAGTGTTTTATGGTCCTGCGTCAACGCTTCGGCCTGCTGCGCGGCAAAAAGTGGCTGCTGAGGTGGTGCGACCTGAGGTTTGGGTGTTTTAGGCGCTGGAACTGCGCTTACATCTGTTGATGACACCCCTGATCGTGGCTCTCTTTGCCCGGGAAGTCTTGTGGCTTGAGGCGCGGCCGTCATTGCGAGCGACGCAGGTACTGGAGCGGCATCAGAGGCTGACATAGCCGACGGCGCCGCCGTATTCTGACTGACCAAAGGCGTGGGTACATCCGCTTCGGAATGTGCCGCTGCTTTCGGCGTCAACGAAAGGCTTGCTGGCTCAGACCTGAGCGGCGTTTGCTTGGGTGGGCCAACCGGGGCGAGTTGCGGCTGTGGTTCCGCCGGTCGAACACTGCGCGGTAGATCGGATGCTTCCTGAGGTGATCTGCTTTCCGGCAGGAAATTTGTTTGTCTCATCTCAACGGAGGTCTGCGCGGTAGCGGGTTGTACAGGGGGTGACGGTGCCTTTGTACTTTGCTGTTCGGGCAAAGGGAGGGGAGATTGCGTTTTGGTCAATTGGGAGGGGAGCGGCGCGTCTGGCTGGCTGAGCGTGGCCTGAGGTGCCGCTGCGCTTTTGATAGAAGTTGATGCAGCTGCAACCGCTTCTTGCGTTGCCGGGGCTGGATTGACGGATCCCAACGTCATTTTGGTCACAGCCTGAGTATCGGGAGAATGCTCCTTGGGTGCTTTTGCAGGGGGCGGACCGACTGGCGATGAGTCCTCAGCTTCCGAGGATGCAGTCAGCGTGGACTGCGCCTCAGTGCTGGTTTTTGGCGTAGTATCAGGTTTCGCGGTTTGGTCCGCGTCAGCCTCGGCCTCGCCCCCGTCAGCTTTCTGGAGGGCCTCTTCTGGCTGTATGCCCATTTCCTTTGAGGGGAGCGGCGGGGGCGTGCCGGGCTCCTCCTTGGCAAAGACCGCCGCGAAAGCCTCTGCTGGCTCAGCACCCTCTGCGGGGACGTCGGATGCATTCATTTTCGCAGTGCCTTGAAGCAATGCCGCATCGCCTTTGGGGGATTGCGTTTGAGTCGTCAGATTTAGCAATGGATGCACAGATACCTCCGGGAATTCTTCTCCGATGGCGTGGTTATGCGCGAACATCCTTACCGGTTGTTTACCCGATCTGGCGCATGGTCGGGAAAATAGACTGCAATTTAAGGACTGCCCCGTGGAAGTAACACGCCTCTCTGTCCCGGCTCCAAATCCGCAAACAGCGGACCAACAACTGCGCGAAGCCGCACAAAAACTGGAAGCGACGTTTTTAGCAGAAATGCTGAAATCAGCGGGACTTGGCAAGACGAGCGAGAGTTTTGGCGGCGGAGCAGGAGAGGACCAGTTTTCATCATTTCTGGTGGAACAGCATGCAATGGCGCTTGTCCGCGCTGGCGGTATCGGGCTGAGCGAATCGATTTTTGATGCTTTGAAGGAGCGTAGCAATGACACAAAACAAAACGAATAAGACAGTCTCGGAACTGGCTGATCTGCTGGATGCGGAGCGTGAGGCGCTCCTTGCCGGGGATCTGGAGAAACTCAATGACTTGCTGGTTCCCAAAGAGGCATTGATCGACGCGATGGGCGATCTGCATAAGCCCGATGCCGAAACGCTTGATGCGCTGGGCACGAAAGTCGAGCGCAACCAACTGCTGCTGGACGGTGCCTTGGAAGGCATACGTGCGGTCGCAACGCGCATGGCAAAGCTGCGTGAGGTGAAGGGAACGCTGGAGACATACGGCGCGGATGGCAAGAAACGCGATATCCCGCTGCAGGCCGAAAGCTCTGTTGAACATCGGGTCTGACGCTTTGATTAAAAACATTAAGAAGTGGCGGGCAGCGATTCAGAATTCTTTAACACTCAACCGCCATTTCTAGCGCTGCATCCGATGATCGGGTGGCGCATGAGCTTCACGAAAAAGAACATGCATTGGTCAGAACGACATGTCGTCCAACCCCCGGGGGGTGGGACATCACGGACGCAAAGCGTCAATGACTAAAGGAACATGTTCATGTCGAGCATTCTTACAAACAACAGCGCAATGGTTGCGCTGCAAACGCTGAAATCCATCAACGCGAACCTGGCGGGTACGCAAACCGAAATTTCCACTGGTAAGTCCGTGGCAAGCGCCAAGGACAACTCTGCCGTTTGGGCCATTTCCAAGGTCATGTCGTCTGACGTGCAGGGCTTCAAGGCCATCTCTGACTCTCTGTCGCTCGGTGAATCCACCGTCGCGGTGGCGCAGAATGGTGCAGAGACGGTGACAGACCTGCTCACGGATATCAAAGGCAAGATTGTTAACTCGCAAGAGGACAACGTAGATCGGACCAAAATCCAGGCTGACATTGTTGCTCTGCGCGATCAGATCAGTTCGGTCGTTGGTGCCGCTCAGTTCAATGGGTTGAACCTGCTTAGCGGTGGCGATGACGTTGATATCCTGTCATCTCTTGATCGTGCTGCGGATGGGTCTGTCACGACGTCAAACATCAATGTTGCGTCGTCTGATTTACGCACAAAAGAGACCGTGATCGCATCGGACGCAACGTACGTGGCTGGTAGTGCCACCTCCGGTGCCGCAGCGGCCACTCTGAACGCAACGCAATCACAGACCTTAGCGATTGCAGGTGTACCAGCAGCAATTGCGGCAGGCACAGCTTTCAGTATCGGACTCACAGGTACAGATGCTGACAGCAGCAGCTTCACCCCGGCTGACGTTACCACAGCTGCAACTGTCGCCGGTGCTTCAAACGTTGTCTATGTTGCTAAAGACACTGACACTGTTGCGGATGTCGCGAAGGGGCTGGAAAAAGCATGGGATCTCTATGCTGCTGAGAACAGCATTGATGCTGATGTTCTGGACTTCACCGCTACTGCGACCGGTCTGACAGCAACGTCAACTGTAACAACGGGCACAGACACAATTGGTGTGCGCGTCGATACGATGACTTCTGCTACTGCTGGTTTTGAGCGCGGTGGCGGCCTTGAAGCGTTGGGTGGCATTGATGTCTCCACCGCAGGCGGTTCTGCTGCTGCTCTGGTCAGCATCGAAGGTCTGATCCAGACGGCAATCGATTCTGCGGCGGGCTTTGGTTCCTCACGTGGTCGGATCGAGACACAGTCTGAGTTTGTCAGCAAGCTGTCCGACTCGCTGAAGTCCGGTATCGGGGCGCTGGTGGATGCAGACATGGAAGCGGCCTCCGCACGCTTGCAGGCGCTTCAGACACAGCAGCAGTTGGCAGTTCAGGCGCTGTCCATTGCGAACCAGTCGCCTCAGACGATCCTCTCGCTCTTCCGGTAAGTTGAGTGAAAGCGGGGCGTAGCAATACGCCCCGCACCCTTGCGCAAAATGACAAGAGTAGATGAGGTTAACAACATGAACGCCTACGCACTGGCCCAGCGCGCCTATGCCCCCACAGCCGCGCCAACGCGGTCGGACCGGAGTATCGAATACGATGTGATCGCGCGGATTACCGCCCGGCTGAAAGCCGCGATTACATCCGATGAGTTTCCAAAGCTTATGGAAGCGCTGCATGAGAACAACACGTTATGGCGCACATTGGCGCTTGATGTGGCAGACGCTGAAAACAGCCTGCCGAAATCGTTGCGTGCGCGCATATTTTACCTCGCCGAATTCACGGATGCCCAAACAAAAAAGGTCATTCGCAACGGTGAGTCCCCCATCCCCTTGCTTGAAGTGAACATGGCAATCCTGCGCGGCCTTAAATCCAACGGTGCAAAAGAATGAGCGGTCTTGTCCTTAAGCTTAGTCCAAAGGAAAGGGTGCTCATCAATGGGGCGGTGATTGAGAATGGCGACCGGCGCAGCAGGTTGTCGATAATGACCCCGAACGCCCATATTTTGCGCCTGCGCGATGCGATCCATCCCGACGAAGCGAACACACCGGTCCGTCGTGCCTGTTTTGCCGTGCAACTGGTTTTGTCCGGGGACAGCACGCCCGAAAAGGCGCACCATGGGCTCTTGCGGCAGTTGGAAGAGTTGAGCCAGGTGTTTCAAGACGTGGACAGTCGCCGCATTCTGGCTGAAGCGAGTGAGGCGATCATCGACAACACGCATTACCGCGCACTTAAGGCTCTGCGGTCCATGATCCCGCGGGAAGATCGGTTGCTCGCAGTGAGGACGAACTGATGTTCCAGCCGATTGTCCCAGCTGACGGTTTAAGTGGATGGCGGTTTCTGCAGCGGACATATGACGCGCAAACAGAAGCGTTTAACGCCTCTACGGTTCAGCAACGCGATACGGAGTATTTTACTGAGAACATCGGTAATATCACATCCGCAGAAGACCTGGTGTCTGATCGCCGTTTGTTGACAGTGGCGCTTGGGGCTTATGGCTTGCAGGATGATATCGACAATCGTTTCTTTATCCAAAAAGTCCTCGAAGAAGGCACAGCAAGCGATGATACGCTTGCCAATCGGTTGGCCGATACGAGGTATCGGGAGCTGTCGGAAGCCTTTGGCTTTGGCCCAGGTGACACATTCCGTGTCGGGAACGAGGCGTTTGTGGGCGATACGATTTCCCGCTTTCAGTCCAATAGTTTTGAAGTTGCGGCAGGTCAGCAGGACAGCGCGATGCGGATCGCGCTCTATGCACAACGTGCATTGCCGGAATTGGCGGCCGGCGGCAGCTCAACGGATGCGAAGTGGTTCACGATCATGGGTGATCCGCCGCTGAGGGAGATGTTTGAGCGCGCATTGAATTTGCCGTCATCGATTGGGCAAATTGACATTGATCAGCAACTGGGCGTCTTTAAGGACCGTGCCGTTGCGGTGTTTGGTACTGACGACCTGACGCAGTTTACAAACGACGAGATGGTGCAGGATGCAATCACCAAATTCATCGTGCGCGATCAGATCAATGGCCTGAACAATTCGTTGAGCGGTGGATCTATCGCGCTGACCTTGCTTCAGGGTCTCTAGGTAGGATCGCCATGATGTCCGGGGACGCGCGGTGCAGGTTTTCCAGCGGCGCGCGCCCTGCGCAGGATCAGATTGAGCTGCTGGAAACTATGGGCGCAGTCTTGTGGAGCGCTCTGGCCCAGAAAGGCATCCAGATCAGACCACAGAGCAATCGCTTGATCTAGCTCTGCGTCGCTGCCTTGATTGTACAATCCCGCGCGTATCATCACTGCATTACGTTCATAAAGGCCAAGCAATCTGCGCGCTTCGGCCAGCATGTCATTTTCGGCCTTGCTTGCGGCGGCGGGCAGGCTGCGCGAAACGGATTGCAGAACATCGACTGCTGGATACCGCCCCCGCTCTGCAATGCTGCGATCAAGAACGATATGGCCGTCCAGAACACCGCGTAAAATATCGGCAATGGGTTCATCCATGTCGGACCCCGCGACCAAAACCGAAAAGATCGCGGTGATATCGCCCTGACCGTTCTTTCCTGGTCCCGCCCGTTCGCACAGCGACATGATCATATGCGCTGTTGAGGGCGGATAGCCGCGCAGCACTGGTGCTTCGCCTGAGGCAACCGCAACTTCGCGATGCGCTTCGGCAAAGCGCGTGATTGAGTCGGCCAGCAACAGTACTGAATGCCCCTCATCCCGGAAGTGTTCGGCGACGGCCATAGCGGTCCAGGCACATCGCCTGCGCTGCAATGCGGATTGATCTGAGGTCGCCGCAACAACAACGGTACGTTTCATGTTTTCCGTGCCAATCACGTCTTCAACAAAGTGGCGCAGCTCGCGCCCGCGCTCGCCAATCAGCGCGATGACCACGACATCTGCGTCCATGTGTGAGGCAAGCGCGCCCAAAAGGCTGCTTTTGCCCACACCGGAACCTGCAAAGAGACCAACGCGTTGCCCCCGCACGATGGGCAACAAAGTATTGGTCACAGCCATGCCAGTATGCAGACGCGCGCCCAAGGCGCGTCGTTGCGCCGCATCAGGAGGAGCGGTGCGCAAAGGCCGTGCGTGTGGCCCTCGCAAAAGAGGTTTTCCATCCAAGGGGGCGCCAGAAGGCCCGACAATTCTACCCAGCCAGAAGTTTGAGGGGGCGATGGTTTGTTCCTGCGACAGGATCACGCGATCTCTGAGCGCTACCCCTTCAGGCGTTTCCTGAGGCAGAGCCAAAACACTATTCCCGCGCAGTTGCACGATTTCGCAAACCAGCGGGTCATGCATTTTGCGTGCGATGGTAACGGAATCGCCAATCCGCACATCAGCGGGAAATCCTGAAACTTCAATCACTCCGGCCTGTACTTGCGTCACGCGTCCCACGGGATGAACGGCCCTCAATGTGTTGAGCTGGGCGTGCACCCCTTCCAGCGGCGCGGTGGGTGATGTGACCTGTAACATGGCAATCCTTTTGAAGCTGCTCACCCTTTCTAAAGGAATCGGGGTTAAGCCATCATTGAAATTGGTCGAGGGAGAAGCCCCGATGTTTGAGAATCTGGACATCTTTAGGATGTCGTCAGCGATGGCCCGACATGCGGGTCAACGACAAGCGGTCGTCGCACAGAATGTTGCGAACGCCGATACCCCGGACTACATCGCCCGGGACATGCCGGATTTCAAATCCGCATATGCGCCTGCCGATACCTCAACGAGCCAACGTGCAACCCGCCCTGAGCATATGCATGGGAGCATGGGTGGTGTCGCTCTACCCGCCGCCTTTGAGGTGAAAGATCAGGAAAGCCCGAATGGCAATGGCGTCTCAATCGAGACGGAAATGCTAAAGTCGGTTGATGCAAAACGGGCGCATGACCGTGCATTGGCGATCTACAAGAATTCAATTTCAGTGCTGCGCAGCACCCTTCGAGCGAACTAGGGGAGGCTGGGATGAGCGAATTTTCCAAAGCACTCAGTGTGTCGTCAAGCGGGCTAAAGGCGCAGGCGGCGCGCCTGCGACATCTGTCTGAGAACATTTCAAATGCAGACACGCCCGGATACAGGCGCAAAACGATCTCATTCGAGACCGAGATGCGCGCGCAGGATACCGTTGCGGCGGTGCATGCGGGCCGGGTGCGTCTGGACCGAACCGAGCTCGAAAAAATCTTTGATCCAACACACCCGCTGGCGGATGAAACGGGTCACTACGACGGATCGAATGTCGATCTGCTTATTGAGCTTGCCGATGCGCGAGAAGCACAGCGCAGCTATGAGGCCAACCTCAAGATCTTTGAACAGACACGCAAGATGTCATCAGGGCTCATGGACCTACTCAGACGGTAAAACCGTCACCAACCTAAACCAAAAGGAGTTCCAGAATGGAAATCAAAGGACTTTCAGTTGCTCAGAAATACGCCGCGGCAAAACCCGCGACAGAGCCGGCAGAAACACCGGGAGCATTGAGCACCGCGAAAAGCGCGGTTACCGATTTTGCCGCAACCCTCGCAGAAGGTGAGGAGACGGCGAAATCAGCTATGATAGGCGGCGCGGATCCGCATTCGCTTGTGACTGCACTGGCGCAGACTGAACTGGTTGTCGAAACTGCGGTGACAGTGCGCAACAAGGTTGTCGAAGCGTATCAGGAAATTCTGCGGATGCCGGTCTGATGCTGGATGAGGTCATCTTTTTTGACACGATGCGGCAAGGGCTATGGGTGGCGCTGGTTATTTCATTGCCCATCCTCACGGTGGCCCTGGTTGCCGGTGTGTCGATTGGCTTGGTGCAGGCACTGACCTCAATTCAGGAAATGACGCTGACGTTTGTCCCGAAACTGGCCGCCATCGGTGCCGTGTTTTGGTTGACAATGGGGTTCATGACACAAGCGCTCATCTCCTTTTTTCATGACCGCATTATCCCACTGGTGATCGGAGGCTGATATGGAACACGCAGGTTACACAACACTGACCCGCCAATCGGGTTTGGCGCGCGAAATGCAGATCGTTGCAAACAACATCGCCAATGCCGCCACTACCGGATATCGGGCCGAAGGTCTGATTTTTTCGGAATATGTCAAACCTGTGGATCGTGGGCCATCCTTGTCAATGGGGCAAGGCAACGTGCGCAACACCTCGTTTGAACAAGGGGCCCTGACCCAAACGCGCGGCACCTTTGACTTTGCGATTGAAGGGGACGGGTTTTTTCTCATTGAAACCCCGGGTGGTGAACGGTTGACCAGATCTGGCGCATTTGCACCAAGCGCGAATGGGGACCTCGTTACATATGATGGTAACCGTGTGCTCGATGCCGGTGGTGCGCCTGTATTTGTGCCCGTCGGCGCCGATATTGCTGTATCCGCCGATGGCACGCTAAGTGCGGATGGAAACCCACTGGGTCAGATCGGCCTTGTCCGGCCGATCGACCCGTCTTCAATGGTGAGAGAAGACGGTGTGATGTTTCGTGCGGAGAGCGGATTTGAACCCGCTGAGACAGCGCGCGTGCTGCAAGGATTTGTCGAAAATTCCAACGTGAACAGCGTCTATCAACTCACTCGTATGATCGAAGTTCAGCGGGCCTATGAGCTTGGCCAGAGCTTTCTTGACAGCGAAGACGAGCGTGTGCGCGCAGCAATGAAAACCTTGATGACCTAAAAAAGGAGACACATATGCGCGCCCTGAAAATCGCCGCTACCGGTATGTCCGCCCAACAAATGAGGGTTGAGACGATCTCGAACAATTTGTCGAATATGTCGACCACTGGCTATAATGCCCGACGCGCCGAATTTGCTGATTTGCACTATCAGCAGTTATCCCGTGCTGGTGCGGTGAATGCGTCAGATGGGACCGTGCTGCCAACTGGCGTGCAGCTTGGCCTTGGGGTGCGTCCGGCAGCGGTGTCAATTCATTTGGCACAGGGCGGGCTTTCTGCCACGGGCGGTGATCTTGATCTGGCGATCGACGGGCTTGGGTTTTTAGAAGTGACGCTGCCGTCCGGGCAAACCGCCTATACCCGCGATGGCGGGCTTAAACGGACTGGCGAGGGTTTGATTGTAACGTCCGACGGCTATCCGGTCGCCCCTGAAATCGTCATTCCCCAAGACGCGCGCAACATCTCTATCAATGGTGAAGGCGAGGTCTTTGCCTACTTTGAGGACAATGCCGCAGGACAGCTTTTGGGGCAGTTCAACCTGACCGGATTTTCCAATGCCAAAGGTCTTGAGGCATTGGGAAGCAACCTCTTTGCGGAGACAGAAGCCTCTGGCCCGCCCGTTGTGTCCACGCCCGGACTGGACGGTTTGGGTACCTTGCGACAGGGCTATCTTGAGGACAGTTCTGTTGATGCTGTGCGTGAGATTACGGAGTTGATTGAGGCGCAGCGCGGATATGAAATGAATGCCAAAGTCATCTCCGCCGCCGATCAGATGATGGGCGCGACCACGCAGGTGCGGTGATGCTGATACGCGCTATCCTTTTCGCCCTCATCGCAACCCCGGTCTGGGCAGACAGTGTTGTCCCGACCCGTACAATTCGGGCGAATGCCATTATCGGGGCTACCGACGTTGCTTTGCGCAACATGGGGCGCGCAGAAGGCTACGCGCAACTGGCCGATGTTATCGGACAAGAGGCGCGCGTCGTTTTGTATCCCGGGCGCGCGATTGGATTGGATGACATTGGTCCACCTGCTCTGGTTGCGCGCAACCAATTGGTTCGGCTCGCATTTGAGTCCAATGGCCTTCAGATCATGACCGAAGGGCGGGCATTGGAACGGGGCGCGCTTGGGGACCGGGTTCGAATAATGAACCTGTCTTCGCGCGCTACAGTATTTGGTCAGGTGCAGGCCGATGGCAGCATACAAGTTCGCCCTTAGGAGCAACACATGAAACAAGTCTTCATTCCCCTTTTGATTTTGGGCGTCGCTGCGTGCTCCAGCACTGACGAGATTGGTAAGCCGCCCAAATTCACGCCTGCGATGGAATCTGCGGATCATTCTGCCATGATCAATCCCGGACTTCCGCTGCGTATCGAAGAAGAGCGCAGCGTGGATCGCGCATCGCTTTGGTCGGGGACAAGACAGTCTTTGCTGGGCGATCGTCGCGCGATGCAACGTGGTGACATCTTGACGGTTGTGATTGAGATTGATGAACGCGCAGAGATTTCCAATGCCAGCGACCGCTCCAGAAATGGAGCGGAAAACCTTGGTGTGCCCGATTTTGTCGGACTGCCACAAAGACTTGAAAACCGATTGCCGGACGGCGCAACAGCGGACAGTCTGGTGGGCATCAACTCAAGCTCTTCTTCTTCTGGTACGGGATCCGTCAAACGAAATGAACGACTGACGCTCAAGGTCGCGGCGACAGTAGTAGATGTGCTGCCGAATGGCGTGCTGTCCATTTCGGGCACGCAAGAGTTGCGGGTCAACTTTGAGCTGCGGGAGCTTTTGGTAACGGGCTATGTACGGCCTGCGGATATCTCGAGGCAAAACGAAATCACCTATGACAAAATCGCGTCGGCCAGGGTGTCTTACGGGGGGCGAGGGCAGATCACAGATGTGCAGCAACCACGTTACGGACAGCAGATACTAGATGTCATTTTACCTTTCTAAGGAGGACAGGATGCTCAAGAAAATTCTTCCCCTTGTTTTGCTTTTGGTTGGTTCTGGGGCCGGGGTTGGTGCGGGTATGTTCCTGCGCCCTGCTCCCGAACCGACAGAGGAAACTGCGCAGGATGAGAATGACACGACATTGCAGGCAGAGGCCGAGGAGCCACATGGCCCTGACAATCCGGCCCCTGAAATGGATTATGTGAAGCTGAACAACCAGTTTGTTGTACCTATTGTTAAGGACCAGGTTGTGCGGTCTTTGGTTGTGTTGTCGCTCAGCTTGGAGGTCCCCGAAGGAAGCAATGAAGCAGTCTTTCGGCGAGAGCCAAAACTCAGGGATAGTTTTCTGCAGGTGCTCTTTGATCATGCGAATATCGGTGGTTTTGATGGGGCTTTTACCTCAGCAAACAACCTAGCAGTTTTGCGCACTGCCCTGCGGGAAGCGGGGCAAAAGGACATGGGCAAGGATGTCATAAAAGACGTCTTGATCCTGGAGATTGCACGCCAGGACTACTAAGCAAACCTGAGGTTTAAGTGAGCGGCCTGTATAAAACCGTCTGATCCATGGCACGCTGCAGCACCCTATCGGCATGAGCTCTTTTTCGTTGCGTCAGTTCCTCCGCCAGAATCTGCTGCAGTGCGGTAACTTTGCCGAAGGCTGTGCGTACCTTGGCCTGTTCATTGTCTTTCAACGCCAGAACCCGCGCAAGCTGCATGTTGAGCGTTGTCCGGGATCGCCCAAGCCAGGCCTGCCATTGCACATCGGCTCCTATTGCTTGCATGGTGAGCATTGATCCTTGCCGGAGACTTGATGCCTGATCCAGTTTCGTCAATCGGGCCAGTTCTGAGCGAAGGCGAGACTCTTCCTGAACGATCAGTGTAAAGGCTTGCCGTTGTTCATCATATCGAGCTTGGCTCACGTCCAACAGTTGCGTCAATGCGTGCGCGTCCGTCATATGCGCGCCTTTGCCTTCTGGCGCATGGTCTCGGCAAAGCGGATTGCAGCTGCAACAGCTTGGTAGAAGTCGGGCGCAATCTGCTGGCCGATGTCGGTTGTGGCATGAAGGGCGCGTGCGGTTGGTGGGTCACGGTGAATCGGCACACCCGCAGTCTGCGCGGCCTCCCGAATGGCGCGGGCAATCTCATCAACGCCTTTCGCCACACATACGGGCGCGGCTCCCTTTTCTCTGCTCCATTTGAGCGCCACCGCGTAATGTGTCGGATTGACGATCACCACATCTGCGGTCGGTACATCTGCCATCATCTGGTTTTGCGCAGCTGCCATAGCTCTTTGCCGACGCTCTTGTTTGATATGTGGGTCGCCTTCGGCATTCTTGGTCTCATCCATAATATCTTTGTGCGACATTCGGTTTTTGCGGATGTGTTCAAAATGCTGCCATATCGCGTCAATGCCACCTATGGCCGTAGATATGAGGACCACGATAAACAGAAAAACCAAGCACAGTTCTGCCAACAAAGACAGAACGAGACGCGGCTCCGTTTGAAGGGCGGCCACCATTTCTGGCATCCGCTGTGTGATAAAGATGGCCAACACGACGGAGTAGACAGTGAGCTTGGTAAAGCTTTTGGCCCATTCAAAAAGTCCGCTGCGTCCAAATTTGTTTTTGGCGTTGGCAATCAGCGATATGCGCGACAGTTTGGGTTCGAGTTTGCTGGGTGCGAAAACCAGCGCACGCTGCGCCACGACTGCCAAAATGACGGCTACGGCCGGCAAGGCGAATAGCGGGGTCAATCCAACGATGACAGGTCGCATGATGCCGGCCATCGCTTCTTGACCATCATCACCACCAAAAAAAAGGGTGGTGAGCGCGGCAGGTTGGTCCAGCAAAACCATCATCGCTGTACCGGCCTCTTGGACGCCTGACGACCCCGCCATCATCAACGCAACAAGCAATCCGGCATACGCAGCGGCGGTGAACAGATCGGTGGATTTAGCGACTTCACCCTTTTTGCGCGCTTCGAGCAGTTTTTGTGGCGTTGGATCAAACGTCTTGGCGCTGGGATCTTCCTGCATGCTCATGGGGTTACCCGGTAGGGATTGGCCATGAAGGCATCGAGAGCGGCCATCCAATGTTCCAGCATAAACGGCGCGGCGAGAAAGAGAACAAAGAGCCCCCCCGCCGTGATCACGGGGGCGCCGACAAAGGCGACCATGAGTTGCGGCATCGCCTTGTTAATGGCACCAAGTGCGAGGTTGTAGATCACCGAAAGGATTACAAAAGGTGCCGCGAGCGTGAAGGCCAGCGCAAAGGCATGCGCGACCCTGGACGCGCCCCATTGCGACAAAACTGACCCCGACAGCAGCTGTCCCATAGGTAAGATTTCATAGGAGAGGATGATGAGCGACGCCGCTTTGACATGAAGACCGGTGATCACGGCGAGCGCTAGCGCGCCAATGATCAAAATGTACCCCATCGCCGGAAGTGGATCGACTGCAGCGCCGCCAAGGATCTGCGAAAGCGAGGTCGACTGTGCGGCGATAGAACCGGCGGTTTGGAGGCCCAAAATGAAAAGTCGTATGCCAATTCCGAGCAAAAACCCGGCTAGGGTTTCGGTGAACAACAATACGATCGCGGCATCAAGACCAGGTCTAAAGCTGCCCTGGGGAACGGCTGGTGCGACGATCAGCACAAAGGCAAGCACAATGATCAGTTTGATCCGAACGGGGACTGTCCGCTCCCCAAAGGCGGGAAGCAGCGCAACAAGGGCACCGACACGAAGGAACACAGCTATCCCATGCCACAGGACGGCGTTTGATATTTGCAGGAGCTCCGCCAATACTGCCGTCATGCGGCGATCACACCCACGAGGGAAGGGCGCGCATCAAGCCCAATCTCTTCAAACGAGAGAACCGGGTTTGAGATCCCTTTTGCCCGCATTACCGTGCGCAAAAATCTGCGACGACGGGTGTTGGTGACCAATGCCGGATAAACACCGTTTTGACTGGCATCGTTCAGCTTGTCCGCTGCGCGTTCGGCCAATTGATTAAAGAGGTCAGGCGGCAGCGCAATATCAAGACCACGCTCGCCTTCAACTTGATAGGTGTTGAAAGTCTCTTCCCATTCGGGAGCGAGCTGTACCAAAGGCAGCGTCCCATCAATGCGCCGCATTTCGGCAACAAGCTGGAAGCCAAGCCGCTGGCGGACATGTTCGCAAATCGCCTCCGGTTGCGCATTCATGCCGCGCGCCTCGGCGGTTGCCTCAAGGATAAGCGGCATGTTTCGGATCGATACCTGTTCGTCCAGCAGCAAGCGAAGCACTGCGTGCAGCACGTCGATCGGAACTTTGTCCGGTATCATTTCGTCGAGCAGCTTGCGATTAGCCTCGGCCCGAACGGGGTCCGTTATATTGGTCAGCTCATGCAGTGTCCGGCGGAGCGATTTCAATGTCAGCAGCCGACTGAAGTTATTCTTAACCACTTCCAGTAGATGTGTTGCGAGGATTTCTGTTGGCGTGACCAGCGTGACGCCACCAAGCACCGCGGCTTCTTCATCTTTGTTGTTAATCCAACGGGCTGGGGCTCCGTACACGGGTTCCACCGTATCGGTCCCTTGTGGCAACGCGCTTCGGTCTTCCGGGGCAAGCGCCAGCACTTGATCGGGATTGAGTTCAGCGCGGGCTTGCTCCACTCCCTGTATGCGAATGACGTAGGTGCCCAGGCTCAGTGCTGCGTTATCGGTAAGGCGGATCTCAGGCAGGATCAGCCCGAAGATTGAAGCGACATGGTTCCGCATCTTGGCAATACGCGGATCAAGCCCGGAGCCCGGATCAAGCACCATGTTAACAAGGTCGGGCGCAAACTCCACATGCACGTCATCCAGTTCGAGAATGTCGCCCATCGACTTCGCCGGAGGCAATGCTTGCTCAGCATCCTCCACAGGTCCTTCAGCAGATTTTTGCTTGGCCGCGCGATACATTACATACGCCGCAACCGCCAATGCGGTACCGCCAAACATAAAGGGCAGAAATGGCAGGCCGGGAAACAGCCCGAAGGCAATCATCAGAATGGCGACTGTCGCCAGTGCCGAGGGGTGTTTTCCAAGTTGGCTAAAGACCGCCAGATCGGTGGCGCCATGCGTGCCCCCACGGGCCAGCAGAAGGGCCGAAGCGATAGAGATGATAACCGCTGGGATTTGCGAAACCAGACCATCACCCACGGTAAGGATCGCATATGTTTCAAATGCAGCACCCAGCGGCATTCCATGCACAACAAGCCCCATGATCAGCCCGGCAACAAGGTTCAAAAGGGTGATAAGTAGCCCGGCAACTGCATCGCCTTTGACGAATTTTGATGCGCCATCAAGGGAGCCAAAGAATGTCGTTTCCTGTTGTTCGCGTTCGCGCCGCTCCTTTGCTTCTTGGTGGGTGATTGCACCGGCAGACATATCACTGTCGATTGCCATTTGCTTGCCCGGCATACCGTCAAGCGCAAAGCGTGCGCCAACTTCGGCCATGCGGGTGGCACCCTTGTTGATGACCATGAAGTTGACAATCAACAGTACACAAAACACGACCAGCCCCAAAAAGACGGAGCCGCCCATGACAAATTGTGCGAAGCTTTCTATGACGTCTCCTGCGGCATCTGTGCCGGTATGACCTTGTCCGATGATGAGCTTCGTTGAGGCCACATTGAGCGAGAGCCGCAGCATGAGAGATGCCAGCAGGATGGTAGGAAAAGCCGAGAAATCAAGTGGCCTTTCGATGAAGAGCGTGACCGTAAAGATCAAAATCGCGAGGGCAAATGACAGCGCCAGCCCGGTATCCAAAACCCAGGATGGCATCGGGAGGATCATCATCACAATGATCCCCATGAGGGCGATGGCAAGCAGTATTGTCGGATTGAGCGCTGACTTTAGAGCAAATTTTTCCATTCTCTAACCCTCGGTAGCAGCGATAAAAAGGCTACCGGTTGGGCGCTGCGCGATGGGTTCCGACGTTGGTGCTTCAAGGGGAAACCCATGGCCAAACAACAATGGGAAACGCTCTGTCTCAAGAGCATGCGACCTTGACGAAAGCAGTTTCTTGGCCTCGCCTTGCACAGCAAATCGGCTGATATGGCGTTTGGCATATGATCGGCCATTTTGCCGAAAGGCCTGCGTCGCCGCCGGCCAATTCCCCAGCTGATTGTAGTGTGTTTGAAGGCGTCGCGCGGCATATTGTGCGTTTAGAACCGGGTTGAACATGTCTTCGATAGACGAAAATGCGCTGGACCCAGAGAGGTAGTTGATCTGAAAACAGCCAATCGCGAAGTTGCGTACACCATTGCGGAAATTTCGAAACACATGGCGCTGCGCTTGGCCCGCGTTTTCAAACCAAACATGCGTCCCTTCAACTGAGACGGTCCAGGGCCAAACTGGCATTTGGCTAGTTTTATCTGACAAGTCAGACCGGGATACCTTGTGAAGTTCCCCTATTGGCACACCTGTGTGCTTTGCGGCGATCCATGTTGCATATTGACATGTGGCGGCGGGATCCTGCGTCGCTGCAGCCAATGGTCCTGAAAGAAAAGCCCCCGTAAAGGCTGTTAGTGCCAATCCGAAAAGACCACATTTCCCGTTACGCATCCTGCATCTCCTAGATCACGTTCTGTGATCTGTTCTGACTACTGGAGGGTGGTTGATTTTAGGTAACCATGAAAAAGAATCTGGCGTGTTACTCTGGTTCTCCCAAGTCCAACTCCAACTCTGGCGCGCGTAGCAAGTCTGCAAGTGTTTGGCGGGCAGCAGCGCTTTCATCCAAAGCGGCGGAGGTGCGCGCGAGCATACCGTCAGGAGAGGAAGAGGGTGCGAACTCTGTTTCGGTAAGTGTCAGAACGGGGCCGAAGAGAGGGTTGTCGCCAAGGGTGACCTCGCGCCAGTCATCGGCCAACCATGCGGCGCGGGCAGCCTCCTTATCCTGATTGGTTTGCCGAAAAAGCGCGTAAGCCTCCGCATGCGCACCCGCCATATGTTTCGCTTCCGCCTTCAAAATCGCGGCTTCTTCTCCAGCTATGTCAGCCAGAGCGGACTGCGCACGCTCGGGCATCTCCAACGCCAATGCGGCGCGCGCTTCCAGAATCTGGCGCGCCTCATTTGACGGTCTCGCAGGAATGCCTTCGACAATATCCTGCGCTTCTTGAGCGAACCCAAGGTCCAACAGTCGGGTGGCGAGTGCGAGTTTCGGCCGCGTCCGCAATCTTTGGATGTCACGGGAAGGTTGGTCAAAGACATGATCCAAGAACACAATATCTGAAGCGGCCGCGGTAAGCTCTGTCAAAAGTGTCAGGCGCAAATCCACTGCCGACTTTTCCTCGGAACCACCGCCCAATTCAGCAGTCGCCCGAAATGCACTGTCAAATTGCCCCGACTTCAGCAAGGCCAGAACATGCGCGCGACGCAGGTCTGGGCCAAGTTCGCTGCCTTGCAACTCTTTGGCAAAGGCCTCAACCAAACCTGCGGTTTCAGGATCAATAGGTTGATTTTCAGCAAGCTTTGTTTCAACCAAAGTGATCAGTGCTTCAGGGGACTGCTCCGCATTGTCGTCAATAACATCCTGAAACCCACTCGTTGCGCGCTCTACATTTCCTTCATCCATTGCGATGTTTGCTTGAGCGAGTTTGGCTGAGGAAGGCAAGTTGTCTGTACGTCGTTCGAGGTTACGCATCGCAGTTGCAGCGGCATCTGTGTCGCCATGAGAGAGCAAGCGGCGACTGAGTGCTGGAGCAAGAAATTGCCTCAAATGGAGTGGAAGTTTGTTAAGTGCGCGCAACGCGGCCTTTGGATCAATCGTACGTGCAACATCCAACTCTTCTCGGGCAAGGATTGCCCAAAGTGCGGCATCGGTCTCGCAATCAAGCAATTGGGGCAGAATGCTGTCTGGACCTGCGACACCATCTTCCATAATCCGCGCGAGGTCTCCCAGCAGCGGCTCCTCTTCGGCGATCTGAGGGTCCAGTGCCAGAATTTGCAATGCCTCCGCCCCAAAGCCGAAATGGATATACATGCGGCTCAGACGCAATGCGACGTCACGGTTCAGGCGGTCAAATTCTCCAAAGAGGGCCATCCGCGCCTCTCCGGTCTGTTCATCAAAACTGCTGTCTTCAGCCCAGCCGCTCACATCAAGTTCAGCGTTGGTCGGGCAGGATAATCCTGTGAGCGTTTGACCTGCTTCGGCACTGATCGCGATGTTCGGAAGGTCCATGCTGGAGGTAATCCGCATGTTGTTTGTCGGCTCACTTGGTTCAGGGATTTGCGCGCTCTCTGGTGCAGCGGGTTCTTCGGTAACCAGCGCAGATGTGTCGATTTGAGGTCTGTTGATGCTGGGCAGATCTATACCGGGTGTGGGTGTTAGCAAACCGCGTGTTGCTGCGGTGCCCAATTCCCGTGCCAACCGATTTTGCACATTGTCCAAGACCTCCCTCTCGCGCTCATTCAATGGTTCGCGAAGAAGTTGTGGCAGACCAAGTGGTTCGAGCGCTTGTTGCTGAGATGGAGTCGGCACTATTGGCAGGGTGACGGATTGAGCTGCGCGCGCTGTTGTCGTAGGCAAGATATTCGGGTTTGCAGAAGGTGCAGCGACGGGTGTTTGCGACACGGAAACAAACGGTGCGGGCCGCGAGACCCCCGGAGATGTGATATCAATTGCAACATATCGTTCAGTCGCCAAAAACGGAGCAACCCGGCAGTCACACCCAAGGTTGATAATCAGGTCGCCATTGTCGATCGAAACCGTTTGCACACGTTCTCTTGGAATGAGATCAAACACCTGACTGGTGTCAAATCTTGGCGCATTTCCTGAAACTGAAAAGCGTACTTCCCGTTCGATTTGTGCGATCTGCCACTCTGCACCAACCGGAATTGGTGCAACGATTCTGGTGAAGCCTTCATGTTCGCCCGAACGCAGTATCGCCTCCTGCGCGATAAGGGCGGAAGGTAGCCAAAAAAGGAGCCCCAAGAAGAGATGCAAACGCATATGTTATGCCGCCTCTTGCTTGATGGCTTTCAACGCCTCTTCCAAGTCAGAGTAGCTTGGCCTGTGATGTGACGGCGTGTTCTGACGCCCGACTTCGATACAAATGTTGGTCGCATGATTATGGAGGTTGGCGACAAGAACCTCGCGGATAAGTTGATAAAAATGTGCCTCGTCCTCGGCCACAGTCTTCACTTTTGCAGCGAAGGGGCCGACAAGACCATAAGCCAGAAATACGCCCAGGAAAGTTCCGACCAGAGCGCCACCAATCAGTTTTCCCAAAACCTCCGGTGGTTGATCGATAGAGGCCATCGTCTTGATCACGCCCAGAACCGCAGCGACAATACCAAGCGCGGGCAATCCGTCGGCAACAGTTTGCAAGGCGTGACTTGAATGCATGGCGTGGTGGGCATTGGCCTCCATGCGCTTTTCCAAAACTTCTTCGACTTGGTGAGGATCATCGTAGTTCATTGATGCTGACCGCATCGTATCACAGATCAACGCAACAGCTTCCTTGTCTGCTATGATTTTTGGATACCTGGAGAAAATAGACGACTCATCAGGGGCTTCGATGTGTTCTTCAATCGCGACAGGGTTCTGGCGGGCCAATCGGATCAACTCAAACAGGAGACAGAGCAAATCCCGATAGTCGTCGTTCTTCCATTTGGCTCCTTTAAAAACCTTTCCGATGTCTTTGAGTGTGTGTTTTACCGCCGCGCCGTCATTGCTGATCAAGAAGGCCCCGACCGCAGCACCGCCGATCATCGTCATCTCAAACGGCAGCGCCTTGATAATGATCCCGAATTTACCTCCGGCAGCCAAATAGCCGCCGAAAATCATGACGAAAACCGTAATTACTCCGACGATACCGATCATGCGAAAACCTATCCTGCTGAGTTTGACTGACCTTCTCAGATAGGCGTTAAGAAAGTCTCAGGAGTGTTCAGCTTTTTGGTGCTTTCGCGTTCCTACCAGCCAGAATTACGCTAATCGAATAGGCCACATCGGGCGGCAGACCTGCCATGACGGATGCGGCCGCATCTGGTCTCATCCGACCAAGAAAGCCTGCAGCGAAATCGGGCTCCATCGTCTCAAAGAGTGCAGCTGCGTCTTTGGGTTTCATGCTTTCATAGACGGAGGTGAGGCGCGCCAGATCATCCTCCGCAGCACCATCCGCTAACGCAAGTGTCTGGCGGAGATTGGCCTCAGCGACTTCGAGTGTGTTGAGCCGCTTTGAGATTTCAGCGTCTGCAACAATAAGCGCTTTGTTCCGCATCTCGATTTGAGCTTCGCGTTCTTTTACGCGTCTCTCCCGCTCTCTGAGCGATGACAATAACCTGCCCACTTCACTTCGGTCCAGTTCTGTTGGAACTTCTCGGGCCGATGCGATTTCAGGATTGTCCATTGTCTCTTCTGAACTGGAAGTGTTCTCACCACCGGCTGCAAGAGCCTGAGCGACCGCTTCACCTGGTCCGGTGATCAGCCGTAACAACGCTGAAGAGATAAGCAAGGCCGCAATCAGGAGAACAGTCCCTCGGCCTGCGCGATATCTGGAAATCCTCGATTTTGACATTCTAGTGCGCCTCACTGCTATCCCGGCGACGCACAAACAGCGGTCCGGTGGGGTTTTCTGCAGCAGCGACATGTGGCGCTGAGGGGGCGGGCTTGTCTTCCGCCTCTGGCAGATCGTGCAGGGATGCCATCTGCAGCTCCAGCTTTCGCGCTGAATTCTCTGCGCGATCCACGAGCTCTGTCAGGGTTTTCGCGGATTGCGTTGCTGAGGCCTGGGCGGCGGATAGGGCTTTTGTCAAGTCATCGACCTGCGCCGACAGGACTGCCACGGCACCTCCGACCCCTTTTTCAAGATCGTTGAACCGATTGAGGCGTCGCCCTAGGACAAAGCAATAAAAACCGGCTCCGAGTGCTCCAGCCGCGAGGAATATATCTGCGATCAGTTCCATATCAGCCCTTATGTGAGAACGAATTCCATTATCAGAAGATCATTTACCATGCCCAAACCAGTAACCACCTGTACGCGCCTGAGCATTTGTGCGCGCAGCCTCGTCAATGCTGCTGGATCTTCCAGGTCGCCAGGTTCGATGGCGCGCAAATAGCTGTTAAGCACGTCGATGACCCTTGGCATCAGTTTTTCCACCTCTGCCTCTGCTCCCGTTGGCACTTCAAGCTGGGCGCGAAACTTCAAATGTTGTGCTTCTGCCGGGGCGCGTAACGAAATGACAAGCGGGTCCACTGGCACATACGAAATCTCCGCACTGGCAGATGATGGTGTGGGCGCTGTCGACTTTTCGGCACCCGAATCGCTGCTTAGGATCATCCCGCTCCAAGTTGCATAGAAACCGCCACCCCCCCCGACCAAGGCTAGAGTGAGCCCCAGTATGATAGGGAGTTTTGACCGTTTCGGTGGCGCGTCTTCTACGTCTGCCTGTGCATCTGACATGTTGTATCCATTGCTGCTCCAAGAGTGCTTATAGCCTTCATTGCACTAACCGAATGTTAAGCTGGATCGTTCATCACTCAGTCTGAGCTTGGCAGAACGCCGGGTGTGACGGAGGCAATTGTGCAGCAATTACTGAAAGTCTGGATGCAGCTTGAACTGCGCCGGCAAATCATTGTCATTCTTGCGACTGCGGCAATGTTTTTTGCGGTAATCACGATGTCGCGCATGGCAACCGCTCCGAGTATGACGCTGTTGTATGCAGGGTTGGAGAACGGTGCGGCTGGCGATGTTGTGCGTTCGCTTGAGCAGCGCGGTGTGGCGTTTGAGGTCCGTGGCGGCTCGATATTCGTAGATTCGCAGCAGCGCGATCAATTGCGCTTAACGCTCGCAAGCGAAGGGCTGCCGGCGAACAGCAACCGAGGCTACGAACTTCTCGATAACCTATCGGGTTTTGGCACGACTTCGCAGATGTTCGACGCGGCCTACTGGCGTGCCAAAGAGGGTGAGCTCGCCCGTACGATCGTGGCAAATCCCCAGATCGCAATGGCGCGTGTTCACATTGCCACCACAGGCTCAAACCCCTTTCAACGCGGTGTCACGCCAAAGGCTTCAGTCTCGCTCACACCAAATGGCGGCGCTGTTTCAGCATCTCAGGCCAAGGCGGTGCGATTTTTGGTGGCTTCTGCGGTCGCTGGCCTGGCACCGGATGATGTTGCGGTGATTGACGCCAATGGTGCGTTGGTTGGCCAGACGGATGATATTGCTCCGGCAGTCGGGGGTGATGATATCAGCCAGGTTTTGCGTGAACGTGTCCAGCGCCTGCTTGAAGCGCGCGTTGGCTTTGGAAACGCTGTGGTTGAAGTCAGCGTGGACACGGTTACCGAAAGTGAAGCGATCCGCGAGCGTCGATTTGACCCTGAGGGGCGTGTGGCGATCAGTACCGATACCGAAGAACGCAGCAACAACTCACAAGATGCAGGCAACGGGGATGTGACTGTCGCCAGCAATCTGCCGGATCAAGAAGGTGGCGGCGCTGGTGACAGCTCCTCATCTCAGAATTCAGAGACGAGGGAGCGTGTAAATTATGAAGTGTCGGAAACCGAGCGGGAGATTGTGCGCGCACCCGGTGCCATAAAACGTGTCACGGTGGCGGTCTTGGTAAACGAACCTGTTGGCCAGAATGCCGCTGGCGAACAAATTGCCGAGCCACGCGATGAAGCGGAAATCGAGGCGTTAAGAGAACTTGTTTCATCTGCGGTGGGATTTGATGAAACGAGGGGTGACATCATCACAATCAAATCCATGGCTCTTTTGGCGGTTTCGCCCACTGGTACGCTTGCCGAAACGTCATTGTTGGACGGTCTCGATATTGATCTGATGGGTGCGATCCAAATGGCCATCCTGGCGATCGTGACCTTGATCCTCGGCCTTTTTGTGGTGCGCCCGGTACTGTCACGCGCCCCGACCGAAACTGACGGATCAATGGCGGCCCTTCCACCTGCGGATCCTGCTGCCGAAGCGGACTCTGCTCTTGACGGTGAAGTAGATGGAGTGGGTGAGTTTGATCTCCCCCAAATCGATATCAACGGTGACTTCGGAGGTGAGTTAGAGCCTTTGCCAGGTATGCCCATGATGGGGGATGCCTCCGACGATCCGGTCAGCCGATTGCGCAATATGATCGGTGAACGGCAAGACGAGACGGTAGAGATTTTGCGCAACTGGCTCGAAGATAAGGAGGAAAATGCATGATATCAGTCTCTCATCTCTACAGTGATCTGAGCGCGTTTAAGGCAGCGGATTCTGCAATCCCCCAAATGCTCGACGAAGAAGTGGAAGACGCAAAACTTTCCTCGTTTGAAGCTGGTTATCAGGCGGGCTGGGAGGATGCGATCAAGGCGCAGGATCATGAAGAGACAAAGCTGACAGCCGACTTCGTCCAGCACCTTCAAGATCTGTCGTTCACATATCAGGAAGCCTACGCAAAGCTCACAGCAGGCATGCAACCGTTGATCATGCGCATGATCAAAACGGTGTTGCCAGAAGCCATTCATCAAGGTTTGGGTGTGCAGCTTGTCAATCAAATCAATGGGCTCTTGGATGCGCAGTCAGAAAACGTGATTGAGCTTGCGGTTGCGCCAGAAAAATACGCGAGCGTCGATGCGCTCTTGAAAGAGCACATGACAATCCCCTTCGCGATCACTCAAGAACAATCCTTGAGCGCAGGTCAAGTGTACCTCCGTGTCAACAAAGCGGAGCGGGAGATCAATCTCGATGCGGTGCTGGTTGAAGTGACCCAAGCAGTAGACGCCTTCTTTTATGCTGTAACGCCGGAGACGGAACATGGATAACCCCACCCCAAGCGCAAATCCCGCCGCTGACGTTGCTAACCCCTTCACGGCTGTGCCGATCGAGGTGAGTGTCTGTGTCGGCAAAGCACGGCCGCTGATTCGCGATCTGGTCGCGATGGGTGAAAACGCGCTGTTGACGCTCGAAAGCAATGTAGATGATCCAGTTGAGCTCTATGTGGGTGATCGGTTGATCGCGCGTGGCATGCTTGAGGAAAAAGAGGGAAGCTCATCGGGTCAATTGGTGGTGCGTCTGACCGAGATATTGCAGTTGCAACCTGATCCGTGAGGCAACTTTTCCCACATCATTTTCTCTATCTGCTGATCGGACTAGCGCTTCTTTTGCCCACAAGCGCCGGCGCACAGGAATTCTCTGTTTCGTTAGGTGACGATGGGTCATTGTCTGCGCGCACGCTGCAGCTTTTTATGCTCATCACAGTGCTTAGTCTTGCGCCTGGACTGGCCATCATGATCACGTGTTTTCCGTTTATCGTGACAGTCTTGTCAATCTTGCGGCAGGCTATCGGGTTGCAACAATCTCCTCCGAACATGCTGATTGTGAGTCTTGCTCTCTTTTTGACCTACTTTGTGATGGAGCCGGTCTTTACTGCTGCTTGGCAGAATGGGATTGCACCGCTGACCAGTGAAACCATTGATGCTGAGACGGCCTTTGTCCGGACGTTGGAGCCCTTCCGGGAATTCATGGCTGCCCGACTGGATCCAGAAACTTTCTTTGCCATGGCGGAGCTGCGTCCAGACACAATTTCTGCCACACCAACGCCAGACGCGCCATTGTCTGTTCTTGTGCCGAGCTTTCTTTTGTCTGAAATCTCACGTGCTTTTCAGGTCGGGTTCCTGATATTTCTGCCCTTTCTCATCATTGATCTCGTCGTTGCTGCGATCTTGATGTCCATGGGCATGATGATGGTGCCACCTGCCATTGTTTCGTTGCCGTTTAAACTGGCATTTTTTGTCGTGGCAGATGGATGGAGTTTGATTGCTGGTAGTCTGGTGCGGAGCTATTTCTGACGCAGAAGCGCCGACCTTAAGCTAAATCCGATGAACTTTCAGCCTCAAGCTTAAGCTGTTCGAAAACCTCATCTCGTAAATGCTGCTCAGGGCAATGGGGAGTATGTGCGTGAGACAGGCTGAATCCGACAGAAAGCAGGGCAATGCGCGCGTCCGGTCCTGAGCTGGCAATGCTGGCCTGCGGTTGGGCTGCACTGGTTCTCGTGCTGAATATGTCGTTGGAGCCAATGGCATTTGGTATCGTGTTTGGCACAATCGTTTTTGCCGAATGCTTCAGCGGACTTTTCCTCAGCTTCGTGATCAAACCCGCAACGGCCCAACGGTGGCAAGATGTACTCGGCTGGGTTTTGTTACTTTGGACTTTATTCTGCTTGGTTTTCGTCCTGCTGTTCCACCTTGGCCTTTTGCGTTTCTACCTGGATCAGGGCTTCGCCGTGCTCGCATGTCTTGGCCTTACTCTCGCAGTGGCACTGTTGAAGTTTTTTTCTTACCACTGTGGGGTCAGGTTTCTTGCGGGACTAAGGCGCTTTCGGCTTGTGGCATGTGCTGTAGTGCTCGGCACTTTTGCGAGGTTCGGCACGTTAACGCTAGATTTGGCGTTGTCTCTCGCCCTTCTTACCTGCCTCTGCCTACTCTTGCCTTTTGGTAAAGGCCCCGCCCAACGCGACAGCATAGAGTTCCCGGAGTTGCGAACAGATCCACTTGGCAGTCTTTGGCAGCATGCGGATCTGATAATGGTTCCGGTTTTTTTGTCTGGTGTTGATGCGTTGAAATACCTCTTGGCCCGAGCTTTGGTTCAGGTCGTGTTCAGCGCATTTGCCTATCTTGCCCTCAATGCGGGTCCGCAAATGGCGTTTGCCGCCAGAATACAGGATCATGCAGGGTTTGTTGCTGTGGCTGCCCGTCTGAACCTTGGCGCAATGCTTGTTGGTGGAGGTTTATGTTTGAGTGCTCTTACAGTGGCGCCCTATTTTGCTGAGCACTTTGAGGTGTCTCGGACAGCCTTCATGGATGTTCTGATATGGATGTTGCTGGCTGCTGCCGCACCAGTATTCTTCGGCGCAACCCATGCGGTGATGCATGCGAAAGAGATGCATAACTTGCCAAACACTCTCAATTTTGGAGCAAGCCTTTTGCTCTGTGCAACGATGCTCGCTACACCATCGCCAACTGCGGTATTTCTTGCTGAAATTGTTTGCATTTTGCACCTTGGGGTCGCGGCCTGTGGGGCCGGCTGGCTTGCGCTGCGCGTAGGAGTTTGGCCTGGCATCACAGCTATCCTGCTGCGTCAAATCAAACTTTTTTAGAACGCATAACGCGTGCAAAAACATGCTGTTGGGCCGTTACCGCACCACAAATTCTGCATGCAGCGCCCCGGCGGCTTTGATGCTTTTCAGGATGTCGATCATGTCACGCGGTGAAACGCCCAATGCGTTGAGGCCAGCAATCACTTCGGACAGAGATGTTCCCTCGCGCACTTCTGCCAGCCCGATGCCGGGTTCTTCCTCGATTGCGGCATTCGTGCGTGGTACGACGACAGTCTGACCCGCCGTGAATGGATTGGGCTGGATGACAATTGGTTCCTCTTGAATCCGCAAGGTGAGGTTGCCCTGGCTGACCGCAACGCGTGAAATGCGCACGTCCTCCCCCATCACGATCGTGCCGGACCGTTGGTCCACAACAACACGTGCCTTCCGCTCCGGTTCGACTTGGATATTCTCGATACGGCTCAGGGCATGGGCGACGGAGCGCATGCGCATTCCGGGGATATCAAGCTGTACCGTGCCGCTGTCGAGCATCAACGCGACTTGCCGTCCAAAGTTAAGGTTAATGGCCTGCTCAATCCGGCCAGCGGTGGTGAAATCAGCCTCCCGAAGGGCGAGGCGCAGGTCGTCCAGCGTTCTCAATTCAAAAGCGATCTCGCGTTCGACCCGCGCGCCAGAGGGGATTGTCCCAGAGGTCGGAACGCCCTGAACCACACGGCCACCGTCACCTTCGGCTGCGGCCCCACCAGCGATAATTGTTCCTTGGGCGACGGCATAGATTTCCCCATCCGCCGCGTTCATTGGGGTCATCACAAGCGTACCGCCCATCAGGCTGCTTGCATCGCCGATTGCTGACACGGTGACATCAATCTGACCACCTGCGCGCGCAAACGGTGGGAGGGTTGCGGTGACCAGAACGGCAGCGACGTTTTTGGGGCGGAACTGCTCTCCGGTAACATTTACGCCAAGTCTCTCAAGGATATTCGTCATGATATCCTCGGTAAAGGGGGCATTGCGCAGTCCGTCCCCGCTGCCATTTAATCCGACAACGAGGCCATATCCCACAAGATCATTCCCACGCACACCGTCAAAATCAACGAGATCTTTGATCCGGACCGGGTTGGCAAGCGCGGTGTTTACGCAGAGCACCAGACTCAAACATGTGAGTAAGATGCGCCTCACAAGAAGTTCACCAAGGAGAGTTGGGACATTCGAACGGTAACTGAATACAGGCTTTGTAATTGAAATTGTGCTTCCTCCAAACGGGTTGCGGCTTCAAAGGGGTCAACCTCCAACAGCGCACTCTTCGCAAATTCAATGCTGGTCAACTCTGCCGCATTGCGCGCACTGATTTTCTCGATCCGCCCTTCGGTAAAGCCGACGGTGGCCCGCATTGCGATGATGCCATCCTGTGCGACCAACAACGCCTTGCCGGTTTTGTCAAAAAGCTCTGATTGTCCCTGAAGATCGAGCCCAAATGTTGGGTCGTCGGCCAGAGCAGCGAGGGCCGTAAGCTTGATCACCTCGCGCAGCTGAGGGTCGGTCGCGCGCGCGTCCAGTGATACCTGATCAATCTGCGACAGGTCGAATGGCGCGAGCGCATCGGCGCTGCCTTGATAAACTGTTGCTTCGAAACCGGCCGGATCATCGAACCATACCTGAGCCGCGGCCAACATATCATCGGCCGTCGTGGCTCCCGACAGGGCGATGCGCAGCGCATCCACCACATCCGCCGCATCTGCCAGCGGTTTTTGATCCGTGGCGGTGCCCGAGAAAAGGTATCGCCCAGCTGACTTCGTATTCACCGTCCCGATCAGACCGGCCAACGCATTGCGGGCCTCTGATGCTGTGTCCGATCCTGAACTGCCAATTGCGCTCGTCCCCGCAGCAAGCAAGTTGCCGGATAGATCGCTGCCATAGCCTTCAACAATACTCAGTACGTCTTGAACCGCAGCGGAATAGAGTGTGGCCTCCGTTGTGGCGACACTGTAGCTTTGCAGAACGTCCGTGCGGCGTTCAAGATCCGTGAGATAGTTGAAATTGCCCGCCAAAACGTCCCGGACATCGTTTACCTTGCCCGTGGCAAGCTCATTTGTCAGTTTTTCGATTTCCTGTCGCAGGGACACATTGCGTTGGCGCGACGTGAACGATTGCGACAGATCACCCAGATTTGTTACAGACATGCCTTACAACCTCAATATCGTTTGCATCATTTCATCCGCAGCCTCAATCATCCGGGCATTGGCGGCATAGCTTTGCTCAATGAGCAAAAGTCGCTGGATTTCAGCATCTGTATCCACGCCGTCGGCGAGTTGGCGTTCTGTCAGCTCTGTCAATCGCGCGCTGGCATAACTGAGCTGTTGTTCGGAAATTGTGCGCCTGTTTGCCACGTCAGAGGTTACTGTTGCCACAAGGTCGATTGCTGAAAACGCGCCACTGCCAAATCCACCACTGGCTGGAACCCGATTGCTGGAAAGCGCTTCACCCAGATTGAGCAGAATACTTGCGTCACCAGTGACGCCCGGGGTCAATGTATTCATCCCGTCCCGAATGCGCCATGTCTCCCCACCCTGATCGGGATCGACGCGCGCGTTCAGTTCCAGTCTGGAGGAAAGGCCGCGTTCGTTAAGAGGATCAAATGGTCCGCCACTGTCTGTAAACAATCCCGCATCACCCGGTGAAAGGGACGGATCAACTGCGGGGTCTTGGAACCGCTCCACCAAATCGCGTGCGATGGCGTCGATTTGCGTTTGAGCCGAGACGCCAAGTTCATCCCGAATGGCAAATTGCGCGCCGATGGCCCCCCCACGTAGGGCACCATTATCAGACCCAGTGCGCACAGCCGTGCTATTGATGGTCAGCCCTGACAGGGTATTGCTGTCGACGGACATATAGGGCGTGACCACATTGGAGGCCTCGAACTCAAGCTTTGCCGCCGTCCCATCGAGCAGAATTGCACCTCCCGTCGTGTAAAGTGCGACCTGCCCGTTGTCGCGCGGCACCTGCCGGACCGGCACAAGAACACCAATGGTATCTACGACCCCCTGCCGCATGTCTTGCAAAGCGGCGACATCGCCTCCTTGAACTTGTGTTGCGGTTATTTGAGCATTGAGTGAGACGACTTGTTCAAGAGCAGTGTTGAGCTGATCGACTTGCTGGGAAATCGTACGGTCAGCCGCAGTACGCACCGTCTGGATATCTTTTGACGTGTCACTCAAAGTCTTGGCAAGATCGCTGGCGGCGCTCACGGCAGAGCGTAACCGTTCCGGTGCGTCCGGCCTGCTGGAGGCGGTGATAAGCGCGCCTTCAAATTCGGAGAGCCGTGCAGTCAGGGACTGAGCCAGATCTGGTGTGCCCAATGAATTTTCCAGACGCTCAAAGAACTGAGCCGTGCTTTGCATATTGGCCTGCTCGGCCATAGCAAGGCGTTTGTCGGCAACAATGCTCTCATCGACGATCCGGGTGATGCCGCCAATGCGAACACCATCTGATCCGTTGATGGAGGCAGAAGAAAGCTCCAGCACACGCCGCCCATATCCGGGGGTCAGCGCGTTTGAGATGTTGGACGACACCACTTCGGCACCGCGCCCTGCGGCACGCAATCCCGAAAGGGCGTTGGTCAAGGCCCCTGATATTGTCATGCTGTTGCTCCTTCTGCCTTAGCTTGCGTGGTCAAGAGCTGAATCAGCGCTTGATATTGGTGGTTTCCTGCAACATCTCGTCCACGGTCTGGATCACCTTGGCATTTGAGCTGTAGGCCCGCTGCGTCTGGATCATCGACGTCAGTTCCCCTGCGACATCAGTGTTGGATTCCTCCAGCGCGAAAGACAGGATGTCACCTGTTGGTCCATCACTGGCATCCCACAGGAAAAATGATCCGCTGTCGACCGAGGGTTGATAGGTTTGCTGATCCAAGGCGACCATGCCATTGGGGTTGGGCAGGTCCACCAGCGGCACCTGATAAATGACGCGTGTGATGCCAGTGTCGAAATAGGCAAAAACAAATCCATTTGGATCGACCTCTACTGAGGTCATATTGCCGACCGGTGATCCATCCTTGGAGATTGAGATGGGCGCAAATGCGTCAGACAGTTGCGTGATGCCATCGCTTTCGCCGATCTGGCCGATATCAATCTCAATCGGGCCCCCTGCGACATCCACAATAATGGTGCCCGTTGCCGGGTCATAGGTGCCGCCTGTTGCGCCAACAGTTGCCACGCTTAGGAGTGTGCCGCCGGCGGTCCGGTCATCGGCGAACTCAAGTGTGTATTCCCCGATGGTTCCCGCCGGGTCCACAGAATCGCTCAACGTCATGGTCCAGGTATTTGACGATCCCGTGGCAGGCACGGTTGGCGTGAAAGTGATGTTGATGTTTTCTGACGTGCCTAGGTTGTCGTAGTATTCTACCGACAGTTCAGAAATATCGCCGTCTGAATCTGCATCAGTTTCTGTCGCGGGCAGGTTCACGCCAAGCGTCATGCGGGTTGTAGGCTCACCAGAGAATTGGTTCACGTTGATCTGCACTGGTTCAAGACCATCAGACGTATCGCGTGGAAAGCTGGGGATTGAGCCGTCAGGCAACGCGGGCCACCCCAAAAGAACCAGCCCTGAATTTGACCGCAAGAACCCTTCAGAGTCTGTTCTGAAGGAGCCGGTTGTGGTCAAAAACATCGTGGCGTCACCGTTGGCAACCTCCACTTCGCTCGCTTGGGTCACGGGCAGAAAACCACGCCCCCGCACCGCCAGGTCAGTTGCGTTGTTGGTGGAAACGAGCGAACCACGCTCATCAATGAGCCGTTCTGTTTCGGCACGCACACCCCCAGCGGAATACGTTCCCCCACGCGATGCGATCACGATAGACTGGAAGTCGGTTTCAACCCGTTTGTACCCATATGTGGACGAGTTGGCGATGTTGTCGGAAATGGAGGCCAACCGGGTTGCATTCGCTTGAAGGCCCGCCACCCCGGCATTGAGCGAAGATGAAATGGTCATAAGTCAGAAACGCCTTTCTGCTGTTTCAATCATGTTGAACTGACAGATAGACGTGCCTGACTTAATTCCGCGCTAACAGATAAAATGCGGGATACTTGGCTGGTTCAGACATTGTTCATACTCTGACGCGCCGGTTCGCCTATTCACTTGAAATCCCGTGACTTTTCTACTCACGCAGAAGGACTACCTCGATCCGGTTGTTGCGTGGCGCCATCGTGTTTTGCAAAATCGGCTGGCGGTCCGCATGACCGGTGACACGTTGGACACGTTCTTCTGCAATCCCCGCACCCTCCAGCAAAAGCCGCATACTGGCTGCGCGTGCGGCGGACTTTTCCCACACCGGGCTGTTTGCAAGAACGACCGGTTTGGACGCCACATGGCCGCCAATCGCAACGCCATTGGTCACGGTGCGCATGGTGGCTGAGATCACTTCGGCAAGATCGCGCAGCAACTGTGTTGGCTCGCTTGTCCCCTCTTCAAAGAGCGGAACCCCTTCAAGCTCAAAGAGCTCGATTACCAGCCCTTCATCGGTGATCCGGGTTACGATGTGGCGCATGGCATTTTCCATCACCATGCTTTCGCCACCGCGCCCCATCAGCATATCTTCTGCGGTCTTGAGGTCTTGGCTCGAACCAACCTGCTCACCTTCTGCAGTACCGGTGTCCCCGCGCGAGTTTTGCTCAGGGGCGGACCGCGTCGCAGTGCCTCCCGTTCCCGTCTGCGGTAATTGCTCTTGCGAAAAGATGCTGTCGCCACCAAAGGCCCCGTTTCCGCCGCCTGACACCCGATTGATCGGAATCGTAGGCGAGAAATAATCCGCAATGCCCTTGCGTTGCTGTTCTGTTGTCGCGTTTAGCAGCCACATCAACATAAAAAAGGCCATCATCGCGGTTACAAAATCCGCATAGGCGACTTTCCAGGCACCCCCATGATGCCCGCCGCCACCGACGACCTTTTTTCGTTTGATGATGACCGGCGCCGCGTTTGCTTGCGCACTCATCTCCACCACCTCTTTTCACCCGATCTCAGAAATAGCAGCCGTACGCTAACGCGGGCTTAACAGCTTCAATTGCGCATAAATCGATGTGCCCCTTGCACCTTTGGGGGCTTTGACCCTTGATGGGCCAAGGGGAGCGGATCGCGTGGCACAACCGGCTGAGACAGATAGCAGTTACGCGTGGATGCGCCTGATTGTTACCATGGCTATTGCTGTCGTGGCCAGTGCAGGCATGTGGGCAATCGTCGTGATCCTACCTGCTGTAGAGGCTGAGTTTGGGACGACCCGCGCGCAGGCATCGCTGCCTTATACGCTGAACATGATCGGCTTTGCGCTGGGTAACTTTGCGATTGGTCGTGCGGTTGATCGGTTTGGGGTGACGCTATCGCTGATCCTGGCTGCGGTCGGGATTGTGGCGGGTCTCTGGATCGCAATTGTTTCACAATCCATTGCCATGCTCTCTGCTGCTCAGTTGATCATCGGTTTTGCCTCAGCCGTAGGTTTTGGGCCGTTGATGGCGGATATCTCTCATTGGTTTGTGCGCAGGCGCGGCATCGCGGTGGCGTTGGTGGCAAGCGGAAATTACCTTGCCGGAGCGATCTGGCCGATGGCCCTTGCGTCCGTGCTGGAGATCAGCGGTTGGCGCAGCGCTTACACTGTCATCGCTGTCACGACGCTTGTCGTGGTCATACCACTTGCGTTCTTGTTGCGCAGGCAAGTGTCCGCAGAGACAAAAGACACCGCACAGGCCGCTTCAACCCTTAACGCCAAATCCGCAGGGCTAAGCCCGCGTGCGCTGGCCTATCTTTTGGGTTTTGCCGGGATTTCCTGTTGTGTGGCCATGTCGATGCCACAGGTGCATATCGTGGCACTTTGTGTGGACATGGGTTTTGGGCCCGCCGTCGGGGCCGAGATGTTGTCGCTGATGCTGTTGGGGGGCGTCGGCTCTCGCATTGTGTCCGGCCTTTTGGCGGATCGTTTGGGTGGTGTGCGCACTTTGCTCATTGGATCGGTGTTACAGACCATCGCGCTGTTTCTATATTTGCCAGCGGGCGGACTGGTCTCTCTCTATGTCGTGAGCCTTGTCTTTGGTCTGTCCCAAGGTGGTATCGTGCCGAGCTATGCGCTCATCGTGCGTGAATACATGCCAGCAAAAGAGGCAGGCGCGCGGGTTGGTTTTGTCTTGATGGCCACGATCATGGGCATGGCGCTGGGCGGGTGGGTCTCGGGCCAGATCTATGACTGGACCGGCAGCTACCAATGGGCGTTTATCAACGGCATCATCTGGAACGGCTTCAACATCGCGATCATGCTCTGGCTCCTTTTGCGCAGCAAACCAAAGGTCAAGACTTCTGCGCGCGCGCCTCAGCCAGCTTGAGTTGCTTTTGTCGCTCACGAAAGCGGTCCTTGTCCCAGTCTGACGTCTGATCAAAGCAATTGTGACAGCTGACGCCATGCTCGAACTGAGGACGTTTCATGTCTTCTGGCAGGATCGGCTGCCGGCAGCCGTGACACAGCAAATGCGGCCCCTCTTGCAGCCCGTGTCCCACGCTGACCCGTGCGTCAAAGACAAAGCAGTCGCCGTCCCAAGTGCTGTTTTCCTCGGGCACCTCTTCGAGGTATTTCAGGATGCCGCCTTTGAGGTGATAGACATCCTCAACCCCTTGTCCCAGCAGGTAGTTCGTTGATTTCTCACAGCGGATACCACCCGTGCAGAACATCGCGATCCGCTTGTTGTGAAAGCGGTCTTTGTTTTGCTCCCACCAGGCGGGGAACTCCCCAAAGCTCTTGGTCTGCGGGTCAATGGCCCCATCAAATGTCCCGATGGCCACCTCATAGTCATTGCGCGTGTCAATCACGGCGACATCCGGACTTTGGATCAGCGCGTTCCAGTCCGCCGGGTCGACGTAGTTGCCCACCTTGCTTGCCGGGTCTACATCGGGCTGCCCCATCGTCACGATCTCACGTTTGATCCGAACCTTCATGCGGGGAAAAGGGGGCGTGTCAGAATGGGCCTCTTTCCATTCCAACCCGTCGCACCCCGGCAAACCCCGCAGATGCGCGATCACAGCATCGATGCCGACGCGCGGTCCGGCAATGGTGCCGTTGATCCCTTCGTGCGCCAGCAAAAGCGTGCCTTTGACGCCCTGCGAAAGGCAAAGTTCCAGCAATGCAGGCTTAAGTGCAGCAGGATCAGCAAACCGGGTAAAGTGGTAGAGAGCGGCGATGGTATACATGGCCGCCCAAATAGGCCCTGAGGGGACTGTTGCGCAAGGGGGCGGTGGGCTAAAACCGATCCAGCGACCTTGACCAAACAGGAGAAACCCATGCGCGCCCTTATTGTGATCGACGTCCAGAATGATTTTTGCCCCGGTGGTGCGCTGGCCGTCCCGCAGGGCGACACGATCGTCGCGGGTATCAATGCGATGATGGCAGATTTCGACGCGGTGATCCTGACTCAGGATTGGCACCCGGCGGGCCATTCCTCCTTTGCGTCGTCCCACGACGGAAAAGACCCCTACGCGATGATCGATATGCCGTATGGCCCGCAAGTCCTCTGGCCCGATCATTGTATTCAGGGCAGCATGGGCGCGAAGTTTCACACCGAACTTCATCACGATCGCGCTGATCTGATCATCCGCAAGGGGTACAACCCGGCCATCGATAGCTATTCAGCGTTTTTTGAGAACGATCACACCACGCCCACGGGGCTGGAAGGGTATCTGCGCACGCGCGGCATCTCTGAGCTGGTGATGGTGGGCCTTGCGCTGGATTTCTGTGTGCGCTTTTCAGCTGTGGATGCGGCCAAACTGGGATTTGATGTTGCAGTGAACGAAAGCCTCTGCCGCGCGATTGATCTTGACGGATGGAAAGCCTTGGCGCGCGCAGCGATGCAGGATGCCGCTGTTCAGCTTATCGGCTAGCGCTATTTGTCGCCTGCTGTCGGAAACGCGCCGATCAATTCTGCTGCAATGATTTGCGTCTGCTGACCAATCGACGACTGAGCAACATAAAAAACCGCAAAAGCACACGCCAGAAAAGCGAGCGACTTGCCCTTGATCAGGGGTTTCCGCTTTTTGGCAGGCACATCGCATATCTGCGTGTCTGACATTCGGCGATTGGTTGCGACCGGTTCGGCCTGCGCAAATGCAACAACGCACTCCCCAAGATCGAACCCGTTCCAATTTTGCCCCACAAGGTCAAACTTCTCCAGGTTGTCTCTCAGTCGTTGGACCACGTCAGAAAGATGACCTTCGAAACGTGCATCAAATTTACCTGTTGGCAGATTCACACCTGACGGGACGAACGCAATACCACTTGCTTGAAAGTAGTCTCTGACGTTTTGCGACGCCCCTGCGGCAGCGGCTGCCGTACGAGGATCGCGAAACTTGGCGACGTAATTCTGGCGCGCATTCAATCCAATTCCAGCGGCGTTCATCAGCGCTGCGGTTTTCGGATCATCATACAGCTCCGGTGGCGCTATGTAGCTGATATCTATATCATATCGAAAAGGCATCACATCTTCCTCAAACTGACCTTTAACCTAGATATGGTTTGTGGCCATTGTTTGACGGAGGGACGGCCGACGCCTTGAGACAGCAACCCATAGCAGGCTATCGGTGATCCAAGGCTAAGGGCGGATGCTCTCGCCAACTGAGTGCTTAGGGAAAAACTGGCGGTGTTTTGAAAGTCCTGTTGCGATTGTCGAATCAGACTTGCCCCGCCCGCGCCGCATGGGCGAGAAAGGCGCTGTCACTTGAAGGAAAACCCCATGGTCGATATCGCCTCCCGCGTCTGGAACCACAAATGGAAGATCGACCCCATCGTGCGGTCGCTCATCGACACGGATTTCTACAAACTTCTGATGTGTCAGTCCATTTTTCGGAACAAGCCAGACACACAGGTCACGTTTTCTCTGATCAACCGTTCGAAACACGTGCCGCTGGCCAAGCTGATAGACGAAGGTGAGTTGCGCGAGCAGTTGGATCACATCCGCTCGCTTTCGCTCAGCCGGGGTGAGTCCACTTGGCTGCGCGGCAATACCTTTTATGGCAAGCGGCAGATGTTTCGCCCCGACTTTATGGAGTGGTTTGAGGGGTTGCGCCTGCCGCCCTATCATCTGGAGCGTAAGGGTGATCAGTATGAGCTGACCTTTGAGGGCAAGTGGCATGAGGTGATGCTCTGGGAAATTCCGGCTCTTGCGGTATTGATGGAATTGCGCGGCCGCTCGGTGCTGGATCAGATGGGCAAGTTTGAGCTTCAGGTGCTTTATGCCCGCGCGATGACCCGTGTTTGGGAAAAGATCGAAACCTTGCGCGACATTCCTGACCTTTCCATCGCAGATTTCGGCACCCGACGGCGGCATTCCTACCTCTGGCAGGACTGGTGTGTGCAGGCGATGTCCGCAGGGCTGGGTGACGCGTTTACTGGTACCTCAAACTGCAAGATCGCGATGAGCCGAGAAGTTGAAGCCATCGGCACCAACGCCCACGAATTGCCGATGGTCTATGCCGCATTGGCTGAAAGTGACGAGGCGCTGGCGCAAGCGCCGTATGATGTCCTGTCCGATTGGCATGATGAGCATGAGGGCAATTTGCGCATCATCTTGCCCGACACCTACGGGACCAAGGGTTTTCTGGACAATGCGCCTGACTGGCTGGCGGGGTGGACCGGCATTCGCGTCGACAGCGGCGATCCGGCCACGGCCGCCCAAGTCGCGATCGACTGGTGGCGCGACCGGGGTGAAAACCCTGCGGACAAACGCGTTATCTTCAGCGACGGACTGGATGTGGACAAGATCAAAGCGTTGCAAGACCAGTTTGCCGGAAAGGTGAACATCTCTTTTGGCTGGGGCACATTGCTCACCAATGACTTCCGAAATCTTGTGCCAGATGATGCGCTGGCTCCGTTCTCGTTGGTTTGTAAAGCGGTAGAGGCGAACGGCCGCGCCACCGTCAAGTTGTCAGACAACCCAAACAAGGCGATGGGACCCGAGGCAGAAATCGCGCGCTACAAACGTGTGTTCGGTGTGGGCGATCAAGTGGCGGAAGACGTACTGGTCTGAGCCCGCCGAAGCCGCCGCTCTCGCCAGATGATCAGCAATCCACCGGCGGCAATCAGCAGGCTGCCGGGAAATAGCTCTGACCAGGGGGCTTCATCGTAAAACAGCCAGCCAAGAACAAAAGCGATGGGGATGCCGAAGTAGTTGAAGGGGGCCAGATCGCTTTGATCCGCCGTCCGATAAGCCGTTATCAACAACAAGACCGCAGAGCCGCCAAAGGCCCCCATGCCCGCGATCCAGATCAGGTCTGACGTTTGCACCAGCGGGGAAAATCCGCCCAAGGCCGGGACAAGCGCAAAAGCACCCACCGCCGCCACGGTTGAGGAATAAAGGTTGATCAGCGCGGTCGGCACGTCTTCGTCCATCATCCGGGCTGTGACCCCGACAAGCGCATAGCAAAACGCAGCGATCAGCGGCAGGATGGCAGCATTGGAAAAGCTGTCGCGCCCTGGCCCCATCACCATAACGACGCCGACAAAGCCAATCAGCACAGCACTCCAGCGCACCAATCCCACCTTTTCCCCCAAAAGCGGTACGGCAAGTGCCACCAAAAACAACGCGTTCGCGTAGGTGATGGTTGATGCAGTCGCAAAGCTCAGCAGGCCCAGCGACATGTAAAACGACAGCTGCGCCACCGTCAGGATCAACCCCCGGCTCAGCGCCAGCCGCCATTGCCGGACGCGCAGAATACGCCCCTTGCGGTGCCAGTCCGCCGACCACCACAGGACCAGCATCGCCGGGACCAGCCCGAAAATGTTGCGGTAAGCCGATAGCTCAGCGGCGGTGTAATCGCTCGACAATCGCTTGATGATCAGGCCCATCGCATCAAACAGGCAGATCGCCGTCAGCAGGTAAAAGATCGCGAGGGTGGTCTTGTTGAGGGTCATAGATGCTCCGACGGGTCGGCAAAGATTCGCACCAGCCCCAGCGGCAGGTAGCACGTTTTGACGCGAGCACAGCCTCATAAGGTGAATTTAGCGCGTTTTGCGTGGCCGAAAGGTCGTAAATCAATCTTGCTATCAATAGGTCAAAGTGCGACATTTCACGCGCTTGGTGTCCCGATGCATTGCCTTTGGCGGTGTGGGACCTAACAGGGAATTCAGTCAAGGTGTCCGCACCCCAAGCTGAAGCCGCCCCCGCGACTGTAAGCGGTGAGCCCGACCCGATATGCCACTTGTCCCAGTTTTAAGGGGCAGGGAAGGTGGGAAAAGGTGCTGACCCGCGAGCCAGGAGACCTGCCAGGCACGGACATGGATAACGCCGTCGGGTGTGACGGCAAGGAGAGACGACATGACAACAAAGACAATGACACGGCAGGGCCTTCGTTTTGTACCCGCAGTATTTGCAGGCGTGCTGGGGCTGGCCGTTATTTCACTGACAGGTCACGTTCAGGCAGCAGCGCTGCATGATGCGGCCCATGATGTGCGTCACGCAACGGGTTTTCCCTGCCACTAAGCAGGACAGCCTGAAACACACCTTGCGCGCCTGACCATAGATCAGCGCAAAAGCCTGTGTTTTTGCATATGGGTCAGCAAGAATATGCGGCCCTTCCCACTCTTGTCGGTGTAATCGCGGCTCTGATGATTCAGGCCCGCGTTTGGTCCGTTTGAAAGCATGCCTCAGCGCCTGACCCCGACAGCAAAGAAGAGGATTTTTGGCGATGTACGCTCGTTTTTTGATCTCTGCCCTGTTCGCGGGCGCTGCCACCGGCTTGATCGCGGGGCTCCTGCAACTCTATTTCGTCCAACCTGTTTTGCTGCACGCGGAGCTTTATGAGGGTGGTGAGCTTGTTCACTTTGGCGCGCAAAAAGCGGTTACCGCGCACCCGGAACTCCCTGATTTTGACATCATGCGGGATGGGCTCAGCCTGATTTTCACCATGCTCACCTACACCGGCTATGCCTTGATCATGCTGGCCGCGATGAGCATTGCAGAAGACCGCGGTGCCCGGATTGACGGGCGCACGGGTCTTGTTTGGGGTGTTGCGGGTTTTGTTGCATTCCATCTCGCCCCCGGCTTTACCCTCGCTCCCGAAGTGCCCGGTGTCGCTGCGGCCGACGTGACCGCGCGGCAAATCTGGTGGTTTGCCACCGCTGGCGCAGCTGCGGTGGCCCTGTGGCTCATTGCGTTTGGTCAAAGCTGGATGATGTGGGGCATTGCGGTGATCTTGCTGCTGGCACCGCACGTCATTGGCGCACCTGAGCCAGATGTCTTTACCGGACCTGTGCCGACTGAAATCGGCGCCCTGTTTGCTGCGCGCGCTTTTGGCGTTGGACTTGCGGCATGGGTGATCCTGGGTGGCTTCGCCGGCTATTTCTGGCAACGCGAGGGCGCACATGCCGACGCAGCGGCGCGTGCGTGAGGGCAGGAGCATGAACAGAACGCTCTCGCTCTTTGTGATCGGCCTGATTTTTGGCGGCGGCATTGGGTTCACCATTGCCGCTGGTAACGGCGTTACCTTTGACGGGCATGATCACGGCGACCCGGCGCACCACACTGTGGGCACGATGCAGGATCACGGCGGCATGGATCACGCGATGATGCATGATACCCCGATTGATGTGCCTGCTGAGGATGCGCCGCAGGTGTCTATCATGGTGATGCCTGACCCAATGGCAGGCTACAATTTGCATGTGAGGACACAGAACTTTGCATTTTCGCCGCAGAACGCGAGCCTTGAGAACGTCACAGGCGAAGGTCACGCGCACGTCTATATCAATGGCGAAAAGCTGGGCCGTCTGTATGGCGAATGGATGCACCTTGATGGCCTGCCCAAGGGCGACGTTGTCATCGAGGTCACGTTGAACACCAATGATCATCGCCCCCTCGCGGTGAACGGCACGCCCGTATCGGCCCTTAAATCAATCAAGGTGGAGTAACCTATGACCACAACGCTTTATGTCTGCACCACCTGTCGCGCGGGCGAGGAAGTGCCGGATGACGCGGTGCGCCCCGGCACGCATTTGTTGAACGCGCTGGAAGCCAACGGCGCGCCTGACGGTGTGCAGGTCGTTGCGGTGAAATGCCTCTCGGCGTGTTCGCAAGGGGCGGCTGTGGCGCTGTCCGAGCCCGGCAAATGGACCTACGTCTATGGCCGCATGACCACGGATGACGCCCCCGACATCCTTGCGGGCGCTGCCGCTTATGCCGCAACTGAAGACGGCCTTGTCCCTTGGCGCGAACGCCCCGTCCAATTCCGCAAGCAAAGCCTTGCGCGCATCCCGCCTTTCAACATGCCTCTGGAGGCCGCCGAATGAACGACCTTTCCAAAATTCCCGTTACCGTGATCACAGGCTTTCTGGGCTCCGGTAAAACCACGCTGATCCGCCATCTGATGACCAACGCAGGTGGCCGTCGCCTCGCCGTGCTGGTCAATGAATTTGGCACTGTTGGCGTGGATGGTGACATCCTCAAAAGCTGCGCCATCCCGGATTGCCCTGAGGAAAACATCGTGGAACTGGCAAATGGCTGCATCTGCTGCACCGTCGCGGATGATTTCATCCCGACGATTGAGGCGCTGATGGAGTTGCCGACCAAGCCTGATCACATATTGATCGAAACCTCTGGTCTGGCGCTGCCAAAGCCATTGCTCAAAGCGTTCGACTGGCCCGCCATCCGCTCCAAGATCACAGTGGACGGTGTGATCGCCCTTGCCGACGCCGAAGCCGTGGCAGCGGGGCGGTTCGCCGCCGACGAGCATGCGGTAGATGAACAGCGCAAGGCTGATGAGAGCCTTGATCACGAAACACCACTGAGCGAAGTCTTTGAGGATCAGATTTCCTGCGCGGACATCATCTTGATGTCCAAGGCTGATCTCGCCGGGGATGAGGGTCTGGGCAAGGCCCGCAAGGTGATTGAGGATGAAAGCCCTCGCACCATCCCGATCCTGCCGATGAGCGAAGGGGTGATCGACCCCAACGTCGTGCTTGGCCTCAACGCCGCTGCCGAAGACGATCTGGCCGCGCGCCCCTCACATCACGATGGGCATGACGATCATGAACACGACGATTTCGAAACCATCGTTGTGCCCATGCCTGAAATCGCGGACCCCGCTGCATTGGTCGCCGCCATCGAACGGCTTGCGAATGAGCAGCACATTCTGCGGGTCAAAGGCTATGTCGCGGTGGCGGGTAAGCCCATGCGTCTGCTGGTGCAGGCGGTCGGTGCGCGGGTGCGGCACCAATATGATCGCCCATGGGGCGCTGACACGCGGCAAGGGCATCTGGTGGTGATCGCAGAACATGATCACATCGACACCGCAGCCATCCGTGGCGTTCTGGGTGCGTAAAAGCCAATGCATGTCGTCTTTCGCGAAAGCCATGGGTTAGAGGATACCGAAACCCCCTTTGATCCGGGTCAGACGCCTGCGGATCTGGTGGTGCTTTCGTTTTCCGACAGTGACCTGGGCGCTTTTGCGGCGGGCTGGCATCGCGGTGGCGGGCCCGAGGGCAAGCTGCCCACTTTGCGGCTGTGCAACCTGACGGCCCTGCGCCACCCGGCATCTGTGGATAACTATGTTGAACAAACGCTCAGCGGTGCAAAAGGCATCCTGATCCGCTTGATCGGGGGTGAAAACTACTGGCCCTACGGCATCATGCAGGTGCAGGACTTTGCCCGCCGCAATGGCATCGCGCTTGCTGTCCTGCCTGCCGATGGCCGTGAAGACCCGTCGCTTGACGCGCATTCCACATTGCCGGTCAGCACCCTGCGCCGCCTGTCGCATCTGTGTGACGCAGGCGGCGCGGTTGCAGCGCAAGCCGCTTTGGCGCAACTTGCCTTGGCCGCCGGGTTCTATGCAGGTCCCGTGACAGGCACCAAAACGGTGCCGTCAGCGGGATACTACCTGCCCGAACAAGGGATTGTGACGCGCTGCCCTTTTGGCCATGCGGCACCTGACCCAGAGACACCCCTCGTCGCGATTACATTCTACCGCAGCTACCTGACCGCTGCAGACACCGCACCCATCGACGCCCTCATCGCCACGCTGCGCGCCCGCGGTTTCACCGCGGTGGGGCTCTTCGTCCCGTCCCTCAAATCCGAGGCCGCCCGCGCCTTTCTGGTGCAGGCCTTCGCCGCGCATCCTCCCGCTACGATCATCAACGCGACCGCCTTTTCTGGCCGGGGCGCGGACAATGCGTCACCTCTTGATGCGCCCGGCTGCCCGGTGTTTCAGGTCGCCCTCTCCACCGCACGGCAAAAAGAATGGGCCGAAAGCGAGCGCGGGCTATCCCCTGCTGATCTCGCGATGCATGTGGTTCTGCCGGAGGTGGATGGCCGCATTTTCACAGGTGTCGTCTCCTTCAAAGCGCCAGAGAAAAAGGACCCGCATCTTCAGTTCTCGCGCTTTTCCCACCGCGCCAACGCAGATCGCATCACCGCGGTGGTGGACCGCGTGGCAGGGTGGCACAGGCTTGCCCGCACCCAAACGCAGGACCGCAAGCTGGCGCTTGTTCTGTCCACCTATCCCGGTCGGGAGGATCAGATTGCCCATGCCGTCGGGCTGGATGCGCTTGCCTCAACGCAAGATATGCTGCTGTCGCTGAGCCACGCAGGTTACGCCGTCACACCCCAGATCAACTTTGGCAAAACACTGCCGCATACCACGATCTCATGGCCGCTCAGCGCGTATGCGGCTGCACTGCAAACCCTGCCGGAGCAGCTTCGCGCAGACCTCCAAACCGCATGGGGTGCCCCCTCGACCGATCCGCTCTGCGCCGACGATGCCTTTCATTTCCCGGCTCAGGCCTGCGGCAACGCCCTTGTCGCGCTTCAGCCCGAACGCGGTGCCATTGATCAACGCGAAACCGACTATCACGACCTCGCGCGCGTGCCGCGCCATTCCTATGTGGCCTTCTATCTCTGGCTCCGCGCCCAAGGCATTCACGCGCTGGTCCACATCGGCGCACATGGCACGCTGGAATGGCTGCCGGGCAAATCCGTGGCCCTCTCTGATGACTGCTGGCCCGAAGCGTTGACCGGTGATTTGCCCGTCATCTACCCCTTCATCGTGAATGACCCCGGCGAGGCGGCTCAGGCCAAACGCCGCATTGGCGCGCTGACGCTGGGCCATCTGCCGCCCCCGATGAAGGACAGCGCGGTGCCGGATGGCCTGCTGCAACTGGAACGGCTGCTCGATGAGTACTCCACCGCCGATGGCCTCGACCCCGCGCGCCGCGACCGGCTGATTGACACGATCCGTTCCGAAGCGCAGGCCGCAGGCGTCGAAGACGATCTGGGCCTCAATGAGGACAGCTGCATGGCAGAAGCGATCACCCGGATTGACCGTTTTGTCTGTGATATCAAGGAAAGCCAGTTTGGTGATGGCCTGCACATTTATGGCGCAGGGCAGGGCGAAACCGATGGGTTGCTTGATGCGCTTGCGGGCAAACGCATTGCGGCAGGCCCCTCCGGCTCTCCCTATCGCGGGCGGTTAGACGTATTGCCCACGGGCCGCAACCTCTTTGCCGTTGATCCGCGCAGCGTGCCGACCCGTGCGGCCCATGCCCAAGGTGTGAAACTCGCCGAGGAGCTTATCCGCCGCCACTTGCAGGACGAAGGGGATTATCCGCGCGGCCTTGTCGTGGACCTTTGGGGGTCCGCCACCATGCGCACCGCTGGCGAAGAGATCGCGATGGCGCTGCATCTTGCCGGGCTTGCGCCGAAATGGGACGACGGATCAGAGCGCGTGAGCGGGTTTGAGGTGTTGCCGCTGACCTTGCTAAACCGCCCGCGCATTGACGTGACCTTGCGCATCTCGGGCCTTTTCCGCGATGTTTTCCCCGGTCTCAGCCAGCTCTTTGAGGCTGGCGCGATTGCATTGGCAGAGCGGGAAGAAGCCGATGACATGAATCCCTATGCCATCAAAACTCCCCGCGTTTTTGGTCCCAAACCGGGTCTCTACGGCATGAACATGGAAGCCGCGATGCTGGATTATTCCACTGAGGGTCGCGCGGCAGCAGGTGAGGCTTGGCTCAAGGCCTCCGAATGGGCGATCGACGCCAAAGGCGAGGCCACGCAGAACCGTGCCGCCCTCGAAAGCCGTCTGCAACACGCGGACAGCTTTGCCCACATTCAGGATCTCACCGAAAGCGACGTCTTGCTGGCCTCCGACTATGCCAGTCACGAGGGCGGATTTGCGGCTGCCATGGCACATCTGGGGGCCGCAAAACCGAGTATGTACCACGTCGACACGACCAAGCTGGGCACCCCGCGTGCCCGTACCATGGCCGAAGAAATCGCCCGTGTAGTGCGCGCCCGCGCGGCCAATCCCGATTGGGCCAGCGGCATGATGCGCCACGCCTTTCGCGGTGCGGCAGAGATTGCCGCGACGCTCGATAACCTCGCGGCCTTTGCGCATCTGACCCGCGACGTGCCTGCACATCTTTTTGATCTCTATTTCGATGCCACGTTGGGCCGCGCGGACCTTGTGGCATTTATGGAGACGGAGAATCCGAAAGCGCTGGAAGAAATGCGCGCCCGCTTTGCGGCCTTGCGGGAGGCGGGTCTCTGGACCACCCGGCGCAATTCCATTTCTGCACAAATGGACGCCGCCGAATGACCGCTTCGCTGGTCAAAGGGTTCTGCCCCGGCGCTTTGCGTCCGATGGCGTCGGGTGATGGTCTGGTGGTGCGCATCCGTCCGTTTGGAGGGTGCCTGTCGCCAGAACAGGTCGCAGGTATCGCAGAGTTGTCCAAGGCATTTGGCAATGGCGTGATCGACCTCTCCGCGCGCGCGAACGTCCAGTTGCGCGGTGTATCCGCTGAGACTCATGCGCCTTTGCTGGAGGGTTTGCGCGCGCTGAACCTGCTGGATGCCTCAGAAGACATCGAACGTCGCCGCAATATCGTCGTGACCCCTTTCTGGACCGAGGGGGATGCAACGCACAGCATTTCGCGACGCCTGACCGAGGCGCTCTGTGAACCCGGAGCACCGGACTTGCCGCACAAGTTCGGTTTTGCGGTTGATACCGGTTTGGAACCCGTTCTCCAAACGGCCTCCGCTGACATCCGTTTGGAGCGTGCTGCGGATGGCATGTTGCTGGTGGTCGCGGATGGGATGGATACAGGAAAACCTGTTACAGAGCTGCAATGTGTCGAGGAAGCGCTGCGTCTTGCCCGCTGGTTCATGAAAAACCGGACCGATCAGAACCGCATGGCGCGGCTCATCCCCGGCCAAACGCTGATTGATTTTGACACCCCGCGCCAGCTGCACCACCAGATCGCGGTTCCCGGCAACACCCCACAAGGAACGCTTGCGGGCTTCGCTTTCGGCCAGCTCTCGGCCGACACGTTCCACCAGCTTGCCATGCTGGGCCCATTGCGGATCACCCCGTGGCGTATGGTTTTGGTCGAAGGCGCTAAAAGCATTCCCGACATCGACGGCGTGATCACCACCCCCGATAATCCGCTGCTGCGCATCACGGCCTGTACCGGCGCACCTGCCTGTAGTCAGGCGCTTGGTCCAACGCGCACCCTTGCCCGGACCCTTGCGGCGCATCTGAAGCCGACGCAACACCTGCACATTTCTGGCTGTGCAAAGGGGTGCGCCCACCCACGGCCCGCTCCTTTGACCCTGACGGCAACCAAAACCGGTTTCGACCTTGCCATCATGGCCCGCGCGGGCGACACACCTGCCGCGACCGATCTTTCCACTGACGACATCATCAAGGCGCTCTGAATGCCCCATACCTATATCACTGACGGTGCCGAGATTTACCGCCAATCCTTTGCCACGATCCGGGCGGAGGCCGCTCTGGACCGTTTCACTCCCGAAGAAGAGATCGTGGCCGTGCGCATGATCCACGCCGCCGGGATGGTCGGGCTGGAGGAGCACGTGCAGTTCTCGCCCAACATGGCCATCGCGGCGCGCGCCGCCCTTGAGGATGGCGCGCCGATCTTGTGCGACGCCTATATGATCAGCGAAGGGATCACCCGCAAACGTCTGCCGCGCGAAAACGAGGTGATCTGCACCTTGCGTGACCCGGCGGTGCCTGAGATGGCGCGCGAGATGTCCAACACCCGCTCTGCCGCTGCGCTGGAGTTGTGGCGGCCCCATTTACAGGGCGCGCTGGTGGCCATTGGCAACGCACCGACAGCGCTGTTTCATCTGCTGAACATGCTGCAAGACCCTGATTGCCCGCGCCCTGCTGCCATCATCGGCTGCCCGGTTGGCTTTATCGGGGCGGCAGAATCAAAAGAAGCGTTGATGCAGGATTTGCCCGTGCCATCGATGATCGTGCGCGGCCGTCTGGGCGGCTCTGCGATCACGGTCGCGGCGGTCAATGCGCTCGCCAGCAGGGTGGAATAACTGATGGGCAAGATCATATGCGCAGGTCTCGGCCCCGGTGACCCGGAATTGATGAGCGTGAAATCCGACCGTGCGATCCGCGGAGCCACGCATCTTGCGTTTTTTCGTAAGAAAGGCCGCGCAGGACAGGCCCGCACCATCGTCAAGGACATGCTGCGCGATGACGTGACCGAATACCCGATGGAGTATCCCGTCACAACAGAACTGCGGTTTGACAGCGAAGAATACCGCGCGCTGATGGTCGATTTTTATGCCGAATGGGCGGATCGTCTTGCGGAACTTGCACAGTCAGAAGATGTCGTTGTGCTTTGTGAGGGTGATCCGTTTTTCTATGGGTCCTTCATGCATTTGCACACGCGGTTGCAAGGTCGCGCCGAGGTCGAGGTTTTGCCGGCGATCCCCGGCATGGTTGGCTGTTGGAACGCGCTTGATATGCCCTATACGTGGGGCGATGACGTGATGACGGTGCTCATGGGGACGCTGCCTGAGGATGATCTTGTGCGCCATATGAAGGCTGCTGATGCGCTTGTGGTCATGAAGACAGGGCGCAATATGCCAACGGTCAAACGCGCGCTTGCCGCCGCCGGGCGGTTGGACGATGCGTGGATGGTTGAGAAAGGCACGATGCCCGGTGAACGCATTGCCAAGCTCGCAGATGTGGCCGAGGACGATTGCCCCTATTTCGCGCTGGTGCTGGTGCATGGGCAGGGCCGCAGGCCCGAGGCGGCAGAGTGACCGGCACGCTCACCATTGCGGGTCTTGGCCCCGGCAATGACGCATTTGTCACCCCTGAAGTGACCGAAGCGCTGTCGCAAGCAACTGATATCATTGGGTATATACCTTACGTTGCACGGGTGGCTGAGCGTCCGGGCTTGACCCTGCATCCCAGCGACAATCGGGTGGAACTTGACCGCGCGGTCCTCGCGCTTGAGCTTGCGGCGGCTGGCCAGCAGGTCGTTGTTGTTTCTTCCGGTGATCCGGGTGTCTTTGCCATGGCCTCCGCCGTGTTTGAGGCGCTTGAGGCGCATCCTCAACATATCGACACCGACATTCGTGTTCTGCCGGGCATCACCGCGATGCTGGCGGCGGCCGCAGCGGCGGGTGCGCCTTTGGGCCATGATTTCTGCGCCATCAACCTAAGCGACAATCTAAAACCTTGGGACTTGATCGAACACCGCTTGCGCATGGCCGCGCGGGGTGATTTTGCGATGGCTTTCTACAATCCGCGTTCCAAATCCCGCCCCGAAGGATTTGAAAAAACGCTGACCATCCTGCGCGAAGAATGTGAGCCTGCGCGCCTGATCACTTTTGCCCGCGCCGTCAGCACGCCGGATCAACAGCTCACCACAGTCACCCTAGCCGACGCCACGCCTGAAATGGCGGACATGCGCACGGTTGTGATTGTCGGCAATGCGTCTACCCGGCGCGTTGGGCGTTATGTTTATACGCCACGGGCGGTGACATGACCCAGCCACGCCATCACTTCGTCCACTTGTCCTGTGACATGGATTCCCGGCAGATCAGGCCGCGCAACCATCAGCACCGACAGCCCCAGGGCGCGCGCGGCATCCAGTTTGGCCTGCGCGCCTGCGCCGCCACTGTTCTTGGCGACAACATGGGTAATGCGATGCTGCGCCATCAACGCGCGATCCCCCGCCACATCAAACGGGCCCCGCGCAGTGACAACAGTGGTTTTTGGCAAGGGCAGTGCCGCGTCGGGCGCATCGACCAACCGGAGCAGGTAGTGATGCTGCGGCTTTGTGGCAAAAAACGCGATCTGCTGCTTGCCAATGGCCAGAAACACGCGGGTGGGTGTGTCGGGCAGCGCAGCGGGCGCATCCTCCAGCCGGGGCAAAATCGTCCATCGGTCACCATCCTGCGCCACCCATGCGGGTCGCTCCAGCCGGATCAAAGAAACCTGCGCGTGCGTGCAGGCGTCAAAGGCGTTCCGGCTCATCCCGGCGGCAAAGGGATGGGTGGCGTCAATCACATGGGTGATCTTCTCCGCCTCCAGATAGGTGCGCAGTCCGGCTGCGCCACCAAAGCCCCCAACCCGCGTTGGCAACGGCTGTGCGACCGGGGCCAACGTGCGTCCGGCATAGGAGAACACGGCATCGACGCCAGCGTCTGCCAGTCTGCGCGCCATCGCGCTGGCTTCTGTGGTGCCGCCGAGCAAAAGGACGCGCATCATGGGTGATCCTTGGGTGACGATCATCGGAATGTCCGACGATACCGCAGAGCAATTGCCCCCTGCAAGCCGTACCGCTCTTGAGGCGGCAGAGGTGATTTTTGGTGGGCCACGCCACTTGGAGTTGGTCAAAGCTGGGGCGCGCGGCGCGGCGTGGCCTGTGCCATTTTCAATTGACCCGGTGCTGGCGGCAAAGGGCCGGCGCGTTGTCTTGCTGACCTCTGGTGATCCGTTCTGGTTCGGCGCTGGCGGTACCCTTGCCGCACATCTTGATCCCGGTGAGTGGCGCACGATCCCCGCGCCCTCGACCTTTTCGTTGATTGCCGGACATCTGGGCTGGCGGATGGAGGACATCACCTGCCACGGATTGCATGCTGCCCCGTTTGAGCGGTTGCGCCGCGTCCTGTCCCCAAAGGGACGCCTGATCTGTTTGCTGCGCGATGGAGACGCCCCCGCGGCGTTCGCAGACTGGCTTTGTGGGCAAGACGCAGACGGCGCAACCCTGCATGTTTGCGAACGGATGGGCGGTGCGCGACAACGGGTTCGAACCGCGCGCGCTGACGCTTTTGATTTGACGGATATTGTGGCCCCTGTTGCCATAGCCGTCGAACTCCCCGCCGGGATTGGCCTGTCGCGTGCCTCTGGTCTGCCGGATGACAGCTTTGCCCATGACGGTCAGATCACCAAACGCCCCGTTCGGGCGCTCACGCTGTGTGCCCTTGCACCCCGTTGTGATGAACTGTTGTGGGATATTGGCGCAGGGTCAGGGTCCATTTCTGTTGAGTGGTGCCTCGCGGGCGGGCGGGCGATTGCATTTGAACGCAATTCGGCGCGTGTCGCGAATATCCGCCAGAATATCGCTGATTTTGGCCTCGGCCACCGGATGCAGGTTGTTGAGGGCTGCTCATCCGAAACGCTGCCACAGGACGTCGAACCGGATGCGGTTTTCGTAGGTGGCGGTGGCACGCCCACGCTCTTTGAGCAGCTCTTTGCAGTGCTGCCGACCGGTTCGCGCCTTGTCGCCAATGGTGTCACGCTTGAGACCGAAGCGCTGCTTGCGCACCTGCACAGCGCCCGAGGAGGCAACCTCATGCGGGTCGAGCTTGCCCATGCCGCACCCTTGGGTCAGATGCGCGGCTGGCAACCTGTCCGTCCGCTGGTGCAATGGAGTGTCACGCTATGAGAGTGCTGGGTATGGGATTTCGCGCAGCGGCCGATATCGCCAGCCTGCAAGATGCTTTTCAGCGGGCCTTGCAGGTCTCGGACGGACAACAGATCGACAGCATTGTGACCGAAGCGGCCAAGGCCCGCGCGCCTGTATTTCGCGAGTTTGCACAGCTCTTGGGTCTGCCGGGCCTTGGCATCACGCAATACGATCTGGAACAGATGATCACCCCCACCCAATCCCAGCGCATTCAGGATAAATTCGGCACCGGCAGCCTCGCCGAAGCTGCTGCATTAGCTGCCGCTGGCCCCACTGCGCGGCTGGTTGCACCGCGTGTCGTCTCAGGCGATGGTAAGGCGACCGCCGCCATCGCGGAAAGTGAGAGTACCCCATGACCGTTCATTTCATTGGCGCAGGCCCCGGTGCTGCTGACCTGATCACCTTGCGGGGGCGCGATTTGATCGCTGCCTGCCCTGTGTGTCTTTATGCGGGGTCTTTGGTGCCCGAGGCGTTGCTGTCGCATTGCCCAGAGGGCGCGCGGATCGTGAATACCGCGCGGATGTCGCTGGATGAAATCATGGCAGAGATTGAGCGCGCCCATGCGGACGGACATGACATCGCGCGGCTGCATTCGGGCGATTTGTCGGTCTGGTCCGCGATGGGCGAACAGCTCCGCCGCCTGCGCAGTGCTGATATCCCTTATGACGTGACGCCCGGTGTGCCTTCCTTTGCCGCCGCTGCCGCCGCCTTGAATGCGGAACTGACGCTTCCCGGAGTTGCACAATCTGTTGTTTTGACCCGTACCTCAGGCCGCGCCACAGCGATGCCGGAGGGGGAGGCGCTTGAGAACTTTGCACGCACCGGTGCCACGCTGGCCATCCACCTCTCTGTCCATGTCCTCGACAAAGTCGTCGCCGATCTGACGCCCCATTATGGCCCTGACTGCCCCGTTGCGGTGGTCTGGCGGGCAAGCTGGCCGGATCAACGGGTGGTCAAGGCGACGCTCGCGACCCTCAAAACCGCCATCGGAGAAGAGATGGAGCGCACAGCACTGATCCTCGTAGGTCATGCCATTGGCGCAGAGGAATTTGGCGAAAGCAGGCTCTATGCGGGCGACTATGACCGCCGCTTTCGCCCCGTTGGCACAGCCCCTCGTTTCCCGGAGACCGCAGAATGATCCCCCCAGGCCTGATGATCTCCGCGCCGTCCTCCGGCACGGGCAAAACCACGTTGATGCTCGGCCTTCTGGCTGCATTCCGTGCGCAGGGCGTGAACGTACAACCCTTCAAAAGCGGACCGGACTACATTGATCCCGCGTTTCACACGGCGGCTTCCGGGCGGGCGTCCTTCAACGTCGACAGTTGGTCGATGGACCGTGCGTCCATTGATGGGCTTGTGGGCAACGCGGCGGGTGCCGACCTGATCCTCGCCGAAGGGTCGATGGGTCTTTTTGATGGTGTCGCGATCCCCGGTGCCTGTGGCAATGGCGCAAGTGCAGACATCGCGGCGCACATGGGCTGGCCCGTTGTGCTGGTCCTTGATGTTGGCGGTGCCGCGCAATCCGTGGCTGCGACGGCGCTGGGTTTCAAGACGATGCGGCCTGATGTGCACCTCGCCGGTGTGGTCCTGAACCGCGTCGCCTCCCCCCGACATGAGGCACTGGTGCGCGTCGGGATGGATGAGGTCGGCGTCAAGGTTCTGGGTGTGCTGCCGCGCCGCAAAGAGATTGAGATGCCCGAGCGTCACCTTGGGCTGGTGCAGGCAGGTGAACAGGAGAACCTGCCTGAGTTGTTGTCCGAAGCGGCGGCTTTCGTTGCTGAAAATGTAGATATGGACGCCTTGCGCGCGGCGGCGGCGGGCACATTGCAGGACGCACCAGCGCCTGCCCGTGTTGTCCCTCCGGGGATGCGGATAGCGCTGGCGCAGGATGCGGCCTTCGCTTTTGTCTATCCACATCTGATGGCCGGGTGGCGGGTGGCGGGGGCCGAGATCCTGCCGTTCTCCCCGCTGGCCGATGAGGCACCTGATGCCAGCGCCGATGTCTGCTGGCTGCCGGGCGGTTACCCCGAATTGCACGCAGGCAAGCTTGCGGCTGCGGAGACCTTCCGCAGCGGCATTCAATCCTTTGCCCAGACACGGCCCGTGCATGGGGAGTGCGGCGGCTACATGGCGATGGGCGCGGGACTGGTGGACAAGGAAGGCACCCGTCACCAGATGGCCGGGCTTTTAGGATTGGAGACCTCATTTGAGAAACGCAAATTCCACCTTGGCTACCGCAAGGCAACGCTGAATGCGGCCATACCCGGCCACGCGGCACCTGCCAGATTGCGCGGGCATGAGTTCCACTATGCCACGATCCTGTCGGAGCCGGATGTGCCTTTGGCCAAGATCACAGACAGCAATGATCTTGAGGTGCCGGAAACAGGTTCGGCCCGTTCCTTTGAGGGCGGCGGGCAGGCAACGGGCACATTCTTTCACCTCATATCCGAGGATGTATGAGCGGCTTTGTCTCCTTCGTCTCCTCCGGACCCGGCGACCCGGACCTGCTGACCGTCAAGGCGGTTGACCGTTTGCAGCGTGCCGAAGTGGTGCTCTTTGACGATCTGAGTGCCGGGCCGATCCTGGAGCATGCGGGGCCAGACGCGGACCTGATCGGCGTGGGCAAACGTGCGGGCCGTGCGTCGCCCAAGCAGCACCATGTCTCTCAGGTCCTTGTGGATCACGCGGTTGCTGGTCTGCGGGTTGTGCGGCTCAAGTCCGGTGACAGCGGCATGTTTGGGCGGCTGGAGGAAGAGATCACCGCATTGACCGAAGCAGGCATCGATTTTGAGATCATTCCCGGCGTCACCTCTGCCTCAGCGGCTGCGGCAACGGCTGGAATTCCGCTGACGCGCAGGCTGACTGCGCGGCGGGTGCAGTTTATCACAGGTGCGGATGTGACCGGCGATTTGCCCGCAGACGTCAACATGGCTGCATTGGCCGACCCTTTGGCCACCACGGTGGTTTATATGGGCAAGCGGACGTTTCCGGGGCTGGTGGCGCGGTTGATCGAACACGGGCTGCCAGAGGATACACCTGCGATGCTGGCCGAAGCGGTTTCAACGCCGGCTGAAAAGGTCACTCGCCATACGATCGCAAGCCTTGCTGCGCATCTTGGAACGACCAGCAGCACCACACCTGCATTGATCTTCTACGGCCCCTTGGCGGAGCCGGAGCCATGAAGGTGCTAGTGTGCCGGACCTGTACCGAGAACGACACGCTGACCGCTGCGCTGCGGGCAGGGCTGACCGGCGCGGAAGTGGAAAGCGTGGACTGTATGTCAGGGTGCAAGCAGCCTCAGGCGATAGCCTTTCGCGCGCCGGGCAAGGTGGCGTACCTCTTTGGCGGTATCACGGAGGCGGACCTGAAGGATGTGCAGGCTTTTGTGGATCACTACGCAGACTCGCCTGACGGAACATTTGCTGACGCGCGGGTCATTGGCAACTTGCGCACCAAAGCGCTGGCGCGGATACCGGGGTAGCGGATGAAACTTACCCTCATCGGCATCGGCACGGGCAATCCTGAGCACATCACCTTGCAGGCGATCCGCGCGATCAACGCGCAGGATGTGATCCTGATCCCCCGTAAGGGGGAGGGAAAGGCAGACCTCGCCGAACTGCGCCGCGCGATTTGTGAGGAGGTGCTGACAAGCGCTGAGACGCGGCTTGTCGAATTTGACTTGCCCGTTCGGAATGAGGCGACAGCCGATTATCGACAACGGGTCGACGACTGGCATGATGCGATAGCTGTGGCCTGGCAAGAGGCGATGGGTGAGGTTGGAAGCGCGGCGCGGGTGGCGCTGCTGGTCTGGGGTGATCCGTCGCTCTATGATAGCACCCTGCGGATTGCCGCTCGGCTGGACCCGCGTCCGGAGATAGAGGTCATTCCGGGCATCACATCCTTGCAAACCCTGACGGCGGCCCATGCCATCCCGATCAACGACATTGGCGCACCGTTTCTTGTCACGACGGGACGGCGGTTGCGGGACGAGGGATGGCCGGCGGGGGTTGAGACCCTCGCTGTGATGTTGGACGGGTCTTGTGCTTTTGAGACGCTGCCGCCTGCGGGGCTGCACATCTGGTGGGGCGGCTATGTCGGAATGAAAGAACAGATCATCTGCGAGGGGCCACTGGGTGATGTGACTGCAAAGATCATCCAGATGCGGGCCGAAGCACGTGCACTTCATGGCTGGATCATGGATATCTATGTGCTGCGCAAGGAAAAATGAGACCTGTCCCCGCGGGGACAAAAAGTTAATGAAATCATAATTTTGCAGATCGGGCGTATCAGAGAAATCCCTACACGGCTTCTCGGCGTAAGCAGGCGCAATGGTCAACCACGCCCTTACGTGTCTGGATTAACCTTGCCGCGCATTGCTTTGACCTCACCGCGCACCTTTTTGGCCTTCAGCCTGCGTTTTTTTGATCCAAGCGTCGGGCGGGTGGCAATGCGGCGTTTCGGCGGGGTGAGCGCCTTTTTGATCAGCTCAGTAAGACGGTCGCGGGCAATGTCGCGGTTGCGGGCCTGACTTCGGGTTTCATCACACTGGATGATTAATGCACCCTCATTGGTCCAGCGCCGTCCGGCCAGCCGCTTGAGCCGGGTTTTGACCGGGGACGGCAGAGAAGGCGATGTCGCAGCTTCAAAACGCAGTTCCACGGCTGTGGCGACCTTGTTCACGTTTTGGCCACCGGGCCCAGAGGCGCGCACAAAATGCTCGGTCAACTCCCAATCCTGAATACTGATCTGATCACTGATGCGTAACATGGGGTCCTTTTGTCATTCCCGCGCAGCAAGGTCAAAGATGCGAAAAGGGCCGCTCTGTTGTCAGAGCGGCCCAATCGAATGGTTTACCGGAGGTGGGTCGGTGAGACCGACGTCCACTTTGTTGATTTCATCTGCCTGGGATTGCCCTAGCAGGAACCCTCCAAAGCTGTTCCGACACCTCTCTCCAATACCTTTCTTGACACTGGATCACCTCCTTTACATTTGTTGAACTCGCCTGAATCGTTGCACAGGTTTCACAAAACGCAAAGTGTTTTATTTGTCGCATCTGAGGACATTGGGCAGGCAGAGCCTGCACATGATTCTTTGAATTGGGGCTCTGCCCCAAACCCCGCGGGATATAGGGCCAAAAAGAGGAGCGTTGTTATGCTGCGCGCATCATCCGGGTTGTGATCAGTCGGAAAGGAATGAGCGCGATGAGCGCAATGGTGAGTTTGACCGCCCAATCCGCAACCGCAAGCGAGACCCAAAGTGGCGCGCTGGGGCCTGCACCCAGCAGTGGGAGCGTTTCGGCGGCCCAGGAGACATCTGTGGCGGGGTGCAGAAAGCTGAATGTGCCGGAAAACGCGATGGTGAAGAATATTGCGGTATCGAGGGTCGAGCCGATCAGGGTGCTGACCAGTGGTGCGCGCCACCATGCGCCGCTTTTGAGTGCTGCGAAAATGGACACATCGATGAGTTGCGCGACGAGGAAGGCCGTGGCCGACCCCATTGCGATGCGCAGTGTCACCAACGGGCCAAATTCGCCGATGATCTGCGTGCCAATGAGAGAGCAGATGAGCCCTACGACAAACCCCACAAGGACCACGCGGCGGGCGGCAGAGGTACCATAGACCCGGTTCATCACATCCGTGACCAGAAAGGCCAGCGGATAGGTGAAGGCACCCCATGTCAGCCACTGGCCAAACAGAAACTGCACAAGGATGTTGGAGGCCACGACGATTGTCGCCATGGCGATGATGCCGGGGAGGTGAATGCGTGTCATAGTGTGAACCGTTTTTTGCAAGGGTGCGGCGACTTGGCCTGCGGGGATCGCAGACACGGGCGCTTTAGGCTCTTGCGCCCGGCGGCGCAAGTCATTCTGTCAGGATATATTCCACAACCTGCGTGCGCTGGATCGGCAGGAAGTTGTCATCTGACACCATGGTAAGCCGCGTGGCCCCGGTGCTGTCAGTCCAGACACTGAGACCTTCGAGGTTGTCAAAGAGTGCAGGGAAGGTGGTGATCAGGATCTCAGACGGCATCGGATCAGCGTTCAGGTCAAAGCGGCGCAGGCGGCTTCGAAACCCCAAGGGTGTGACGGTGCGTTCAAGAAGGTAAAGCCAACCATCCTCAGCAATGTCAGCACCGACCGGCACAAAAGGAGCGTTGAGCGGGATGCGGTGGCTGATCGTCCACTGGCCGTCTTTGAAGCGGTAGAGCGGTGTTATGTCCTGGCCTTGCTGCCGGAGTTCGACCAACGCAAAGAGGGTGCCTTGTGCATCAATGGCAAGCGCTTCGAGGCCCTTGTTGATCGGCAGCCCGTCAAACTCCGGGTGATTGGGCAGGTTCTGCGTCATTCCGGTGTCGCGGTTCAGCGCTCTGACACGATGCTCAAACTCAAACGACACAAAGGCGCGGCCTTGCGCCCCTATGGCCAGCCCTTCGGCGTCATGCACGCGGTCAGCAAAGGGGATCCCTGCGGCGTCGCGCAAAAGCGTTTGCTTTGTGATATCAATTGAGGTGATTTTGCCTGCTTCACGCTTAATCTGTGCTGCGACCAGCATACCGCGATCTGTGATGAAAGTGGCGGCCCTGCCATCTGATGCCATTTCCAGCGCCGAGAAGCCGCCGAACCATGGGGCGTCTACCTCCCAAAAGGTGTTGGAAGACAGGTTTAGCTTGAGCTCAGCCGATACTGCTGAAGCATTCAGGGCGACGGCGGCGATGATCGCCGCACAGAAGCGTCTCAATTTTCCAGAACCGCCTTACATTGTGCAGGAAGGTCTGCCAGCACCAGCTCGCGGCGGGGTTTGGCCGGCTTTGCGTTGGGTTTGGGAGGCGGTGGGTTGAGGATGTTGCGTTGCCACTCGCGGGCGTCTGCGCACCCGTCTCCGGGGGGTGGAGGCGTCTGATTTACACAGCCGCGCGTGCCCTTTGGACAGTTCAGGCGCACATGGAAATGATAGTGATGGCCGTACCATGGACGAATTTTCCGCAGCCAACTGCGATCGCCTTTTTCATCGGCGCACATCTGAACCTTGGCACCGGGAAAGACAAAGATGCGCGCCGTACGCGGGTCTTTGGCAGCCGCCTTGAGGATGTTGTGATGCGCACGGGTCCAGGAAGAATTGACGTATGCCCCTTTGGCCCGCCGCATTGAGATGGAGGAAATGTTCTCGCGCTGCTTGCGTGTAAGCGACAGCGATTTTGGCGGCAGCATCCAGATGTCTGCATCCAGCCCGATCTGATGGCTGCGATGCCCGGTTAGCATGGGACCGCCGCGCGGCTGGCTGAGGTCCCCAACATAGAGCCCTTCCCATCCCGGTTGTGTCGCAGCAAAGGCGGAGAGTTTCTTGACCATGTCGACGGTTTCGGGATGCGCCCAGTTGCGGTTGCGCGACAGGCGCATCGCCTGCCCGGTGGGTCCGGTTTCGGGCAGTTGCACTCCGCCTGCCACACATCCCTTGGCATAACTGCCGAAGGGGGCGGCTGCCTGTGCTGAAGGGCCGCTCTTGGCCCCAAAGAGCTTTTTGGCCTGAACATTGCTGAGCGCACCGCCGGAAGAGCCGATGGTTGGCAAGACTTCCCGCGTGCCGCTGATGTCGCGGCTGCTGCCGCCGCAGGAGGCGAGCGCAAGCGCGAGTGCTGATATCTGGAAAAACCGTAGGATCATTTTGCAAAATCTCCATCTCGTTTCACCCATGCTAACAGGATCAACCCGATGATGAACAGCCCCACAACCGGTGTAATGCCAAGTCTTTGGCTTCCGGTGATGTCACTGGTGATTGCGATGAGTGCAGGCGCAAGAAACGACGTGGCCTTGCCAGAGAGCGCATAAAGGCCGAAGGCTTCGGTCATCCGCTCCGGATCGCCCTGCCGTGTCAGCATGTTACGCGATGACGCTTGCAAGGCACCGCCCGCCGCTCCGATGAGCGCGCCAGCGATGTAAAATGCGATGTCGGGCGCGGCAGAGCCTTCACCGACGTAGATGCCCATAACAGAGGTTGGGGTGAGCGAGATGATCAGGATCGCGGTCAGGATCAGGGTCACACAGCAAAAGACAATCACCGGCATAGGCCCAATGCGCCGGTCCACCCGGCCCCCGACCCAGCAGAACACCGCACCTGAAAGAGCGGCAAGAATGCCAAAGATGCCAATGTCGATGATAGACCAATTGAGCACGCCCAAAGCGTAGATGCCACCAAACGTATACATCCCGTTAAGCGCATCGCGGTAGAACATGGAGGAGCCAAGGTAAGCCATCAGCGATGGATGGCGGGGCAACCCTCTGAGTGTGCCCATCAGATCGCGCATTCCTTGACCCAATTTGTAGGGCGTACCCGTCACGGTTGGATCATCGCGGGTATAGAGGAAGAAAGGAATCATAAAGACGGCAAACCAGATCGCGGCAAGCGGGCCGACAATGCGCGTATCCGCCTTGGTCTCTGGATCAAGACCAAAGAGCGGTGACAGGCCCACCATTGTTTTGCCATGCTCGCCAGCCTGAAAAAGGGCAATCATCACAACAAGGGCAAGGACACCGCCAACATAGCCAAATGCCCAGCCAGACCCGGAGATGCGCCCACGTTCCGCAGGGTCCGGGTCCAGTTCCGGCAGATAGGAATTGGTAAAGATTGTCGCGAATTCCATCCCGATCAGGCCGATGCCGAAAAAGAAGAGCGCCCAGAGGATGGAAAAGTCCTGCGGTGCCGTCCACCACAACGCGCCAGCGCCAATGAAATAGAGCGCAGAAAAGAGCTTGATCCACGGCATGCGCCTGCCGGTAGAGTCCGCAATTGCGCCAAGGATCGGCGCGAGGATGGCAATCGCGATACCTGTCGCAGTCAGCCCATATCCCCAATAGGCTTGCGCCTGCGCTTTGGCGGCCTCAACGCCCATGCCCCCTTCAATCAGGGCATTGGTCGCTGTCTGGGCAAAGTAGGGGCCAAAGATAAACGTCAGCAGCAGCGTGTTGTAAGGCTGGCTCGCCCAGTCGAAAAAGTACCAGCCCCAAATGCGCTTGCGCGCTGAAATCCCGGCCATCTGAACACCCCTGTTTTCCTCTCCAAGGGTAGAGCAGTCACAGATCATCGGTGCAAGTGGGGCCAGCGGCTTTTTGGAATTTCCCAATATTTGCGCACATCCGGTGACATCGGGTCACGGGGCAGAAGTTTTCCTTGAACTGACCCTTTCAACGGCTAGGGTGCAGGTCACGTAAGTTTCTATACCGAAAGACTAATCTGTGATCAGAGTTTTGTATTTCAGCACTGCGAAGGCAAAAGTAGACAGCAAGGAAGTTGATTTGATCGTCGCCAAAGCGGCGCAAAAGAACGCCACTTTGCAGATCACCGGCGCGCTGGCCTTTAACGGGCGCAACTTTTGTCAGGTGTTGGAAGGGGAGGCCGAGGCCGTTCAAAATCTGCTCACCGAGATTGAAAAGGACCCGCGTCATGCCGGTTTCAAGGTGTTGGATCAAAAGGAGATCATAACAAGGCATTTTGCCGACTGGTCGATGCAGCGGGTTCGTGACCTTGATTTCTCAACGGTGATTGACGCGATGCAGGCCTAGGGCCCGGACCCTAATCCTGCATGGGCGGCCATGGTCGCTTGGCATCCGCCTGTGTCCAGGCTTCGATCCATTCGGGCATCTGGGGCGATGGCACGTCTTGCCCCATCGCCTTGAGCACATCGGCGGGCGGCACAATCCCGTTCTTGCTGGTCACCGCCGCACGATAGAGCACATGGCTGGCACAGGTGCCGTTGCGCTTCCACATGCTTTGCTCAAGATACATAAACTTGTCATCCCAACACACCGCCCGGCTGCGCATCTCAAAGCGTTCAAACCCATGGATGCGCTGGCGAAACCGTACGGTTGATCCGGCCATCGTCAGGCCCCAGCGGTTCTGGCGCACCGCCTTGATCAGGCCTGCGCGCAGGCCCATCGCCGTGCGGCCAATGTCGTAAAGTGACATCGCGCGGCCATTGTTGAGTTCCATCCAGAAATCCAGATCGTGCGGCCAGCAGATATGTTGGCTGATATGCGGATCGGTCAGTCGCACCAAGGGGGGCATGCGACTTGCCAGAAAGAGGTCTTTGATGACGCGCACAAAGGGAAACATCGGGAATACTCCTTTGCCCTTCCAATTGACCTTGGTTCAGCGAACGTCAACCATGAACCTTGCGGCACTCTTGCAGATCGGCACCCTTGCGCTTAACTGTGCGACACAACGCGCAAAGGGTCCGCCATGACATCCATCTTTCAAATTCTGATGCTGCTGCTGAACATCGTCTATTTCATCGTAATCGCGCATGTCATCATGTCATGGCTGATCAACTTTCAGGTCCTCAACCTGCGTCAGCCGCTGGTGGCGCAGATCTGGGACGGGCTGAACCGTCTGCTTGAGCCGATCTATAGCCGCGTGCGCCGGTTCATGCCGCAAATGGGCGGCCTTGATCTGGCCCCCTTGGTGGTGCTGATCGGTGTGGCGATTGCGCGGATTGTGCTGATCAACAATGCCGCGATGTTCTACTGACTTGAGGCTTGTCCATCCCTTGTGAGTGTGTGATTCTGCCAAAAAAGAGCAGATAAACTTACACAGGGTTCCCCATGCAAAGCGCTGCCACGCTTCTGTCTGAAGTCTTCGGCTTTGATGCCTTTCGCCCCGGCCAGCAAGAGATTGTGGAGGCGGTGACGGAAGGTGAAAACGTGCTCGCCATTATGCCGACGGGTGGTGGTAAATCCCTGTGTTTCCAACTACCTGCCTTGATGCGAGAGGGCGTAACTGTTGTCATCTCCCCGCTGATTGCCCTGATGCGGGATCAGGTGCGCGCCCTGCAAGAGGCCGGGGTGGGCGCGGGCGCGCTGACTTCTGGCAATACGCCAGAGGAGACAGATGCGGTCTGGGAAGGGCTGGAGGACGGCTCGCTCAAACTGCTCTACATGGCCCCCGAACGGCTCGCGGCCGGGTCAGTCATGGGGATGCTCAAACGCGTTGGTGTGCGTTTGATTGCCGTCGATGAGGCCCATTGCGTCAGCCAATGGGGCCATGATTTTCGCCCCGACTATCTGCGCATTGGAGAGCTGCGCCGCCATCTGGATGTCCCGCTTGCGGCCTTCACCGCGACCGCCGACACGGAAACCCAAGCCGAGATTGTGCAAAAGCTCTTTGACGGGCAGGCCCCGCGTGCCTTCTTGCGGGGTTTTGACCGGCCCAACATCCACCTCGCCTTTGCCGCCAAGAACAAGCCGCGTGACCAGATCCTGAACTTTGCCGCCGCGCGTAAGGGGCAGTCGGGCATCGTCTATTGCGCGACACGGGCCAAGACCGAAGGGATTGCGCGGGCGCTGCGCGAGGCGGGGCAGAAGGCCATCCATTACCACGGAGGCATGGAGGCGGAGGACCGCCGCATTGCCGAGCGGCAGTTTCAGCAGGAGGACGGCCTGATTGTCTGTGCGACCGTGGCGTTTGGCATGGGCGTGGACAAACCGGACATCCGCTGGGTCGCGCACGCCGATCTGCCCAAGTCGATTGAGGCCTACTATCAGGAGATTGGCCGCGCGGGCCGCGATGGGGCACCGGCTGAGACTTTGACGCTATATGGCCCTGACGACATTCGCCTGCGCCGGAGCCAGATCGACGAAGGGCTCGCCCCGCCTGAGCGGCGCGCGGCGGATCACGGCCGGCTCAACGCGTTGTTGGGATTGGCCGAGGCGCTGGAATGCCGACGCAAGACCCTGCTCAGCTACTTTGACGAGACGGACATCACCTGCGGGCGTTGTGATCTGTGTGACACCCCTGCGGATACGTTTGACGGCACAACGGCGGTGCGCAAGGCGCTCTCCGCGATCCTGCGCACGGAAGAATGGTTTGGTGCAGGACATCTGATTGATATCTTGCTCGGTGTTGAAACGGACAAGGTGACACAGCGTGGCCACGCCAGCCTGCCGACCTTTGGCGTTGGGGGCGAATATGACCGTCGTCAGTGGCAGGCGGTGTTTCGTCAGATGATGGGCCACGACCTGATCCGGCCAGACCCTGAACGCCACGGCGCGCTGCGCATGACCGACGCGGCGCTGCCGATATTGCGCGATGAGGCCAAGATTACGCTGCGCGGCGACAGCATCAAAACCGCCGGAACCAGCCGCCGCCCTGCTGTGAAACAGATGGTGAGCGAGGAAGACGCGCCGCTGCTCTCGGCGCTCAAGGCCAAGCGCCGCGCGCTGGCAGAGGCTGCGAAAGTGCCTGCATACATCATCTTTACGGACCGCACGTTGATTGAGATGGCTGAGACGCGGCCCCGTAACCTTGACCAGATGGCAGGAGTTGGCGGTGTTGGTGCGAAAAAGCTGGAAACCTACGGTGCCGGGTTTCTTGAGGTGATCAACGGCGAGGCGCAAGCCATGCACCCCACGCGCCGCAAGCTGGCGGGGCGTGAGGCGGGCACGGTCTATGACCAGCTGTTGCAAATTCAGGCCGATCTGGCTCGGGGGGAGGGCGGCACCGAAAAGCCGCTCAGTTGTTCGGCCTCGCAACTGGCCAAAGTCGCGCAGATGCGGGGTGCAGACGCAGGCGCGATGGAACGGCTCTTGGGGGAACGACGCGCCTCGCGATTTGGACCTGCTTTCCTTGAGGTGCTGCGCGAAGCGGGTTGAGTGTGACAGGGCTGATTGTCACTGGGCCTTGCGGTCCGGGCAGCAGAGGCTATCTCAGAACAAACGAATTGGGGGATCAAAATGCTGGTTGTAATTTCACCTGCCAAACGGCTGGATTGGGATGCGCGGGATGTGACGCTGACGCAGCCTGACTTTCAGGCAGACGCGGTGCGGTTGGCGAAAACGGCGCGCAATCTGACGCTGGGCAAACTCAAGGCGCTGATGGACCTGAGCGATGATCTGGCCCGGCTGAACCGGGACCGGTTTCAGGCGTTTGAGGCAGAGCCGGAGGCTGAAACCGTGCGCCCTGCCGCTCTCGCTTTTGCCGGGGACACCTATCAAGGGCTGGAGGCGGGAAGCCTCGATCCGGACGAAATGACATGGGCGCAGGATCATCTGCGCATTTTGTCGGGTCTTTATGGGGTGCTGCGCCCTTTGGACGCGATCCAGCCTTATCGGCTTGAGATGGGCAGCCGATTGAAAACCCGGCGCGGCACGAACCTTTATGACTACTGGCGCGACGATCTTTCCAAGACGTTGAATGCACAGGCTGAAATGCTTGGGACCGATGTGCTGATCAATTGCGCCAGTCAGGAGTATTTTGGCGCGGTGGCTCCCAAAGCGTTGAAATTGCGGGTGATCACACCGCAGTTTTTGGAAGACAAGCACGATGGCAAAGGCCCCAGGATCGTCAGCTTTTTCGCCAAGAAGGCACGGGGATCAATGGCGCGATTTGTGATCCAAAACCGGTTGCAGGACCCAGATCAGATCAAGGGTTTCGACTTTGGCGGCTATGCCTATCAGGCCGAAGGATCGACACCTGAAAAGCCGCTGTTTGTACGTGACTACGCCACCGCCTGATCAACAAAAAGCGGCTCAAGCCCGGCGGCGTGGGCTGCTTCGATCTGCTCAAGGATGAGTGGTTTGCGCAATGGTTTGGTCAAATACCCATCAAGCCCGGCGGCGATAATCTCATCATCATCCCCGGGCAGGGCATGCGCAGTCAATGCCACGATGGGCGTGCGGTGCTCTCCTTCGTCGGCCCGAATTGCGGCTGTCGCCTGTTTGCCGTCCATCTTTGGCATTGAAATGTCCATAAAGATCAGGTCAGGCGCGATCTCTTTATGGAGTGTGACCGCTTCTTCCCCGTCTCCGGCAAAGGTCAGCTCGATATTGAGGTCCTTGATCATTTTGCTGAGAACCAACTGATTGGTTTTATTATCTTCTGCAGCAAGAATGCGCATCTTGCGCGGTTTCGGCGGTGACGGGTTGGTCGCAGTGTTTGCACCGGATGGGCGCTCAAAACTCAGCCCGCCCAGCAGGTCAAACAGCTCTTGTCGGGGGGGCGGGTTTTCCAAGGCCCCGACACTTTGCGCCACAATGGCATCGGACAGGCGAAGCGGAGCGGCACTGAGCACGACCAAGGGGCGGGACGTGTCAGATTGAGCCAAGGCGGTGACAGCATCTTCGCCAAGTGTCTCTGCAGCAAGGATCAAATCTGTGCGGGGTGAGATCGTGCTTAGCGCTTCGGCGGCATCCGCCATCAGCGTGACGCCGAGCCCCAGCTGTTCAAACTGCCGACCGAGCACCTCACGGTGCACGGCGGCATTGTCGACGACCAAAACGTGGTCAAGCCCGTCAGGTGCCCGCCATTTGGGTTCTTCCACATCGGGCAGCAGCCCCACCTCCACATCAAAGCCAAAACAGGTGCCGACACCTTCTGTTGATTTGACCCAGATTTTGCCGCCCATCATCTCAACAAGCTTTTGAGAGATCGCAAGCCCAAGGCCGGTCCCCTCAAATTTACGGTTCCGTTCATCTTCGACCTGATTGAATTCTCCAAATATGTGATCGACCATATGATCGGGAATGCCGATGCCGGTATCCTCAACCGTGATGGAAAGCGTCAGGGTGTCCGCGTTCGCCGCATGACGCGCCAAGACCCGGACCAGCACGTGCCCCTCAGAGGTAAACTTAACCGCATTTCCAATCAGATTGGTCAGGATTTGCCGCATGCGCCCTGGATCCCCCACAATTTGTTGCGGTAAAAACAGATCGCAATCCATGACCATCGCCACGCCCTTTTCCTGCGCCGTGGTTTGCAGCAGCCGCAGCACATCGCGCAGGTTTTCCTCCAGATCGAAGGGCTTGGGCTTGAGCGTCAGCTTTTCGGCCTCAATCTTGGAGTAGTCCAACACATCATTGATAATGAGCAGCAATGCCTCAGCCGAGTTTTTGATCGTTTCCACATAGGGGCGCTGTTCGCTGTCCATTTCAGTGTCCAGCAACAGATCCGTCATGCCGATCACGCCGTTCATCGGTGTGCGGATCTCATGGCTCATATTGGCAAGGAAAGATGATTTCGCGCGGTTTGCGCTCTCTGCGACGAAACGGGCCTCCTTCAACTTTTCCTCATAGGCAACGCTTTTGGAGATATCGATGGAAAGGGAGATCATGTCTCCTTCTGGCCCACGTCGGTCAATCAGCCGATAGTAGGTTTGATCCCAGAGTTGGATAACCACCGGTTCAGGGCGCTCTTGTTGATAGCGTCTGGTCATCATCTGGCGCCATTTTTCGGCTGGCATGTCGCCTGTGTTCACGACCCCTTCATCGGTGAGCGCTTGCAGGATCGTGACATAGTTCACGCCCGGCTTAATGCTGTCCAACCCGTCAAAAACCGATAAATAGCTTTGGTTCGCCATTATCAGCTCATTATCGCGGTCAAAAAAGGCAAAACCGTCCTTGATCGCGTCAATGGAAAGCAGGATGCGACGCTCTACCAAAGCGAGCCGTTCGTTGGCGGCACTCAGGTCGGATTTGACGCGCTGGTTTTCGCCCCGCATGCTTTCCACGACAGCGCGGGTTTCAACGATTTCTTCGCTAAGTTGTTGTGCATGCTGACCAAGTTTGCGGTTCGCGGCAAAAAGCTCCGCCTTCTTGAGCTCCAGCAACCGCTCAGCGGCAAGCCGTCGCCGCCGTTCTTCGGTGAGTTTGCTGGCAAGGCTCATGCGCCGCTCCGGTTGGACTGTCCAAGCGTCACCCTGTCGTAACATGGTGAACATCTGCTTAAACTCAGCGTGCTCTTGCCCCGCACCCGCACCGCATGGCACCCTTGTACCGCACTATCAGGAGAATTGAGATGCGCGCGTTCTTCAGCCTAGCTTTGTCCTTGGTCGTTTTGGCCGCAGGTCTGTCCCAAAGCCATGCGCAAGAGGTGGTGCCGGATGCCCGTTATCTCTATTCCCGGGATGTTGATTTTTACGGTGCAGACCTGACCAACCTATTTGATACGTCGCAGGCGGCCTGCGCGCGTGCCTGCGCGGCGCAGGATGATTGCGTTGCGTTTACCTTCAACACCCGCAACAACGCCTGTTTTCCCAAATCTGCAATTTCTGACCAGCAACCTTATGCGGGCGCTGTCTCAGCCCGCAAGGTGATCACCGATGCGAACGTCATTTCCAACGCGCGCGCGCGGACAGAGGATCTGGAATTTCTGCGCGAGAATGACTTGGGTGCTGCGCATGACTTGGTTGCCGCCAATGCGGGACGCTACTCGTTTGCAGATGAAACACTGGAGGATCTGACCGCGGCATTGGTCCAAGCCGAACAACGCGGTGATACCGCCGCGGCTCTGCGGTGGGCGGGCAAGGCGGCAGCACTGTCGGATCGTGCCGATCTGTGGACGACATATGCGCGGCTTGCGCTTGTGCGTGCCGACAACAGCGAAAGGTCAGACCGCCGTGCGTTCCGTCGGGATGCATTGCGCGCTGCGACAAACGGCTATCTGCGGGCCGCTGGGGATGGCGTACGTGTGGAGGCGCTGCGCGTGATGGCGCGGGCGCTTGAGGCAAACAAGCGTGGCCGGGATGTGATCCCGGCATTGCGGCTCGCACAATCCATTGCCCCGCGCGATGAAATTGCCGCAGCGCTTGAGGACGCCGTTGGTAAGTATGGTTTTCGCATCGTTGAACACCGGGTTGATAACAACGCCGCTGCCCCGCGTATCTGCGCAGAATTCTCTGAGCCATTGGTGCAGGCGGGTGTCGACTACGAACCTTTTGTGCGCGTTGAAGGGCGCGGGCTGGTTGTAGACGCACAGGACCGTCAGCTTTGTATCGACGGGGTTGAGCATGGACAGCGCTATGGCGTGACCTTCCGCGCGGGGCTGCCCGGCAGCAGTGGCGAGGTGCTGCACAACGACGTGCGCCTTCAGCTTTATGTCAGGGACCGCGCGCCAGCGGTGCGTTTTCCGGGGCGTGCCTATGTTCTGCCGCGCGGCGCGGATGCGGCATTGCCCGTGGAGACGGTGAACACAGACACGCTTGATCTGCGCCTGCGCCGGGTGAGCGACCGCAATCTGGTGCGTGCCATCCGCGAAAGCTACTTCGGTCGCCCGCTGAGCGCGTATGAGGATCAACGCTTTGCCCGCAATCTGGCACAGGAAATTTGGACCGGGCAGGGTGACGTGCAAAATGAGCTCAACGCCGATATGACGACCCGCCTGCCTTTGGGGGATGCGTTGGAGGGTCAGCCGCCGGGCATCTATGCGCTGAGCGCTGCGGTGCCGGGGCAAGACCCCTATGATAACGCTGCCGCGATGCAGTGGTTTGTGTTCTCTGATCTGGGGCTGTCCACGTGGTCCGGTGTAGAGGGGATGGCGGTCGCCGTGCGCGGCCTTGGCGATGCCGCAGCGCGCGCAGGTGTGCGTGTCAGCCTGATCAGCCGAGCCAACGCGGTTTTGGGCACCGCCACCACAGACGCGGAGGGCTTTGCCCGTTTCCCAGCAGGCCTTACCCGTGGTGAGGGGGCTGCGCAGCCCGCGCTTTTGATGGCCGAGCAGGCCGAGACCGATGTCGCTTTCCTGCCGCTCACCGATCCTGCATTTGATCTGTCGGACCGAGGCGTTGAAGGGCACCCGCCTGCACCGCCCATCGACACGTTCTTGACCACCGACAGAGGCGCCTACCGCGTCGGCGAGACGATCTTTGCCACTGCCCTGACCCGTGATGCGCAGGCCCGCGCGCTTGAAGGTTTGCCAATCACCGCCGTCCTGAAACGCCCCGATGGGGTAGAGTACAGCCGCCAACTCAGCACAAACGCCAAGGCGGGCGGTCATGTCTTTGCCTTGCCGCTGGGTGCCGAAGTGCCGCGTGGGGCGTGGCGTCTGGACATTCTGTCGGATGTGGAGGGTCCCGCGCTTGCCTCGCAAGTGGTGCTGGTTGAGGATTTCCTGCCGGAACGGATTGATTTTGACATTACACTGCCGGACGCGCCTGTGCGGTTGGGCCAAACACCCCCCGTGACGGTTGATGTCCGTTACCTTTTCGGCGCGCCGGGGGCAGATCTAAAGGTGCAGGGCGACGTGCGCCTGCGCGCAACCCGCCGTCTTGAAGGATGGACAGGGTACACATTCGGCCGCCACGACGCGCCGTTCCGTACCCGCAGTCGGATCATCGAAGACAGAGTCACCGACGCGCAAGGCAGGGCCACACTTGCACTGCCGCTGCCCGTGCTCGACGAAGATGCAGGCGTCCCGTTGGAGGCCGAGGTGATCTTGCGCGTCTCCGAAGGATCTGGCCGCCCGGTGGAGCGGCGTGTGACCAAACCCGTGACGCCAGAGACCCCGGTGATCGGGATCAAACCGCTGTTTGAGGATGTGCTGGCCGAAGGAACCGATGCGGGTTTTGACCTCATCGCGGTTGACCCAGACGGCAGCGCGTCCGCGATGGATGTCCGCTGGACCGTGAACAAGGTTGAAACGCAGTACCAATGGTATCAGCTTTTCGGGAATTGGGAGTGGGAGCCAGTCACGCGCCGCATTCGCGTCGATACCGGAGAGGTGACGCTGGGCGCGGACCCGGTGACCGTCACCGCCCCGACCGAATGGGGCGCATATGAGATTGTCGTCGAACGCATGGGCGCACCCTATGCTGCATCCTCCGTGGCGTTCAATTCTGGTTGGTATGGGGGTGATGGGGCGACCGATACGCCGGACCAACTTGAAATGTCTTTGGATGCAGAGACTTACAGCCAAGGTGATACCGCCACCGTGCGGCTGGTGGCCGAGAGTGAAGGCGTCGCAATGGTCTCTGTCCTGTCGAACCGGGTGATTGAGCGTAAGGTTGTGCCAGTCACAAAGGGCGAGAATACGTTTGCGCTGACCGTGAGCGAGGACTGGGGCGGCGGTGCCTATGTCACGGCATCGGTGCTGCGGGGCATGGACGTGGCAGCAGGGTTGAACCCCGCCCGCCAGCTGGGCCTTGTTCATGCGGCCGTCGAACCGGGCAACAAGGCACTCGACGTGAATTTTGACGTCCCAGATAAGATCGATGGGCAGGCCGGAACCTTGCGCGCGGCCGTTCTGGTGGATGGCGTGGCAGAAGGTGAGACGGCCTATGTCACCCTTGCCGCTGTAGATGTTGGTATATTGAACCTCACAGGTTTCACGCCACCGGATGTGACGGATCACTATTTTGGTCAGCGCCGTCTGGGCGTTGAGATGCGCGATCTTTATGGACGTCTTATCGACGGCATGAATGGCGCGCTCGGGACCGTCCGTTCGGGTGGTGATGCCGCCGCGAGCCTGGGCGTGCAATCTCCGCCCCCCACCGAAAAGCTGATGGCGTTTTTTACAGGCCCGGTTGTCGTGGGCCCCGATGGTCGTGCGGAAGTGGAGATCATCAAACCCGCCTTTAACGGCACGATCAAACTGATGGCGGTGGCATGGACCTCTGACGCCGTGGGCGATGCCTCCCGTGATGTGGTTGCCAAAGACCCCGTTGTCGTTACCGCGTCTTTGCCGCGTTTTCTGGCACCTGGGGACCAAAGCCGCCTCCTGCTGGAGTTTGTCCACGCAAGTGGTGCTGCAGGCGAGATGCCGCTTGAGGTCTACGCCGATGCAGGTGTGGCCCTCGGCGACGTTCCGTCACGTGTGACCCTGACAGAACAGGGCACCGCCCGCCTGGATATCGCGGTCAGAGGGCGTGAGATTGGCGATCCGTTGATAACCGTCGTATTGCGCACACCGATGGGCAAAGAGCTGCGCAAGGTGTTGACGATGCCCGTGCGCGACAATGATCCCGAGGTTGCCGTCACCCGGCAATTCGCGCTTGGGGTGGGGGAGAGCTTTACTTTTGACAGTAACGTCTTTGCCGGGTTCCGGCCGGGGACAGCCACGGCAACGCTGACCGCCGGACCGCTGGCACGCTTTGATGTGCCGGGGCTGTTGCAGCAGCTTGATCGGTACCCTTACGGCTGCACCGAGCAAGTCACGTCCGGTGCCATGCCGCTTTTGTACGTGAGTTCTGTTGCGCAATCTGCGGGGCTGGGTGAACCAGACCGCATCGACGACAAGATCGCGAAAGCCATTGCGCGCGTCCTGACCCGTCAATCCAGCAACGGTGCCTTTGGTCTGTGGCGTGCGCAGTCAGGGGAGTTCTGGCTTGATGCTTATGTCACTGATTTCCTGTCGCGCGCGCGGGCGCAAGGCCATGCAGTGCCGGACCTTGGCTTCAGCCTCGCCATGGACAACCTGCGCAACCGGATCAGCTATGCCCCGGATTTCGACAACGGCGGGGAGGACATCGCCTATGCGCTGCTGGTACTGGCGCGCGAAGGGGCGGCGAGCATGGGGGACTTGCGCTACTACGCCGACACCAAGGCGCAGGATTTTGGAACACCGCTCGCGGTGGCGCAACTGGGCGCGGCGCTGGCGGCTTACGGTGATCAGTTGCGCGCGGACGCGATGTTCCGCCGGGCGGGTGCAATGCTGGTGGGGCAGCGTGATGACCGCCAGTGGCGCGCGGATTTCGGAACCTCGCTCAGGGATACAGCTGCCGTGCTGAAACTCTCATCCGAGGCAGGCAGCGCGGCCCTTGATCCCGCAAACCTTGTCTCTTTGGTGCATCAGGGCAGCGGGCGGCTTTCGACGCAGGAGGCCGCTCAGGTTGTGATGGCCGCCCATGCGTTGACCGGACCGGACGCAGTGCCGGGACTGCGCGTGGACGGGGAAGAGGCGGGCGGGCCGGTTGTCAAAACCCTGACCGACAGGCAAAGCGGCGCATCAGTGATTGAGAACATCAGCTCGTCGGCGATGGACGTGACAATGACCGCCTATGGCGTGCCAGAGGTTGCCCCGGATGCGGATGGCTACGGCTACAAGATCACCCGCCGTACTTTCACACTGGACGGCGCGCTTGTTGAGGGGCCAGTTGCGTCCGGCAGCCGTCTGGCCGTGGTGCTCGAAGTGACACCGTTTGAGAACATCGGCGCGCGGCTCATTGTTGATGATCCACTGCCTGCGGGGTTTGAGATCGACAATCCGAACCTCTTGCGCAGTGGTGAGGTATCGGCGCTCGACTGGCTCCAGATCAAACAGGCGGAAACCGCGGAGTTCCGCAGCGATCGTTTCATTGCGGCTGTGAACTACCGCAAGGCGGAGCCGTTTCAGCTGGCCTATATCGTGCGGGCCGTCACGCCGGGCACCTATCACCACCCCGCTGCCAGCGTGGAAGACATGTACCGCGCTGAATATCGTGCAAACACGGCAACCGGTCAGGTGATTGTTACCCCATGATCCGGCGCTATGCCCTCTTTGCCTTTGCGATGATGCTTTGGCTGGGCGCGGGGCTGCGCGATCAGTTTGATATCTGGGTTGCGGAGACGCACCTTCCCCCCGTGCTGGTTGAAACCTCGATTGAGGTGCGCGACAGACATGGGGCCTTGATGCGGGTCTTTCCGGTGGAGGATGGCCGCGTGCGTCTGGCCCTGCGGCTGGAGGATGTAGACCCCGCGTTCCTCGATATGCTGATCGCCTATGAGGACAAGCGGTTTTATGACCATGCGGGCGTTGACCCCCGCGCCGCTCTGCGCGCCGGGGCGCAGGCGCTTTGGGCGGGGGAAGTGGTGTCGGGCGGGTCCACCCTCACCATGCAGGTCGCGCGCCTGTTGGAGAATTCAGGCACCGGGCGCTGGGCGGGGAAACTGCGGCAGGTGCGGGTGGCGCTGGCGCTGGAGCGGCGTTTGACCAAGGCGCAGATACTTGAGCTTTACCTTGCCCATGCGCCCTATGGTGGGGCAGTTGAAGGGTTAAGGGCAGGGTCGCGCGCCTGGTTTGGCAAGGATCCTGCCCGTTTGACACATGCGGAGGCGGCCCTGCTGGTGGCGCTCCCTCAAGCGCCGGAGTTGCGCCGCCCTGACCGGCATCCTCAACGGGCTCAGGAGGCCCGCGCGCGGGTGCTGGCGCGGGTGGGCGCGCCGGAGCAGGCACGCCGTGCCCCTGTGCCGCGCAGTATGCGCCCCTTTGTTAGGCTCGCGCCGCATCTGGCCGATCACCTGCGCCGGGCCGATCCGCTGCGCCCGCGCCATGACCTGACCCTTGACGCGCACCTGCAAAGATCGGTTGAGGCGCTCGCTGCACGTGCGGTGCGCGGGCAGGCACAGGGTGTCTCTGCTGCCATCGTCATTGCAGATCATCGCTCGGGCGAGGTTTTGGCCTCCGTCGGTTCACCCGCCTATGCAGGAACCGGTGGCACACCGGGTTTCGTGGATATGACCCGCGCCATGCGCTCTCCCGGCTCCACGCTTAAGCCGTTCATCTATGCGCTGGCCTTTGATCAGGGGTTGGCGCATCCCGATACGCTTATTGACGATTCTCCCGTTGCTTTTGGCCGCTACGCCCCGCAGAATTTTGACGGTCAGTTTCGCGGGCAACTCACCTTGCGCGAAGCCCTGCAACTGTCCCTCAATATCCCGCCCGTTTTGCTGACCCAAGAGCTTGGCCCGGCCCGCCTGATGGCCACCCTGCGCAAGGGTGGGGCGGACCCGCAGGTGCCGGGCGGCAAGCCGGGTCTGGCGGTGGCGCTTGGTGGCGTGGGGCTGACGCTCACAGAGCTGGTGCAGCTTTACGGTGGGCTTGCGAGCGGGGGCGAGGTGCAGCCGCTGATCTGGCGCAAGGACGCGGCAGTGCCGAGGTCCAAACCGCTTTTCTCCCGTTCTGCGGCTTGGCAGGTGAGCCATATCCTCGCCAGTCTGCCCGCCCCTGCCGGTTATGCGGCAGAGGTGCGCGATATCGCCTACAAGACAGGCACCTCATATGGCCACCGCGACGCATGGGCCATTGGCTTTGACGGCGCGCATGTGATTGGCGTCTGGCTTGGTCGTCCGGACGGCACACCTGTGCCGGGGGCTTTTGGCGGGGGGCTGGCCGCCCCAATCCTGTTTGAAGCGTTTGGCAGGCTTAAATCGCGCCCTGATCCATTGCCCGCCCCACCCCCTGAAACCTTACTGCTCAGCACAGCCGCCCTGCCGCAGCCTTTGCAACGCTTTCGCAGCCGGGATGCGGTGTTTGCAGTGGCCCCTGACGCGCCGCAAGTGAGCTTTCCGCCGGATGGCGCAGTGCTGCAGATGTCCCATGATACCCTGCCGTTGAAACTCAGCGCTGGCGTGTTGCCGCTCACCGTTCTGATTGACGGTGCCCCTGTCCTGACAAATCTGCGCCGCCGCGACGCGCTTTTACCGCTGAGCGGTGCCGGATTTTCGCGCATTTCAGTCATAGATTCCAAGGGGCGCGCCGCATCGGTTCAAATCCGCCTGCAATAGGGGCCGCTTCATTGCTGAGCGGCGAGATAAGCCCTATATCCATCCCCATGAAACACTTCATTTCCGCCCTTCTCTGCTTGATCTGCGCCAGCCCATTGGCGGCGCATCCGCATATCTTTGTCGATACCGGCCTTGACCTTCGGTTTGGGGCGGATGGTCGGTTGCAAGAGGTGCGGGTCACCTGGGCCTATGATGAGTTCTATTCGCTTCTGATTATGGAAGACCGCAGCCTTGATCCCGATTTCGACGGCGTCCTGACGGAAGCCGAACAAGCGGACCTCACTGGTTTTGATATGCAGTGGACGCCGGGGTTTAACGGCGATCTCGTGATCACCCAAGGCGGGCAGACGCTCGCGCTTTCGGGGCCGGCACAGGCCACGGCAAGGTACGAAGACGGGCGGATCACAACCACACATGTGCGCCGGATCAGCGCCCATGCAGCAGGTGGGGCGCCGGTTGAAATCAGACCTTACGACGCGACCTACTATACCGCCTATGACATCACCCTGCCGGTCAACATCCAAGGGACCGAGAACTGCCGCAAGTCTTTTGACCTGCCCGATATTGACGCGCGGTTGATGGAAGTGCGCGACCAGCTCAATGCGATGGATACGGTCATGATGTCCGATGATGCGGATCTGCCCGACATCGGCATCCTGCTTGCCACAACGGTTATCGTGACATGCGACGCATCCTGACGGCTGTAACGCTCATTGTGTTGGCGGGTCTGTTCTGGCTCTGGTTCAGTGGTGGATTTGATCGGTTGGCGCTCTGGGCAGCGGGGCACCAGCGCGAGTTTCAGAACACAATTGCACGCGCCTTGCGTGCCGCGCGTGCAGGCGAAGCTGGTGCGGTCCTGGCGCTTTTGGGGGCCTGCTTTGCCTATGGGCTCGCCCATGCGGCGGGTCCGGGGCATGGTAAGGTTCTGATTGGCGGTTACGGATTTGCGCGCAAAGTGCCGATGCTGCGTTTGTCGCTGATTGCGCTGCTGGCGTCACTGGGGCAGGCAGTGACGGCTGTCGTGCTTGTCTATTTTGGTGTTCTGGTGCTCAATCTGGGGCGGCAAGCGCTGGTTGATACCACGGAAAAGATGATGGCCCCGGTCAGCTACGGGGCGATTGCGCTCATCGGGGGATGGCTGGTGTGGCGCGGGGCGCGCAAGCTCTTGGCCCGGTCGCATGGCCATGATCATCATCATGGTCACGCGCACGAAGGTGACGGTGAGGTGTGTTCCAGCTGTGGCCACGCGCATGGTCCCACGTTGGATCAAGTGGAGCGCGTTGGCACCCTGCGCGAAGCTGTGGCTCTGATCGCAGGGATCGCCGTGCGGCCCTGTACGGGCGCGCTTTTCGTGTTGATCATAACCTGGCAGATGGGCATCGGAGGTTTGGGTGTTGCGGGTGCTTTTGCAATGGCTTTTGGCACCGCGCTGATCACGATCTTTGTCGGACTTGCGGCAGGCGGGTTGCGCGGCGGTGTCTTGGCCGGGCTGTCAGGGTCGCCGCAACTGGCGCGTGCCATGGCCGGGATGGAGATGATCGCCGGTGTTGCTGTTGTGCTGATCGCAACTGGCCTGCTGCTGCGCGCGCTTTAGGGTCCTGACGCTAACGGCGGCCTTCGCGCAGCCACGCAGCTGTGATCAGCAGCACGGACAACAGCAAAACCAACCATCCTGGTAAAATGGCAGTCTGGCGAATATCGCGGGTCTCATATGCACCGCGCGGTGTGATCCCGATCCAGCCTCGGCCCGCCGCGGGCCTGCCTGCGCGCACGTCACGCAAGCGTGGCAGGCCATCTTCCAGACGGGCCACACCGCCGCGCATCGCGGCCAGTAAAGGGTCAAGTGCATCCGCACTCGCAATCGTTTCCACAAATTCACGCGGGGCCGCCGGGCCAAGCCCGATCACCGTTTCCTGATCCCCGTTGCCCAAGCGATAAAGCCCGATCTCAGGTCCCTGATACCGGCCCTCAAACACGCCTTCGGCTGTTTCAACCAGTGGCAGTTCGCTGACGGTGCCATCCGGGTTTGTCACCGTGACAGGTGGAATGGTCTCCCCCAGCGTACGGCGGGTGATCCGCATCGATTGCCCTTCCGCGGTTGCAGTCAGCGCTTCTTCTTCGAGTTCGGGCTCTTTCATCATCCAGTGGGCGAGACGGCGCAGCAGTTCCAGTTGCGGGCCACCACCCTCATACCCCCTGCTCCAAAGCCATGCATGATCGGAGGCCAGCAGCGCCACGCGCCCTTCGTCGACCCGGTTCAGCACCAGCAAGGGGCGTTCATCAATGCCTTCCATGACCACGTGCCCTTGCGGGTCAGACACATCAATCTGGCGCAGCCAGCGGCCCCAATCGCCATTGTCAGGCAGCCCTGTGGTGACGGGATGCCGTTTGCCAATCTCCGTGACCTGTGCGCGATATGGCTCTTCGAGCACGCGGGCGGTGGGGGTTGCAGGCAGGACACTGCCAAGAGGAGAGCGATAGAGGCTGCCAGCCGTCGCAAAATCCGGGCCCGCCGCAACCAGCACCGCACCACCCTGACGTACATAGTTGGCGACATTCTCAAGATAGAGTGCAGGCAGAATGCCGCGTCGTTGGTAGCGGTCAAAGATGATCAGATCAAAGTCGTCGATCTTCTCCATGAACAATTCGCGTGTGGGAAAGGCAATAAGCGAAAGCTCATTGACCGGCACGCCATCCTGTTTCTCTGGGGGTCTCAGGATCGTGAAATGTACCAGATCAACCGAACTGTCGGATTTGAGCAGGTTGCGCCACGTGCGCCCGCCCGGATGCGGCTCCCCGCTGACCAACAGAACGCTCAGCCGGTCGCGCACCCCGTTCATCTGGATCAGAGCGGCATTGTTGCGGTCAGTCAGCTCGCCCTCCGCCTCGGGCAGCGAAAAGCGTATCACGTTGCGCCCGCCATGGGGCAGGGTGATGGGCAGCTCCAAGTCCTGTCCAATTGGCACGCGGAAGGTCTGCGCCGGTTCCCCGTCAATGGAGATATCGAGCGGGGCAAGCTCCTGATCTGCCGGGGCAGCGCCCAAGTCATCGATCCGCAGCGTCAGGGTTACCGGCTCTCCGATGATCGCAAATGCAGGCGCGTTGCGCACTGTGAGCCTGCGGTCCCAATCGGCCTCTTGGCCGGTCATGATCAGATGCATCGGAGCAGGCAGATCAAGCGGAATATCCGCGTCATGTACCCGCCCGTCACTGATTGCGAGGATGCCGGCAATCCGCGCGCGGGGCTCTTCGGCCAGCGCATCGGCGATGGCTGTGACCATCGCAGTACCCACATCGCCTGCGCCATCTGGCACAGTGATGCTGCGCAGTTCGGTATTGTCACGTGCGGTTATCTGTTCAGCAAGCCTGCTCGCCGCGTCCTGGGTCTGTGTGGCCCGATCCCCAAGGCGGCCACTTGCGCTCAGGTCTTCGACCAGCAGCACGATATCACTCAAGGGCGCGCGGTCTTCTTGCTGATAGGACGGGTTCAAGAGCGCCCCCAGCACCACCAAAGCAGCGAGCCCGCGCAACGGCCAGCCGTTCAACCCGCGCAGGATCGCGAGGATCAGCGCCAAAAGGGCCACGATGGCCACCACAATCAGCAGCGACATGGGGATCAGCGGGTCATAAACAATCGTTGCGGTCATTGGCCCAACCGATCCAGCAGGGCAGGCACGTGGACCTGATCTGACTTATAATTGCCCGTCAGCACATGCATGATCAAGTTCACGCCAAACCGATTGGCGAGCTCTCGTTGACGGTCCCCGGAATAGCCGCGCCCGATGGGCAACAGCGGCGCGCCATCGCTGCGCACAGCCCAGGCGGCAGCCCAGTCGTTGCCGCCAATCACCACCGGCGTGACACCATCGTTGAGATTGCGAAACGGCATCCCCTCGATCTGTTCTGCGTTTGGCGGCGCGGCTTCAACCCAAACGTCGCGCGAATTGTGGCGGCCCGGAAAGTCCTGCAACAGATAAAAGGTCCGCGTCAGCACATGATCCCCGGGCAGTGGTTCCAGCGGGGGGATGTCCAGCGGTGCGGCAAGGTCTTGCAGCTTGCGACCGTTGGGGCTGGAGGTGCCGAACCGCGCAATATCCGCATCACGGGTGTCAAACAGGATCAACCCGCCGGAGCGCAAATAGGCGTTCAGCTTGGAATAGGCTTCGGCTGAGGGGCGCGGCTGATCAGGGGTGATGGGCCAATAGAGGATCGGAAAGAACGCCAGTTCATCGGTCTCAAGGTCTACTGCGGTGGCCGGCGCAGGCTCCACCGATGTGCGGAAAAATAATGTGTCTGAAAGGCCTTGCAGCCCCGCCGCTGCGATCTCATCCACGCGCGCATCGCCTGTGATCACATGGGCAAGCGACACTTCTGTGGTCGCCGCAAGGGCAAAGTCATCCGCGGCGGTCTGAGCTTCTGCCGGAGGGGTAAAGCCAATAAAGGGAAGCACCAGCACCAGAGCAGTCGCAGTTGAATTGCGGCTCAGGAAACGGCCCGACAATGCAAGTGAGGCCACAACATCGGCCAACAAAATCAGGATCGACAGGCTCAGCAGCCACCCCGCAATCGGTTGTTCTGGTGCCACGGAAAGGCCTCGCACCGGCACGTCCGATGGCCAGCTTGCCGGGGTCAACGTATCCTCCGCGCCAAAGACATTGCGCGCCAGACGGCGGTCGCCATTGCGGTAAATGCCGGGTTGCATGGCGGGCCCCGCATCGGCAGTGAGCAGATCGGCACCATCGACGCCGGGCAGGGTGCCCGCGTCTGACAAAACTCCGTAGCCATCCATGACGCGCAGCGGCGTCCATGTCGTACCTTCCAGATCACCGGGGTCGGGCGTCGCGGAAGCAGAGGAAACCGCAAGCCGTTCCATCATCTCAACAAACAATCCTGACAATGGCAGCGTTGACCATTCCGCCGTTGCCGTCACGTGGAACAGCACAACCTGCCCTTGCCCCACCACCTTGCGGGTAACAAGCGGCGTGCCATCGCTCAGCGCCGCAATCACCCGGTCGGCCAGCGTCGGATCGGGCTGCGCCACCACCTGCGCAGAAACCACAACGTCAGCGGGTATTGTCAGGCCAAAGAATGGCGAAGCTTCTTTAAACGGTTCGAGTGATTTCGGTTCTCCCCAGCTCATCGCGCCGCCCACACTGCGCCCGCCTGCGCGCAGGCGCACGGGCATCAGCGGGTCTTCGTCATAGCGGCTGATGTCACTGGTGGCGATGCGGGGGCCTGCAAAACGCACCAGCATGCCGCCCTGATCAATCCAGTCAAAAAGCGGCTCTGATTCCGCCTCAGACAGCGTGGCAATATCGGCCAGCACGATCACATCGGGATTGGCGGGCAAGACATCCGTGATGCTGCCGTTGATCAGGTCCGCCGTCGGTTCAAGCGCCTGTTCGATATAGTGTAGGGGCGACAGCAGTTGCAGCCCTTCCTGACCGCCTTCATTCCCAATGAGCGCGACCTCGCGACGGCGCAGGGCGTCATCAACCAGCGTGATCGCCCCGGCGGAGCGTTGGCCCGCGATCCCAAAACCCGCAATCCGCGCACGCAACTCCGAAGGCAGTGAAAGCTCCGCTTGTGCTGTGGTTTCGCCTGCCGCAAAGGTCGTATTTGCAGTGGCCAGAATGCGTGCGTTGCCTGCCGGGTCGCGCCCTTCCGCACGTATGACCACCTCGCGCTCAAGCCCCGGTGCGGCGCGCGAGACACTCAGGTTCACAACCGCGTTTTCATAGACCGCAGGCGCGATGGCGAGGACGTTGGCCGCCGTCTGATATACCTCGACGCTGCCGCGTGCCTGCATCGCATCCAGCACGTTCTCGCGCCCTTCAAAGTCCAGTGCATCGCTGAACCAAAGCGTGTCAAAGGCCCCCAATTCCTGCATGATCTCAACCGCGCGTTCAATACTCGCACCTGACGGTTGCCAAGGCGCGGGGGCGAACCCGGCAAGCCGTGAGCGCCAGACATCAGCCGATTGGAACGCCGGGGCGTCCGGGCGCGACAGCACCAGAAAGCCAACAGGGCGTTCAGCACGGCTGGCGCGCGTGAGCTGGGCCTCAATTGCCTGTGTTTGCTCCGGCCAGCGGGTCGCTCCGGCCCATGTGCCATCAAGCACGATCAGCAAGGGTCCGTCGCCGTCCGCCTGATCCACCTCCGGGTTCAGGACGGGGCCAGCAAGCCCCAGAATGATCGCTGCCACCGCCAACATGCGCAGCAACAGCAGCCACCACGGCGTGCGGTCCGATACGGTTTCATCATCCGAAAGACCAAGCAAAAGCGCGACGCCCGGAAATCGTCTCCGGATGGGGGCAGGCGGGACCGCGCGCAGGATCAACCATAGGATAGGCAATGCCAGCAACGCCAGCAGCAACCAGGGTGCGGTAAATCCAATGCCGCCCAATACCGTCATGCCGCAACCCCGGCCCGCGCATCCAGCGCACCATAGAGCCACAGCAATGCTGATTGTGGCGACGCATCGGTGTGATGCAATCCATACTGCCAGCCGGTGAGCGCACACAGCCGCTCAAGCTCCGCTTTGCGCGCGGCCAATCGTTCCAGATACCGCCCCTTGAGGTCATTCGCTTTGAGCGTTTCATGGCTTAACGTGCCGCCGACGCTTTCAAAGATGGTGCGTCCAGTGAAGGGGAAGGCTTCTTCTGATGGATCAAGGACATGATAGAGAACACCGCGCACACCGCGGTCTGCGGCCTTGGTCAGCGCGGTTTTCACGCCTTCAAGATCGCCCATAAAGTCAGAGATAAAGACGGCGCGCGCATGTGGGATCATCGCGCGATGCTCTGGCGGGCTGTAGTCTGCATCGTCATCCTGACAAAAGAGTTCAGCAAGCCGCAAAACCTGCGGATTGCCCCGCCGCGGCGGCAGGGCGGTGCCGGTGAGCCCAACACGCTCACCGCCACGCAGCAGCATGATCGCCAGCGCCAGCCCCAAAAGCCGTGCCCGATCTGCCTTTTGCGGAACATTCGCGTCAGAGGAGAACCGCATCGACGCCCCCTGATCGACCCAGAGCATGACCGATTGTGCAATCTGCCATTCGCGTTCGCGCACAAACTCCTGATCGCCCATCGCAGAGCGTCGGTGGTCGATCATCCGGCGGCTGTCCCCGATTTGCGCAGGCCGGTACTGCCAGAAATCATCCCCCATGCCTGCACGCCTGCGCCCATGCGCGCCCAGCAGGACAGCCCCGGCCAGATGTTCAGCGCGGGCCAAAAGCGCCGGCAGGCGCGCGGCCTGCTCTTCGGCGTCTGAGCGGAGGGTGACGGGTTTGTTCACGCGGCAGCCCGTGATCCGGTCAGGCTGGTTGCAGTTTCATCAATCAAACCTTGCAGGCTGTCACCGCGCGCCCGCGCGGCAAAGTTCAGCGCCATGCGGTGGCTCAAGACAGGACGGGCCATGTCCAGTACATCCTCAGCCGACGGGGCAAGACGACCATCAAGCAATGCCTTGGCGCGCACAGCCAGCATCAAGGCTTGCGCGGCGCGTGGCCCCGGCCCCCATGCCACAGTTTCTTTGACCTGAGCGCTGGCCCCTTCTTCTTCGGGACGGAAGGCGCGGACCAGATCAAGGATCATTTCCACGACGGATTCGCCCACCGGCATCCGGCGCAGCAACCGTTGTGCATCCAGCAACTCTTGTGTGGTGAAGACTTCGGTTGATTCCGCCTCGGTCTCCCCTGTCGTGGCCAGCAGAATGTCCCGCTCAGTGTCGCGGTCAGGATATGCGACATCAATCTGCACAAGGAAACGATCCAGCTGCGCCTCTGGCAGCGGATAGGTCCCTTCCTGTTCAATCGGGTTTTGCGTGGCAAGCACATGGAACGGCACGCCAAGGGTCCGGTTCTGGCCTGCAACCGTTACCGTCTTTTCCTGCATCGCCTGCAACAATGCCGATTGCGTTCGGGGTGAGGCGCGGTTGATCTCATCGGCCATTAGCAACTGGCAAAAGATCGGCCCTTCAATGAACCGGAACTTGCGACTGCCGTCGTCTTCGGTGTCCAGCACCTCGGAGCCCAGAATATCGGCGGGCATCAAGTCAGGTGTAAACTGCACCCGGTTGCCATGCAGCCCCATCACGGTGCTCAGCGTCTCAACCAGCCGCGTTTTGCCGAGGCCCGGCAGACCAATCAGCAAGCCATGCCCGCCACACAAAAGCGCAGTCAGCGTCAGCTCAACCACGCGGTCTTGTCCGATAAAACGGTTGGTGATGGAGGCCTTGGCAAGGTTGAGTTTTTCGCCCAGTGCTTCGATCTCGGCCACCATGTCGTCGGCTTGGGTCATGACAATTGCTTCCTTGGGATTATATACCGTTACTCTAACCTATCTCTTTAACAGGAAATGGCAAAAGCAATGAGCGGACAAAAAACCGTTACCCCAACAGCGGGAAGCCTGGCTGCGTCTGCAAAAGCAGCAAAATCGCGCGGTTTGCCGCCGTTGGAGAAGTGGAACCCGCCGTTTTGCGGTGATCTGGACATGCATATCCGACGTGATGGCACGTGGTTTTACGAGGGAACGCCGATCGGGCGGCCGGAACTGGTAAAGTTGTTTGCAACGATTCTTTGGCGCGAGGGGGACGACTATTTCCTTGTGACACCTGTAGAAAAGGTTGGAATCACGGTGGAGGACGCGCCTTTTGTCGCCGTGGATTTCGACGTGACGGGGCAGGGGAACGCGCAAGTGCTCACCTTTACCACCAATCTGGATGATCAGGCCAAAGCTGGCCCGGACCATCCCATCCGCGTGGTGCGTGACCCCGAAACCGGGGAGCCCGCGCCCTATGTGCTGATCCGTCGCAACCTTGAGGCGCTGATTGATCGCAAGAGTTTTTACCGGTTGGTGGATCAGGGCGTGCACCATGACGGCTGGTTCGGCGTCTGGTCGGGGGGGCAGTTCTTTGGCATTATCCCGTCTGATGAATTGCCGAGTGATGCCTGAATGAGCTTGAAGACTGTCGCTATCGCAGCACCCGCTGAGGTGGCGGTGCGTAGTGGCGCGCTGGGGGCACCATGATCCCCGCGCGTTTCGCTCCGGTCCTCTTTGGCCTTATCCTGTCCGGCCTGATGTCGCTGCTGGTTTCCGGCATTGCCACGTTTCGCGCTGTTGGTCTGTCGCCCGAGTTTTTGGGTCTTTGGTTCAGCGGGTGGTTGCCAAGTTGGGTGATCGCCTTTCCTGTCGTCCTCTTTGTGGCTCCGTTCACCCGGCGGATCGTCGCCAAGTTGGTCAAAGAGGACGCGGAAAAACGATAGGTGCATCGCCGGGCTGCCACTGAGGATACTTTGGCATGATCCGCGCAAAGCGGTCCGATGCGAGGAACCGCTCAAGCCAACCGGCCAGCGCGGGCCAAGGCTGTGCATCGAACCACGCTTTGTCGATGAAGGCGAATTGCCGCACAAACGGCAGCATCGCGTAGTCCGCTAGGGTTGGGGTGTCGAACAGCCAGCCATCCAGTTCATTGTTCAGATCAGCCAGAAAAGCGGCTGCCAGACTGCGGTGGTCCTCAGGGTTCTCACCCGGATAGCGGGTCGCGTATTTGGTCCGGTCCAGCGCTGCCTTGAACGGGCCATCGCAACGCATGATCCACTCGTGGCCAGAGGCGGGCATGTCCAGCCAACCCTCTGGGTCGTTTTGCTCCAGTGCCCAGACCATGATGTCGAAGCTTTCGTCGATTGTCTGCGTTTGCGTGACAAGGCAAGGGACCGTGGCGCTCGGAGAGGCGTCCAGAAACGCCTGCGGCTTGTCGCGCAGCACCACCTCGCGCAACTCGGTTTTGACGCCCGCAACGTCGAGCGCAAGGCGGGCCCGCATGGCATAGGGGCAGCGCCGGAAGGAGTAGAGGATCGGTGTCATAGAGCTTTCAGGAAGGGGTGGACGGGACATTCGTCAATCACACGATTGCCCCGCATCCCATTCTTTGAGGAACCTTTTGGGTGCCAAATCCCGCCAGCTTTGGCGCAATCGGGCCTCGGCCCAGCCTGCGTCGATGCGGCCTGCCGCGACGAGGATGTTTCCGAACTTGGCGTAGTGGGGATGCAGGATGAACGTCTCTGGGTCCGCCGCCATTAGCATTTCGCGCTCCTCGACGCTGCCTTTGAAAATCGCCGCCTCAACGTAAGGGGACCACCATGTCCACATCTTGCCATGTGCCTTGAGGTTTTCGTTGCCCCAACTCACCGCCAGCTTCACCTGCGGCAAGTCGAGCGAGAAGGCGAGCGTTTTGACGTCTTCCCAATTTCGCAACATCGCCATCCTCGTTCCTCCAATACGGCCATCACCGTTGCTCAGTGTGCTTCGGCCCAATTGCCGCCAGTGCCCGCGTCTACGGTCAGCTTCACCTCCAGCTTTACAACCGGATCGTTGGCGTTCTCCATCACCTCGCGTGCCGCAGAGATCAGCGCGTCTTCTGCTCCGGTCTCCACTTCAAAGAGCAGTTCGTCATGCACCTGCAACAGCATTGCGGCGGGCAGGTCAGCAATCGCATCTGGCATCCGGATCATCGCGCGGCGGATCACATCTGCCGCTGTTCCCTGAATGGGCGCGTTGATGGCGGCGCGGGCGGCAAAGCCTGCGCGTGGGCCTTTCGATGCAATCTCCGGCGTGTGGATCTTGCGCCCAAAGAGCGTCTGGACATAGCCATGTTCCTTGGCGAAGGCCTTGGTGTCGTCCATGTACGTCCGAATGCCGGGAAAGCGTTCGAAGTAACGGTCGATGAACCCCTGCGCCTCGCTGCGCGGAATGCGCAGGTTGCGCGCCAGACCAAAGCCGGAGATGCCATAGATCACCCCAAAGTTGATGGCTTTCGCACGGCGGCGCACATCCGGCGTCATCTCGTCCATCGGCACGTCAAACATCTCGCTCGCCGTCATGGCGTGAATGTCATCGCCGCGCGCAAAGGCTTCTTTGAGGGCGGGAATATCCGCGATATGCGCCAGAATGCGCAGCTCAATCTGTGAATAGTCGAGCGCAACCAATGTCTTGCCCGGCTCTGCAACAAAGGCCTCGCGGATGCGACGGCCTTCCTCGGTCCGGATCGGGATGTTTTGCAGGTTCGGATCGGTAGACGCGAGCCGCCCAGTGGAGGCCCCGGCGATAGAATAGGAGGTATGCACCCGGCCCGTGTCGGCGTTGATGTGGGTCTGCAGTGCATCGGTGTAAGTTGATTTGAGCTTTGACAGTTGCCGCCAATCCAGAACACGGGCGGGCAGTTCGTGCTCGGTCGCAAGGTCTTCCAGCACATCGACACCCGTGGAATACTTGCCGTTTTTACCCTTCTTGCCACCTTCAAGGCCCATTTCTTCAAACAGGATTTCGCCCAATTGCGCGGGGGAGCCCACATTAAATTTGTGGCCCGCAAGCGTGTGAATTTCATCCTCCAGCCCTGCCATTTTTTGAGCAAAATTATTGGACATCTGCGACAGCGTGTTTTTATCCACCTTGATGCCCGAGCGCTCCATCTGTGCCAATACCGGCACCAGCGGGCGTTCCAGCGTCTCGTATACTTTTGTCACCTGCGCGGTATGCAGCTGAGGTTTCAGGAACTGCCACAGCCGCAGTGTGATATCGGCATCCTCGGCAGCATATTTCACCGCATCCTCCAGCGGCACCTTGTCAAAGGTGATGGCCGATTTGCCCGACCCCAACAGCGGTTTGATCGGAATGGGCGTGTGGTTCAGATAGCGCTCCGACAGCGTGTCCATGCCATGATTGTGCAGCCCCGCGTGCTGAGCGTAAGACATCAGCATCGTGTCATCAAAGGGTGCCACAGTGATGCCGATCTGCGCAAAAATCTTGGCGTCATACTTCATGTTCTGACCGATCTTGAGGATGCTCGCGTCCTCCAACATCGGTTTGAGCATTTCGAGCGCTTGGTTCAGTGGCATTTGCTCTTCGGCCAGCTCATCCCCGCCAAAAAGGTCATCGCCCCGGTTCGCCTTGTGAATGAGCGGAATGTAGCAGGCCTTGCCCGCTTCTGTTGCCAGCGAAATGCCCACCAGATCAGCGGTCATCTCATTCAGCCCTGTGGTTTCAGTGTCCACCGCGACATAACCCACCTCATAGATCGCATCGATCCATGCTTGCAGGGCGGTAGCGTCGCTGACCTGCTCGTATTTCTCTGCATCAAACGGAATGTCTGCCATTTGCGGTGCATCAGGGGCAGGGGGCGCATCGGCAATCTCAGGCATTTCAGCGTCAAGCGCGGTCGCGATCCGTTTGGTGAGCGTGCGGAACTCCATCTCAGCAAGAAAACTCAGGAGGGTATCCGGGTCAGGGTCGCGCACCTCCAGATCGTCCAACGTGAAATCCAGCGGCGTGTTTTCGTCCAGCAAGACCAGCCGCCGCGACAGGCGTATCTGCTCTGCGTGATCGATCAGCGTCTGGCGACGTTTGGGCTGTTTGATCTCTTCGGCGCGCTCCAGCAGGCTTTCCAGATCGCCGTATTCATTGATCAAGAGCGCCGCCGTCTTGATTCCGATCCCCGGTGCGCCGGGCACGTTATCAACGGAATCCCCCGCCAGCGCCTGCACATCAACAACCCGCTCCGGAAAGACGCCGAATTTGTCGAACACGCCGTCACGGTCGATGCGGTTGTTCTTCATCGCGTCCAGCATTTCCACGCCGTCGCCGACAAGCTGCATCAGGTCCTTGTCCGATGAGATGATCGTGCACCGCCCACCAGCTGCGCGCGCCTGCACTGCAAGCGTGGCGATGATGTCATCCGCCTCAAACCCTTCTTTCTCCTCGCACGCAATGTTGAACGCCTCTGTTGCTGTGCGGGTCAGGGGGATTTGCGGGCGCAAATCCTCCGGCATCGCCTCGCGGTTGGCCTTGTAGAGGTCGTACATGTCATTGCGAAAGGTGTGGCTGCCCTTGTCAAAGATGACGGCCACATGTGTTGGTGCATCCGGACCTGTGTTTCCTTCCACATAGCGCTGCAGCATGTTGCAAAAGCCCGAGACCGCGCCGATCGGCAGGCCATCAGACTTGCGCGTCAGGGGCGGGAGCGCGTGATAGGCGCGAAAGATGAACGCAGAGCCGTCAATCAGGTGCAGGTGGTGGCCTTTGCCGAAGGTCATGTGTCAGGTCCCCTTTTGCGGCCCGTCAGGGACCGCGCGTTTCATGAATTGGTCAAACAGTGGCACGGTAAAAGCGGTTTCACCATGCCGTTGAGAATAGATCATCCCCGATGAGATCAAAGAGCGCCGCGTGGGCGCGACCTGATTGACCTTCATCCCCATCGCTTCTGCGATGTCACCACTGCGGTGGGGGCCGGGGCCAAGGTCCGCCATGGCGCGCAAATAACGTTGTTCCTGTGGGGCGCAGCGGTCAAATCGGACCCGGAAAAACCCTTCATCCAGAAAGGCGAGGATGGAGCTGTCGGCATCAGCGACATCTTGCGCCGTGATCGGGCTTTCATCAGCCTCATCCCAGGCAAATTTGGCCCATGCCTGAAGGAAATACGCATAGCCTTGGGTTTTGCGCAGAATCGCGTCAATGGCGGCCCCTTCAAACGCGGCCCCTGAGCGTCGTGCGGGCTCTGACAACGCACGGGTTGCGGCAAGCCGGTCCAGCGCGCCAATGTCGCGAAAATCAAAGAGTCGCTCGGCGTAGGATTTCGCCTCCCCCGTCAGCGCCTTGATCTGCGGCAACCCTGTGGCCACCAGCAGAAACGGCACGCCGGATTGCGAGACCTCGTGGCAGGCGCGGGCGAGGGCAGAGAGCTCTTTCTGCGACAGGTACTGCACTTCGTCGATGAAAAACGCGACGGCGGTCTGGCGCGCAGCAGCGGCGCGGGCGACGTCAAGAATGAGGTCAGGGAATTCAAACTCAAGGTCGGCACCCTGCGGCGCTTCTGCGCTCTCCATCTTGACCGAGAATCCCTGATAGCTGACCTTGAACAGCCCCGCGAAGGCCTGCAGCCGTTCCCGCGCCGTGCTTAGCATTGCGCCCGCCGCCCGTGCCCGATCAAGTCGCAGCAGGATGTTATCGAGATTGCGCGCAGCAAAGCGGGCCAGATGGCCACCGCTGTCGTCAGGCACTTCGAACTTTGCGGTCTCAAAGCCCTTTGCTTTGGCGTCTTCCAGCAGGCGGTTCAACAGTACGGTCTTACCCACACCCCGCAAACCGGTCAGCATCATGGAATTGGCGTGGAACCCGTTTAAGATACGGTCCATCGCAATGCTCGCGTCCTCCAAAAGCGCATCACGCCCTTCGAGAGCAACAGGTCTCACGCCCGCGCCGGGGCTGAACGGATTTGTGCGAGGGTCCATGCGGGTATGTTATGTGGGTTATCTTAGGTTATCAATATCTGATAATATTAGATAACTGAGATAAGTTGAGGGAGAGCGTCGGTTGGTTCGCGGGACTTATTCAAGTTACCCGAGTTTATCGAAATCACATAAACGAAGGTAATTGAGCTAACTTAAACTCAAACCTTCCCCTCGAAATCGGCATGCACAAACTTGCAGTCGCAATAGCCACACTCAACCCAGCCGGTGTCCTTGGGAATTTGCAGCCAGACGCGCGGATGGCCCAACGCACCTTCGCCGCCGTCACAAGCGATGCGATAGGTGTTAACGATGCGTGTCTCTGGTGCGTCCTGGCTCATGCGGGTGGTCCTTGGCTGGAGGATGTTGGCCAGCGTTATGCGCCAAGTTTCGCCGCTGAACAAGGCTGCATTACCCCCGATCAATACGGCATTGATAGCAGTTGTTACGCGCAGAGCGCACATGGATGTAGGTGACCCTGTCATCCTCAAAGACCTTTGCTGCATAGCCCGCAATTTCGTCTGAAGACACGATTGCACCCGTGCCGTAGACGATCCGGTCGTCCGCAGAGTACCCTTTGAGCAGGTAATCAGGCGATGTTGTCAGGATTGCCGGAACCTTTTCGCCGCCCCCGCGCGGGCATGGTGCTGCACAAAGGAATATCGGCCCGGTTTCAGCATAGGGATGCACCCCTTCGAACGGACGATGCGCGAGGATCAGCATCTCGGCCCCGGTCGGCACATCGCGCAGACAATGACGGCAGGGATTGCCGTCGCCGTCTGAAATGTGCCGCTCAGGTGCAGCACCATAAGCATCGGATGCGCCCGATTGCAAAGCACGGACACTGGCGGTTGATAGGGCGGTAAAGTGCATGTCGCTCTCCTGTTGATGGCGTCATAATGATGGGCCTCGCTACTCTGACCAATCCGTTTCCTGCGCATCTGCGGCAACAAACAGGAAAGTGGTTCACGGCAGCGATGTGGCACGGTACAAGGCGCAAAACGGCAATGAGGCGCGCAGGCGATATGAGCATCCCCAAACCAGTGGTTTTGTGCATTCTTGACGGGTGGGGCATCGGCCCCGTGCGCGAAGGCAACGCACCTGCGCTGGCTGAAACCCCCACGTTTGGCCGGATCATGGCAACCTGCCCCAACGCGACGCTGATCACCCACGGGCCGGACGTCGGCTTGCCACGCGGACAGATGGGCAACTCAGAGGTGGGGCACACCAACATCGGCGCGGGGCGTGTTGTGGCGATGGACCTTGGCCAGATTGATCTCGCGATTGAGGAAGGCACCTTTGCCCAGAACCCGCCGTTGCTGGAGTTCATTGCCAAGCTAAAAGACACAGGCGGCACCGCACATCTGATGGGCGTGGTCTCTGATGGCGGGGTCCACGGGCACCTCAACCACATGATCGCTGCCGCCTGCACGCTGGATGCGGCAGGTGTGCCTGTCGTGATCCACGCGCTGACAGACGGCCGTGATGTCGCCCCGCGATCCGCATTGGGGTATCTGGAAACGCTTGAAGCGGCACTGCCATCGGGCGTGCGCATTGCCACGCTGACGGGGCGCTATTTTGCCATGGATCGCGACAACCGCTGGGACCGGGTGGAAAAGGCAGCCTCTGCCATCCTGAACGGGCGGGGATTGTCCGAGGAAACCGCGAAATCAGCGGTTGAGGAGGCCTATGCGCGCGGTGAGGATGATGAGTTCATTCAGGCCAGCGTGATCGGTGAGTATGCCGGGGTCACGGATGGTGACGCGCTGTTCTGTCTCAACTTCCGTGCCGACCGCGCGCGCGAGATTATGGCAGCGCTGGGCGATCCCGCCTTTGACGCTTTCGAAGTCGGCCCGCGCCCCGCGTGGGCTGCGCTGATGGGGATGGCGCAATACTCAGAGCGTCACGGCACCTATATGTCGACGATGTATCACAAGCCTGAGCTGCCCAATACCCTGGGCGCCTGGGTGGCGGCCAAAGGTTTGCGCCAGTTTCGGCTGGCAGAAACAGAGAAATACCCCCATGTGACGTTTTTCCTGAACGGGGGTGAGGAAACGCCCTCAGCAGGTGAAGACCGCCACATGCCCAAGTCGCCCAACGTGGCCACGTATGATATGCAACCTGAGATGTCGGCGGGCGAAGTCACGGACCATTTTGTGCGCGCGATTGAACAGGGCTACGACCTGATTGTCGTGAACTACGCCAACCCCGATATGGTGGGTCATACCGGTGATCTTGATGCCGCGATGGCAGCCTGTGAGGCCGTGGATGCTGGTCTGGCCCGTGTAATTGAGGCATTGGAGGCCGCAGGTGGCGCGATGGTGCTGACGGCGGATCACGGCAATTGTGAGACGATGATCGACCCCGATACAGGCGGGCCGCACACTGCACACACGCTGAACCCTGTGCCTGTTGCCGTGATCGGCGCGCCGGAGGGCACAAAGCTGCGTGCCGGACGGCTGGCCGATCTGGCACCGACGCTTTTGGAACTGATGCAGGTGGACCAACCGGCAGAAATGACCGGAGAGTCGCTGCTCGCATGAAACCTCTGGCGCTGATCCTGTCCTTGACCTTGGCTCTGCCTGCCAGCGCGCAGTCGCCGGCGGCGGATCAGGCGCGCGAAGCTGCCGCCGCGCTTGAGGCAGCTTCTGCGCTGCTGGATCAGGCTGAGGGTGCACGCAACCGTGTCCGCGCGCTGACCGAGACGATACAGGCATTTGAGACGGGGTTGGGCGCGATGCGCTCTGGATTGCGCCAAGCGGCGATCAATGAGGCGCAACTGACCGCCAAACTGAACGCCCGCGATGCCGAGGTTGCGGAACTTCTGGGTGTGCTGCAAAGCCTTGGGGCGGCGTCCTCCCCGACCACGCTCCTGCACCCGGATGGTCCCACAGGCACCGCGCGGGCGGGCATGCTTTTGGCGGAGCTTACGCCGGCGCTTAACCGCCGTGCCGCGGCCCTGCGCAATGATCTCGAAAACGTGCAAACCCTGCGGACATTGCAAGTGGATGCAGCAGAACGCCTGCAACGCGGTTTGACCGAAGTGCAGGCGGCGCGTACCTCACTCAATCAAGCGATGGCGAACCGCACGGACTTGCCGTTGCGTTTTACCGCTGATCCGGTGCGTACCGGCATCCTGATCGCCTCCACCGAGACGCTTGATGGCTTTGCCTCCGGCCTGTCCGAGATCATCACGGATGAGGTTGAACCGGCCCCCGCCACGCTGGATGGTCAGATCGGTGCACTGCCTTTGCCCGTTCAGGGTCTGGTCCTGCGCGGTGCAAACGAGGCGGACGCGGCGGGCGTCAAACGCCCCGGTATCATCATGGCCACGCGCCCCGGTGCCATTGTCACTTCGCCCACCGCCGCCACGATCCGTTATACAGGTCCTTTGCTCGATTTCGGCAATGTGGTGATTCTCGAACCGCAGGCGGAGACGCTTTTTGTGCTCGCCGGGCTTGAGGTGGTTTACGGAAACGCCGGGCAGGTCATCGCAGGCGGCACGCCTGTGGGTCTGATGGCGGGCGCATTGGCGCAAAGTGGCGATGAATTGTCACCCCTTCGTGAAGGCACTGGTCTCGAGCGTTCAGAAACGCTCTATATAGAAGTAAGAACGAACAACACCCCAGAGGACCCCGCGACGTGGTTCCGCACGGATGAGGATAGATAACGAGATGAAGAAGTTTATCATGGCAGCCCTTGGCGGCACGGTGGCCGGTGTGATTGCCACCACCCAGATCGCCGCCCCCCTGTTGGCGCAGGAAAGCGCCAAGACAGAGAATGTGTACGAACAGCTGGACCTGTTCGGCGATATCTTTGAACGCATTCGGGCGCAATATGTTGAAGAGACAGACAGCAGTGAGCTGATCGAGGCGGCCATCAACGGCATGCTGACCTCGCTTGATCCACACTCCAGTTACCTCAGCCCCAAAGACGCCGCCAAGATGCGCGAGCAGACGCGCGGTGAGTTTGGCGGTCTGGGCATCGAGGTCACGCAGGAAGAAGGCTTTGTCAAAGTCGTCTCGCCGATTGACGGCACACCAGCCTCTGAGGCCGGGATTGAGGCGGGTGATTTCATCACTCATGTGGATGGTGAAAGCCTGTTGGGTCTGGTGCTCGACGATGCGGTGGAACTGATGCGGGGGCCGGTGGGCTCCGAGATTGTGATCACCGTGGTGCGCGAGGGGGAGCAGGAACCCTTTGACATCTCCATCATCCGCGACACGATCCAGCTAACGGCCGTGCGCGCACGCACCGAGGGCAATACCGTGGTGCTGCGTCTGACCACGTTTAACGAACAGACCTATCCCAAGATGAAAGAATACCTTGAGGAACAGGTTGAGGCCGCAGGCGGGATGGACAACATCAATGGCGTCGTGCTGGACATGCGCAACAACCCCGGTGGTTTGCTCAATCAAGCCATCGCGGTCTCTGATGCGTTCCTTGAAGAAGGCGAGATTGTCAGCACCCGTGGCCGCGAGCTGGCCGATGGGGACCGCGTGAATGCCAAGGCAGGCGATTTGATCAACGGTAAACCGATGGTCGTGCTGATCAATGGCGGGTCGGCGTCTGCATCCGAGATTGTCGCGGGTGCCTTGCAGGATCACCGCCGGGCAATTGTGATCGGGACCAAGAGCTTTGGCAAAGGGTCGGTTCAGACGGTCATGCCCTTGCGCGGCAACGGTGCGATGCGCCTGACCACAGCGCGGTATTACACGCCGTCAGGGCGTTCCATTCAGGCGCTTGGTGTCTCTCCTGACATCATCGTTGCCCAACCTCCGGCAACGCCCGAAACGGATGATGAGGATACCAACGCGCGTCCTTTGCGGTCAGAGGCAGACCTGCGCGGCAGCCTCAACAATGACAGCCTGACCGAAGATCAGATCAAGCAGATCATGGAAGACCGCGAAAAGGCCGAGAAAGCAGCTGAATTGCGCGAAGAGGATTATCAACTGGCCTATGCCATCGACATTCTCAAAGGCCTGTCCGCGTTGGCCACGGCCGAGTAAACGCGCCCCTCAGAACGAAGAAAGGCCCGCTGATCAAGAGCGGGCCTTTTTTTGCTTGTGAGGTTTGCCCCGGAGCACACATCGGAAAATCTGAAACACTTACCGCTGTCTGAAGTCAAAGATTTCAATGCGTTACGTGATGCGTTGTGCTGCAGATAAAACCAGCTTCGCCCTAGATGGCCGCCCGGATCTCACCGGTCAGAGTGTTCAGCAGGTCGGTATCTGTCCCGCCAACGAGGAAGTAGCCAACCCCGTCACGGACCCAACTGACCCCGGCAAGGTCAAACATCACGGTGGGTTTTGGCCCGCGATCCTCATTGCCAGTGGAAACCAGACACAGCGCCAACGGTGTCCCGTCAGGCGTCAAATATGCCATTTGCAACAACGGCTTGCCTTTGAAGCCCAGTATCTGCGCGCGCTTGAACTCCATCCCGTCGATCTGGGTTGCGGGGTCAAGTGCCACACCAAACTCCGCACCTGCCCGGGTCAGAACGGCTGTGGTGCTGGCGCTGTCCTGCGTGGCACCGCTGAGCGTTTCCGTGACATAGAGCGCCTGATAAGACGCCACTGAGGCCAGCCAGCCGACGGCGGGTGCCTTGGGTTCGGGCTGCATGTAGGTCGTGATCCCGACGCCCAGCACAAAAGACGCGGCCAGCGCCAAGGGTGCGGCAAAACCCATCCGCGCACGGGGTGGTTCCACCAGCAGAGACGCAGGAATCTCCGGCGCGTCCAGCATTGCGGGGCCCATTGCACGCCGCAGTGCATCCAGCGGCAGATCGAGCGCAGCCAAACGCGCAGAGAGGTTCTCATCCGTCGCCAAAGCAGCTTCCACCGCGCGCACCTCGGACACGTCAAGCTCTCCGTCCAGATAGGCGGTCAACGTCTCATCGGAATATCTGTTCGTCTCGTCAGTCATTCGTCTCGCACCCCTTGCGGGAACTTGGCAGAAATCGTTTTGCGCGCCGTAGCCAGACGGCTCATTACCGTGCCGATGGGGATCTCCATCATCTCAGCGGCTTCCTTGTAGGCGTAGCCTTCTACGTAGACCAGCATGACACACTCGCGCTGGCTTTCCGGCAGACTTCCTATGGCATTAAACACTTCACCGGCAAATATATTCGCATCCGCGGTGAGATTTGTTGAAACAAGTTCGGCATCCTCAACCGCGATCAATCCGTTGCCCCGGCGCACAGCGTTTGCACGCAGTTCATTCAGCCAAATTCGGCGCGCCATTGTGAGCATCCAGCGGTCCAGATGCGTTTCGGGATCAAATTGATCCCCTTTTTCCAGCGCGCGTGCACAGGTTCTCTGCGCCAGATCATCCGCGCTGGCCCGGTTGCCTGTAAGCGACAATGCAAAGCGCCAAAGCCGAGGATACACCTCTGACAATCCCGCCCGGACGGCCTCTGGCCCAGATTTTTTTGACAACCAGCGAATAGATCGACCCTCAGACGTGTTCACTCAATACATCGGCGTCTCAACGTTGACGGGTCTAGCGCAAATTGCCAGCCCCCACCACAACACATTTTCGGGAAGGAACCTTACCATGTTCAATTTTAAGACCATCGCCACCTCTGTGGCACTTGCATGCCTTGGCTCATTTGCTGCCGCCCAAAGCTGGACATTGAACCCGGATGCGTCTCATGTCGCGTTTGGATCGGTCAAGAAAGACACAGTGGGCGAGGTGCATTCATTTGAGCAGGTTTCGGGTGCAGTGAACGCCAAAGGGGAGGTCGCGGTTGAGATTGATCTCGCCTCTGTGGAAACATTTATCGACATTCGCAACGAACGCATGGTTGAATTTGTGTTTCAAAAAAGCCCCAAAGCGATGATTTCCGCGAACATCGACATGGCTGAGGTGTCCTCACTCTCTGTTGGGGAAAGCACGGTTGTGAATGCGACGGGGACCATCAATCTGGTGGGCAGCACGGTGGAGCTGGATGCAGAGATGTTCGTGATGCGGGTGAGCGACAGCCGTGTACTGGTCAACACGCAAGATATGATAATGCTCGGCATGGCAGATGCCGGGCTGACCGCTGGCATCGACAAGCTGATGGAATTGGCAAGCTTGCCCGGTATCACGCGGGTTTCACCGGTCACGCTGCGTCTTGTTTTTGATGCAGACCAACAGGATGCAACTGCCGCTCCCACAACTGCGGAAGCCACGCAGGTGGCCCTTGTCGGGGATGCAGGTGCGGGCAAAAAAGTCTTTCGCAAGTGCAAGGCCTGCCACCAGTTGAAAGAGGGAAAAAACGGTGTGGGGCCAAGCCTGCATCAGATTGTTGGCAAGCCAGCGGGCAGCGTTGACGGGTTTCGCTATTCAGATGTGATGGCCGGGTCCGGGGTGACATGGACGCCAGAGGCAATTGCCGGGTATCTGGCTGATCCCAAAGCGTTTATGCCGGGCAACAAGATGGCGTTTCGCGGGCTGCGCAAGGACGCAGACATTGAAAATGTGATCGCCTACATCGCATCCGAAAGCTGATCTTACTGCGGGTTCAGCCCTGAGGCAGCCGCGTCAGGCTGTCTCAACGCAATGACGGCGAAACGCGCGTTTGAGCATATCAAGCTCTGCCCGCAGCAGGTTCATCTCGGCCCTGATATCATCGTTCAGCATCTCACCCGCAATCAGGGTGATATGCCCGATCTTGGCGTTTTCTTCTATATCGCGAATGACCAGCGTCTGAACGCCGTCGGCAATCGCGTTTGGCGGAATGGGGATCGACAGTGTCCAATGGTCCGCGCTTTGGTTGTGGGTCAGGATAAAATCAGTCACGACCGTGTTTTCGTGGGTCACTTCAATGCGCGGCTCATCCTCACCCATGCCGGTGATGATGCCCTGCCAGACGCCTTGTGACATCTTTGTCTTGGTCAGTTGCAAGCTGCTCATGGCCGGGTCTCCTTACAAATGTGCGCGCGGGCGGCGCGTGAACGTCAGATCACGCAGGATGACCTGATTCATCTGCGGCCCTTCAAAAATCAGATCGATCCATGCCCGTTCGACCCGCTTTTCGTTGAGGTTGGAATAGGCCAGATCAAACTCAACCCGGTGGTTTTCTTCGTGCAACGGCAGTTCGCGCACAATCTGTTCGGTGTTTGGCCCATGTTTGATGTTCAGACGCGCGAATATCTCCAGCGGTTTTTCCAGCTCTACAATTGCATCCATGCGCAACAGGTGCGTGCGTTTGAGGCCTTCAGTTCCCGCCTCCGGCAGATCGACCACAATCGAGAGAAACGAGCCATCGAATTGAAAAACGTCAAGCCGCAAACCGTAAGGCGCAAGGTCTTCTTCGCGCAGGTTGCGCAGCTGGCGCAGCGTGATTTCGGAAAAGTCGCAATCGTGAAAGAGGGCGACTTCGTTTCCGAGCATTGATTTTGTCTGAACAGAGGACATGCCCGGCTGTGCCAATGGCCCGCGCCAAAGCTCAGGCCGCCATGCCCAGTCTGCGTTGTGCGGCTTGGGAAAGCTGGTTGAGCCAATCATCGGCAGGGCGAGGCGTTCATCCGCTGTGTGCAACAGTTTATCCAGGTGCGTCTTGAGCACCCGCGCGCGGCTGCGCTGACGGCGCAGCATGGGCAACTCGGTCTTGTCCGCCTGCCGGGCTGCACGCGCCCAACGCTGGATGTTGCGGGAAAAGACTTTCCCATCCAGAAAGCCAAGAGAGATTTTGGACATAGCTGCACGCGCCTGTTGTTTTCAGTGCAGTTTATCCCTGGGAAAGGTTTCGTTCAAATAAATTGGCAACAATCATCAGGTAATTCTGTTGGGTGTTACCAAATTGGAAACAATTATCCGCCTGCCGCATCCGTTGATCTGTCGATCAGTTCTCTGAGGATCGCGCGACCTTCGCTGCTGACGGCGCGGCCATCTTCTGGACCATAGAGCGCAAGTCCGACAACCTGTGAGCCCATCCGGGCGCTGCCGCGCCAATGTGTTGTGCTAAGCTCAGTGCTGGGCACGCCACCGGTCGCGCGAAAAATTACGCTGCTGTCCGTGGTGCGCACCGCTGAGGTGCTCTCAAGCTGAAAGGCAAGTGCCGTTTGCTCGGGGGAAGGCAGTCCAGAGGTTCCCGCAGCCGAGACACTGGCAGTGATAATACCAATTGGCGCGCCAGCGGCGGCAGATGGTGCACCCAACTTGTCACACCGTGCCATCAGCGCAAACCGTTGTCGCAGGCTGCGCTTGTCTATGCAAAACCCTCGCGGCGGAACCAAAGTGACGGCACCAAACGCCAAATCTGCTTGTGACAATGCCACGTTTGGCGGGGCTGCCGCCGTCGCCAAACCATCCAGTAACCCGCCACCTTGACCGTCTTCGCATCCAGCAAGGACGGTCAGGGCAAAACCGGCGATCCCGGCCCTAAAGCTCCATGTAATCATGCGTTTCCGCCGCTGCACCGGGATGCGTGACCGCGCCCAGATAGGTGGGTCCGACCAGCTGCGCGTATTTCCACAGCGCACCGGAGGCATAGTTGGTTTCGCGCGGACCGGGCCATGCCGCCTTGCGCGCGGCCATTTCCTCATCCGTCAGGTCCACATCGATGGACCCCGTGATCGCGTTGATCGTGATCATGTCGCCGTTCTTAAGCAGTCCAATTGGCCCACCCATCGCGGCTTCTGGCCCAACGTGACCGACACAGAACCCACGCGTCGCACCAGAGAAACGGCCATCGGTGATCAGCGCTACCTTCTTGCCCATGCCCTGACCCGACAGCGCCGCCGTCGTCGCCAGCATTTCGCGCATGCCCGGCCCGCCGCGCGGCCCTTCGTTGCGGATGACAAACACATCGCCTTCGGAATAGGTGCGGTTCTGGACCGCTTCAAAGGCGTCCTGCTCACACTCAAAAATCAGCGCGGGGCCGGTGAACACAATGTCGTCCTCGCCCATGCCCGCGATTTTCACGATGGCGCCTTCGGGCGCAAGGTTGCCTTTGAGGCCAACAACGCCGCCTGTGGTGCTCAGAGGTGTTGCGACAGAATGGATCACCTTGCCGTCCGCTTCACGCTCAACCCGGTCGAGGACCTCGCCCATGGATTCGCCCGTAGCCGTCATGCAATCCAGATGGATCAGCCCCGCCTTGCGCAGCTCCTTCATTACCACTGGCACGCCACCCGCTTCATAAAGGTCTTTGGCCACAAACTGACCGCCCGGCTTCATATCGACAAAATAGGGCGTGTCGCGGAAAATCTCGCAGACGTCATCGAGAAAGAACTCAATCCCGGCTTCATGCGCCATCGCAGGCAAGTGCAGACCCGCGTTTGTGGAGCCGCCAGTGCAAGCCACGATGCGCGCGGCGTTTTCAAACGCTTCGCGGGTGCAGATGTCGCGCGCACGGATGTTTTTCTCAATCAGGTTCATCACAGCCGCACCAGAGGCATGGCCGTATTCGTCGCGGTCCTTGTAAGGTGCCGGCATGCCGGAGGAGTTGGGCAGTGCCAGACCAATCGCCTCGGACACACAGGCCATCGTATTGGCGGTGAACTGACCGCCACAGGCCCCCGCTGAGGGGCAGGCGACGCGCTCAAGGATCTCAAGCTCCGCTTCGGTCATGGTGCCGGATTGGTAGTTGCCGACCGCTTCGAACATGTCTTGCACGGTCAGATCACGCTCTGCAAAGGACTGCGGCACATCGGCACCCTTGGGCGCCTTCCCCGGCAGGATCGAGCCGCCATAAAGGAAAACGGACGGCGTGTTGAGCCGCAGCATCGCCATCATCATGCCCGGCAGCGACTTGTCACAGCCTGCCAGACCGACGATGGCGTCATAGCAATGGCCGCGCATCGTAAGCTCAACGGTGTCGGCAATCGCCTCGCGGGACGCCAGAGAGGAGCGCATGCCTTCATGCCCCATCGCAATGCCGTCGGTGACGGTGATTGTGGTGAACTCACGCGGCGTGCCTTGCTCGGACTTCACGCCGGCCTTGACTGCCTGCGCCTGACGGCTCAGCGCGATGTTGCACGGAGCCGCTTCGTTCCAGCAAGTCGCCACGCCAACCAGCGGCTGATGAATTTCCTCATCCGTCATGCCCATCGCATAGTAATAGGACCGGTGCGGCGCGCGCGCAGGTCCTTCGGTCACGTGGCGGCTGGGCAGTTTTGTTTTGTCAAAGCGTTGGTTGCTGGACATCTTGTGGCTCCCGAAAGTGTCGTTTGTACCGGGATAGTCGGGACTGCGGGGTGCTGCAAGGCTCAGCCGTGATGTTGTAATGCTGCATTTCGCGCCCTAGGTATCTGTTATGACGTTCAGGGACTGTGACGGCCCCTCTTCCTGACAGTGAAAGCCCCCGAATGGAACGCACAATATTCTCGTTCATCTGGAAATTCTCCAAACGTGAACAAATTGCCCTTTTGGTCTTTACCCTTTTCACCTTCCCTTTCCTCTATGCCACGCTGGAACTGCCGAAGCGGATCATCAACGACGCGATTGGGTCCGATACCTCTGTCATAGATGTGTGGGGCTACGAGGTGTCGCAGGTGCAATTCCTGATGGCCTTGTGTTTTGCCTACCTGGGGTCCGTGTTGGTGCACGGTCTGCTCAAAATGCGGCTCAATACGATGAAGGGGGTCTTGTCTGAGCGGATGCTGCGGCGTTTCCGGTACCAACTGGTCAGTCGTATGATGCGCTTCCCGCGCAGCTATTTTCAGAACACCAGCCAGGGCGAGCTGGTCTCCATGGTGACGTCGGAGGCGGAGCCAATGGGCGGCCTGATGGGGGACGCTGTGGCGCAGCCTGTGTTTCAGGCCGGTCAGATGCTGATTATCGTGGTGTTTCTGTTCCTGCAGTCTGTTTGGTTTGGGTTGGCCGGGATCGCGCTTATCCCCTTGCAGGCATGGCTCATCCCGATGTTGCAGCGCCAGATCAATCTGCTGAACAAGGAGCGGATCAAGGAGGTGCGCCAGTTCTCAGCCGAGATCGGAGAGACCGCCGCTGGCATCGCGGACCTGCGCACAAATGGCGGCTGGCGTTACCGGCTGGCGACCTTCACAGACCGTCTGGGCAAGCTCTTTGAGGTGCGGTTCCGCATCTATCAAAAGAAATTCTTTATGAAGTTCCTCTACAACTTCATCACGCAGCTCACGCCATTTTTCTTTTACGCCGTGGGCGGCTACCTTGCCATCAAGGGTGAGATCACGGTGGGCGCGCTTGTCGCCGCCCTTGCTGCCTACAAAGACTTGTCGAGCCCATGGAAAGAGCTCCTCGCCTATTACAATCAGACACAGGACATGGCCTTGCGCTGGGATATCGTGACAGAGCGATTTGCCCCACCACAGATGATCGATGCGGCGCTTTTTGAGGGAGCACCCGAGGATATTCCCCATTTGCGGGGCGACATTGACCTGACCAAGGTGTCCGTGCGCAACGGCTCTGGGGATATGGTGCTGGAGGACATCACACTGCACATGCCTGCCGGGGGGCGGATTGCGTTGCAGGTCGCCACCCAGGCGGAACGCAATGCCCTGTCCGAGGTTCTGACGCGCGAGATCAATCCGACGCGCGGCAAGCTTGTGATTGCAGGGCATGACATGTCGCAATTGCATCAGGCCGTCATCGCGGCACGTATTGGCTATGCCAACGCACGGCCTTACTTGTTTCAGGGCAGCATTGGCGACAACCTTTTGATGTCCCTCAGAACAAGCCCCAAGACAGTGCTGTGGGATCCAAAACACATCGACCGCGCCACCATCGAAGCGCTCCGGTCCGGCAACAGCCCTGACAGCCTGAGGGCGGACTGGCTGGATCCCGAGATTGCGGGTCTTGCGACCACCGATGACGTGGGCAAATTCTGGTTTGACGTGACCACGGCCTTGGGCACAGCGGATACGATCTTTGAGCAGATGCTGCAGTCGCAGATGGACCCGGAGAAACACACCGATCTGGCGGCGCGTATCGTCAGCCTGCGCGATGAGGTGCATGAGCGGCTCAAGGCCGAAGGGTTGGACAAATTCGTTCATCGGTTTGATCCCGAAACCTTCAACCCGGCTGTTCCGCTGGGGGGGAACCTCCTTTTTGCAGCGCCCAAGCGTGCGATCTCTCAGGAAAGCCTCGCGTCTGACAGCGGCCTTTTGGCGATGGTGGTCGATCAGGGTATTGCCGCACAGGCCATTGCGATTTCCCAGACCCTGATTGAAACACTCGACCAAACCTTTGGCAGGGACGGCACGGACCATCCGCTGTTTACGGCGCTCGACATCGACGAAACGCTTTATGAGCAGCTGGTCGATATTGCCGCGCGCCGCCGGGACCAAGGGGATGCCGCGCTGTCGGAGCAGGAATTTGGTCTTTTGCTGACTGTGCCTTTTGCCTTTACCGCAGAACAGATCGGCCCGGCCTTTCCCGACAGTTTCAAGAAGGAAATCCTGCGGATCAGAAAGACCAAAGGCGCGCAAATGCGGGCTGTGCTAGGCGATCTTTTTGTGCCGATCACACCGGACGGTTATTTGCCCCGGCTGACCATTTTGGAAAACCTTATCTATGGCCGCATTTCCGCCATGGCGGGGTTGCAGGCAGACATGGTGCGCGATGTCGTCGCCGCGCTGCTGGAAGAACATGACCTCAGGCAAATGGTGTCGATCAATCTGTTTGATGTGCCGACGGCTATCGGGGGCAGCAACCTGCCCGCGGCGTTCCAGCAACGCGCCGCATTCGGGCGCGCGGCGATCAAGCGCCCCGATATCCTGATCCTCGACCAGGCGCTTGTGGGGCAGGATGCGGAGACGCAAAGCCAAATCCGCGACCGACTGAGCACGCTCTTGCCAGAGACCACACAAATCTACATCAACGATGATTTTGCGCGCCCAGAAGAGTTTGACCTGCACGTCAAGATCAAGAATGGGCGCATGGACGGTGTCGCGCACAGTGACAGGGTGGAAGTGGAGGACACTGCCTCAGATGATCTGCGCCGCAAGCTGCGCATCATCAGCCGCAATGACCTGTTTGCCAATCTCAGCGCGCGCAACCGGCGGCTGCTGGCCTTTGCAGCGCAATGGTATACCGCGGACAAAGGCGACTATATTTTCAAATCAGGTGACCGGCCCGATGCCGCGTATCTTTGTCTTGCCGGCCATGCTGAGCTTGGTCTGACCGATGATGACGACCAATGGCGCCACGTGTCGGATGTGGAGCCGGGCCGACTGATCGGGGACCTTGCGATCATTTTGGATGAACCGCGGCAACTTGACCTTTTTGCGAACGAAGAAACGCAGTTCCTGCGCATTGGAGCGGAGCAGTTCCGCTCTGTTGTTGAAAGCGACACTGTTGTGCTGCTCAGTTTGCTCCATACTGTTGCTGGTTACCTGACCGATGCTGCGGAAATCATGATCTCAGCCGGTCTTGAGATCCCGCGTGAGATGGGCCCGCCTCCGCCCGGAACCAACCCAATCGAAGACGAAGAATGACCGCCTACGCCCCCCATGCAGCCTTTGTCGCGCCAGCACGCCACAAGGCAGAGCTGTGGCGATTTATGGTGGGGCTGGTCCTGACGGTCTTTGCCTACATAATGCTGGTGCAGGTCTTTGTTCGGCTGGTGCAAATCGTGCTTGGTCCTGGCTTTTTGACCGCTGGTGCGACAGGCGAAGTTCTCGACATGTATCTGATGCTGAGCACGTTTGCCTGCATGAGCCTCGCCGTTGGGATCACCGCGCGATTGCTGCACCAACGCAGCTTTGCCAGCTTGCTGGGTCCGATCGGGCCACTGATACGGGATTTTCGCGCGGTCTGTGTGATGATGGTGATCCTGATGGGGGTCATTTTTGTTCTGCCGCCCTGGGACATGGGCGCGCCTTACCTGCCCAACATGGCGCTGGGTACATGGCTAACGCTGCTCCTTCCGTCGCTGCTGTTTGTGTTCGTGCAGGTCAGTGCTGAGGAAATTGTCTTTCGCGGGTATGTGCAACAGCAATTGGCCGCGCGTTTTCGCTCACCTTTGGTCTGGATGGTGCTGCCTTCGACGCTCTTTGCCCTGGGGCATTACCTGCCGGACACAGCCGGGGAAAATGCCCTGGTCATCGCTCTTTGGTCAGGTGTGTTTGGGATGTTGATGGCGGATCTGACGGCGCGCTCCGGCTCGCTTGGCCCGGCCATCGCGGTGCATTTCGCAAACAACGTCTCTGCCATTATGATCATCTCGCTGCCCGATGGGCTGTCGGGCCTCGCGCTCTATGTCGCGCCGTTCTCGATGCAGGACGCAGCCGCCATGCAAGCATGGCTGCCCGTGGACTTTTTGATGATGATCGTGCTGTGGCTGGCCGCACGGCTGGCCATCAGGCGCTGATTGCATTTCCCGGCGCTGGGTCTTATCTGAAATGCAACAGACTGGCAGAGGCCCCGCATGAACTGGATCAACAACTACGTCCGCCCCCGGATCAACTCGATCTTTTCGCGTCGCGAAACACCGGACAACCTTTGGACCAAATGCGATGAGTGCGGCACGATGCTGTTCCACCGCGAAGTGTCGGACAACCTGAATGTCTGCTCCAACTGTGGTCACCACATGGCGATCAGCCCGCGTGAAAGGTTCACAGCACTTTTTGATGGCGGCGTGTTTGTTGAAGTCGAGGTGCCAAAGCCCGCCGCCGACCCGTTGCAGTTTCGCGATCAAAAGAAATATCCCGACCGTTTGAAAGCCGCCCAGAAACAAACGGGCGAGGGCGAGGCGATGCTGGTCGCCACCGGAGAGATGGGGCGCACACCCATTGTCGCCGCCTGTCAGGATTTCTCGTTTATGGCGGGGTCCATGGGGATGTATGTCGGCAACGCGATTATCGCCGCTGCCGAGGAAGCAATCCGCCTCAAACGCCCGCTGATCCTGTTTTCCGCTGCGGGCGGTGCGCGGATGCAAGAGGGCATTCTGAGCCTGATGCAGATGCCGCGCACCACTGTCGCTGTGCAAATGCTCAAAGAAGCGGGCCTTCCTTACATCGTTGTGCTGACCCATCCCACGACGGGGGGCGTCACCGCCAGCTACGCCATGCTGGGCGATATCCACATCGCGGAACCCAACGCGCTGATCTGCTTTGCCGGGCCGCGTGTGATCGAACAAACCATCCGCGAAAAACTGCCCGAAGGGTTCCAGCGCGCCGAATACCTGCTCGATCACGGCATGCTGGACAGGGTGACCCCGCGCAACCAGATGCGGGATGAGCTGATCAACATCACCCGGATGCTGCTGGGCTTGCCCCCTGCCGTGCGCGGTGACCTGCCCCCGCCGCAAGAAGGTGGTGAACTTGATCATGCGCTCAGCGATGATGAAACGTCACAGACGGACGATACCAAGGCATGAACGCGCCCACCTCTGACATCATCCTTGACCGGATGATGGCGCTGCATCCCAAGATCATAGACCTGACGCTGGACCGGATGTTCACCCTGCTGGAGGCGCTGGGCAATCCGCAGAACGATTTGCCGCCCGTGATCCACCTTGCAGGCACCAACGGCAAAGGGTCGACCCAAGCGATGATCCGCGCGGGGCTGGAGGCGGCGGGCAAAACCGTTCACGCCTATACCTCCCCACATCTTGCGCGGTTCCATGAGCGTATCCGGCTGGCCGGAGAATTGATTTCAGAGGAGGCTCTAACGGCGGTTCTGGATGAATGCTATGCTGCCAATCAGGGCGGCAACATCACCTATTTTGAGATCACAACAGCCGCGGCACTTTTGGCGTTTGCCCGGACCCCAGCGGATTTCACCCTGCTGGAGGTTGGACTTGGCGGGCGGCTTGATGCCACGAATGTGACGGACGACATGACGCTCAGCGTCATCACACCTGTGTCCATCGACCATCAGCAATTTCTGGGCGAAACACTGCCTGAGATCGCAGGCGAAAAGGCCGGGATCATCAAACGTGGCGTGCCCTGTGTCGTTGGCCCGCAGGCAGATGAGGCGCTGGACGTGATTGAGGCTGTCGCCGCAAAGAAAGGCGCGCCGCTTTTGGTTTATGGCCAACATTGGCACGTCGGGACAGAGGCAGGGCGTCTCGTCTTTCAGGATGAAACGGGGCTTTTGGACCTGCCTTTGCCAAATTTGCCGGGGGACCATCAGGTGATGAACGCAGGGGCCGCATTGGTCGCGCTGCGCCATCTGGGGTGTGATGAGGCGGCCTGTGAGGCGGCGGTCACGCGCGCGCAGTGGCCGGCACGAATGCAGCGCTTGCGCAAAGGGCCACTGGTTGAGCTCGCTGGTGCGGCGGAGCTCTGGCTCGATGGCGGGCACAACCCGGCGGCGGGTCATGCCCTGGCGCAGGTGTTGGGTGTTGGCCTCAAACGTCCCACGCACCTGATTTGCGGCATGTTGAACACCAAAGACATCACGGGCTACCTCAAACCGCTTGCCGCTCAGGCGCAAAGCCTGCACGCCGTGTCGATCCCAGGTGAGGCGGCAACCTTACCTGCGTCAGAGACCGCGCAGGCCGCGCGCACCGTTGGGCTTGACGCGTTCGAGGCTGATGACGTGGCATCGGCACTGCGCACAATAATCGGGCAATCGCCGCAGGCGCGGGTGCTTATCTGTGGCTCGCTCTACCTCGCTGGTGCAATTTTGCGCGAAAACGAATAATTTTTGTACCACCCTCTGCCGGGATGAGGTTTTCTGGTATAGAAAACCAAGTAGTTCAGAAGGCGCATCTGCCGCGCAATACCTGAACGCTGCTGAGGGCGAGCAAGATGAAAGACAAGAATTCGGACAGGGAAAGGCCGTCTGCCAAAAAGGACGGTCGCACCTTATCACAGGTGGTGTTTGTGACCGTGGGTCTGGGCATCATATTGGGCGGGCTATGGACGCTTTATATGGGCAATGCACCCTATCATCCACATGATGAGGTCACGCGGGACGGGGTGTCGCTGACATCTGATTGACAGATGCCGCTCTGTTAGGGGGTGCGGAAACTTTCAAAGTTTCCGACCGTTTTCTTTCAAAGAAAACGCACAAAGCCGAGAGCGGTCTATCCCCCCCCAACCCTCTGCTTGCATTTCGCGCAGGCGCGATGCGGTGCGCTCAAACTCAAAGGTGCCTTCCCCCTCAAGATAAAGCATTTCCGGCGATGCGGCTGCCGAACAGATCAACCGAACACGTGCCTCATAAAGCGCATCAATCAACGTGACAAAGCGTTTCGCTTCATTGAAATTGCTGCGCCCCAGCTGTGGGATCTCATCCAGCATCAGGACGCGCACTGCATCGGCCAGTGCCAGATAGTCCGCCGGTCCCAGCGCTTTGCCGCAGAGCTCGTGAAACCGTGCACGTGCCATGCCGTTGTGAAATTGCGGGATCTCGACGTCGCGGCCTTTGACCCGCAGGATGAGCGGCAAACCGGGATCACCCGCCAAATCATCCCAGACCGCATTCATCGCGGCACGGCTGTCTGCGTTCACTGGCGTGAAATAGACCTGAGTGCCCGCCAGCCGATCCTGACGGTAATCTTTTGGGCTGGCCAGTTCATGCACAACCATCCGTTCTTTGATCAACTCGATGAAGGGCAAAAACAGGTTCCGGTTCAACCCGTCTTTGTAAAGCGCATCGGGAATGCGGTTTGAGGTCGTGACCACCACCACACCGGCGGCAAAGAGTTTCTCAAACAATCGGCCAACAATCATCGCATCGGTGATGTCGGTGATCTGCATCTCATCAAAGGCCAGCAACCGCACCGAAGCGGCAACATCCGTGGCCACCGGGGCAATCGCATCATCGACGCCTGTCTTACGGACCTCGTGCATGGCAGAATGAATTTCCTGCATGAAGGCGTGAAAATGCACGCGGCGCGCGGGTATACCCTCCAGATGTTCAACAAACATATCCATCAGCATGGATTTTCCGCGACCAACGCCGCCCCAAAGGTAGAGCCCCTTGGGCGGCTCGGGGGCCTTGCGAAACAGCCCTTTTTTTACAGGGGTCCGCAGCGCATCGCGGATGCGGTCAAACTCGGACAGCACCGCTTCTTGCGCGGGGTCGGGGTGCAATGTTCCCTCAGCGATCAGGGCATCATATGTGGCGCGCAGGCTGGTCATCCCCAAGCCATAGCGCATAAGTCCCTGATTTGAAAAGCGGCAGAGGCCAGTATCACATTCTCTGCGCATACCATCACAACGCTTGATTTGACCGCCCCTTCAAAGCCCGTAGGGTGCAGTCAAGAACACAAGGGAATACCGATGGAACACCGCACACCTCTTTTCACACCGGTGCTGATTGTAGGCTGCGTGATCATCGTGATCAGTTTTGCCATCCGCGCGTCTGTTGGCGTGTTTCAGATCCCCATCGCTGAGGAATTTGGCTGGCTCCGGGTTGAGTTTTCCCTTGCCATCGCGATCCAGAACCTTGCCTGGGGCATCGGCCAGCCGCTTTTTGGCGCACTGGCCGAAAAGATCGGGGATAGACGTGCGATCATCATGGGGGCTGTGCTTTATGCCTTGGGGCTTGTGCTCACGGCGCACTCTGGCACCCCGTTTGAACATCAGGCCTATGCGTGGCTGGTGGGGTTTGGCGTCGCGGGCACAGGGTTCGGCGTGATCCTCGCCGTGGTGGGCCGCGCATCGTCCGATGAAAACCGCTCCATGAGCCTGGCCATCGCCACGGCGGCGGGCAGCGTCGGTCAGGTTTTTGGGGCACCAATGGCCGAATGGATGCTGACTTTCCTGACATGGCAAAGCACTTTTATGGTCTTTGCCGCATCGGTCTTGCTGATGCTTTTGGCCCTGCCGCTGATGCGGGCCCCCGTGACCGCCAGCAAAACAGAGCTGGAAGAAAGCCTTGGTCAAATCCTTGTCAAAGCGTTCAAAGACCCGTCTTACACATTGATCTTTCTGGGCTTCTTTTCCTGTGGCTATCAACTGGCATTTATCACCGCGCATTTCCCGGCCTTCGTTACTGAGATGTGCGGCCCCATCGTCGCGGGCAGTGTGCTGCACAATATCGGCATCACCACCACCTCCGCTTTGGGGGCCGTTGCGATTTCGCTTATCGGGCTGGCAAATGTCGCGGGGACGCTGGCCGCTGGCTGGGCGGGGCAGCGGTATTCCAAGAAGTACCTGCTTGCGGGCATTTACGTGGGCCGGACAATCATTGCCGCACTGTTCATTATTTTCCCCATCACACCCATCACCGTGATCCTGTTTTCGGTGGCAATGGGTGCGTTGTGGCTGGCAACTGTGCCGCTAACCTCCGGTCTGGTCGCGCATATTTATGGGTTGCGGTACATGGGCACGCTCTTTGGCATCATCTTTTTCAGCCACCAGCTCGGCAGTTTCCTTGGCGTTTGGCTGGGCGGAAGGATGTATGACATCTACGGCAGTTACACCGCCGTGTGGTGGATCGGCGTGGCGGTCGGGGCGTTCAGTGCCGCTGTACATTTGCCGATTCGGGAAAAGAGGCTGAAGGGGCTTGTGACGGCCTAGGTTTTGGAACCGTCCGGCGGGTTCTTCATCCATCCGCGCATCAGGCGCAACACATCATCTGTATGTGTATAGGTCAGCCCATGACCGGCCCCATCAAGCACCTCTTGGCGCGCGTCGCGGTGCCATTCAGCCAGCCGTCCAACGGCGGATAACGGGATCAGCACATCCTCGCGCCCCCAGATGGCCAGCACGGGAATGCCCCGCGCTGCAATGGTCTTGTGCGCCTCTGGCAGGTTTTCAGACAGGATCCCGCGCAGACTGGCCAGCACAGCGGGAAAGAACCCGCGAAACGTCATCTCCTGCAATTGCAGGTCATTGATATTGGGGACTGATCCGGGAATGTCACGTTCCGCGCGCAATCCCTTGCGCAGCAGCGCGGGATAGAGGGCCAGCACAAGCCAATCCCCCAGCAGTGGTGTGTTCTTGATAAACCCGATCAACCCCTTGCCCAGCGGGCGCGTCCCGGCCGAGGCAAGCAGGATCAACTGGCTCACCCGGTCAGGGTACGCCCCCGCAAAGGCAGTCGCGACCGCGCCGCCCATCGAATACCCCACCAGCGTGAGATTATCCTCAACCCCCTCGTGGGCCAATAACTCGCCCAGTTGTTGCAGGAAAAACCGCTGATCCTGTACACCCGAAGGACGGTCGGAAAAGCCGCGCCCAAAGTGGTCATAGGTTAGTACACGGTACCCAGAGAGCGCCAGCGCCCGCGTCATGCCGCGCCAGACAAAGCTGGGGGTGGTCAACCCGTGAATGCAGATGATCACCGGGCCATGTGCCGGTCCAAACCATTCAAAATGCGTCACGCCCTGAGACAGCCTGACAAACTGCCCTGTTGCCCCGCCCCGTGCGGCATCATCCATGATCCGCCGCCGATATTCGGCGATCAGGGGCAGGGCGACCACCACAGCAAGGATCAGCATGAGCCAGATCATGCCTGCGTGGTCCAGCGGTCCAGAATGTAGCGGGCTGTCATCAGGTCCAGATGCGCGCCACCGCCGTTCTTGAACAGCGTGATCTCATCGTCTGAGCTGCGTTTGAATTTGCCCAGATCATAATAGTCAGCCACCAAATGATCCCGCGTGATCGTGCCAGCCTCCAGCGGGATGTTAATCTCTCCGATGTGGCCAATGGTGGTGTCCAAGCTGTCCACAAAAACACGCGCGCGCAGCAAGGCGGCATCGTCGACCTCGCGCATGTCAGGGCGGTATGCACCGATCAGATCCACATGCTGACCGGGGCGCAGCCACGCGCCCCTGATCAGCGGATCGGTGGACATCGTGGCGGATGTGATGATGTCCGCGGCAGCCACGGCACGCTCCAGATCATCGGCAATGCGCAGGCCGGGAAGCTCCGCCGCCATCTTCTCTGCATTGGCACGTGTCCGGTTCCAGACCGTGAACTCCGCCTGCGGAAAGACGGTACGATATGCAGCATGCAGCGCGCGGCCCTGATTGCCTGCGCCCACAATGAGGATGTTTTCGCTATCGGGTCGCGCCAGCCGCCGTGCCGCCAGCAGGCTATCGCCTGCGGTCTTCCATTTGGTCACCAGATGGAAGTCCACAATCGCGGCCAAGGTGCCGTCGCCATCGGCATAGAGGTTCAGACCGCCATTGATCATCGGTGCGCCTTGCGCCGGATTGTCGGGAAACACCGTGGCCGATTTCACCGCAATGCCCAGCCCGTCAATCCACGCAGCACGGCTCAACAGCGTATCCTTGCCGCGATACAGAAACGTATCGCCAATCTCGGCTTTGGGCAGGGTGTGCCCAGCGGCCAGCGCATCGGTGAGACCGATCCAATCCAGCACAGCCTCTCCTGCGTCAAAGGGGATCATCTGAATGTTGTTCATGTCGCGTCGCCCTCTTTCAGCAGCCCTGCGGCGACCAATCTGTCGGCCCAACCCTGCGGGCCTTCGAAATGATGCACCTGCCAGCCGCGTGCGGCCGCGGCTTCTATGTTATCTACCCTGTCATCGGTGAACAAAAGCCTTTCTGGCGGTATTCCAGAGGTGTTTTCCAAGGCGGCGTAGATATTCGCATCCGGTTTGATCACACCCAGGTGACCGGAAATGAAATCACCGTCGAAGTGTCTCAGAAAGGGATAGCGATCAGCGGCAATCTCATAGGTCTGAATGCCGAAGTTGGTGAGCGAAAAAACAGGCACGCCACGCGCCTGCAAAGCGGCCATCAGCCGGACGGAACGGTCAATCGCCGGGGCTGCCATATCGAGCCAGCGATCATGCCACAGGATAATTTCCTCGTGCCAGTGCGGATAGGTACCCGCGGTCTCATGGATCACGTCACGAAACGTTTCACCCCGATCCATCCGGTCGTTCATGCCATGCAGATCCACCTCTGCAAACATTGCACGACGGCGTTCTTCGCCAATCACGGCATCATAAAACCGCTCGGGCTGCGATTCGATCAGCACATTGCCGATGTCAAAAACCACCGCTTGAGGTGTCATTCAAAGCGCTCCATTCAAGTCTCGGAAATTTTCAAAGTTTCCGACCGTTTTCTTTGAAAGAAAACGACTACGCACGCGCTGCTGCCCGCAGTTCTCTCTCCAGCGCATCCAGAAACCGCGACCGATCCGCTTTGGTGAACCCTTTGCCGCCACCCTGCCGAAACGGATCCGCCGCGCGTATGTCTGCCATCAGATCGCGGGTGGCCAGCACGTTCCCGATATTCGCTGCTGTGAGCGCCTCACCGTTGTGTTTGAGCACCCGCGCGCCTGCTTCAACGCATTTTGCCGCCAGCGGGATGTCCCCCGTGACTACCACATCGCCCGGCCCGCAGCGCTCCGCGATCCACATGTCGGCAACATCCGGGCCGTCCGGTACGATCACTGTTTCAACCAGTGGGTTCTGGGACGGGCGCAGCCCACCGTTGGACACCACGAACATCCGCAGCTTGTGCCGCGTCGCCACCCGTTCTGCCTCTGCCTTGACCGGGCAGGCATCCGCATCAATGTAGAGCGCCGCCACCGATCAACCCGCGTAGAGCGCTTCGGCGTGGAACGCCACATGGTCTTCCATAAAGGTCGCCACAAAGAAATAGCTGTGGTCGTATCCCGGCTGCATCCGGAATGTGCCCTCCTGCCGCTTGGCCGCCATGGCCTGCGCCAGCGCTTCAGGTTTCAGCAGATCGAGAAACTGATCTGATGCGCCCTGATCAATCAGCACCGGACCGTCAAAGCCCACATCCGCCATCAAAAGCGAGGAATCATGTTTGACCCAGCCATCCTGATCCCGGCCCAGATAGGCGGTCAGCTGTTTGCGGCCCCAGTCGCTGCCCGTCGGATTGGCGATGGGCGCAAAGGCAGAGACCGACAGGAACCGCCCCGGCAGGTTCATCGCAAGCGTCAGCGCGCCATGCCCGCCCATCGAATGCCCGGTGATCCCTTGCCGTTCCATATCCACGGCAAACTCCGCCCCGATCAGCGCGGGCAATTCTTCGGCCACGTAATCCCACATCTGGAAATGCGGGGCCCAGGGGTCTTGTGTGGCGTTGACGTAAAAGCCCGCACCCTTGCCCAGATCATAGGCCTCGTCGTCTGCGACCTCATCCCCCCGCGGCGATGTGTCGGGAAAAACCAGCGCGATACCATGCTCCGCCGCCCATGCCTGTGCACCTGCTTTGGTCATTGCGTTTTCATGGGTGCAGGTCAGGCCAGACAGATACCACAACACCGGTACTGGCCCGTCTTTTGCCTCAGCGGGCAAGAATAAACCAAAAGTCATCTCGCATTTGCAGACAGTGGACTGGTGTGCATAGACCCCTTGCACCCCCCCAAAGCAGGCGTTTTCAGAGAGTGTTTTCATGGGCAGTTTCCTTTTCGTAAATTATCAAGCAGCGCGTGGTCGCGATTAGAACCCTGATACCCAACCGACCACAAGGCTGACAGTCAGAATTGAGATCACCGTCGACATTAGGATCGCAGTTGAGACACGCGCGGGTGCCACGCCGTAATGCTGTGCGAGCATAAAGACATTGCCCGCCACAGGCAGGGCTGCGACTGCAATGATCACCCCTGCCTTGAACGGGTCCACGCCAAACAGAAACAGCGCCGCGAACCCCACAAAGAGCGGATGCAGCACAAGTTTGCAAAAGGTCAGCCAGCCTGCAATTTCAAGCTTGTCCGGCTGGGTCAGCGCCAAAGAGGCCCCAATCGCAAACAGCGCACCGGGTGTCGCGGCACCGCCCAAAATGGCCAGAAACTCATTCATTGGTGCCGGTATCGGGATGTTTAGGCCAGACCAGATAAATCCAGCGGAGATCGCGACAATCATCGGGTTCTTGATCAACCCCACCCCAATGGAGCGCAGAATGCGCAGGCTCGGCTGACCATCCCGCGCCACCGTGATCAGGATCACGATCAGGCTGGAGAACAAGATCAGATCAACCGCCAGCGCCATCAGCACCGGGCCGATCGCCTCCGGTCCCAGCAGCAGCGCCAGCATCGGCACACCCAGAAACCCGGCGTTCCCGATCACCGCGCACTGCGCCTCAATCGCATTTGTAGCCACGTCCAGACCGCGCAGAAACCCGACAAGCGACGCGATGCCATACACAAACGCCGTGCCCCACAAATAGGCCGCAACCATCCGCGTGTCCCAGACTTCCGCCAGCGACAGATTGGCGGAAAAGCGAAACAGCATCGCGGAAAGTGCGAAGTAAAATACAAACTTGGTGAGAAATGCCGTCGCCTCAGCCGTGAAAAACCGTGTGCGCCCTGCCCAATATCCCAGCCCGATCAGGGCAAAGAAGGGCAGTGTTTTCAGAAAGATGGCGAGCATGAATAAGCTCTATCCAGCTATAGCCCAGCAAGCAAGGTTCCAGCAGGAGCCACACCAAATTCTCTCGGTTGACGCGGGGATTATGAGGGTTTGCGACACTTTCACCTTGGAACTGAACGAAACGGTTTATATTCTGTCCTCCACCGTTGGGAGCACACATGACCGCCACTGCGCAACAGGTCCGAAAGGGCCGCAAGTATGATCAGGTGCTCGAAGGGGCGCGGTCTGTGTTCATGAACGACGGGTTCGAAGGGGCCAGCGTGGATGAAATCGCCCGTGTGGCGGCTGTCTCCAAGGCGACGCTCTACAGTTATTTCCCCGATAAACGCCTGCTGTTTATGGAGGTCGCAAACGCCGAATGCGCCCGCCAAAGCCGCGAGGCGCTGGACAACATCGACATGGCCGCCCCTCCGGAGGAAGTTCTGTCGCAGGCAGGTCACCATTTCCTGCGCTTCATCACCTCGACCTTTGGGTTGCAAATCTTTCGGATCTGCGTGGCAGAGAGTGACCGCTTTCCGGAGATCGGACAGAGCTTTTACAACTCTGGTCCAGCCGTGATGCGCGCTGAGATGGCGGAATACTTCCAGCAGGCCGAAGCACGGGGCGAATTACAAATTGACGACTATGTTCTCGCGGCTGATCAGTTTGGCGAGTTGTGCAAAGCTGATCTGTGGCCGCGTTTGATTTTTGGGGTTAGCAAATCGGTCAGTGATGCAGAAATCGACCGCGTTGTTGAGGGGGCAGTGAAGACGTTTCTGGCGCGGTATGGGGTCTAAAGCGTTCACCTTGTTTGTCGTCCTCACAGTGTTGGGAGGATGCGCCATCACGCCGCGCCCGGGCGTGCCGTCAAGCGGGCCGGATACCTGCAATGCCACCCAATATCAGAGCCTTGTGGGACAGGACGCATCGGCGGCACAAGCGGTGCCGCAGCCCAAGCGGGTGTTTCACATCACCGACATGGTCACCATGGACTTCCGCGCCGAGCGTTTGAATGTGCAACTTGACGACAGCGGCACCATTGGGGCCATTACCTGCGGCTGAAGCGCTACCCTTTGGGGCGGTTGTCCACGATCCGCACCGCCTTGCCCTCTGACCGGGCCACGCCGCCGACATCAGCGACCTCAACCTTCGCGCTGATCCCCACAGTCTGCTTGATCCGCGACATAAGCCCCCTTGCGGCCTTTGCGCGCGCTTCTTCCGACATGCCCGGTTGCGCGCATTCACACAGGACGCGCATCTGGTCCATTCGCTCGGGGCGGCTCAGTTCAATCTGGAAATGCGGGGCAAGGCCGGCCACATCCATCAGCGCTTCTTCGATCTGCGTGGGAAAGACATTCACGCCGCGCAGGATGATCATGTCGTCCGTGCGCCCTGTGACTTTCTCCATCCGCCGCATGCTGCGCGCGGTGCCGGGCAGCAGCCGGGTCAGATCGCGTGTGCGGTAGCGGATGATCGGAAAGGCCTCTTTCGTGAGGGAGGTGAACACCAGCTCACCCTGTTCGCCTTCGGCCACCGGCTCACCTGTGTCGGGGTTGATAATCTCGGGATAAAAGTGGTCTTCTCAGATGTGCAGCCCGTCCTTGGTCTCCACACATTCCATCGAAACACCGGGTCCCATCACTTCTGAAAGGCCATAGATATCAACCGCATGCATATCAAACGCGCGCTCGATCTCTTCGCGCATGGCGTTGGTCCAGGGCTCCGCACCAAAGATACCAACCTCTAGCGAACAATCGCGCGGATCAAGGCCTTGGGCCGCAAACTCATCAAGGATCGACAGCGAATAGGACGGTGTGACAGTGATCCCCTTGGGCTTGAAATCCTCAATCATCCGCACCTGTCGCGGGGTCATCCCACCCGAGATCGGATAGGTCGACAGCCCCAGCGCATCTGCCCCCAGATGGATGCCCAAGCCGCCGGTAAAAAGGCCGTAGCCGTAAGCGTTGTGCAGCATGTCACCCGGACACATCCCGGCCGCGCGCAAGGACCGCGCCACGACGGACCCCCAGTTGTCGAGATCGTTTTGCGTGTATCCCACCACTGTCGGCTGCCCTGTTGTGCCGGAAGACGCGTGAATGCGTGCCACCTGCTCGCGCGGGACAGCGAACATTTTGAAAGGGTAATTCGCGCGCAGATCGGTTTTGACCGTAAAGGGAAACTTTGCCAGATCGCTCAGATCTTTCAGGTCATCAGGATGCACACCTGCCGCGTCAAAACTCTCTTTGTAGAAAGGGACGTTGTCATAGGCATGGCGCAGCGACCATTGCATCCGCTCCAGCTGCAGGGCCGCAATCTCGTCCCGGCTGGCAATCTCAATCGGGTCCAGCGTGCTGCGGTCCGGGGTCAGGTCTTTCATCAGGTGGGGTCCTCTTCTGGGAAATGCTGTCCTTTGACGGTGCGCGACAGACCGCGAAAATGCGCCACGATGCGCGCGTCCTCTCCGGTGACGGTCACATCATACACACCTGAGCGACCACTGCGCGATACCTCGGTTGCCACAGCGATCAGGGTTTCATCCTGTTGGCCAGGGCTGACGTAAGTGATCTGATTTTGCTGGGCGACAACGTATTGGTTGTAGCTGTTGCACGCGAACGCAAACGCGCTGTCGGCCAGTGCAAAGATGAAACCGCCATGGCAAATGTGATGACCGTTGAGCATGTCCGGGCGCACCTTCATCCGCAGTACAGCGCGTCCGGGTGCTATTGCATCAATCGACATGCCCAAACCGGGCGAGGCCGCATCATTGGCAAACATCAATTCGGCGCATTTTTCGGCGCGCTCTTGCGGGGTCATTGGCAGGCCTTCACATGTTTCATTTTTTCGCACATTGCCATCATTATGTAACGTGTTCAATATCCATGATCGCCAAGCCCCCTTGATTTGCGTCTCTATCAGCGCAACTGTGGTGCCATGACAATGCACATCCCCTCACAAGTTACGCCGTTTGAACGACCACCCGAGCAGGTGGCGTTTCACCGGACCGAGCTTGCCGTGATCCTGTCGCTTTATGGCCGGATGGTCGCGGCAGGTGAATGGCGTGACTACGGTATCTCCTGTTTGCGGGAGGTCGCGGTATTCTCCGTTTTTCGTCGGACGGCTGAAATTCCACTCTACCGGATCGAAAAGCGGCCCAAGCTGCGCAACAAGCAAGGGATGTATGCCGTTATTGGAGAGGGTGGTCAGATCCTGCGGCGCGGGCACGACCTCAAAGCCGTGATGCGCGTGCTGGAACGCAAGCTGATCCGCGCGGTGGATTGAACGCGGGCCTTTGGCGCGTGTTGAGAGTTCGGACGGTATATAAGGCCAAAAAGAGGGGCGGGGCCGTGCCCTACAAGCGGCGGTGCGCTGTCACTGGGCCGTCGCCTTGGCCCGCGATGCGCTCAATGGCTGTTGTGATCGGTTCATAGACCGTTGCCATCGCACTTGCGTTGGCGTGGATCAACATATCTGGGCCTGTCACAAGTGCCACGTGCCCTTTCCAGAACAACAGATCGTTGCGCCTGTAGCTGCCCGTCGCCTCCTCCCCCAGTGTCATCTGCATGTCGCTGTCGCCGGGGCAGGGAATCCCGCAAGCAAGCAAGGCTGCCTGGATCAGGCCAGAGCAATCAATGCCCCAGCGTGAATTGCCCCCCCAGAGGTAGGGCGTGCCGAGGAACACTACAGCGACAGCAGCAGGGTCGTCCAAAGTCAGAGGCGAAGGACACAGATGTCCCAGCGGAATATAGCCCAGAGGCGTTTGCGCAAATCGACCTATCTGATCAGAGACCAGAACGCAGCTGCCAAAAGTGAGGCTCATCAGGTCCGGTGATTTGAAATCTGGATCACGGTAGGCATGGGTTGCAGGCGTGTTGACCTGATGTGTTGCATCCACAGGCTTGGTGAGCGTACCCGCCGCCACGTACCCGCAATAGCCGTCCTTGTCTGCCTGCACATAGGGCCAATCGTCCTGCGCGCTCAGGATGCGCAGCGTGTCGCCATAAATCAGTTGCCGGTCGCGTGGGCCGGCGGGGCTGCGGCACAGATCAACCACAGATTTGGACACCTGCGCGGCCGTTTGCTGGCTCACCAATGCCGGATCTGGTGTCACACGTGGATCGCTCACAGATTTAGCAGCGGACCAAGTGCGCCAAGGATCGCCCGCGTGCCTTGGCCCACGCCGCCTTTGGGGCGCGCAGGCGCATCGCTGGGCTGCCAGCCGTAGATGTCAAAATGAGCATAGGCGCTCTGGCTCACAAAGCGGCGCAAAAACAACGCCGCGGTAATGGACCCCCCAAACCCACCTTTGGGCGCATTGTCGAGATCGGCAATCCCCGGCTCAATCATCTGCTCATAGGGGGCGTGAAACGGCATGCGCCAGACCGGATCATCCTGTGCCGCCGCCGCCATTTCCAATGCGTCAACAAATGCGGGCACATCGCTGTAGTAAGGGGCGAGGTCAGGGCCCACTGCAACCCGTGCCGCCCCCGTGAGTGTCGCCATTGAGATGATGTGGTCGGGTGTATCTTCATCCGCATAGCTGAGCGCATCGGCCAGCACCAGCCGGCCTTCGGCATCGGTATTGTTGATCTCAACCGTCAGCCCCTTGCGCGACGGCAGGATATCGCCGGGGCGAAAGGCATTGCCGCTTACAGAGTTTTCGACCGCCGGGATCAGCACGCGAAGCTGTAGTGGCGTTCCGGTGGCCATGATCATATGGGCAAGACCCAGAACAGCCGCCGCACCACCCATGTCTTTTTTCATCAAGCCCATTGATGCCCCGGGTTTGAGGTTCAGACCGCCGGTATCAAAGCAAACACCTTTGCCCACCAGCGTCAGTTTTGGACCAGCCTCACCCCAGCGCAGATCGATCAAACGGGGGGCACGGTCCGCGGCGCGGCCAACCGTATGGATCAACGGAAAGTTTTGCTCAAGCAGGGCGTCGCCGGTGGTGACCTCAATGCGCGCGCCATGTTGTTCTGCCAATGCGCGTGCGGCGTTCTCAAGGTCCGGTGGCCCCATGTCAGAGGCGGGCGTGTTGATCAGATCGCGGGTCAATGCCTCGCCCTGCGCCAAGGCTTCGATCTGCGCAGCCTCAACACCCTGAGGTGCGATCAGGGCCGCTTGCAGAGGGGGCTGTGTGCGGTAGCGGTCAAAGCGGTAGCCGGCCAACAGCCACCCCAGCGCTTCGTTCTGCACCGCGGCTTTGGGCAGGCCGTCCACCAGCCGGTAGTCACCCCCCGGCAGTTTGGGAGCGGCCGCAGCCAGATGGAACCGGCCACGCCTGCGGTTCTGAGCACTGCCATAGCCGACAACAGCGAGCGCTACGCCCCCGTCCGCGTCTGGGACAGCGACAGCCTGCCCAATGGCGCCTTTGAAGCCCTGAACCTCGAGCCATGCCCGGACGGCTGGTGGCTGCGCGTCCATGAACCCCTCCAGATCCGCCTCCGAGACCACGTGCAGCGGGACGGCGTCAGGAGTGGGGGCGGCAAAAGAAAGGGGCATGGCAAACCTTTGGGCTGAACTCGGTAGGTTTTCAGCCTAGCGGATTCGCCCGTGCCCGCAATGGCTCAGAACTGAATGTCAGGAATGTTCCAAACCGCAGTGAGCGAGCGTTCGCCCACCCGCAGCAAGCGGGACAGCGTGGCCGTCACCGCAACCATGTCGTTGCGGTCAATGCAGTGGGTCACGTCTCCGGCCACCTGACTGAGCGCGGACATCCCGATCTGATCTGCAATTGCAATCAACGAACGGGTGTTCTTGCGCAAATCGGTCCAGCAGGCTTCGCGGTACAGCGTTTCACAATGGGAAAGCCGCAAGGCCAACTCTTCAAGCGCCCGGCAGACCACATCCTCTGCTCCAGCCTCGCCCAACTGCGAATACAAGGCACCCAGCCGCTCTTGATCGACGACGACGGTTTCCAACGGTTTGATTTGCAGAACCTGCATTGCACACTCACCCTTTAATCAGCCCCCACGGCTTTGAAGCAATATGGGGCACAGATGTGATGAAATGGTTGAGGTGTATCTACCTTTTCTCTCGAAACTGCTGAGAATTTGGGATACCCCTGCGCGATAACGCAATCAAGGATGAGGCCAAAGATGTATCGGGTCCGGCCCCTGCCCAACTATCTGGTGCAACGCTATCACGGGTGGAAAGCCACAGGCTATGCTGACAACAAGGCATGGTACAAGCGGCTGGCCTCTGATGGTCAGCACCCGCGTGCAATGGTGATTGCCTGCTGCGACAGTCGCGTAAACGTCATCTCGATCTTTGGGGCTGATCAGGGTGAGTTTTTTATTCACCGCAATATCGCGAATCTTGTGCCGCCGTTTCAGCCTGATGGCGATCATCACGGGACCTCGGCGGCAGTGGAATATGCTGTGCGGGTGCTCAAGGTATCAAACCTGATGGTGCTGGGACACTCCGGCTGTGGCGGCATCAAAGGGTGCATCGACATGTGCAAGGGTCACGCGCCAGAGCTTGAGGCCAAGGACAGTTTTGTGGGCCGCTGGATGGACATCCTGCGCCCGCGGTTCGATGCGGTAGCTGATATTGAGGACGAAGAGGCGCAAGCGCAGGCGATGGAGAAGCAAGCGATTGTAACATCGCTTGAAAACCTGATGACCTTTCCCTGGATCGAAAAGTCCGTCAGCGATGGTGAATTGACGTTGCATGGCCTTTGGAACGACATCGGCGAAGGCAGTCTTGAACACTACAATCCCCAGACTGAGCAATTCTCGCCCGTATAAAGGCCCTTCCTGATGGACCAACTCCTCTCCTTGGCGGCAGAGAACCTGATCTCGCCGATCATCCTGTCTTTTGTGCTGGGTGTGGCCGCGTCGCTTGCGCGCTCTGATCTCAGCATACCGGAGGCGGTTGCAAAGGGGCTGTCGATTTATTTGCTCTTTGCCATCGGCTTCAAAGGCGGGGTCAGCGTGGCGGCGCATGGCATTGACGGGACGCTGGGGTTGGCATTGCTTGCCGGGATTGTTTTGTCCTTTGCTCTGCCGATGATCGCCTTTGCGCTCTTGCGGGTGATGACCAATCTGGACCGCCTCGATGCAGCGGCCGTGGCGGCGCATTACGGCTCGATTTCCATTGTGACCTTTGTTGCGGGCTCCTCCATCCTGGAAAGCCGCGGCATCGGCTCCGAAGGATATATGGTTGCCGTGGCCGCAGCGATGGAAGCCCCTGCGATCCTGTCTGCGCTCTGGCTGGTGGCAAAGGGGGGCGGCAATGGTGCCAAGGGCATGGACAGCGCGCTCATGCGAGAGATCATGCTGAACGGTTCCATCGTATTGCTGGTGGGGTCGTTTTTTATCGGCTGGGCCACGGGCGAAAAAGGACTGGCTGAGATTGCGCCCTTTATCGTGTCGCCGTTCAAAGGGGTCTTGTGCCTGTTCTTGTTGGATATGGGGCTGGTCGCCGGGCGTGGCCTGCGCGAAGGCGGGCGCATCCTGCGGCCCGGTGTGCTGGCATTTGGTGTACTCATGCCGCTGGTTGGCTCGGTGCTGGGCCTTGGGTTTGGCATGGCTTTGGGCCTGTCCACAGGTGGCATTGCGCTCTTTATGGTGCTGTCGGCCTCTGCCTCCTATATTGCTGTGCCCGCTGCCATGCGCGTGGCCCTGCCGGAAGCAAATCCATCGCTCTACCTCACGCTATCGCTTGGCGTGACATTTCCGTTTAACCTGACCCTAGGCATCCCGCTCTATGTGGCGGTCGCGCAGGCAGTCTCAGGAGGATAAGACATGCAAACACATCGCGCAAAACGCGTTGAGATCACGATTGAGGCGGTCATGGAATCGCGGCTGACGGATGTGCTGACCAAAGCTGGTGTGACGGGTTATACTGTGCTGCCAGTGCTCGGCGGCTCGGGGCGGTCCGGTGCATGGAGCCGCGCAGGGCAGGTCAGTCGCGCCTCGGGCATGGTGCAGGTGGTGTGCATCATCAAGCCTGAGCGGCTTGATGATTTGCTGGATAACGCGTTTTCTGTGGTGGAACGACATATCGGTGTTGTCTCCGTCACCGACTGCGACGTGCTTCGGGCGGAGCGGTTTTAACTGCCCGTTAACTGATTCGCTCAAATGGTCATCCGATGGAGACCGTTACACTCAAACTGCCCCCCAAATTGCTGACCGATGCTGCACGCGTGGCGTCCGGTCAGGATGTAACGATCGGCCATCTGGTACGCGTCCTTTTGGCGAAAGAGGTAGACCGCCGTCTTAATCCGAAGACGCCCATGCGGGCGGATGAGGCGCTCCTCGCCGCTTTGCAAGCGCTCCTCGCAAGGGACATGGCCGAAGCAATGGGCTGGGCAGACCTCGCTGCGCGACTGCGTCCCCACGGATACGACCTGCGGCCTTCCGGTGGCGGTATCACGCTGCACAAGATCTCCTGCGGTACCCGTGTGTGCAAAGGCTCAGAATTGGGCTTTGCCTATCGCACTTTGGTAGAGCGGTTTCGGGCCGCAATGCCGGGGCACCCGCGCGGCACACTTGATCTGTCGTTCCCTGAGGTTCTGCCTGATGCCAAGCCGCTCACGTCAACCGAAAAGGGTCGATTGCAGCGCTCTCTTGAACCCCTTTTCAAAACTGCTGACGATTGGAACATGCTGATCACGCGCCTTGCCCGCCGTCACTATGAAGTGCGACCTCATGGCAGCGGGTTGGCTCTTTATGCGACCCCCCAAGGTCGCCACATCTGTAACACCGCCATGATTGGCTACAGCTATCGTGCACTGGTCAAACGCTTTGGCATGCCGATGCCGGGCCATCCGCAAGGGGCGACCGGGTTACCAGCGATGCCCGAACAAGAGGGGCCAGCGTTTGAAGTGATTGAGCGCGGATAGGGGGCTCACGAAAAAAGCTCCGGCCAGGGACCGGAGCTTTCTAAGCTTTGACGTGGCAAAGGGTTCACCCCTTCTTGAGAACCTCACGGCCCAGCAATTCAGCGATCTGTACCGCGTTCAGGGCCGCGCCCTTGCGCAGGTTGTCGCTCACGCACCACAGGTTCAGGCCATTGTCGATTGTGCTGTCCTGACGGATGCGGCTGATGAAGGTGGCGAAATCGCCCACGCATTCCACTGGTGTCACGTAGCCACCGTCTTCACGCTTGTCGATCACCATGACACCGGGTGCCTCGCGCAGGATGTCGCGCGCTTCGTCTTCGTCCAGATGATCTTCGGTCTCGATGTTCACTGCCTCAGAGTGGCCTACAAACACCGGCACGCGCACGCAGGTGGCCGTGACCTTGATCTTCGGATCGACGATTTTTTTCGTCTCTGCGACCATCTTCCACTCTTCCTTGGTGGAGCCATCGTCCATGAACACATCAATGTGCGGGATCACGTTAAACGCGATCTGCTTGGTGAACTTGTTGGGGGGCACGTCGGACGTTGGGTTGTAGATCGACTTGGTCTGATCCCACAGCTCATCGGCTCCCTCTTTACCGGCACCGGACACGGACTGATACGTGCTGACCACCACCCGCTTGATCGTTGCCCGGTCATGCAATGGCTTGAGCGCGACAACCATTTGTGCGGTCGAACAGTTGGGGTTCGCGATGATATTTTTCTTCGCATACCCGTGGATGGCCTGTGGGTTCACCTCAGGCACGATCAGGGGGATGTCAGGGTCATAGCGGTAGAGCGACGAGTTATCGATCACGACGCATCCTGCCTTGGCCGCACCGGGTGCGTATTTCTTGGTCGCATCAGACCCAACAGCAAAAAGCGCCATGTCCCAGCCGGTGAAATCGAACGTATCTAGGTCTTTACACGTGAGCGTCGTGTCCCCAAAGCTGACCTCTGTTCCAAGTGAACGACGGCTGGCCAATGCCACAACCTCATCCACAGGAAACTGGCGTTCAGCCAGAATGTTCAGCATTTCGCGGCCCACATTGCCAGTGGCGCCCACGACGGCGACGCGATAACCCATCTAATTTCTCCAATATAAAGTGGGATGTGCGCGGCTCATACACGGGTTGCCGGGCAGTGGAAAGGCCGTTGCGTGCATGGCTGGCTTGCAAGGCGCAAGCCGTGTTACGCTGGCCATGATCGTGGGGGTATGGCGTGGACAAAACAGACCGGTTTTATGACGAACTGCCCCGCGTGCGCGCTTTTGATCAACTGACCCAACTGGCGCAATATACCCCCTTGCCGGACGGTTGGCTGGTCGGGGCCTCAGACATTGTCAATTCCACTGGGTTGGTCGCGGCGGGCCGCTACAAAACGGTCAATATGGTTGGTGCTGCCGTGATCTCGGCGCTGATGAATGCATTGGAGGGGCGCGCTTTTCCCTTTGTGTTTGGCGGCGATGGTGCAGGTTTTGCCATTCCACCGCACGAAGCGGACGCCGCGCGGGATGCGCTGGCGCGGGTGGCGCGATGGTCGGTGGCAGAGTTCGGGATCGAAATGCGCGTGGCCCTCGTGCCGCTTGCCGACGCCCGCTCTGCCGGGACGGATGTGCGTGTGGCCCGCTTTCAGGCCTCCGAAGGGGCCGATTATGCCATGTTCGAGGGCGGTGGGTTGGTTTGGGCCGAGGGGCAAATGAAAGCTGGCGATTACCTGATCGCTCCGGCGGCTGAGGACGCGGTGCCTGATCTCACCGGATTGTCCTGCCGCTGGTCGCACATGCCGGCACGCAACGGCACGATCCTGTCCCTCATCGCGGCCCCCCTACCGGGGGCTACATCCGCTGAAATCACAAGTGTGTATGCGCAGGTGATCGCCTTGACCAAAGCCCTCGCAAGGGGCGGTCACCCCTGCCCGGCGGACGGTCCGGGATCAGACTGGCCGCCCAAGGGGGCAAAGCTTGAGGCGCATGCGTCACATGGTACCGGCTCACTCAGGGCCGCCCGCGCCAAGGCGCTGTTTGAATCCTTTGTGGCGTGGGCCTTGATCCGCACGGGGATTACGTTGGGCGGTTTCGATGCACGTCGCTATGCGCGGGATGTGGGCGACAACGCAGATTTTCGCAAGCTGGATGACGGTCTCAAAATGACGCTCGACTGCGATCAGCAAACCTTGGACAAGATCAAAGAGGTGCTGGAAGATGCCGCGCGCGCGGGTGTTTTGCGCTATGGCATCACCACGCAGGATGAGGCGATGATGACCTGCATTGTCCCCTCCATTCTGGAGAACAATCATGTGCATTTCATTGACGGTGCTGCAGGTGGCTACACGCAGGCGGCGAGCCACATGAAAGCCACCTAGGAATCGCGGCTAAAGAGGTAGATCACAAAGCCCACGGCGAGGACCATCCAGAACAGCACGAAGACCGCGACATAAGGGGCCACTGCCGTCTCAGGCGGCAGCGCGCCGCGATAAACCTGCCCCGAGATGAACTGAAATATCCCGACGCCACCAATGCTGAACAGGTTCAGCATTGTCACACCCCGCCCAATCAGATGTGGCGGCAGAAAGCTGCGGCCATGGGCCATCATCACCGGATAGCTTGCGCCAAAGAACCCGACCGCGCACATCATCGCAACACTCAGGCCATAGCTGCCCTGCGGGGACACAACCAGAATGCCACCTGCCGTCAGAGCCAGCGCGGAGCCCCCCACGATCAGCCATTTGCGCGAAGGGGACACGCGATCCGCCCAGCCATAGGCCAGCGCGCCTGCGACCATCGCAAGGCCCATCCAAAGGCTCGCCCGTCCAATGGTTGCGGTGTCGGTGGCAAAGACATCCGCCAGATATGGCCCGATCCAAAGGCCGCGCACTGCACCCGGAAAGGCATAGCTCACGCCGATCAGCGGAAAGATGAACCAGAGCGCTTTGATCCGCAAAAGCTCTGCCAATGAACCGCGCGCCTCACCCTCAACCTTGACCGGGTCGCGGACCAGCGCCAGCGTGCCAAAGGCCACGATGACAGAGAGCGCGCAAAGTCCCCAAAGCGACGTGCGCCAGCCCAGCATTTCAGCCGAAAGCGCCATGGGGTAGGAGGCCACCAGATTGCCAAGGCTGCCCAGACCCACCATGAGCGACGCGAGAAAGGCAAACTGCGCTGGCGGGTGATCGCGCGCAAAGATGTAATAGGACGCCATCAAAACGGGCGCACAGCCCACGCCAATCAGGGCCATCGCAATGCTGATGTGCAGCGGTGTCGTGGCAAGCGCAAAGACCGCCGCACCCCCGCCGCCCCCGATCAGAAGCAGCCAGCCCGCCGTGCGCCTTGGGCCGATGCTGTCCAAAGCGGCCCCGATCGGGATTTGGCAGGCGGCAAAGACCAAAAACCAAAGCCCTGAGGCAAAGGCGAGATCATCGGGCGTCGCACCAATGTCCGTTTCCAGAATTTCTGTCAGAACCGCTAGAAACGCGCGAAAGAATTGGCTCAACACATAGGCGAGCCCGAGGGTGAGGATGCCGGCGTTCATGGTGTGTTATGACTTCCACTTGGCACTGAGCGCTTGAGCCGCATGGCTGAGCAGCAGGATGTCTGCGCCCACAGCGACGAATTGCGCACCAGCGTTAAGGGCGGCGTTGGTCATGTCGTCCTGCGTGGACAAAATGCCCGGTGCCTTGCCCGCTGCGCGGATGCGGGCCAGCGCGTCCATGATCGTGGCCTGGACGTCCGGGTGCTGCGCATTGCCCATGTGACCCATATCAGCGGCCAGATCCGCCGGGCCGATAAAGACGCCATCAACGCCGTCGATCTGCAGGATCTCATCTAGGGCGGCCATGCCCTTGCGGTTTTCCACCTGCACCAGCAGGCAAATCTCAGCATCCGCGGTCGTGCCGTAATCCGCAATCTGCGAAAATTTTGCGGCCCGGCTCAGTGCGTATCCGACGCCGCGGTCCCCGTGGGGCGGGTATGTCACGTCACGCACAAGCTGGCGGGCTTGATCGGCGCTTTCCACCATTGGCACCAGCACAGTCTGCGCGCCTGCGTCGAGCACCTGTTTGAGCATATAGGTTTCGCCCACCGGCAGGCGCACAACGGCGTGGCTGTCAGAGGCTTCCAGCACCTGTAGCTGCGCAAGGATCGAGCGCAGATCATTGGGGGCATGTTCACCGTCGATCACAAGCCAGTCAAACCCGGCGGTGCCCATCAACTCCGCACTGAAAGCATCTGCAAGGCCGACCCAGCAACCAAAGACGGTCTCACCCTGTTTGAGGGCCTGTTTGAACGGGTTCTTGGGTGCTGGCATCTGTCTCATCCTCGGTCTGGTGTTCCGCGCACCCTAGACTGGGTTCGTCGGATTTGACCAGAGGGGGAACCGCATCGTTTTGCGGCTCATGCACGAAACGGTCACGCAGCTTGGCGACGGTTTCCCGCAGTGTCGGGGCTTTGGCACCGGTTGCGTTGATCGGTTGCACCGCCCGCGCCATACCGGCGGCACCGGGGGCGCGCAGCACGCCATCGCGAATCATTTCGTTAAACAGTGCCGTTGCCGCATCAGGGCTCAGGCGCAGGTGCCGCATGAGCATTGCGGGGCTGCACCGGTTCTGCGTGCGGGCAATCAGCTGTGCCCAGGCATATGTCCCCGCGGGGACAGAAGCGGTTTGTGGGGCCACCGCAGCAGTTACCCCCAAAGGGGCGGAAAAAGCCGCAGCACCGGCGGCCAGCGAGAGATTGAATTGGCGTCTGTTCATGAAGAAAAGGTAGGTGCCCCGTGCGTTATGTTAAGGGGGAAACCCACGCGGATCAGATCACTTTGATCACATCTTTGTCGATGGCGAGCATATAGCCGCGCCGCGCGATGTTCTTGACCAACAGTTCACTGACGATCTGATTGCCCAGCGTATCGCGCAGCCGTTTGATGCGCGTGGCCCCGGCGGCTTCTTCGCAGTCGGAGGCATCGCGACCGGAAATCACGCCCTCAATCTCAGAGCCGGACATGACGTCATCATCCATGCGCGCTTCGGCCAGAACGGACATGGTTTCCATCGCGGCATCAGTAAGCTTGAAGCCGAGGTTGTTGAGATAGACAGTGTTTTCCTCGCGACTGATCAGCAGCGAGTTGACCTGAATGCCCGCCCGCTCAATCTGGGCCATGCGGCGGTTAAAGGTGATCAGCATGATCAGGAACACCAGCGCTGCGATCAGCATCGCAGTGGCAAAAACCAGCAGCACGAATATCACCATGCGGTAGCTGGTCAGCGTGTCGGAAAACGCCGTGCCGGACTGCGCGAGGATTTCCAGAAGCTTGATTTCGGCCCCCGATGTCAGATCATCATTCTCAACAAAGATGCGGGTAACTTGCGCGTTAAAGAGGTTCGCATCAGGCAAGGTCCAGAACAGCAGGGCCGCCCCGATCACCAGCAAGGCCGCAATCGCAGCGATGCCAAATCCGACAAAGCGGCGCATCTCAGAAGCGGAGGTAGTTTGATCCGGCACTGGCTTTCCTTTGGGCAAGTCCATCCTCTCCAAAGACGGAAACGATGTTGAGAAGCGTCCAGCCTTGCGCGGCAAGACGGGGGGCGAGTTCAGCCGCGGCGCTTTGCGCGTCGCAGGCGCCGTTGATCTGGACCACACCGTAATGCAGGCGCAGCGGATTGTCCTGCTTGGCCTTGTAATCAGCGTAACAGCCCGCAGCATGGGCGGGCAGGGCGAGGCTTGCCAGCAGTGCAGCGGTGAGGAGGAGGGATGCGTGTTTCATGCCCTTATCAATGCGCCTTTGAAGGGTGTTATTCAATATCCCAAGGGCTTGAGCGCCTCTGATATCCGATAACAAGGGGCTGTTATTGCCTGTCTTCGGGGAGTGGACCCAGATTGATCCCATCAAAGCGCGGAATGTCCCGCCCGTCCAACACAGAGGATCACATCATGTACCGCAAGTTCATCGCAGTCGTCGCCGCAACCTCCATCGCGCTCACCGCCATTGGTGCTTCTGCCGCCCATGCCGGGGATCACCGCAAGAACAACGCGCAGGCCAATACCATCGCAGCACTGCTGGGGTTGGCGGTTGTTGGGGCGCTGATCCAAGAAAACCGCAAAGACAAGAAGAAAGAGGCGCAGGTCCATCACCGATCCGTCCCTGCTTACAAGCACCCCAAGCATCACACACCAAAGTACACGCGCCCCGCCTACACGCCGCCCCGCTATCAGCAGCCTGAGCCGCGCCCCCTGCCCCGGCGGGTGAACCGCAAGTTGCTGCCCAAGGAATGCCTGCGCAGCTTCAATTCCCGCAATGGCAAGGTGCGGATGTTCCCGCAGCGCTGTCTGAACAGCAACTATCAGTTTGCCCACCGGTTGCCGCAGCAATGCAACTACGTCTTTAACACGCCACGGGGTGATCGCCGCGGCTATGAGGCGCGCTGCCTGCGGGATCGGGGCTACCGTTTGGCGCGGGGATAACACCCGCGTCTGATCCGGCGTTCGCGTCCCTGCACGTCGGATAACTGGAGGAGGATGTTCGGGCATCCTCCTCTTTTTCGTTTGCGCTTGGGCGGTGATTGCGGTCTGAGGACGGGCATGGGACCAGATTTCAGTTTTGAGAAGGCCGCGCAGGCCAGAGGGCATCTGCGGATTGCGGGTGTGGATGAGGTCGGGCGCGGGCCGCTGGCCGGGCCGGTGACGGCGGCGGCTGTGGTACTGGACCCCGCGCGCATCCCCGAAGGGCTGAACGATTCCAAAAAGCTGACCAAACGCGCACGCGAACGGCTTTATGATGAGATCATGGAGGTGGCGGAGGTCAGCATCGCGCATGCCAGTGTCGAAGAGATTGATGCGCTGAACATCCTGCGCGCGAGCCATCTGGCGATGGTGCGGGCGCTCGCTGGGCTGAAAACTCCTGCCGACTATGCGCTGATCGACGGGAACATGGCCCCGCGTGATCTGGTGTTGCCTTCAGAGACGATCATCAAAGGCGACGGGCGTTCTCAGAGCATTGCGGCTGCCTCAATTATGGCCAAAATCTGTCGAGATTGTGTCATGTTGTCCTTGGCGCAACAGCACCCCGGCTACGGCTGGGAAACGAACATGGGATATGGATCAAAAAGCCACATGGAGGCGCTCCGAAATCTGGGGCCAACCCCACACCATAGACGTTCGTTTAAACCGGTACACAATATGTTGTAGCAACATATTTTCTTAACCAATTGATTCAAAAAAGAAATTGACCGCGAATCACGTTTGACTCATGCTGAGGACAACCAATGAGTGCACAAGCACCGGGGACGAGGCAGAAAATTGATGACGACGAAAACAATGAGTGCGCAAGCGCTCCCTCTAAACACGATTCTGGACGGTGACTGCATCGAGGCGATGAATGCGCTGCCCGAGGCATCTGTTGACCTGATCTTTGCGGACCCGCCCTATAACCTGCAGCTGCGCGGTGATCTGGTGCGGCCTGACAACTCCAAGGTTGATGCCGTCGATGACGAATGGGACCAGTTCGCGAGCTTCAAGGCCTATGATCAGTTTACCAAAGCGTGGCTGAAAGCAGCGCGGCGTCTGCTGAAACCCAATGGCGCGATCTGGGTGATCGGTTCGTATCATAACATTTTCCGTGTGGGGGCCGCCCTTCAGGACGAAGGTTTCTGGATTTTGAACGATGTGGTCTGGCGCAAGTCCAATCCGATGCCGAATTTCCGTGGCAAACGCTTTACCAATGCCCATGAGACGATGATCTGGGCGGGCAAGGACGAGAATGCGAAATACACCTTCAATTATGAGGCGCTCAAAGCGCTGAATGAGGGCATTCAGATGCGCAGCGACTGGGTGCTGCCGATCTGCACAGGGCATGAGCGGCTCAAGGATGAAAACGGCGACAAGGCGCATCCGACGCAAAAACCCGAAAGCCTGCTGCACCGCATTTTGGTTGGCTCCACCAATCCGGGTGACGTGATTTTGGACCCGTTCTTTGGCACGGGCACCACGGGCGCTGTGGCCAAGATGCTGGGCCGGGATTTTATCGGGATCGAACGCGAAGCTGCCTACCGAAAGGTTGCAACCAAACGCATCGCGAATGTCCGCAAGTTTGACCGTGAAGCGCTGCAAACGACGACCTCCAAACGCGCAGAACCGCGGGTGCCCTTTGGCCAGTTGGTTGAGCGTGGCATGCTGCGTCCGGGTGAGGAGCTTTATTCCATGAACGGGCGTCACACCGCCAAGGTCCGGGCCGATGGCACGCTGATCGGCGATGACGTCAAAGGATCGATCCACCAGGTTGGTGCGGCCTATGAGAAAGCGCCAAGCTGCAATGGCTGGACCTATTGGTGTTACAAACGCGAGGGTAAAAGGGTGCCCATCGATTTGCTGCGCCAGCAAATACGGGCCGAGATGGCCAACTGATTATGCTCGTTTCCAGTAAAACAGCCTCAAATTGCCTTGCCTCTTGTGCTGGTCGAACAGGTAATTTGAATGCGCTTTTTCAAGAGAAGCTGGAAACGACCTAGAACACCGCCGGTGCCTGCGGCCTTCCTCAAGAAGGGCGCCTAGACAAGGCACTTACCTTAAGCCCCGCCCTTGTGGCGGGGCCTTTTTTTTGCGGATGATTTCACGGCAAATAGAAGCGGTTCGCCTGCCAGTCGCGCCAGATTTTCTCGCCCACCTCACAATCGGTTGGGTCGCGGGCGACGCTTTGGGTGCGGATGATGCGGGCGGGTGCAGGGTGCTGTGCGATCTCAAGCACCAGTTTGCGTTTCACGGCGGTGGCGAAATCGGGCCAGTCATGCACCGGGATGACAAAGGACTGCGGCCCGCCAATGACACAGGTGCGATAATAGATATCGAGGTTGGGGAGATGGAAATAGGCAAAGCTGCCCGCCTCTTCGGTCATGAGCGGCAACCCGTTGATGGTGATACCCTGGGCCAGTGTCCGGTCACGCGCATCGGTCACGCGAGGCCCAAGATTGTTGGGGCCATCGCCTGAAATGTCGATCACCCGGCGCAACCCGGCATAGGCATTGCGGTCGATCATTCGGGCCGCAAAATCCAGCGCGCCCGAAATGGACGTGCGGCGCAAGCCGGGATCAAAACGCACGGTGAGGCGGTCGGCAAAATCGTCAAGGTCCGCGCGGCTGTTGATGAGGCGCCAATCGACGATCACCTGCTGGTCCCCTGCCCATTCCACGTAACTGAGCGCCAGTGTTTGCAAAAGGCCCGCGCGCACGGCCCGAAAGACCTCATCGGAGCGGAGTGCTTCGGCGTAGCCACGCCTTTGCAACTCCAGCTCGTCTTCGGTCATGGAACGCGAAACATCGACCAGAAGGACCAGTTCAAGGTCGACCTCCGTGCGTTGGGTCTGCGCGGATGTTGGGGTCAGCCAGAGTGTCGCGCAGATCAGCAGGCTGAGGCAGGTCGTGCGTAAAATCGGAATGACATGGCACATGGCCTGAGCCTACGTGCCACCACATCAGTTTGTAAATCGTCCAAGCTGCGGTATCGCGGCGCAAGCGGTCAGGAATGCAGCCGTTGTTTGTGCCTGCCCGTTAAAACGGCATGGACATAGCGCGCATCGAAATCAGTCTTGCTCAGCACATAGGCCACACCGGCCGAGGCCGCCTTTTCCCACCTAAAGGGAGAGGGCCAATCGCTGACCATGATGATCGGGATGTTGGCCATTGCCGGGTCTTTTGCCAGTTCCAGTGCGAAATTTGCGCCCAACCCATCTGGCAGGTTGTTGTCGAGCAAAATCAGCTCTGTCTCGCCTTTGGCCAAAGCCGCGCGCGCCGCGCGCAGGGTCGCGGCTGTCTCAATCTTGATTTTGCCGGGTGTTTTTTCAATCACGCGGGTCATTTTCTCAGCGTCAAATGCGCTGTCCTCCACAATGAGGCAACGCTTGGCTTTGTGCGCCGGCGCGGAAGATGGTTGAGCAGATGGCATGGCGGTCCCCTTTTCAGCACCGCAAGAGGTGCCACAGAAGGTTTAAGAATGCGTGACCTGCTACCGGGGATGGGGAGTGCGATGTTTGTTGTAGTCCGTCCAATCCGTGATCTCAGGATAGTAGCTGCGCCGCCATGCCCGCACGCGCGGGTTCATCACACGCCGCCAAAGCGGAGGCATCATCGCGGCCATTGTCATCACAGGATAGCCAAAAGGCAACTGCGGAGCCTTATCCGGGCCATAGGTTTGCAGCACGGGAAAACGGCGGTCGGGTTTATAGTGGTGGTCAGAATGGCGTTGCAGATTGATCAACAGCCAGTTTGATGCCTTGTGCGAGGCGTTCCAGGAATGGCGCGGCTGAACGTGTTCATATTTGCCGTCGCCCAGATGTTTGCGGGTCAATCCGTAATGTTCGATGTAGTTCACCAGCTCAAGCTGCCAGATCGCAACACCAGCCTGCATCACAAAAAGGCCAACCCCGATCCAACCACCAAGGATAAGGGCGAGAAGCAGAAAGCCACCTTGCAACGCCCAGTATTTCCAGAACGGATTGCTGCGGTGCGTCCAGGGGAGCTTTTTGCGGGCGAGCATTGCGGCCTCCGCTCGAAAGGCGGAGCGCCAGCATTGCCAGAGCACGCGCGGGTAAAACCGGTGGAACCCTTCGTTATAGCGCGCGGTTACAGGATCGCGCGGTGTCGCGACATAGCGGTGATGGACCAGCAGATGTTCAGACCGGAAATGCGAGTACAGCACCATTGCCAGCAAAACATCGCTGAGCCAGCGCTCGATGCGCGGTTTCTGGTGCATCAGTTCATGGGAATAGTTAATGCCGATGGTCCCGGTGATCAAACCGACGCCAAAGAACAGACCCAGCCGCTCTGCGGTGACCAGATGATCGGCCTGCGGCACATACCAGATCAGGCCAAAGACCGTCAGGAATTGCGCGGGAACCCAGATCAGCGTGACAAGGCGATACCAGAACATATCGTCGTCCGTCGCCTCAAGATCGGCGTTCTCAAGGTTCAACCCCAGGGCGGCATCAAGAACGGAGAACAAAAACCAGGTGACCAGCGGCAAAAGTGCGATGATCCAGCCGCCATTCAGGGCGACATACCACGCCAATGGAATCAACCCGAGCGAGAGCCAAAACGGCAGCGCGCGCGACAGGCGGGCAAGTTCGGTCCGTGAAAGCATGGCATTGGGTGTCGTCATGGTGCCTCAGTCGTTTTCAGGTTTCCAGTGTACCGCACGAGAGCCGCGCGACAAAGCGGCGACATTGGGTCACCCCTGCGACAAATCAAACGCTTTGCGCATGACTGTGGGCAGATCGGAGGGGCGAAACTGATCGCGGGACAGGAAGCTCCCGCGCTGCGGTTCGACGGTGTTCGATACCTGCGCGGTCTTCACGCTTAACATCAGGTGAAAGTGGGTAAAGGTATGGCGGACTTCTGCGTTCAGGTCTTGCCATGTCGCCTTGAGCGGCGGCGTGCCAAGGGGGCGATCTGTGGCCGCGTCCAGCCAGTCAGACCCCGGCCAGCCAAGCATGCCCCCCAAAAGCCCCTTCTCGGGGCGGGTCTCAAGCAGCCACGCGCCATCGCTGCGCTGGGCGAGGTAGACCGTGCCGTGCCGGGTAGGTTTGGGCTTTTTCGGCGTCTTTTTGGGCAATTCTGCCGCTGTGCCGGCCGTGCGGGCCGCGCAGGCGGTTATCCAAGGGCAGATGCCGCACGCAGGCGATTTGGGTGAACAGATGGTTGCGCCAAGGTCCATCACAGCTTGGGCGTAATCGCCGGGGCGGGATGCCGGTGTCAAAGCCTCCGCCCGCGCCATCAATTCAGGTTTGGCAGCGGGCAAGGGTGTGTGAATATCATAGAGCCGCGCCATCACCCGCTCCACATTCCCGTCAAGAACCGTATGGCGCAGATCAAAGGCGATGGAGGAAACGGCAGCAGCGGTATAGGGTCCGATACCCGGCAGCTTAAGCAGCGCTGCGTGATCGGCTGGAAAGGCCCCGCCATGCTCCGCCACGACGGCACGGGCGCATTTCAGCAGGTTGCGGGCGCGGGCGTAATAGCCAAGGCCCGCCCACTCGCCCATGACCTCCGCATCCTCAGCGGCGGCCAGATCACGCACCGTGGGCCAGCGCGCAACGAAGCGCTGGAAATAGTCGCGCACCGTGGCAACGGTGGTCTGTTGGAGCATGATCTCGCTCATCCAGATGCGGTAGGGATCGGGGCGAACCCCTGATTGTCGCGCATGCGGCCCGACACGCCAGGGCATTTCACGCGCATGAACGTCATACCACGCAAGCAAGGTCTGAGGCAGATCAGCGGTGGCAGTGTTCTCACGCAATATTTATGGCTCCGGGCAGATCACAGGCTGGTGATCGGGGGGGGAGACGCTATGTTACATCCAGCATCTTTGGGAAACATAGTCATGCCGTCACGGCGTTCCAGTACAAAAGGGTTCAAGCGCACCGACAGTCTGCTGTCGGGGCAGATCAGGCGCGCCTCTGAGACGCGGGGTTTTGCACAGTCGCGGCTGTTGACCCAGTGGACGGAGATTGCCGGTCCCGATATTGCCGCCATCGCGCAGCCGGTTGAGATCGGCTATGGGCGCGGCGGGATGGGGGCGACGCTGACGGTGCTGACCACCGGGGCAAACGCACCGATGCTGGAGATGCAAAAGGAACAGATCCGCAAAAAGGTGAATGCGGTTTATGGCTACAACGCCATCGCGCGGGTGCGGGTGACACAGACCGCGGCCTCCGGTTTTGCCGAGGGGCAAGTCGCCTTTGGCCACAAGGGTTCCGGTGAAACGGTTAAGCAGATCGATCCCACCTTGCGGCAAAAAGCGGCTGAGACGACACAGCCGGTCGCAGATGACACGCTCAGAGATGCGCTTGCGCGTCTGGGCGAGAACGTATTGAACAAGACAAACCGCTGAACAGCAGCAAAGGATACCAACGATGCAACGTAGAAATCTCATTCTTGGCGGCTTTGCCGTCGCGGGCCTTGGTGGCTGGGCGCTGACCAGCAATCTGGGTGGCAGCAGCACCCCCATCGCGGACTTGCCGGGGGTCGCCAACGCGCAATCCACTTCGGGTGATTTCGATACCTCCAGCATCTCGGACATGGTGCTGGGCGATGCATCGGCCCCGGTTGAGATCATCGAATATGCGTCCTTTACCTGCCCCCATTGCGCGGCGTTCCATTCGGGACCTTACAAGCAACTCAAGGCGGACTACATCGACACCGGAAAGGTTAAGTTCACCTACCGCGAGGTCTATTTTGACCGTCCGGGCCTCTGGGCCTCCATGATGGCGCGCTGTGGCGGGCAGGAGAAGTTTTTTGGCATCATCGATCTGATCTACAAAGGGCAGTCCGAATGGGCGCGTGCGGGGGAACCTGCGGCGATCGTGAATGAGCTGCGCAAGATCGGGCGGCTCGCCGGGTTGGAGAACGACACGCTTGAGGCCTGCCTGCAGGATGCGGAAATGGCGCAGACGCTGGTGGCCTGGTGGCAGGAGAACGGCGAGCGGGATGACATCACCTCAACGCCGAGTTTCCTGATCAACGGAACCAAGCATAGCAACATGGCCTATGCGGACCTGAAAAACCTCATCGACGCGGCATTGGGCAGCTGATGAGCATCCCCGGCGCAGGCCCGCTTGCCGGTCTCAAGGTGGTTGAGCTGGCCCGCGTTCTGGCGGGACCCTGGGCCGGGCAAACCCTGTCTGATCTGGGCTGCGACGTAAGCAAGGTGGAAAGCCCCGCAGGCGATGATACGCGTCAGTGGGGGCCGCCATTCGTGCAACGGGATGAGGATGAATCCTCATCCTACTTCCATTCCACCAACCGCGGAAAAGCCTCCATCACGGTGGATTTCCGTACGCCTGAAGGGCAGGCGCAGGTCAAAGAGTTGTTGCAGGATGCCGATATCCTGATTGAGAATTTCAAGACCGGGGGGCTGGCCAAATACGGGTTGGACTATGCCAGCCTGTCGCACGAGTTTCCGCAGCTGATCTATTGCTCGATCACCGGGTTTGGCCACACCGGGCCATACGCACACCGGGCGGGATATGATTTCATCATTCAGGGCATGTCGGGCCTGATGTCGATCACCGGAGAGCCGGACCGTCAGCCGCAGAAATCCGGCATGGCAATCACCGATATCTTTACCGGAATTTACGCCACGACAGCCATTCTCGCGGCGGTTCACCAGCGCGGCCAGACCGGCAAGGGGCAGCATATCGACATGGCATTGCTGGATTGCGCGGTGGCGATCATGGGTAATCAGGCAATGAACTATATGACCACCGGGGTGGCACCGACGCGGATGGGCAACGCCCATCCCAACCTCACACCCTACGAAGTGTTTGAGACCTCCGACGGGCACATCATCATTGCCACGGGCAATGACGGCCAGTTTCAGCGGCTGTGCCGTTTGCTGGGTCTCGACGACATGGCGACCTCCTCCGATTATCTCAAGAATGCGGACCGTGTGGCGAACCGGCCTCAGATGAACCGGCGGCTGACGGGGGCCACGCGGACTTGGACGCGCGATGCGTTGCTGGCGGAATGCGAGGCGCATAACGTGCCGGCAGGGCCGATCAACAACCTTGATGATGTGATGGCCGACCCGCAGGTGGTGGCGCGCGGAATGCAGATCGAACTCGATGGCGTGCCGGGGCTGCGCTCGCCTTTCCGGTTCTCGGACGCCGAACTGGCGCTGCACCGGCCTGCGCCGAAACTGGGCGAAGACAACTGAGATCACCTCGCTTTCTTTCAAAGAAAGCGGTCGGAAACTTTGAAAGTTTCCGATCTATCGTGGCTTCGGTAATGTGTCCAACGCCTTAAACAGCGCGTTTTCTTCAGGCAGATTCAGTCGCACGGGCAGTGTGATCACCTTCATCCGAAAGGCAGGAGGCAGGCGCACTGCGTCCTTTTCTGTCGTGACCAGTTGCGCACCGCGCGCGCGGGCGTCCGCCTCAAGACGGCTCATCAGCGCAGTTGTCAAAGGTTGGTGATCATCAAGCGCTTCGCTGTGCAAAATCGTGGCACCGACCGCGCGCAGGGTGGCAAAGAACTTTTCCGGATTGCCAATACCGGCAAAGGCCAGCGCGCGGGTGTCGGACCAGTCCATGCCGGTCATCAGCGGTTCGAGCGATGCGGTGACATGGGGGAGGTCCGGGGGCAATGTGGTTTGGGCAAACTGGCTCTGCGCCGCCGCGTCTCCTATCGACAACAGCAGATCCGCGCGGGCAAGGCCAACCTTCGCGGGTTCTCGCAGGGGTCCGGCAGGCAGGCACAACCCGTTTCCAAACCCTTTGGCGGCGTCCACAACCACGATGGAAAGGTCATAGGCCAGCGCCGGATTTTGAAACCCATCGTCGAGTACAATGACGCTGGCCCCGGCCTGAACGGCGGCCTGCGCCCCGGCTGCACGGTCCCGCGCGACCCAGACCTCAGCAAATGCGGCCAGCAACAGCGGTTCATCCCCCACTTGCGCTGCCGTATGACGTGCGGGGTCCACGCGCACCGGCCCTTCAAGCGTGCCGCCATAGCCGCGTGAGACGACATGCGGCTCATGGTAGGCACCGCGCAGGTGTTCCAGCACGGCCATGACGGTGGGGGTCTTGCCGGTCCCGCCTGCGTTGATGTTGCCGACACAGACCACCGGGACATCCAGCCGCAGCGGAGTTCCCTGTGCCAGCCGCCGCGCCGTGCCTCCTGCATAAAGCGCACCCAAGGGGCGCAAAAGCTGCGCACGCCAGTCTGGTTTGGGGCGGTCCCAAAAGGCAGGTGCGCGGGTCATGTGCGGCCCTTTTTGAGGTCGAGCGTGTCGTGGATGATCTCTGTCACGCGGTCGGTGAGCTCTGCCCCCTCGCTGATGACATCCCACCCGGCATGGGCCATCGCAGCCGCATGATCGGGGGCGATCAGACTTGAAACAGCAGCCCCCAGCGCATCGGCATCATTGACGATCCGCGCAGCCCCAGCAGCGGCAAGGCGGGAATACGATTGCATGAAATGGCGCACCTTTGGACCGTAGAGAATGGCAGAGCCCAAGGCGGCAGCATCCATCGGGTCACATCCTCCGTCGCTTTGAAGCAGGGTCGAGCCCAGAAAGGACACAGGAGCCACGCGAAAGAACAAACCGCAGTCTGAGATGTCATCGCTGACAAGAACCTGAGTGATTTCATCGGGGTATTGCCCGGCAGCCCAGCTGGCAACGCTGAGCCCCAAGGCTGATGCTTGTGCGCTTGCCGTTGCCGCGTCTTCGGCACTGGCCGGTTGCAGGATCAACAGCAGGCGGTGGGACAGGCGCGAAGCGCGCATATGGGCGTTCAGCACCGTCGTGATCTCTTGGGGTAAGACATGTGTGGCGAGCCAAGTGGGGCGTCCGCCAAGGGCGTTTGCCAGTTCTGTCAGATCAGAATCGATGTAAGGGAGCACGCGCCCGCCCGCCAAAAGCGGCGAGGTTTGTCGCACGTGTCGCGCGCTCAGTCCCATTTGAACCAATCGTTTATGCCCCGCAGCGGAGCGTGCAAAAACATGGGAAAACACCGTGAGCAAACGTCGCGTGACATCGGGCAACCAGCGGCTTCGCCCTTTGTCGAAACCGGTGCTTTCTGCATCGATCAGCATCATGGATATCCCGCGTTCCTGCGCCTCAAGGATCAAATTGGGCCGCAACCCACCCCAAACCCAAATGCCGGCATCGGGTTTCCAATGATCAAGAAACGCATTCACGGCCGTGGGATGTTCCCGTGGCAACGGGATTTGGATGACGTGCGCTTCCTGCGGTTGCACGGCGGTTTTCCCAATGTCAGTCGTTTCGGGCAGGGTGATGAGAACGTGCAACTCCGGACGCGATGCCACCAGCCGCCCGGCAAGGTTATGAACCGCCAGCAGATTGCTGACTTCGCCCGCGTGGATCCAAATCAGCTCACCTTCAGGGCGCGGGGCATCCGGCGCATCCTGTGGCGCCGTTCCCCGCCGGGCCAAAGCCCGATACGCGGCAAGCCCCAGCGACCGCGCCAATGCGGATTATCCCAGCTCTTCGGTTGAGGAGGCGGCGGTTTCCTCATCCCGCAAGCGGTGCAGATGCGCGATGTAGTAGCGCATGTGCGCGTTGTCCACGGTGCGTTGTGCTTCGCTTTTCCAGGCGTCATAGGCGGCCTGATAGTTGGGAAAAATGCCAACGATATGAAGGTCATCGACGTCTTTGAAGGTGTTCTCGCTTGGTGTGACAAGCTCCCCCCCAAAAACAAGGTGCAGGCGTTGGGTCATGGTCTGTCCTTTGGTTCCATTGAAACCTCGCATCTGCGTAGCCAGATGGCGGGGATCATGCAAGAGCGTCGATAAGCGCGGTGCAGATCGGTTCGGCCCCGGCAACGACACCGTTGAGGCGTGGGTCGGCGTTGTTAAAGCGCAAAATGCTGCCCGTGCGGTCTTGGGCCAATCCGCCCGCCTCCGATGTGATGAGCGCGCCTGCCGCGATGTCCCATTCCCAGCTGTGACGCAGGGTGAGCATCGCCTCAAACCGTCCTTCGGCAACCAGTGCCAGGCGGTAGGCCAGTGAGGGGCGGTAGCTTCGCTTGAAGTCGGGCGCTGATTTTGTCCGCCAGTGGTCGGCAGAGAGTGCGGGTCTGGCCGCAAGGACTGTGGCACGGTCAAGTGCTTGCGTGCCGGACGCGCGGATCGGTGCGCCATTCAGCGTGGCCCCCTGACCCAGCCCAGCGGCATAGAGCTTGTCGCGCAGCGGCAGGTATACAACGGCGGCGGTGACCACGCCATTTTCGGCCACAGCGATCGAATGCGCCCAGGTGTTTGACCCTTCGACAAAGCTGCGGGTGCCATCGATGGGATCAATGATGAAAACGCGGTCCTTGGTCAGACGGTCGGTTGTGTCTTCGGTTTCCTCAGACAGCCAGCCATACTCTGGGCGGGCGTTCCTCAGAGTGGCGGCCAGTGCGTCGTTCACCGCCAGATCAGCCTCCGTGACCGGACCGGCGCCACCGGGCTTGTCCCAGCGTTGCGCGGTCTTTCCGGTGAAGCTGGTGGCGACGCGACCCGCGATGCGGGCGGCATCCATCAACAAAGGAAGGTCATGTGCCGGCAAGTGTCATTCCCGGAACAAGCAAGGAAGGGACAACACGGCTCAGATGTGTGCGCGCGTCGTTGGCGGGCACAATCTGGCGCAACATGTCGCGCAGGTTCCCCGCAATGGTACATTCGTTGATGGCATGGGTGATTTCCCCGTTCTCAACCCAAAGGCCCGCCGCCCCGCGTGAATAATCGCCCGTGTTGGGGTTGATCGTGCTGCCGATCATCGACGTGACAAGCAGCCCCGTGCCCATCGCGCGGATCAGATCGTCGCGGGTTTGGTCGCCTTGGGTCAGCGACACGTTCCAGTTGCTCGGCGACGGGTTGGACGAGGTGCCGCGCGCGGCGTTGCCCGTTGGGGTCAACCCCAGTTTGCGCGCATTGGCCAGATCTAGTGTCCAGCCTTGCAGCACACCGTTTTCCACAATCATGCGTTTGCTTGTTGGCAGCCCTTCGGCGTCGAAAGGCCGAGAGCCTGAGGCGCGAGGGCGGTGTGGGTCCTCGATCAGCGACAGATGATCAGGCAGCACCGCCTCTCCCATTGCATCGCGCAGAAAAGACGCGCCGCGCGCCACGGCACTGCCGTTTGCTGCACCCAAAAGATGACCGATCAGCGACGACGCCACCCGTTCATCAAACAAGACGGGAAAAGCCCCGGTCGGGGGTTTGCGCGCATCAAGGCGCCGCACTGCACGTTGACCGGCGGTGGCGCCGATATCATCGGCGGCGCGCAGGTCACTTTGAAAAATGCGCCCGTCACCGTCATAGTCCCGCTCCATCCCGGTGCCGCTGCCTGCAATCGCGACGCAGGACAGGCCGCGGTCCGTGCGCGCATATCCGCCCTCAAACCCGTTGGTCATGGCGATATGCACCTGCTGGGCACCGTACCCTGCGCTGGCTGATTGCACTTGGGTCACACCATCAACGGCAAGTGCGGCGGCTTCTGCGCGGGCGGCATCATCTTGCAGGGTTTGCGGGGAAGGCTCCGGCGTTGCGTCGTAAAGCTCAAGCGTGGTGATGTCCCAATCGGTTGCCAATTGGTCCGCTTCGGCCAGTCCTGCATAGGGGTCTTCTGGTGCCTCAGATGCCATAGCGACCGCGCGCAGGGCCATTTGTTCAATGGAATGCGCTGAGGTGTCTGAGGCAGAAACCGACGCTGTGCGTTGCCCGACAAAGACCCGCAAACCGATGTCCACTCCTTCAGATCGTTCCGCCTGTTCCAAGCTGCCTGCGCGCACGTCCACCGAAATCGAAGTCGCCTGCACCGCTTTGGCGTCTGCCGCGTCGGCACCCGCCTTTTGAGCGGCGTGCAAAAGGGATTTGGTCAGCGCATCCAAAGGCTGGGACATCAAGCAAAGCTCCGTTGAAGATCAAGGTGAGAGGTAACGCCCTGACCGGCCAAGAACAAGGCCACGCAGCAAAAAGGGCACCTCCTTGAAGTGCCCCCTTGTCTAAACGTCCGGGTTTTACGATCAGCGAATGCGCTGGCCGTTCGCCAAAATCTGACCTTCCGGGGTAAACTCAATCTTGGAGGTCAGTGTATCGGGTGCGTTGCCCGGAACGGCAAAGAGCCCCATCATCATCCGCGCACCCATGGCCTGATCCTGCGGGATCAGCCCCATCGCAACAAGTTTGTCCAGCAGGCCATTGCCGCCTGCCAGCGCAAGGTTCACGGCCCCCACCGGGTTGCCCATACCGGGGATCATTGCAGGGCCGGCACCGTCAAAAGTGATGTCACCATTCCCCTCCAGCTTGGCACCCGCGGCAGTCACGAGCAGATTGTTCAACGCGACAGCCTGCACTTCGCCGGGTGCACCGGTCATCTGTGCGGCGGCTTCGGGGTTTAGCCAATCGACCAGCAGTTTGGCCTTGCCCGTAAGGTCCAGCAGCACGGTCGCCGGATCACGGGGCAGCTGACCGGCTGGGTCAAACGCGCTCCAGATCATATCTGACATGGTAAACTGCGACATGTTGATCCCGAGGGCAAAGTCCTGCGGGTCATCAGACTTGGACACCGGCATCGCGAGGTTGAAGCCACCCTCTGCCATGTCGATCTGAAACGGGAACGGCATCACTTCGAGCGTGACACCCATCGACAGATTGCGCTGGCTGCCGGTGTAGACCAGTCCGTCGGCACCCATCTCCACGCCGAGGGAGCCACCCTGAGACGACGTGTTCATCACGAAATTACCGTCTTCGGGGTTCTTGATATCAAAGCTTGAGCTGCCGCCCTCGTAGGCAAAACTGCCGGTTATATCAAAGCCTGCCGCGAGCATCGCGGCCATGTCGGATGCATCAGGGATTTGAAGCGGGATGGTGCCCGTACCGTCAAAGCTGACGCCTGTGATACTGCCTGTGACATCGCCGTTAGAGCCGGGATTTTCAGGGTCATCGACCTTGAGGGCATAAGCCACGCTGTCAACAGTGCCTGACTGCGCATAACCGCGCGTCGCCCCGATCGTCATCTGAGTTGTGCTGTTCAGATTGGTCGCGGAAAAGTTCATTGCCACGTTGTCGGGGCTGACATTGCCGCCTTCTGCGGTGATCTGATCAAGGGTCAGTGCGATGGTCGCTGCATCATAGTCGTAGGTTGTCGCCTCCGGTGTGCCGCTGGCCGTCAGGCTGTGCCCTGTCTGGGCGTAATTCATCAGCATTGAAAAATCACCGCCATCCGGCAGGTTGCTGCCTGCCATCGTGATCGGCATCACATCGGGCAGCACAATCGCGACAGTGCCATCGCTGTTTTGATCAAAACGGATGGTGCCCATCGACATGGTCATGTTGCCACTGTCGGGCATGGCGAATTGCATGTTGATGTCGCTGACGGTCAGGTTCCCACCCGAGGCGGTCTCCGTTGCGCTGATCTGATATCCCATTCCTTGCATGTAGGATTGCCAGTCGCCCCAGACCTGCGCCGGGGTCAGATCGGCGAGAGCAGCTTGAGAGATCAGCGAAAGCGGGACAGCAAAACCAAGGGTGAGAGGTGAAAAACGGGACATGTTAAATTCCTTTTGGCTAACGACGCACACCGTCTGACAAAGGCGGTTAAGGGTCAAGGCAGATGGCGGGGGGCTGGACCCCGCGTCGGCGGAAGATTACCACAGGCCGGGACAAAGATGCAAAATACCTGACCCAACGGCATAGGAGACACGCGCATGGACATGAGTGGCAAGACAGTAGTTATCACAGGTGCCAGCCGGGGCATCGGGGCCGAAGCGGCCCGCGTTTTCGCCGCTGCCGGGGCCAATGTTGCCTTGCTGGCGCGGTCGCAGGATGAGATCGCCGCATTGGCAGGAGAGATCGGAGCGCAGGCCATCGCAATCCCCTGCAATGTCGCGCGATATGGCGAGATTGCCGCCGCGATAGAGACCGCGCGCGCCGCGTTCGGCTCTGTCGATGTGTTGATCAATAATGCAGGCGTGATTGAGCCGATCGCGCATCTGGCAGACGCGGACCCTGACGCCTGGGGGCAAGTGATTGATGTGAACCTCAAGGGCGTGTTTAACGGCATGCACGCAGTTTTACCGGTGATGAAGGCGCAAGGCGGTGGAAGTATCCTGACCATATCATCGGGGGCCGCGCATGGCTCGGTCGAGGCCTGGAGCCACTATTGCGCCTCAAAGGCGGCGGTCAACATGCTGACCCGCTGCGTAGACAAAGAAGAGGCCGCGCAGGGTATCCGTGCCATCGGCCTGTCTCCCGGCACCGTTGCGACCGAAATGCAGCGCGAGATCAAGGCGTCCGGGATCAACCCGGTCAGCCAACTGGCGTGGGAAGATCACATCCCTGCCGACTGGCCCGCACGGTGCCTTTTGTGGATGTGCAGTACAGAGGCGGATCGCTTTTTGGGCGATGAGATTTCGTTGCGAGACGAAGACATTCGCCGCGCGGTGGGGCTGACATGATAGAGCTGAGCAAAGATGGCGACATCTGGACCGTCACGATCAACCGTCCCGACAAAGCCAATTCGCTGACCCATGCGATGCTGAGCGAGCTTGCCGACATCATGGAAGCTGCGGGCGATGCGCGTGCGGTCATCCTGACGGGGCACGGCCGGGTGTTCAGCGCCGGGGCCGATCTGGAAGAAGCGGTCGCAGGGCTTGCCAAGTCCGATGTTTGGGAGCGCTTGTCAGGGGCCATTGCCGCTTTGCCCGGGCTGACGATTGCTGCACTCAATGGCACGCTGGCGGGTGGTGCGATGGGCATGGCGCTGGCCTGTGACCTGCGCATCGCGGTTCCGGGGGCGAAGTTTTTCTATCCGGTGATGAAGCTGGGTTTCCTGCCGCAACCGTCTGATCCTGCACGCATGGCGGCCCTGATTGGCCCCGCGCGCACCAAGCTGATCCTGATGGGAGGGCAAAAGATTGACACCGAAGAAGCACTGCGATTCGGCTTGATCGACCGTATTGTGGATGCAGACAACCTGTTGCCCCAAGCGCAGCTTTTGGCTGCGGATACGGTTGCCGCGAAGCCGGAGATTGCGCGTGGTATTAAAGCGATGTGCAGTGGCTAGGGCAGGACCCTAGATCAGCGGCACAAAGGGCACATCGCAGGCGGTGAGCAAAGTCAGGGCGGTCAGGGTCAGGATCAATCGCATCGCGGGAAGCCTCAAGTGTGTTTTTCCGCAGACTCGGTGTTGCGGGTGAGGCTGTCAAGGGAGCGTTGGCGCAGTACGCGTCAGGTGTCGAAGAACCCAAAGCCAAAGATGCCGCCCATGTTTTCGATGATGGTGACAAGCAAAACAACACCAGCAATCAGGATAGCGACCCACCAGAAGAACTGAAACACCACCGCAGCAACGCCGAGGCTGGTGCCATAGACTGCAAACCGCCAGTTTTCGCGCATGACACCTGAGATGACGGAGAGCAGGATCGCGGCGACACCCAAAATCGGGGCTGCCATTGCTGTGTAAACCCAGAGTGAGGGTGAAACAGGTTCAGGAGCAGGCTTGGGCAAGCCCAGCAACGTGCGCCAGGCGGAGCGTTTGATCTCCCCCGCGATTTCACCAATCTGCGCGCCAGCCGAGGGTTTGGTCTCAAACATTGGCCCGGCGATTTGCGCAAATACCAACAACAAAGCCAGACCACCCGCTAGCACAGCCCAAAAACCCCACATTCCAATAGGATGCGGGTTATCTGATGCAAGTGTCTCAGTCGGATGGTCCATTGAGCCAGACAACCACGATATCACGGCAGAATTATGTCGCCTTATCGCTTGCGCTTGCCCCCCGGCACTTTGGAGCGGAAACCGGGCGGGCGTTTGGCGACCCATTTGGCGAATTTCGCAAGCCTGGGATGCGCCCGCAGCGCCTCTGGCGTGTTGTAGTCTCGCGCCAGCTCCGCTTCGGTGAGGCTCGCATGGATTTCCCGGTGACAGATGTGGTGCATCAATACGGTCGGTCCCCCCTTGCCCCCTTTCAATTTGGGGATCAGGTGGTGCAGGCTTTGCGGCACATTGGGCGGGATCGGTCGATCACACAAAGGGCAGATCGGATCCGTCATAAACCAAAATCCTTGAACACGGGGGGCAGGGCAGGCATGAGGATGAGGCAACCCAACCAGAAGGCAAGACGCAGCTATGGAGTTTGACCTCTCTTCTCAACCTGAGATCGTGCAACAGGCCTATGGGTACGCTGTGCAAGGCTGGGAGCTGGCGATGAGCTGGCTTTTGAGCCCGGCGGCATGGTCGCAGTTTGCGCTGCTGATCACCGCATGGCTGCTGGCTGTGTTCCTGACCCGGCGGATCAGGCCGACGCTGGCGCGGTTGCTAGACCCCGGTGAGACGCAGAACATGTTCACCGCGCCGCGGCTGTTCGTGTTGCAGTTTTTGCCGTTGATTTCACCTTTGCTGGCGTATGCGCTGACCGGGATCGGAGAGAGCATCGTGCGCTCGCTCTTTGACAGTGGTGCCGTCATCGCCTTTGGCAAAAGGGTGTTTTTGTTGCTCGCTGCGCGCGCGCTGGTGCGCGACATTATCACAGAGCCGTTCCTCAAGACGATGGGGCGCTACATTCTCCTGCCGATCATGCTGATCTATACGCTCGGCCTGCTGGATGTTGTTACGCTGAGGCTCACGGAAACCGTGGTTGGTGTGGGCAATATCCAGTTTTCGCTGATCACGGTGGTGCGGGGTATCATCGCGGGATCACTATTGTTCTGGCTCGGCCAATGGTCCAACAGCCAGACCAGCGCGATCATCTCGCGCAACGAAGAGATGCGGCCCTCAATCCGTCAATTGCTGATCAAGGCGACGGAATTTGTGATCTTTGGTCTCGCCTTTATCCTGCTGATGAACATCATGGGCATCAACCTGACCTCCCTCGCGGTGCTTGGTGGCGCCATTGGTGTGGGCTTGGGGTTTGGCCTGCAAAAAATCGCGTCTAACTTTATCTCGGGCGTGATCCTGTTGATTGAAGGACAGGCCACTGTTGGCGACTACGTGGAGCTTGACGGCGGTGAGCAGGGCAAGATCGTCAAGATGATGGCGCGTGCGGCTATCTTGGAGACCTTTGATGGCCGCTGGATCGTTGTACCGAACGAAGATTTCATCACGACAAGGGTGGTCAACTACTCCGACAGCGGATCCGCAAACCGCTTTGAGGCGGCGTTTTCCGTCAGCTACGACACCGACATCAATCTGATCCCGCCGTTGATTGAGGCGGCAGTGGCAAAGCATCCCGAAGTGTTGGATGAGCCTTATCCACCCGATTGTGAGCTGCGGGGGTTTGGTGACAGTGGCATCGATTTCGCGGTGGAGTTCTGGGTGAACGGGCTGGATGACGGACCCAACAAATACACCTCTGATGTGCTCTTTCTCGTGTGGAACGCGCTGAGGGACGCAGGCGTAGAAATCCCTTATCCGCAGCGTGTGGTAGAGATTAAGGGCGGATTTCCGAAGGCTGACGCGTGAGCACGGCGGCCGTCATTGGTTCAGGCCCAGCAGGGCTGATGGCGGCTGAGGTTTTGTCAGGCGCAGGTGTCCGCGTTACGATCTATGAGGGCAAACCCTCCGTCGGGCGCAAGTTCCTGATGGCGGGGAAATCAGGCCTGAACCTGACCAAATCTGAACCCTTCACGCCGTTTACGCAGACCTATGCGGAGGCGCGGTCACCGCTTTTGCCGATGCTCAGGGCCTTTGACGCCGAGGCGGTTCAGGATTGGGCAAGAGGGTTGGGTCAGGCGATCTTTACAGGGTCAACCGGCCGTGTGTTTCCCGAAGCCATGAAAGCATCGCCACTGTTGCGCGCATGGATGGCACGATTGGCGGCGCAAGATGTGACAGTTCAGACGCGATGGCTCTGGCAAGGATGGCAGGATGGCGCGTTATTGTTTGAAACGCCACAAGGGCCACAGCACGTAACCCCGGATGTGACGGTGCTGGCGCTGGGCGGGGCAAGCTGGGCACGGCTGGGTGCAACCGGGGATTGGGCAGAAATCTTGCAGGCCCATGGCGTGGAAACAGCACCGTTTGCCGGTGCCAATTCGGGCATTGCGGTGACGTGGTCGGCGCATATGTCCAAGCATTTCGGCGCGGCGCTCAAGGGTGTCGGATGGGCGGCAGGGCCCTATGCGTCACGTGGGGAAGCGGTGATTTCTGCACGGGGGCTGGAAGGCGGCGGCGTCTATTCTGTCTCCCGTGGTGTGCGCGAAGGGCATCCGCTGATACTGGACTTGTTGCCGGATATGAGCGTGCCGGAGGTGACGGCCAAGCTCAGCAAACCACGCGGCAAGGCAAGCCTGTCAAACCACCTGCGCAAGACATTGCGCTTGACGCCTGCGCAGATCGCCCTCGTGCAGGAAATGGCGCGGCCCCTGCCGGACGGGCTGCGTGCGACGGCGCGTCTGCTCAAGGCGCTGCCGATCCATCACGCCGGGTTGCGGCCCATGGATGAAGCGATATCGACGGCGGGTGGCCTGCGCTTTGCTACGTTGGATGAGGGGCTGATGTTGCGCGCGCTGCCCGGTGTTTTTGCCGCTGGTGAAATGCTGGACTGGGAAGCACCAACAGGTGGTTACCTGATCACCGCCTGCCTTGCGACAGGGCGCTGGGCGGGGCAACACGCCGCTGATTGGCTGAAAAGCCGTTAGCCTGCAACCTTGGCCTGCGCGGCTTTGAACGCAGGCCGATCCCGCATGTCCTGTGCCCATTTTCCCAAGGTGTCATTCACCCGCGGGAACCCTGCGCCGATGGACCAGTTGATGCAGTGGACAGCGAGAATATCGGCAAGGGTCATCTGGTCGCCCATCAGGAAAGGGCCCTGCATGCGCTCGGTCAGCAGGTCCGCCGAACGGGAGAACTCCGCCTTGAGGCTGTCCTTGATCTCGGGCACGCGCGCCTCTTTGGGAAAAACAAATCCGTGCTTGGCATAGGCCCAAAGGATCGCGTCAAACTCATCGATCAACCAGAATGTCATGGCATCCTGCCGGGCGCGCTCCGGGGTGCCAGCAGGCGCGGTAAGCTTGCCATGTTTGTCGCCCAGATAGGTCATGATCGCCACGGAATCGGTCAGCACCTCATCGCCATCCACCAGCGCCGGGATTTTGCCAGACGGGTTGTATTTGGTCGCTTCGGGAGAGCGCGGACCGGCGTCGATCTGGATGTAATCTTCGCCCAGCTCTTCCAGCATCCACATGACACGAAAAGCGCGGGATTTGGTGGCACCTATAACAGTATACATCAGCTTTCCTTTCGGCGTTATCGCTGTGCGCCCAACATGGCAAGACGGATGAAGGCACGTTCCACAATGGCCAGTTGCGGCGCGGTTTGCCCAGCCGAACGCAGCGTCAGATCGGTGTCGGTCAGCACGCTGAGCGCGGTTTCCAGCTTTGCGGCACCCCAGCTTTTGGCTTGGCGCATCGCGCGGTCGCGATCGCGCACGCCATAGACCGGCGCGCCGGGGCTGGCGGCGATGCGGTAAAGAGTGCGGAAATGGCGGATCGCCATGATGGTGAGAGTGACAGCGGTGACGCCTTGCGCCTGCAGCTTGCTCATCACCGGGCCAATGTCGCGCGCGCGAGCCTCTGCGACCACGTGCAGGATGTCATCGACATCCGCCTCTGTGGAGGTTGGCGCGCAGGCGGCGATGTCATCAGTACTGAGCGGGGTGGTATCGTTGAGTTTGTAAAGTGACAGCTTTTCAACGGTTTGGCGGAAATCACCGGGGTCGATCATACGCGCGAGATCACTCAGCGCGGCCATGGCATCGCCCTCAGGGTTCAAGTTGGCGTCGGCGAGCATGCGCTCAATCTCGGCCCGGTCGGGCGGGTTGTCATAGATCGCGGCGGCATAGGCCTGTGGATGCCCCTCAAAGGCTTTGCGCACTTTGGAGGTTTTTTTCATATCGCCGCCGGTGACGATGATCTGTGCATCACCCGGCTGCCAGTCGGCCAGCGCGTCGATCAGGATTTTCGCGATATTGTCATTGGCATCCTCGACAAAGGCCGCGCGGGGGCCGGGGAAAAACCCAACCGCCTTGATCGCGTCGAGCAGCATTGCAGGGTCCTTGCGCAACCCTGCTGCCGGGATGCGCGTGAGGCGCATTTCCTCTTCAGCCCCCTCGCCCAAGAGCGCCTTGAGAAACTCCTGCCGTTTGAGGGCCACCCGCATGGCATCGCTGCCAAAGATCAAAAGCCCGGTTTTGTCCCGGTCAGGCCGGGCAAAATAGGCATTGGCGTCACGCGGCGAAAGCTTCATCGCTCAAAGGTTCGCGGCATAGAGTTTGGCGACGATCTGATCCGCGATGCTGGTCATCAGGCGGACCTGCGCATCCTGTTCACCCGCAAGTGTCTCAACGGTTGTGCCGGTGGCCGAATAGCCGACAAAGTTGTCGACACGGCCCGAATTTACCACCTGTCCGGTGTTCAGATCACGCAAGGAGTAATCGACGATGCCGATGCGGTTGAACCGGCCCGTGTCCCCCTCACGGTCGATGGCCACACGGGCCTCTGAGGTGTTGATCACCAATGACAGCGCATAGGCGGGATCATTGCTGCGGCCCAACCGCTCTTCAAGCTCGCGGACAAGGATGTAACTGTCTTGCGAGCCGGGAGGGTCTACCGCGACGCGGTTTTGCAGCTTGCCGCCATTGCCGCCCGGACCATAGACCGGCGTGAACCCGCAGGCGGCCAGCGCCAGCGGGGCAAGAAGGAAAGCTCTGCGGTTAAGCGACGACATTCACAATCCGTCCGGGCACGACGATCACCTTTTTCGGTGTCGCACCATCAAGGGTTCGGATGACAGCTTCGTGTGCCAGCGCGATCTTTTCAACCTCTTCCTTTGAGAGATCCGCAGCGACACTGATCTCCGCCCGGCGTTTGCCGTTGATCTGGATCGGCAGGGTGACCGTGTCATCCACCAGCATCGCCTCATCTGCCTGTGGCCAAGGGGCGTTGACGATCAACCCCTCGCCGCCCTGATGGGACCAAATGTCCTCGGCCAAATGCGGGGTCATGGGCGACATCAGCTGCGCCAGCGTCATGATCGCCTCGCGCTGCGCCGCGTGCCCGGCCTTGGATTTGCTGAGCGTTGCGGTGAAGGCGTAAAGCTTGGCAATGGCGGCGTTGAAGCCGAAGGATTCCACACCCATGGTCACGTCGTGAATGGTTTTGTGCATGGCGCGCAAAAGCTCTTCGTCCCCCTCGCCTTTGGCATCGGGGCTCATCGCGCCGATCTTGTCACAGAGGTTCCAGACACGGGTAAGGTGTTTGAAGGCGGCATCCGCACCGGAGGCTGTCCATTCCACGTCCCGTTCGGGCGGCGAATCGCTCAGCACAAACCAGCGGGCGGTGTCGGCACCGTAGTTTGAGATGATGTGCAGCGGGTCCACGACGTTTTTCTTGGACTTGGACATTTTGGCAGACGGAATAATCTCTACCTCTGTGCCATCGCTGAGTTTGCCGTCGGTCACATCTTCGGGCAGGTGATAGACGGGCCGCCCGTTCGCATCACGTGTTTGATAAATCTCATGCGTGACCATGCCTTGCGTAAAGAGCGCATCGAAGGGCTCGTTCGCGGATTTGGGCAAATGGCCCGTCATCTCCATCGCGCGGGCAAAGAAACGGGAATAGAGCAGATGCAGAATCGCATGCTCAATCCCGCCGATATACTGGTCGACGTTCATCCAGTATTTCGCGTCTTCCATGTTGGTCGGCGTATCAGCGCGCGGGGCGGTGAAGCGGGCGAAATACCATGACGAATCGACAAAGGTGTCCATCGTGTCCGTCTCACGCTTGGCATCCGCACCGCAGGACGGGCAGGTGCAGTTTCGCCATGTGGGATGACGGTCAAGCGGGTTGCCGGGGGTGGCGAAATCCACCTCATAGGGCAGCTCAATGGGCAGGTTTTCTTTCTTTTCCGGCACCACGCCGCAGGTGTCGCAATGCACCACGGGAATGGGGCAGCCCCAGTATCGCTGGCGGCTGAGGCCCCAGTCACGCAGCCGGAACTTGGTGACGCCTTGACCGACGCCATTTTCCTCGCAAAAGGCGATGGCTGCGTCGATGGCCTCATTGCCGGTTTGCCATTGCTCACCTGCAAAGCCTCGGTTGTAGAAGACCTTGTCGGTCTTGGCAGGCACAAATGCCTCCTCAAGCGCCTCCGGGCTTTCCTCGGACGGCAGATAGGTCGAGATGATCGGCAGGCCGTATTTGGTGGCAAACTCAAAGTCGCGATCATCATGGGCAGGACAGCCAAAGATTGCCCCGGTGCCGTAGTCCATGAGGATGAAATTCGCGATGTATACGGGCAATTCATGAGCCGTATCAAAGGGATGACGTACGGTGAGACCGGTATCAAAGCCGAGCTTCTCGGCGGTTTCAATCGCCTCTTCGGTGGTGCCGCCCTTGCGGCATTCGGCACAGAACGCGGCCGCGTCTGGATTGTCCGCCTCAAGCACCTTGGCGAGCGGATGGTCGGGCGAGATGCCGACAAATGACGCACCCATGAGGGTATCGGGCCGGGTGGTATACACCTCAATCCGGTCATGCCCTTCGGGGGCATCCACGGTGGAGAAGGCAAACTGAAGCCCGCGCGATTTGCCGATCCAGTTGGCCTGCATCAGCTTGACCTTGGCGGGCCAGTTGTCGAGCCCGTCGAGCGCATTGAGCAATTCGTCGGAGTATTCCGAAATCTTGAAGAACCACTGCGTCAGCTCACGCCGTTCGACCAGCGCACCGGAGCGCCAGCCGCGTCCGGCCTCCACCTGTTCGTTGGCCAGAACGGTCATATCGACCGGATCCCAGTTCACGATGGCGTTCTTGCGGTAGACGAGCCCTTTTTCAAGAAAATCGAGGAAAAGCGCCTGTTGCTGGCCGTAATACTCGGGGTCGCAGGTGGCAAACTCGCGGGACCAGTCAATGGAGAGGCCCAAGGGCTTCATCTGGTCGCGCATGTCCTTGATGTTGCCATAGGTCCAGTCCTTGGGGTGCCCGCCAATCGCCATTGCGGCGTTTTCGGCCGGCATGCCAAAAGCGTCCCAGCCCATCGGGTGCAGAACGTTGTGCCCTGTTGAGATCTTATAGCGGGCGATCACATCACCCATTGTGTAATTGCGCACATGCCCCATGTGGATGCGGCCCGAAGGGTAGGGGAACATCTCAAGCACGTAGTATTTGGGTTTGTCAGCGGAGCGGACTGCCTTGAAGACGTCGGACGCCTCCCAGGCGCTTTGCCAGCGGGCTTCGATTTCAGCTGGGGAGTATCGGGACATCAGGATGGACCTTTGAGAATGGAAAACGCCGGGCTGTTGCTTTTACAGAGCCCGGCGTGAATGTCGAATAAGGGAGATGGGCTCAGAATCGGTTGTCTGCGATGCGTAGCTCGCGGGCGCGGCTCAGGATGGCGTCCTCTACTGCGCGGGCAGTGGCGCGGTTGACCGCACGGCCGCCACGGGTTTGCAAGGCCACATTGAGGGACCGCGCATCCAGAGCCGGATCATCGATCAGGACCGTGGCGCGATACGACCGCCCGCCACCGGGAGGGGTGCCATAGCCTGTCACGATGACGCCTGTGAACGGATCAACAGACTGCACCGGGAGGAAATTGAGCACCTCAAGGGAGGCAGACCAGAGATACTTGTTTACCGAAACAGAGCTTTCGGTGTTCTTGCGATTAAAGATAGACCAGATGGTGTTATCTGAATTTACCTCAATATTATTGGGGTTTGTGGGGTTGGTATAGGTGTCGGGCCGCTCTGTCGCCTCGCTGCCAAAGCTGCGCAAACCTCCGCACGCGCTCAACATACCGATCAGCGTGACGGCAACGACAAGTCTGCAAACGGTTTGACGGGGCATGCCTGTATTCCTCTGCCTGTTTGGGCCTTGGTCTATCCAAGCTGTGCCGCCTGAGCAAGGCATATGTAGGTAAGGTGCAATCGCGATTCTGCATGAAGCCAAAGTGTGGCATTGCGGATGCGGGTTTTGGGGTCGGGGTTAACTGTGGCAAAGCTGCACCATTGGCGGGGGCAATCCCGTGATGCGTTTTGTGCTTCTTGCAAAGCGAGGGGCAAAGAAGGCACAAGCCCTCATGTACCCTTTCCGGATTCCCCGGTCTGGGCATGTGAATTCAAACCGAGGGAAAACTCATGAAAAAAGTTCTCTTCGCTACAACGGCCCTGGTTGCGACCGCATCCGTTGCAGCAGCAGACGTTACCTTTGGCGGCTACGGTCGCTTTGGTCTCCTTTTTGTAGAAGACGCGCCAAACGAGCTGTCCGTGACAAGCCGTTTCCGTCTGCAGATCGACGCAACAGCAGAATCTGACGCAGGCGTCACATTCGGTGCACGTGCACGTATCCAGCAGGACAACGACGATCCAATCGACACTGGTGACGTTGGCGCAGCTGGTTCCGCACCTTCCGGTTTCTTCCGTGCTGACCGCGTTGGCACAGGCATCAACGGTGTTCGTTTCTTCGCACGCTCCGGCGGCCTGGAAGTCGGCGTCGGTAACATCTTCGGCGCTCTGGAGTTCATGCCAGGCCAGTACCCAATCGATCTGGGTCTGACCGGTCACTCCTATGACTACACAGCGTACCAGTTCAACGGCGACGCATACGACTCCGATGAGGGCGGCGCAGCTGGCCAGAACGGTATCGAAGTCATGTACTCCGCTGGCGACCTGTCCGTACACGTGTCTGCTTCCGACGTTGGTGACCGCATCGCGGCACACATCGCATACACATGGAGCGGCTGGACTTTCGCTCTGGGTGGTCAGGACTCCGACATCGCGACAGACACAGAAGTGACTGCATCCATCGGCGGTTCCATCGGCGCAGCGAACGTAACGTTCTCCTATGCTGACAACGGCACAGCTGGCGACCACTTCGTCCTCGCAGCGTCCTATGACGTTGGCGCAGCAACCAACATCCACGGTTATGTTGCGGATGCAGACAAGTTCACCGACACTTCCTACGGTATCGGCGTACACCACGACCTCGGCGGTGGTACATCCATCCGCGGTGGTATCTCCAAAACAGGTGGCGGCACAACGCTGGCCGACCTGGGTGTTCGCTTCAACTTCTAAGTTGAACGACAACCACAAGATTTGGGGCGGACCTTTGGTCTGCCCCTTTTCTTTTGCGCAGTCCTGTTGTTACGTGCAGCCCTGAACCAAGGGAGCCACGGATGAGCCTGTCTCAGATCAAAGAGCGTATTGCCAAGGCCGAAAGCGACGCGGGTCGCCCTGAGGGATCGGTCAAGCTGATTGCGGTGAGCAAGGTGCAACCCAATGCACGGGTAGAAGCGGTGCTGGAACAGGGTCACCGTTGTTTTGGTGAAAATAAGGTGCAGGAAGCCGCCGGGAAGTGGCCGGATTTCAATGAACGCTTTGCCGCTATTGATCTACATCTGATCGGGCCGCTGCAGTCGAACAAGACGCGGCAGGCGATGGCGCTTTTTGACGTCATACATTCTGTGGACCGGCCCAAGCTCGCCAAGGCAATCGGGCGCATTGCACAAGATATCGGGGTTTGTCCGGCCCTGTTTATCCAAGTCAACACAGGCGAAGAGGATCAAAAGGCAGGTGTGATGCCGATGGCCGCTGATGCGTTTATCGCGGAATGTCGTGCGATGGACCTGCCTGTTGAAGGGTTGATGTGTATTCCACCGGCGCATGAGGAGCCGTCTCTCCATTTTGCACTGCTGGCCAAGATTGCCGCACGCAATGGGCTGCAAGGACTTTCCATGGGTATGAGCAGCGATTTTGAGCGGGCCATTGCGCTGGGTGCCACACATGTGCGCGTTGGATCCGCGATATTCGGTGAGCGGGTCGCGGGTTGATCCAAAGGAGCGGCTCCGCCGCACGATATTATTGATTTGCCATGCGTCGCGGCGTTATGGATGATTTCAGCCGTGGATCTTGCAGAGAGGGGATGCCCGCTTCGGGCTCACCGTCCCAGAGGATACGGAGCCTCCCTCACTTGATCCCATGTCTGAAGCAAAGCTGACCCCCTCCCAAGTAAAATAGCGGTATCCCGCAGAGCGGGTCCCTCCGCGATTTTTCTTGGCATGCGGTCATCTTCACATCTGACCTGTGCTCAAGCGAGGGCGGCTCCGGACCAGAGGACTTAAAGTGCCTGGCCCTTCACCTGAAACATCACGTGTCGCCAAAACTCCCAGAATGCGAAGCACGGCAGGGTATTGATGATCCACGTTTTAGGCGGGGCGTTCTAGGGGATGATCAACCGCGTGCGGTGGCGGATGCGCGGTGCGATGCGGTGCAGGTTTTGACGGCTGAGTGCGATGCAGCCTTCTGTCGGGTAGCCGGGTCTGCGCCATTGATGGATAAAGATGGCAGACCCGCGGCCGGGGACGGCATAGGGCCAGTTCCAGTCTGTGAGTAGAATCAGATCATAAAGCGGATCGGCGCGGCGCAGGGATTCGTGGCTGGCGGCATAGGGCGCACGGACCATCATATTGTAGTCCGGGTCGTCGGGGTCGTCGGACCATAGATCGCCCGGCTTGATGGGCACGGCCCAATCCGTTGGCCGGGCCATGCGGTCAGGGCGGTAGAGCATGCCGACGATCCGGTGCGTGCCTCGTGGTGTTGCGCCATCGCCTTCGCGTTTATTGTGGGCAAGGCCGCCTTTGCCAATGCTGCAGGCGTAGGTTTTGCCCAGAAACCGCAAGCCCTTTGGCGAGAGGACCATATCCCACACAGAGGTATGTCGCGTCACAGGAGGTGGCCGGACTTTGCCGCTTTGGTTGCCAGATACGCGCTGTTGTGAGGGTTCTCCCCCACTTTGAGTGGGACCCGTTCAGCGACCTCAATCCCGCTGGCCTCCATCATTTCAACCTTGCGTGGGTTATTTGTGAGCAGGCGCACAGCAGCAAATCCCATGGACCGCAGGATATCAGAGCCGAGGCGGAAGTCGCGCTCATCATCTTCGAAGCCGAGGCGGTGATTGGCTTCAACCGTGTCGAAACCCTGATCCTGAAGGGAATAGGCCCGCATTTTGTTGGCAAGGCCGATGCCGCGCCCTTCTTGATTGAGATAGAGCAGCACACCGCTTTCCTCGGAACCCATTTGCGCGAGGGCGGCGCGCAGTTGTGGACCGCAGTCACATTTGAGGCTGCCCATCAGGTCACCGGTGAAACAGGCCGAATGCAGCCGGGCAAGCACTGGTTTGGTGCGATCCGGCCGGCCTACTTCAATCGCGTAGTGTTCCTCGCCCCCGTCATCTGGCCGAAAGATATGGAGCCGCCCTGCCTCTGATACTTCCATAGGCAGGCGCGCGTTGACCACCGGGTGCAGTGCCCTGCGTTCTGCCAAGGCGGGTGTGGCCGCGGCGAGCGACACTTCCGTCAGGCGGTTTTGCATCGCAAAGGCTGAGGCGTCCCCGAGGTCGAGGACAACCACGGCAGGCAGGAGGCGTGCGGTTTTGGCAAGCTGAAGGGCGGCGCGGTGCACTGTAGCATCGCCGCCGCGCGCGCAGGAGAACGGCCCCTTCATCGGGGCGCGCAGGTCTCCGGCAGGGTCGGCAACACTCTGCACCCATGCGGGTGTGGCGTCTTGGGGCAGGAGGATACGGGCAAGATCGCGGTCATAGACATGTGCCTTGAGCGTCTCTGCGCGTCGCGCGGTGATTGCCAGCACCGGTGCGCCCCCCAGCGCCAGAAGATCGGTCAGACGTTCGGGCGAAAGCGTCTCTGCCGCCATCACCAGACCCGAGGCCGCACCGGTCAGAACGATGGGAACACCCATGCGCAGGTCAGCGCGCGCGCGCGCGAGTTGTTCGGAAATGTCAGGGGCAAATCGCATCGCTGTGTTACAACTCCGGTGTTGATTGACATTTATTTAGGCCAGTCGCGCCTGAATTGAAACATTTGACCGCTGTTCTAACACATGGACGTGAAAGAATGGCCTCACATCTTGTCGCAGACAGCCCCAAGGCGCATCTCTATACCAACAACAGTGGAGAACGCCCCCATGGCCCAGCTTAAGAAAATCCTGCTTGTCGATGATGACGATGATCTGCGCGAGGCGCTGAGTGAGCAGCTGATTATGACCGAAGACTTTGACGTCTTTGAAGCTGCCAATGGGGCTGATGCCATGACGCGGGCCAAAGAGGCGCTCTATGATCTGGTGATCCTGGACGTGGGGTTGCCTGATACCGACGGTCGAGAGCTGTGCCGCCTGATGCGCAAACAAGGGGTCAAAAGCCCGATCATGATGCTGACGGGCCATGATGGGGATGCTGATACGATCCTTGGCCTTGATGCCGGGGCCAACGACTACGTTCCAAAACCTTTCAAGTTTCCCGTGCTGCTTGCACGGATTCGGGCGCAACTGCGCCAGCATGAGCAATCAGAGGATGCGGTTTTCCAGCTTGGGCCTTATACTTTCAAACCGTCGATGAAGATGTTGATCACGGAAGACGACAAAAAAGTGCGTCTGACCGAGAAAGAGACCAATATCCTGAAATTCCTGTATCGCTCCAATGATGGTGTGGTGCCGCGCGATGTGCTGCTGCACGAGGTCTGGGGCTACAATGCGGGTGTCACGACCCATACGCTTGAGACACATATTTACCGTCTGCGTCAAAAAATTGAACCAGATCCGTCCAATGCGCGCCTTCTTGTGACCGAATCTGGCGGCTATAGATTGATGGCCTGAGGCGCGGGTTTCTTCCTCCCCGCGTCTTGAGCCACCAAGCAGAGCGGTCTTTTTCATGAGGGATCGCTCGGTTTGAGACCCGAAGTTTGTGTCCGGGCAATGACACATACCTCCCTGTTGAACTTGGCCGGACTTCGTGTCCGGCCTTTTTTTTGGCGCTCCTTTACGTTACGTCTCGCGATCCAATCCGTGATATGACGTCACGACGCCGGGCTGGCGCGGTGCCCTTTGTGGGGTCATCTTTGACCAAAGGAGAACACACATGAAAAAAGTCATCTACGAAGAATTCGGCAATCCGGCAGAAGTGCTCAAGGTGGTTGAGACCCCCTCAGAACCTTTGGGTGAAGGTCAGGTGCGGGTTGAAATCCTGCGTGCGCCGATCAATCCATCGGACCTGATCCAGATTTCGGGCAACTATGGTGTGCGTCCACCGCTTCCAACGACCGCCGGAAACGAGGGGCTGGGCCGCATCGTGGAAGGCGAAGGCGCAGGGCAACTTGTGCTTTTGCCCGGTGGCTGTGGCACCTGGGCAAGCGAGGCTGTTTGTGATGCACGCCATTTGGTACCGCTGCCCGAAGGCGATCTGGACCAGCTGTCGATGCTCTTGGTCAACCCGGCCACGGCGAGCCTGATGTTGTCAGAATATGTAGACCTGAAAGAGGGCGACTGGATCATCCAATCCGCCGCGAACTCGGCTGTAGGTGGCTACATCGTGCAGATGGCCAAGGCGCGGGGGATCAACCTTGTGAACGTCGTGCGCCGGGAAAGCGCGATTGCAGGTCTCAAGGAGCTTGGCGCAGATGTTGTGTTGGTAGACGGCCCCGACCTTGCCCGCGAGGTGAAAAAGGCCACAGGTGCCAAGATGAAGCTGGCGATAGATGCCGTTGCCGGGTCTACCGCTGGGCGTCTGGCTGACACGCTTGAGATGGGCGGTACGCTGATCAATTACGGTGGCATGTCCAATGAGGACAGCGCGATTGGTGCGGCGGCGCTGATTTTCAACAACATCACTGTACGCGGATTCTGGCTGGTGGTGTGGATGAACGCCGCGGACAAGGCGGCGCGGCAGGCGCTCTATGCTGATCTGGCAGGACAGATTGTCAAAGGCACCCTTTATGCGCCTATCGACAAACATTTCACGCTGGATGAGATCACTGAAGCTGCAAAATACTCTTGGGCCGGCGCGCGAAACGGCAAGGTGATGATGGCACCTAACGGCGTCTGATTTCGCCATGGCGGCGGGGGAACGGGCAGGGTAATGTCGCGGCAATCAAAGCTGCGGAGACTGCCATGCCCTTTACCCTCGCCACCTGGAACATCAACTCTGTCCGCCTGCGCGAACCGCTGGTTCTGCGGATGCTGGCGGAGCATGGGCCGGATGTGTTGTGCCTTCAGGAATGCAAAAGCCCGGTTGAGAAAATCCCGACCGAAGGATTTGCCGAAGCGGGCTACACCCATATGGTTGCGCGGGGGCAAAAGGGATACAACGGCGTTGCGATCCTGTCCAAACTGCCGCTGGAAGACATGGGCGACAAGGATTTCGCATCTCTCGGCCATGCACGCCATATCGCAGCACGGCTGGAGAACGGGACGACAATCCACAACTTTTATGTGCCCGCGGGTGGCGACAAACCCAACCGCGAAGTGAACGAGAAATTTGGCCAGAAGCTCGATTATCTGGCTGAGATGCGCGACTGGTTTCATGCGGAAAAGCCGGAAAAGGCAATCCTTGTCGGGGATTTGAACATCGCCCCGCGTGAAGATGACGTCTGGGATCACAAGAAGCTGCTCAAAGTAGTCAGCCACACGCCTGTTGAGGTGGAGGCGCTGGGGGCGACGCAGGACGCGGGCAGCTGGGTTGATATCACCCGGCAGGATATTCCTGAGGGCAACTTGTACAGCTGGTGGTCCTACCGGTCCCCCGACTGGGACAATGCCGACAAGGGCCGCCGCCTTGATCACATCTGGGCCACACCGGACATTTCAAACGCAGCACATTCCAGCCACATTCAACGCGCGGTGCGTGGCTGGGAACAGCCAAGCGACCACGCCCCGGTTTTTGCGACCTTTGACCTTTAATTCAGCCATCGCAGCCGACATATAGGCGGCAGACGCGAGCAAGCGAGGAAGACGGACATGGAATTGAACCTTGGTGGTGCCCCTGAGGCGGATTTGATCAAAGACAGCGACGAAGCGTCGTTTATGCAGGATGTGGTTGAGGCGTCGCAGACGACCCCGATCATTGTGGATTTCTGGGCCCCCTGGTGTGGGCCATGCAAGACGCTTGGTCCCCAGTTGGAAGAAGCCGTCAAAGCCGCCAAAGGCGCGGTCAAGATGGTCAAGGTCAATGTGGACGAGGCCCAGATGATCGCGGGCCAGTTGCAGATCCAGTCCATTCCCACGGTCTATGCCTTTCACAAGGGCCAACCGATTGATGGTTTCCAAGGGGCAGTGCCGCAATCCGAGATCAAGGATTTTGTTGACCGTGTCGTAAAGGCAGCAGGTGGTGAGGTCTCTGATGATGGGCTGGGCGAGGCCGTCGCAGCCGCTGAGGAAATGCTGGCTGAGGGTGCCGCGACAGATGCGGCACAAACCTTTGCCGCTGTGCTGGGCGAAGAGCCAAACAATGCCGCTGCATACGGTGGCATGGTCCGCGCCCATATCGCGATGGAAGAGTTGGATCAGGCCGAAGCCTTGCTGAACGGTGCGCCCATCGAAATTTCCAAAGCGCCGGAGCTTGAAGCGGCCCACGCGCAGCTTGCGCTTGCACGCCAAGCCGCCGATGCAGGTCCTGTTGCAGAGCTGCAAGCCGCGGTGGAGGCAAATCCGGAGGATCATCAGGCGCGCCTTGACCTTGCCCAGGCACTCTATGCCAATGGTGATGCAGAGGCGGCGGTCGACCACCTGCTTGAGCTTTTCAGGCGCGACCGTGAATGGAACGAGGGTGCCGCCAAGACGCAGCTCTTCACCATTTTCGACGCCCTCAAACCTGAGGATCCGGTTGCGCTGAACGGTCGGCGCAAATTGAGCTCTTTGATATTTGCCTGATCGCATCCCAGCGCTACTTGGCTCAATATGATAAAGCCAACAGACCTGCCTGAGACGATTGCGATTTTCCCGCTGGGAGGGGCGTTGCTTCTCCCGCGTGCGCGGTTGCCGCTCCATATATTTGAACCACGCTATCTTCAGATGATTGAGGACGCGCTCAAAACGGACGCGCGCCTGATCGGGATGGTACAACCCAACCAGGTGCCCGGACGTGATGGTCCGGGGCTCCATACGATCGGGTGTGCAGGGCGCATCACGCAGTTTTCTGAGACAGAAGACGGCCGGTATATGATCACGCTTGGCGGTGTTTCGCGGTTCCGGGTGGTCAAAGAGGTTGAAGGGTTCAGCCCCTACCGCAAATGCGATGTCAACTGGGATGGATTTGAGCGTGATCTTGGAGAGGAAGAAGCCGACAACGGGTTCAAACGCCAGAGCTTTCTTGATTTGCTCGGGCGCTTCTTTGACTCAAAGGGGCTTTCGGCGGATTGGGGCACACTCAAAGAAGCCGATGACGAGCTGCTGATCAATTCTCTGTCGATGATGTTGGACTTTGATCCAGAAGATAAACAGGCACTGCTTGAAGCACCATCGCTTCAGACCCGGCGCGAGACGATTGTGACGCTGATCGAATATGCCATGCGGGGCGGCCAGGATGAGGGATTGATGCAATGACCGATACCGTTGTTGAATTTGACCGTCGGATGCTTGAGGCGCTGATCTGCCCGCGGACACAAAGCACACTGAGCTATGACGCAGAGCGCCAGGAGCTGATTTCAAAGTCAGCGAACCTTGCTTATCCGATCCGCAATGGCATCCCGGTGATGCTGGTGGATGAAGCCCGCGAATTGGACTGAGCCGGAGCGCGCTAAAGCGGTTTTCCCTGCATCAGCCGAGGCAAATCACCGGTCAGGCCTGCGGCTTCTCGAATGAACCCACGGCGTAATCCAGGCAACGCGTTTATCGCGGCCATCCCGATATCCCGTGCTATGCGCGCCAAGGGGTTATCGTTTGAAAACAGCCTGTTAAAGCTGTCTGTGGCCAGTGCCAGTGTTGCATTGTCGAACCGCCGCCAGCCTTCGTAACGTGCCAGAGCGGCCTGCGATCCGATGTCCTCACCGCGCCGCGCCGCGTCTGCGATCACCTCGACCAAGGCGGCCACATCGCGAAGACCCGCGTTCAGCCCTTGACCCGCTATCGGGTGCACGCCATGTGCTGCATCCCCGACCAAGGCCACCCGTGGGGCCACCATGTTATGCGCCAGCGACAGCCCCAGCGGATAGGTGTAGCGTTTGCCGGCCAGCGCGATTTCTCCCAGAAAACTGCCAAATCGGGGCCGCAACACGTCCAGATAATCCGCATCAGACAGGGCATGGATGGCCGCTGCATTCTCGGCTGTTTCGCTCCACACGATAGAGGAGCGGTTTTTCGTGAGCGGCAGGATTGCCAAAGGGCCGGGCGGCATGAAAAACTGGTGTGCGACCCCGTGATGCGGCAATTCATGCGAAATCGCGCAGACCAGCGCCGTCTGCGCATAGGCCCACCCTGTCCGTTTGATGCCTGCGCGCAGTCCCGTTCCGGTGCCGCGCCCGTCGGCCCCAACGGCCAAACGCGCGCGCAGGGTTTTGCCGGAGGCCAGCGTGAGCGCCACGCCAGAGACATCAATGTCTTGCGCAATGACCGTTTCTTTGTTCATCCGCGTGATGCTGGGTGTCGCTGCAACTGCATTCAACAGGGCAGGGCGCAAATGACGGTCTTCGACCATGTAGCCCATTGGCCCTTCTTCGATCTCGGCATGGTCAAAATGCATGAACATCGGCGATGGTCCGTTCCCTGCGCGCCCATCTGTGACCGTGATCTCAAGCATTGGCTGCGCGTTGTCTTCTAGAGCCGTCCAAACGCCAACCCCATCCAGCAATCTGGTGGAGGTCAACGCCAGCGCATAGGACCGACCGTCAAATCCTTCGGCCGTTTGTGTGGCCGCATCGTGCGCGTCGATCAAGGTCACCCGCTGCCCTGCCTGCGCAAGGGCCAGCGCCAGCGTGCAGCCATTCAGGCCACCGCCAACGATCGCGATATCGGTATCAAAATCCATGTCGTTCTCTATCCTTCCAGCGCAGGGATTGTCCATGTGCGCAAGCGTCGCTACCTTTTGCGCAGACATAGTACCGGAGAGGGCAACGTATGCAGGACTGGCTGACAATGACCGCAGCGGATTTAGGGCGCGGGATCGGCGCGGGAGAGATTGACGCGGTGGCGTTGTGCCAAACCTATCTGGATGCCATCGACGCACATCCCATGCGCGACCGGATATATGCGCGCGTCACGGCGGACCGCGCACTTTCTGAGGCGGCTGCGGCGGCAGATCGGGCGGCAACAGGTCACCGCTTGTCCCCTCTCGATGGTGTGCCGATTTCATGGAAAGATCTCTTTGATACGGCTGGTGTCGGGACGGAGGCAGGTTCGGGCCTGCTTAAGGGCCGCGTGCCTGATCAGGATGCGGTTTTGCTGGCCAATGCGACGGCGGCGGGGCTTGTCTGTTTGGGTAAAACCCACATGAGCGAGCTGGCCTTTTCCGGTTTGGGTCACAACCCCAGCACCGCAACATCCCCTTGTGTGAACGACGAGGATGCAGTTTCGGGTGGATCGTCATCTGGTGCCGCGGCATCGGTGGCTTTTGGGTTGGCAGCGGCGGGGATCGGCTCCGATACGGGCGGGTCGGTGCGTATCCCATCAGCGTGGAACGATCTGGTGGGGCTCAAGACCACAAGCGGTCGGTTGACCCTCGAAGGGGTTGTGCCGCTGGCGATGAAGTTTGACACCATCGGCCCGCTGTGTCGTTCGGTGGAGGACGCGGGGCTGTTGTTGGCCGCTCTTGAAGGAAGCAAGGCCGCAGACTTGCGGCACGCAGACATTCAGGGGCGACGGTTTGGCGTGCTCAAGACCGTGGCGATGGACGACCTGCGGGACGCGCCCAAAGCCGCGTTTGAGGCGAGCATTGAAAAGCTGCGCGCGGCAGGCGCAAAGATCGAAGAGATCGAGGTGCCTGAGGTTGCGGACGCGATGCCGCTTTCTGGATGTCTTTACACAACGGAGGCGTACGGGCTGTGGCGCGATGTGATTGAGGCGAACCCGGACGCGATGTACCACGAAATCCTCGCGCGGTTCCGGCTGGGCAAGGAGCATTCGGGTGCCGACTATGTCGCCGCATGGGCCAAACTGGATGCGCTTCGTGCCGGATATGACGCTGCCGTGGCTGGATTTGATGCGATATTGCTGCCCTCTGCACCCATTTTGCCCCCCAATCTTGAGCGATTGGAAAGCGATACCGACTATTACGTCAGCGAAAATTTGATGGCGCTGCGCAACACGCGGATTGGAAATCTGATGGGGATTTGCGCGTTGACCCTGCCCACAGACACGCCTTCTTGTGGTCTGATGATGATGTGCCCCCCAGATATGGAAGAACAGTTGCTTCGACTGGGTGCCGCCGTGGAGGAGGCGCTGCGCTAAATCTGGCCTAAATGCCACAAACCTTTGTCTCAAACCCTGTTTTTCTGGACGCGGGGCGGGCGCTTGGGTACTTTGGTGGAAACGGGGCAATAATGATCCCGATCCGAGGCAGTTTTAGATGGTGTACCCAGAGCGGTTTTCGAACCTTCCGGCTCATGCTTGGCCGCGCCTGCGCGCTCTTTTGGACGTGCATGAAGGCGGTGGCCCGCTGATCCAAATGACCATAGGTGAGCCGAAACATGCGTTTCCGGCCTGGGTCACGGATGAGATCACCAAACATGCCGCCGGTTTTAACCGCTATCCGCCAAATGACGGCTCGCCCGAACTGAAGGCCGCTATCGCGGGTTGGATCAAGCGGCGTTACGGCGTTCAGATGGACGCTGAAACGGAAGTCATGGCGCTCAACGGGACGCGAGAGGGGCTGTACAACGCCGTGATCGCGCTTTGCCCTGAGACAAAGAACGGTGCGAAACCTGCCGTCTTGATGCCGAACCCGTTCTATCAGGTCTATATGATTGGTGCGATATCGGGGGCGGCCGACCCGATTATGGTGAACGCCACAGCGCAGACCGGGCATTTGCCGGATTTTGACAGTGTGCCGCAGGACGTGCTGACGCGCACCACTGCCGCCTACATCTGTTCGCCCGCAAACCCGCAAGGTGCGGTGGCAGATCGCGACTATTGGAAACGGCTGATTGCATTGGCCGAAGAACACGACTTCAAGATTTTTGCCGACGAATGCTACTCCGAAATCTACCGTGAAACACCGCCCCCCGGTGCCATCGAAGTGGCCGAAGAAATGGGTGCAGATCGCAACCGCATCGTGATCTTTCATTCGCTGAGCAAACGTTCCAACCTGCCCGGCCTGCGCTCCGGCTTTGTGGCGTCGGGGCCCGACAGCATCCGTGAGATCAAGCAGTTGCGCAACTACGCGGGCGCGCCCTTGCCGCTGCCGTTGCAGCAGGCCGCCGCCGCCGTGTGGAACGATGAAGCACACGTCGAGGAAAGCCGCGCGCTTTATCAGGAAAAGTTTCAGATTGCCGACCGCATCCTTGGCAATATTCCGGGGTACATGAGCCCGCAAGCCGGGTTTTTCCTGTGGTTGCCGGTGGAAGATGATGAAAAGGCCGCGGTGAAACTGTGGCGCGAGACGGGGGTCAAAGTACTGCCCGGTGGGTATCTCGCACAAGACGTTCCGGGGCAGGAAAACCCCGGCAAGAAATACATCAGGGCCGCGCTTGTCGGGCCTGCGGATGAGACCGCGCGCGGATTGGAATTGATCCGCGACTGTCTTTATCCGGCATGAGCAAGAGGGACCAAAGTATGGCATATCAAACCCGAGGGCGTGACCCCCTGCTGGACAGCAACATGGCAGAGGCCATCGAAAAACGTGGCAAGGAATTGTTGGGTCTGGTGCTGATCCTGCTGGGCGTAATGTCGGTGATGATGATTGCGAGCTATACGCCGGATGATCCCAATTGGATGGTGTCTACGGATGCGCCAGTGCAAAACTGGATGGGCCGGATGGGGGCTTCTATTGCGGCACCGCTCTTTATGATCGTCGGTTGGGGCGCTTGGGGCGTGGCGATAGTGCTGCTGGTCTGGGGTGCCCGATTTGCGCTGCACTGGGGCCAGGAACGCGCGGTGGGCCGCCTGATTTTCGCACCGATTGCCGTTGCGATGGGCGCGATCTATGCCGCGACGTTGGCACCCGGCTCGGAGTGGTTGCAAACACATTCCTTTGGTCTGGGTGGGCTGTTCGGTGACACCGTGATGGGCGCAATCCTGACGATCCTGCCCATTGGCTCGACCTTTACCGTCAAGCTGATGTCGCTGGTCATGGGCGTTGGTATTCTGGCGCTTGGTGCCTTTGTGCTGGGATTCACGAAAGTGGAATTGCACCGCCTTGCGCGGTTCCTGCTGGTTGGCGTCATCATGGCCTATGCGATGCTGATGACAGCCCTTGGGCGTGGCGCGTCGGGGGCTGTTGTCGCGGGTCAAAAGCTGCAAGCGCGTCAGGCGGAACGTCGCGAGCGTGCGCGCATCGCCGCAGAGGAGCAAGCAGCCTTTGAAGCGAGCCAGCCTGTCATGACAGCGCCTGCTGCACCTGAGCTGCCGCCAGAGCCGATGCTGACTGCGTCGGCCCCGGAACAGAAAACTGGCCTGCTGGCGCGTATGCCTGCGCTGATCAAGCGTCCCGATGCGATGCCAGAGCAGGAACTGGTAGAAGAGTACCACGATATTGAAGGGATCGAAGCCCCGGGCGATGATCGGATCAAATCCAAGATCGCTGATGTGATCAAGAACCGTGTGCGTACGGCCACTGCGGTGCACACTCCGACCACTGCGCCACTGACCAAGGGACGGGGGCGCGGCCCGGATGCGCTTTTGCTCGATACGGCACCACAGGCACAACTGCGCGCAGAACCACCTCTGACTGCGCCAGCCGCACCGGTGCAGGCGCAAGAACCACAAGTGACGATCAACACCGCGGCCCCATCTGCGCCGATGCCAGTTGCGCCGCCGCCCGAAGCGGTCCTGCCCTTGCAAGAAGCACCCGAGCCGGAGGTCGCACCGATCCCCGTGGCGGAGCCGCGCAATATCGTGCAGCAACCGATCCGCAAACCTGTGCAGCCTTCCAAACAGGCCAAGGCCGAAGCGCAGCCGACCTTGAGTTTTGAAGAAACCCACCCCGGTTTTGAATTGCCGCCGCTGAACCTGCTGGAAAACCCTGCCGAAGTGCAGCGCCTGCATCTGAGCGACGAGGCGCTTGAAGAGAATGCGCGCATGCTGGAAAGCGTGCTGGATGACTACGGCGTCAAAGGCGAGATCGTGGCCGTGCGGCCCGGTCCTGTGGTTACAATGTATGAGCTTGAACCCGCACCGGGTCTCAAAGCGTCGCGTGTGATCGGCCTTGCTGATGACATCGCGCGGTCTATGGCGGCGCTCTCTGCGCGTGTGTCAACGGTGCCGGGGCGCTCTGTGATCGGGATCGAACTGCCCAATGAGAACCGCGAAAAGGTTGTGCTGCGCGAAATCCTGTCAGCGCGCGACTTTGGCGATAGCAATATGCGTTTGCCGCTTGCGCTGGGCAAGGACATTGGCGGTGATCCGGTGGTGGCGAACCTTGCCAAGATGCCTCACCTGCTGATCGCGTGATCCTCCGGTTCCGGTAAATCCGTGGCGATCAACACCATGATCCTCAGCCTTCTATACAAGTTGACGCCGGAAGAATGCCGCCTGATCATGATCGACCCCAAGATGTTGGAACTCTCCGTCTATGACGGCATCCCGCATCTGCTCTCCCCCGTTGTGACCGACCCGAAAAAGGCGGTTGTCGCGCTGAAATGGACCGTGGGCGAGATGGAAGAACGCTACCGCAAGATGTCCAAGATGGGCGTGCGCAACATCGAAGGTTACAATGGCCGTGTGCGCGAGGCGTTGTCCAAAGGCGAGATGTTCAGCCGCACGGTACAAACCGGATTTGACGATGACACCGGCGAGCCGATCTTTGAGACCGAAGAAAACACACCCGAGGCGCTGCCCTATATCGTTGTGATTGTGGATGAGATGGCCGACCTGATGATGGTCGCTGGCAAAGAGATCGAGGCCTGCATTCAGCGTCTGGCGCAGATGGCACGGGCGTCTGGCATCCACCTCATTATGGCGACGCAGCGTCCGTCGGTGGACGTGATCACCGGAACGATCAAGGCGAACTTCCCCACGCGGATCTCGTTTCAGGTCACGTCGAAAATCGACAGTCGTACCATCTTGGGTGAAATGGGTGCCGAGCAACTGCTGGGCATGGGCGACATGCTCTATATGGCGGGCGGGGCCAAGATCACACGCTGTCATGGTCCGTTTGTGAGCGACGAAGAGGTTGAGGAAATCGTCAACCACCTCAAGCAGTTTGGCGAGCCGGATTATATTGGTGGCGTCGTGGATGGACCCGCTGAGGAAAGCGAAGCGAGCATTGATGCGGTGCTGGGGCTGGGCGGCAACACAGACGGCGAGGACGCGCTTTACGATCAGGCCGTGGCTGTGGTGATCAAGGATCGTAAATGCTCCACCTCCTACATCCAGCGTAAACTTGCGATTGGATACAACAAGGCTGCAAGACTGGTGGAGCAGATGGAGGATCAGGGTTTGGTCTCTCCTGCAAACCACGTGGGCAAACGCGAAATACTTGTGCCAGAACAAGGCTAAAGGCTTACCTCCAAGGGTCGATGTTCTTAGGCACCACCGCACCGCCGGGTTCTCTCACCCGGCGGTGTTTTTCCTCCCGGAGCAGCCTGGGAATGGCGGGTTTGAGCTGATTGTGTTGAAAAACTCTTTGGTTTTGGCGTGTCGAAGCGGGCTATCGCGTTGATTTATTTCGGACGTCGGTAGGTCTTTCAACTATCATCCGACGGCTGACCCCATCGGCTTGAGTTTTGCTAATTTCCGGAGGTTTT